>DASYUV010000318.1:0-21635 GCA_036000865.1 Binatia bacterium | reverse complement strand
CATGATGCCGTTACGAAAATTCACCATCCACCAACCGAAAACCACTGCCGAAGCGTCGCAGATGCTCGCCGAATACGGCGATAATGGCCGCCTTTACGCCGGCGGCACGGAACTTCTTTTAGCAATGAAGCATGATCTCTTGCGCTACGAGCATTTGGTCGATGTAAAGACGATTCCCGATCTCAACAAGATCGAAAGGAAAAATGGCTCGCTGATGATCGGCGGCACAGCCACGCATCGCGCCATCGAGCGCTCGCCTCTCGTGCGCGCGAGTCTGCCGGTGCTCGCGGAAATGGAAACCAATGTCGCCAACGTGCGCGTGCGCGCGAGCGGCACCCTCGGGGGAAATCTCTGTTTCGCCGAGCCACACTCCGACCCTGCAACCTTACTTCTCGCCCTCGGCGCGAAAGCGCATGTGCGCGGCAATGCCGGACCCAAATTGTTGACGATCGAGAAGCTCATCACCGGAGCCTACGAAACGTCGCTCGCCGCCGACGAGCTTCTCATCGGAGTCGAGATCCCAATCCCGGCGAAGACTGAGCGCGCGGCTTACCTCAAATTTCAACTCAAGGAGCGGCCAACCTTGGGTTTGGCACTGGTGTTGGATGTTGACGGCGACAATATAACGGAAGCGACGGCGGTCGTTGGCAGTGTCAGCGCGTTGCCGACTCGATCTGACCAGTGTGACGGTTTGCTTATCGGCGCAAAGACGCAAGTCGAAAATCAACTGGGAGATGCCGCCGAAGCGCTCGCAAAGGCCGCCGATCCCGTCGACGATCTCGAAGGCAGCGCCGAATACAAGCGCCACTTGATTGGCGTATTTCTACGCAGAGCCTTCGTCAAGGCACTGGCATAGAATTCAGCTCGGCCATTCTTTCCGTACGATTCGACTTGCCGCCGAGTCAGCGCCGAATCTTTTTTGCGTCCTCGATTGGCACTGCAATTTACCAATCGCGCCCGACATCGAGCCCGCCATTCGTCAGCAGACATATTGGCTTGACCCAAAGTACCAACATGGGCAATCCTGGTATTCCTTACACCATTTTACTCAATGAATTTTTTGCGTTCTTGGGTACCTCGTTCTTGCGCGTCGACAGCCCCTCCCTCTATCATTAGATCAACTCCAAGCTCGTGCGCGAATCGCTTTTCCCGGAGGTGATCATATGGACATGATCGGGGAATTCGCCGGACGGCTATCTTCGGAACTGATCCGAGTCATCGATTGGGCTCTGAGAAATTGGGCAGTCACGCTATTCGTTCTCGTGGCACTGATTTATTGGGCCGGAAGACAAAGACGTCTGGATCGGCATCATCTTTAATCATTCAACCTCGCGACTTCTCCCGGAAGATCACACCTAAGAACTTTACTGCTGGTGTTCACGTCTACTACGCTCGGCTACACGCCTTGACCCTCTGCCTTTCCCTGCGCTAATCTCGCCCGAAAGTTTCACATTTTCGGTTTACTGATTCGCAGTGTCGCGGAAAAACTAAGGGAGAAAATCATGGCCGGCGAAAAAACCAAAGACAACGTCACCTTTCGCATCCGACACACGATGATGCTGGTCAGCGATCTCGATCGCAGCATCGATTTTTACACGCGGCTGCTCGGCATGGACGTCCAGCGCATTCGGCCCAACCCGGAGAAAAGCGAGCGCGTCGGCTATCTCGGTTATGGCAGCGAAGATGAAAATCCCAGCCTCGAGCTTATCGAGACCGGCGGACCCGGACACGTAAAAGAAATGCCGAGGTGGCACGGCCACGTTGCCCTCTACGTGTCCGACCTTTATCCGCTCAGCGAAAAGTTGAAATCAGAAGGTGTGAAATTTACTCTTGAACCACAGCCAAACCGGCCCGGCAGTCAAGATAAAGTTGCCTTCATCCAGGATCCCGATGGTTACACATTGGAGCTCACCGAACGCCACTCGAAGAGCGGCCCACCGGTGAAGGTGACATGAATTCTCACCCGCTACTCCGTCGCGCCCGCTCCTGGAAGAATTTTCACAACCTCGGCGTGTTTTCCCTGCCGCGCCAGCGCAAGCGCTGTTCGTCCCTGTGGATCGCGGTCGTTTAAACGCGCCCCTGCCGCAACCAGATCCTTGACCATGAGTGTGTTACCCGTCGCAGCGGCGATTCGCAGCGTAGTCATACCGCTGGCGGTGGCATTCACGTCCGCTCCCGCGGCGATCAACGTTCGCACCATACTGACATGACCGGATCCCGCGGCCATCAAGAGCGGCGTGACACCACTTTTCAAGCCTCCCGCGTTGACATTAGCGCCGGCTTGGATGAGCGCTTTGACCGCGTCAACTTTTTCTCGACCGGCAGCGGCAAGCAACGCCGTGTTATCCGAGGCATCACGGCTGTTCGGGTCTGCGCCGGCGGCAACCAGAGGCTGTACAACCGTCGCGTGGCCATCCCACGCCGCTAGTTGTAGTGCGGTTTCGCCGAAACGATTTTTTGCTCTCGGATCGGCTTTGAAGCTGAGCAACAGTTTTACCGCTTCGACATTTCCCTGCCGCGCGGCAATTATTAGCGCGCGATTTCCATCTTCCAACTCAAAGTCAGCGGCCGCACCGCTTTCCAACAATGTCCGCGCGGTCGCCAAATGTCCCCCAATAATCGCCGCCCCCAAAGGCGAAAGGCCGCGGTCGGTGAAATTGACTTCGGTCCCTTGGGCGATCAACACTTTGGCCCGCGCCGTGTCGCCTGCGGCGGCCGCGGTCATCATCGTCATGTTAGCCGGACTGGTCGATCTAAACATTGGCGCGCATCCTGAGATGATGAACGAGACAAACAAAAAGCAGAAGAGCACTCTCGGTTTCAACATTCCAACCATCACCCATTGGGATTAGCGCGCGCGCACGAACAACGACTCATACTGTCGTGTGTAATCTTGCAGCTTTTCCGCCAGTTGCACTCGGCTCGGCGCCACTTTGAGTTGACTGGGATAACCTTCCGGCTTCAAACCCGGCTTGGCCGACTCGCGCCCGCGCTGGATAAAAATCTTTTGCCCTTCATCCGACAGCGCAAAATCAATAAACAGCTTCGCTGCATTCGGGTGCGGCGCCTTTTCGACAATGCTGATCGGATGCAGCGCCACAATGGCCGGCTCGATTCCCACCCAGTCCACCGGTGCGCCTTTCTTTTTCATCAGATGCGGGCGATACCAGTAAGCAACGACTTGCAAATCGAATTCACCCGCGCCCATGAGCTGCGTAACCAGCGAGCGCCCGCTGCGAATCGCCACTTCTTGCTTGGCCAGCGCCTGCATGAACTCCATGCCTTTTTTCTCGCCCAGCAGGTAGAGCATATTGGCGAACCAGCGGTCCTCATTTTGATCGAGCACCATGCGTCCCTTCCAACGCGGATGAAGCAGATCTTCGTAACGCTTTGGAATCTCTTCGCGCTTCACCCTCGTGGTATTGTAAGCAGTCACGATCAAGTTGTCGTAGAGATCGGTCCAATAACCGCTGGGATCCTTGAAGCCGTCCGGATATGCCGCGGCGAACGGCGACTTGTAAGGCGCGATGAAGCCTCTTTTTTGCATGTGATAGGTCTCGAACTCGCCAACACTCACTACGTCCGCAACAAAGGTGCTGGTCTGCCGCTCGATATTCATGCGGCTAAAGATTTTGTCATGAGTCGAGCGGAAAATATCCGTCTTGATGAATGGATACTTGGTCTCGAAGGCGCTGGTCAGTGAGCGGGCAAATTCGGTTTCCACGGAGGTGTAGAAAACCATCTTACCTTCTTTTTTCGCGGCTTCGATGAGCGCAACCGAACGTGCGTCTCCTTCAGCGCCATGCGCAGTGGCGCTCAATCCCCAGAGAATCACCAAGCAAAAGATCGTGGTTTTAGTCATCCTTCTCTCTACCTCCATACTGGTTGCTTTGCGCGGGAAGTGCTTCTGCAACCGCCCGCCAATGATAATAGCGACTAACCCGCGCATGTTCAGCATCGGTTTGATTCCACGGGCAATCGATTAGCGCAACCGGTACTCTCATTTCGTCAGCCAGATAATGGGCCATTGGCAGCGAATCTTCCACGGCCCAACAAAACTGGTGCACTGCTAGTTCAGCTAAGCTAATCGCGCCAGTCTGCTCGGTCGAAAAGCGTGAATACTTGTCCACGACGGTAAAAGAATGAAAAGGAATCCGGTGTTTCGATAACCACTCGATCGACGTTTCGTAGGTTTCCGGAGGTCGGCCCGTGATGATCGCAATCTCGAATCCCCGCTTTTTCCAACCTTCGAGAACCGCTATCGCGTCACTGACCGGCGCCATGCTTAACAGTTCATCGCGTCGATGCACGATTCGGTATAACTCCTCGCGCTCATCCGGCCGAAGTCCACAAGACTGACCAACATCGAAGTTGGTCAACTGCTCGTATTCGATTCTCTTTCCGAACTCGCGCTCCACAATCATGAGGAAATGTCGCGCCGCGTGACACAACACGTCGTCCATGTCGACGTAGATTGTTCTTGGGGCAGATTGCATTCGTCTGAGCGGTCTTAATCGACGATCGCTTTCAAGCGCTGAGTTAAATCCTTGCGCAATTTGTGCGTTTGGCCCGCTTGATATTGGCTAGTCTTCCACTGCGCGACGTCAAAAGGAAGCTTGTCCATCGAAGTCGAACAGATATGGATGCAAGGCTTTTTCAGCGCATGAGCATAGCCCGCTTCGTAAAGCACGTTTGGTTTAGATTCCGACAGATCTACAATGACCGCGACCGATTTGTGGATCATCCGGTGAATCTCTTCCACGACGTTGCCTTGAAACTCGCGCCGGTCAACGCGGTCGCAGACCGCGCCGACTTGCTCCGCCGCATAGCTCATCGCCACGAAGAAAACGTCTTCATATTGTGGCGCGAATGGCATGGCGGCGAAAATCAGTTTTTCTACCTTGGTCACCTGTGACGGATTGGCACGCGCCTTTGTGCTCTGAAATTCGGCCATGAGCGCAGGCACCAAGCCGTCGACCGTCACAACCCCTTTGGACGGCAAGTTTCGTTTCAGGCCCGGGATCACCACGAACGCACCGTCTGTCTGCGCCGCGTCTTGATAGAACTGCGCCTGACGGCTAGCTTCCGTCGTCAGACCGGGAAAATCCCAACTTCGGGCTTCGACAATAAACCGCCTCCCATCCGGGGCGAAGACGATGAAATCCGGCGCCAGCCCGCCGATCGCCTTTTCCGTTACAAATTTTAAATCCGCTTCACGGAGCCGGTCGGCGATGATTTCCTCAATTTCTTTCTCGGATTGTTCCGCCATCCGGTTTCTCTGACTCGCTCGCGATCCTAGCCTTTCGACACAAACTCGCTGCCACGAATTAAGAATCGATACGGTTTATGTTTCCATTTACCAGCGTAATCGACCCCGATTCTTGGTGTAGCCTGGAATTTCGGCGATGGCTCGCCGCGATCCTCCACAAAAAGTACGCTGCCGCAAAGATCAGTGCCATTTAATGAGCGATCGATGCCAAAGGCCTGACAAAGCTTTCCCGGTCCGCTGGCAAGATTGCGCAGCAACCCGTTCTTCCTACGGCTTCGCATCAAATCGATGCCGTCCACCGGTTCCACCGAACGGATCAGCACTGCAGCAGGGTAATCCGCCGCTTCGGTGACCAAATTCAACATATTGTAAAAGCCATAGATGAAATAAACATATGCATGCCCGGCAGGTCCGAACATCACTTCCGTACGCGCTGTTCGCCCTTTCGACGCATGACACGCAAGATCCTGCGGGCCAACGTAAGCTTCCGTCTCGACGATCCGCCCGATAGTTTTCCCATCCGGATGCTTATGCACCAAATACTTGCCCAGTAACTGCTTGGCAACGTCGATGGTGGATTGCTCGTAGAAAGCTCGCGGAAGTTTCAAAGCTGAGCTGATAGAGGTTATTTTCGTGGACGCCAATTCCGCATACTGCCTACTGATGACGGCCTGCTGCATTCTCACTCAGACTGCGGCAATCCGTCATTGATTTCCACCCACGGCGCCTTCGATCTGACGTGCGTATGCTTGGACATCTTTACTCCGGGATCGCTGTCTAAAGTTCCCGGGCGAAAGCGAAGATGCTCCGGGTCATTATCTTTGCGTTTCAAGATTGGCGAACCGCAGCGCCCGCAAAACACACGATGATATCCAGGAGACGATTCCCATTCTTTGAGCAACTCTTGCCCACTGGCTATTCGAAACGACTTCGCCGGAATCGTCGCCCCGCTGGCAAACGCCGACCCTGATGTCTTGCGACAAAGACTACAATGGCAGTTTGTCACCGCACCAAGTTCGCCGTCGATCTCATATCGAACGCCACCGCAAAGACATGAACCAGCCAACATGGGCACACCCCCTCTCAAGAATTTCCGAAATGGTTATTTTGGCATCTGCGTCGTCGGAGCGCAGCTTACATCAGAACTTCTTCGTCGTCGGCTCCAAGCGATGGTTAGCCATACTACGCTATTTGCTTTGGGATTTTTTTCTCCTCATTGCTTGATGGAATTTCTGAAGCTGGTCGGCCTGATCGCGATGTTTTTCCCAGAAATCATCAATAGTTTCAAGAATCAAGTGTGACTTATAAACCATCCCAAGATCAATCATCTCTCTCGTCTTTATCACTGCATCGCTGACATTTGTTGGTGCAGGCCGAAGTTCGATAGTGCCTGACTCCGTCCTAAAAAAAACCGATGAAATGATCCCAAGAAGTTCTAGCTGCGCGAGCGATTGTCCGTCAATCGTAGGAATATGCCGGAATACAGGACTTCCGCTTGAGCCAGGAAACACCGATGCATCAATTAGAAAAACGGGAAGCGCATCATAGTCCAGGGAGATCGGTGTAGCGGTAGTTCCTCGTCTTATGATTGGTACGTAATTCTTTTTGTCGTAAAGGCCATTTGGATAGCCTATGAATAAAATCTCCTCTACCGCATCTAATGTTTCCGCACGCTCTGGAGTCACTATAATATCCGTCGACACGTCCGTAAGAAATGCAGAGACACCACTGGTATCGATGATATCAAATACCCACGATATCGGATGGATAGATATGTCTGCTGACGGATCAGGATGGCCGTGCCAACCCCACTCAAACATGTCAAAACGAACGAAGAATGGATTCCCAATATCAGGGGCACCATCTTTGATCTTTGTGAAGTACATATTTGCGGTAAATCCATCTTCAATCACATGCTTATTCGTAACAAGGAAGAGCTCTCTCCCGTATCCCTCAAGCTCATGTGAAATGACAAAACTTGTTCCTATACCTACCGGATCCCCAGACTGGTCAAAGGTTTCTACCCGCACAGTGTTGAACAGTAAGCGCTGCGCGAGTGTAAGAATTTTTACGAGAGACATCTAATGTGCCAAATGAGCAAGCCCAATCTGCGGAATAAGCTCATGGCGGCGAATCGAGAATTTTTTGCAAGGATCTCTAGAATGCCTTAATTATTTATCACGTGAGCAAGCTAACCGTGATTCCGAGGCGAATCCTCCAATCATAATTGCCAATACTGAATGCTCAGGGGAAATCTGTGTTCCATATTACGGTTGCAAGTTCATGGGCGTGTTTGACCTCGTGGAATCTGAAGTTGAGGCCACCATGCAATTAGTCGGCGACTAATAGAGGCGAGCACGCGATCGGCGCTGCCTGTACCTGCAACAGCAGCCTGAGGAGCGACCTTGAGTGCATAATGAGCAACGGCATCGGCGTCTGTCGCGATCACCCGTCGAAGTACTATCGGATTAGGCGTCGCCGTTTCTGATGCTTCAATATCAAATACGTAAATCCACGCAGCAATGCGCGATGCGAGTTCTTTCCCAGGCACGACTAACGCGAATGTACCGTCGCCGCGCGCCTCAAGGTCCGGACGCCCGAGGTGACGTTGCCAGCCAGCTGTCCCATACTGACTGAGGTAATGCGAGTACGCACCCACCACAATCCACGTCAGCACCGATCTGGAATTTTAACATCATTTGGTAAAAAGTCCGCTTGAAGACGTTCGCGATATTCGGACCTTCGACCTTCTCGCCAAGCCATCGGGGATTTTTCAGTAACTCCGTGTGGAAAGTCGAGCCGTGCAAACGAAGCGCGTCGGTGAGATTATTAACTGCGGCGCGATAAGAACCGTGGTAATCCATCGCTTGAACTTCCAGTATGCCGTAGCGCCCCAGACGATATGAACCAGCGTCATGAGTAATTTCGACAAGAGTGAAGTCGAAAGAAAGCTCGGGAGAACGATCAGTGGGAGAGATTGAGATTTCCCCGCCAAGCTTGGATTGAAGATATACGACACCGGCGCGCCCCGAAGCAACGTTTCGTGCGAATTCCTGCTGTTGTGCTGGGTCTGCGAGAGCCGGGCCAGGTACTACTGTGACCCCTAATTGTACATCAACATCGAACAATCGCCGTGCTACGTCATCGACAAGTGGATGATCAAGGCCACGGTACGGACATACGAGCCAATCCTGACGTTGCCGATTGCTGACGCTACTAATCGTGCATATGCCCTTGGAACTTTCTGGCTTTATACAAGGTTGAGTTTTGTTCGTGGCCTCTGACAAAAACGGACACCGCCCGGCCTGTTGGTCGCTCAAAGTAAGTGACGTCGCTGCAACCATCGGATAAACGCGGTGCCCAAACCACTCAGACACGAAATTACCGGAATCTATAGGCGGCTTGCGATTATTACTCGCCATCGGCTAAGCCAAAGAGTCACATGCCCTTTTAGCTAGTTGCACATAATCGGACATGTTATCAAAGCCAATGACCGATCGACCGGTTTCTAGCGCGACTACAAGCGCACGCCCGGTCCCACAAAACGGGTCTACAACTAGACCGCCGGGTGGGCACGAGCTTTCAATACGCGGGCGAACCAGTTCCGTAGGAAAGGTAGCAGTGTGACCACCATTTCCTGGGCGCACGTTGTAAGTTACGACGTCCGTCGCTCGCGGCTCTACCTTGCTGATATCGTAATAGTACTTCGGCCGGCCTTCTTTAGGCCGTTTCACGAAGTGAAAGAAGTGTTCGTGAGAAAGGCGCAACCGGTCACGCTCGGG
Source organism: Binatia bacterium (assembly GCA_036000865.1). Taxonomy (GTDB): domain Bacteria; phylum Desulfobacterota; class Binatia; order UBA9968; family UBA9968; genus DP-20. Next base: position 12,584 of record DASYUV010000318.1, on the reverse strand, counting down.
TCGTGGTGGAATATTGGGCTTGAACCATATTAGATCGTTTCGAAGTATCCATCGCCGTTCTTGCATAGCGATCGCAAACCGCGCCGGGATAAGAAGCAGCTGCTTCTCTTGTCGATAGCCGCCCATGGGCGTACGTCGACGCTGACGTGGATTGTTACCGAGCCCTTGTCGCCCGTTTTGTCGAATGCTAGACCATCGAGCGAAATAGGTATCGCCGATGTTGATCCACATGCTGCCACCAACCTTGAGACAGTTATGCGCAGCGTCAAAAATCTCGACTAGGTGGAACACAAACCATTCGGGTAAGGGCTCAAGCCCAAGAACGCCTCCATGGTCCTTATACCAGTTGTATGGCGGTGGAGTGAGGGACTCGACCGACGCTTCCCACTCCTTAACGACGCCCCAATTATGTTTCTGACGATAAGTCCGATGGCCCCAATAAGGCGGACTCGTAACGATGAGGTCTACGCTTGCCTTTGGAAGCTGACGAAGGAGGTCGAATGCATCACCTAGTTCAACACGGTAACTCGGACGCAGCTCGATCTCAGGATGGGGGGCATGCGATACTAAGTTAAGTTGAGTGGTCGACGATAAATGATTTTGTATGCCTGTCACTCGCATTGATTGAGCAGTTTCTCGGAGTCGGTACAAAGCTACAGAAAAGCCATGCACGATATCAAATAATTAGGACTACCAAACTATACACGCGCGATGACACGGTTGCCAGTGAAATTACAATTCATTGTTATGGTCACTGTCGACAGAAAGTCATTCCTAGATGAGTGGTAAACTAATGCGCTTTCGGCTCCTGCCAAAATTCCAGGAGTCGGAGACATCCATTTATCTCTGAAGTGGTCACGAGCAGCAACGGTCAAAATTAGTCGAGTTGGAGTTGGCCCTTGGCGTCTTCGGCGTTGAAGGTTTTCCTTTGTTTGCCTCGCTCATCTAACAATTTCATCAGTGCTTTGTTGCGACGGGTTAGTTCGATTTCTCGGTTGAAGTCATGGATCTCAGCCAAGATGAACTCGTTTCCTTCAGGAGAACGCAGGATGAGCCCACCCTTTTGAGCCTTCTTGAGCAATACATTTATGTTCTTCGCGCTAGTGGAGACTCTTACTACTTTCATAAATCAGACAGTCGTTCCTATTGTCGGATTTCTTTCACCAAGCTCCAATCCACCAATTGGCTCAAAGGAATATCCTTGGTGAGCTTCAGCCGCTCTTTCGTGAGCTGGACGTCCAGTTGGACGCCTTTGTCGGAAATCATGCCGTCGTCGGTGAACGAATTGATCGATGCGTCGTAGGCTTTGGCAGACTGGGCTGGAGTGATCTTGAGATAGTCGGAAAGCATTTTTATCGTCTCGGCGCGATTCTGCTTCATGAAGCGCGTGCCGCGCACGCTGGCACGGACGACTTTCCTCACCTGTTCCCGTTGTGTTTGCAGCTTCTGGTCCATCACCGCAATGCCTGACAGCGGCAGTTCGATGAGATCTCCTAAGTAGACCAGCCGGCGAAAGCCCTCGTCTTCTGCTTTGACGGCGAAGGCCACGTCGATCGGTGTCGCATCGATAGAGCCGGCGCGCAACGCCGCCAGGCGTGTCGGGCTTTCTCCCGTAACGATGATCTTAACATCTTTTTCAGGCTCGAAGCCGAAGTGGCGTACAGCCACTCGCGACAAATAGTCTACTGTTCCGGCAACCGAATCTACGCCGATCACTTTGCCTTTGAGATCCTTGGGCGTCTTGATTTCGGGCCGAGCGATCAACACGTGAAGGGGCCGCCCGGCAAGGCCCACCACAGCTTTGATTGGCACACCCGTAACCGCGGCGCGGAGCGCCGATCCCCACGCCAGCAAATAATCGACGTCGCCGGAGATCAACGCTTTGACGCCGATCGCCGGCTGCATCTGAATTTTGTCGACATCGAGGCCTTCGCTTTTAAAGAATCCCTTGCGCATGGCGACGACCACGGGAAATTCGAATAGGCCACGGCTCGGCGTCGCGATGGTGATGCGCTCAGCGTAAAGCGGCGCCGGCAATCCGAGCAGCAACATCGCAAGCGTGAAGCCGCCGCACCAAACTAACCCAAGTCGAAAAATGATTCTTTTCATTTTACCGCGGCTACCTCATTCCAGGCGAACATTCTTTGAGAAATCATATTTGGTCGAGTAATCGCTTTCGTACTTACAGACAATTCTCTCTTTGCTCCAACCGCCGATGAAGCATTTTTTTAGGAAAGCCATCATTAGATTCCAAGCATTCTTCGCCGTCTCTCTGCGATAGCGTCCCGGCATGGTGTCGTTGAGCCATCCGTGGGGCGCGTCAGGATAGACGCGGATGTGGCAGTTCTTTTTCTGTCTTTCGAGACAATTACGAAAGCGCACAACGTCGTCGACGGAAATGATATGATCGGCTTCGCCAAAGACGCCTAACACGGGACAAGTAACCTGCGAGATCAGCTCTTCAACGGGCGTGGGGCGAAGATCGTTGCTCAGCCATTCCTTGCCCCCGATCGCGCCGTAAAGAACTACGGCGCCAGCGATGTCGCTTCGCTTCGCGGCAAGCAAGACCGGCTGGCGACCGGTCTGACAGACGCCGATGATGCCGATGCGCGCGGCGTCGACATTTTTAAGTTTCTTTAGATATTCCACCGCCGCATTCAGATCCTCGAGCGCGCCGTCATCGGTGAGATCGACTCTCTGTTCACCGCGAAGAACCGCCTTGCGGTCACCGTTGAAACGGTGAAATAAATCCGGCGCCAGACCAACGAAGCCGGTTTGAGCCAACTTCACTGTCAAATCTTTCGTATGTTGGTCAATGCCGTAGCGTTCGTGGAGAATGATGACCGCAGGCCGTTTGTCTTTGGCTTTCGGAAAAGCACGCACGGCGCTGATGCCGCTGCTGTATTTGATCATCGTTGGCGTAATCCCATTCGATTGCGTCGCAGCCATCTATTCCTCCCGGCAATGTTTAAATCATTGCTAGTCGCGCTCAAACGTCGCCAAGCTTATCCATCCGCGGCCAGCGGAGTCAAGGAGAGCGAAACCGCTTGTCTCGTGTGAGACCACGTCCTATATTCACGCCCATGAATTTAAAAGAGGGATCGAGCGTGGTCGCGCATTTAACCACGATCGGGCGAAAAACCGGCCAGCCTCGCACGGTGGAACTCCGCTTCGTTTACTATCGGGGCCGGTTCTACGCGTCTTCAAGCAGAGTGCAAGGGAAGCACTGGTGCCAGAACATGCTTAAAAATCCCGCGGTAGAGATGCAGGTGAAAGGCGAGACCATCGCATGCATCGCCACGCGGGTCACCGATGACGACCTGCGCAAAGAAATTCTAACGTCGCGCGCGTCGCCGCGCGCTATGGATCGAGTGGTATTCGAGATCAAGCCGCGCTCGTAAGTGAACCAATCCCACACTTAAGTCACGCGCCGCAAACACCTGGACAGAAAGCCCTACTTCTTCGTTTCTTCCTTTTGCTCCGTCATTTTCTTTTCGATATTCTCAACGCCCTTTTGCATGCCTTCCATCATTGCTTTCTCTTTTTGCATGCCTTCCTGTATCGCCTTTTGCGCCTGCTGCTCGCGCTCCGCTGAATCTTTCTTGTCGCCGCAAGCTGAAACCCCGGCGATGATTCCAGCAATAACCATCATCCGAATCAGCTGCTTCATGCTTTCCTCCCTCTGACTTTTTCGTAATTAGGTTTAGTTATCAGGAACAGGCGCGAATAAGCAACCCATTGTCAAGTGTGCTTTCCTTTTCACTGCCATTTGTTATCTTGGCTGCAGATATGGCAATGGCGCGCCCGCTATCGGCGAGCTTAATTTACCTTTTTCTATTATTTTCCGTCGTGTCGTTTGCTTCTCAGGCGCAGCAGAAGTTAAAAGTCTCGCCGACACTCACGGCAACGGATTCGGGGAGTTGGAAGACAGTTCAAAAAGGCGTCGAGTTTCGTCAGATCGCCTTGGAACACACTGAGCCTAGCCACACGCTCGATCTGAAGCTACTTCGTTTCGACATCCAATGGGTTTTGCCTCGCGTGCTTTACAGCGGACAATTTCAATTCAAGGGAGCAAGCGCCAAAACCTTCGCCGAGAAAACTGGCGCTATTGCCGCGATCAACGCCAACTACTTCGATGAAAAAGGCCGGCCGCTGGCTTATCTAAAAACCGCGGAGAAAGAGATCAACCCCACCATTTCAAAGCACGCCCTTTACACCGGGATATTTGGCGTGCGGGACGCAACGCCGTTCGTGGTCCATCGCGATAATTTTCAGCCGGCACAAATAAGCGAAGCTCTACAGTCCGGGCCGTTGTTGTTGAATCGAAGTGCGGCAATCGAGGTCATGAATGGCTTGGGGCGTTACGCGCGCCGGAGTGTCATTGGGATCGACAAGGAAGGACGGGTCATCATCGGCGTCACCGACGCGATCCTCGGCGGTTTGAACTTTACCGAGCTGCAAGAGTTGTTTACCGGCATGAAGTGGCAATTGAACACGCCGGATTTGCTGAACCTCGACGGCGGCGGCTCGGCGCAGCTCTATGTGAAGGCAGGAAAGTTTGAAGAATGGGTGTCCGGCACGTCAGAAGTGCCGGTAGCCATCGGCTTCTTCGCCAAACCAAATTGACAATATTCGACCAGATGCCCGGAACACTTTTCTTGACCACGAAGGAGGACACGAAGAGCACGAAGGCTAAATTCCTATCTGAAACCTTCGTGTCCTTCGTGCGCTTCGTGGTGAGCATCCTTCGTTTGTCTTGGACGCGCTGACAGTTGCGACTTTGCCGAGGTAGCTATTCTAAAGACGCAAACGCGATCCGACTCCAGTTCAAGGCGGAGGCTGGCAGGATGCCGAGATAGAGAGTCCCGATAACCGCCACCGCGATGGCGACATAAACGGCTGAAGCCTGCCGGAAGCTTTTGCCCTCGGCGCCGCCCTCTTCCATGTACATCGCGACGATCACCCGCAAGTAATAAATCACCGAAAGCAAACTGTTGAGCACGCCGATGATTGCCAGCCCGATGTGACCGGAAAGCACGGCCGCGCGAAAGACGTAGAACTTCCCGGCAAAGCCGCCAAGCGGCGGAAACCCGGCAAGCGACAACATGAACAGTGACATGGCCAATCCGAGAAAGGGCCGCTTGAATCCTAGCCCGGCGAAGTCACGATAGTTTTCGCGCTGATTGTTGGCTTCCGATAGACAGCTGAGCACTGCGAAAGCGCCGATCGTCATAAAACTGTAGGTCAGAACGTAGAAGAGCAGTGGCAAGCCGCCCCACTCTGCGCCGACGACGATGGGAATGAGCAGATATCCGGCGTGAGCGATGCTCGAATAGGCAAGCATCCGTTTGACGCTGGACTGAGTGATGGCCAGCAAATTACCTAACGTCATGGTCCCGATCGTGATGACCCACAAAGGAAACAGCCAGTCGCTATCCAGCGCGGAAAGCTTGTGAAGTAGGATGCGCGCCCAGGCGGCAAAGGCCGCGGCTTTCACGGCGACGGACATGAAACCGGTGACCGGCGTCGGCGCGCCTTCGTAGACATCCGGCACCCAGAAATGAAACGGTACCGCGCCAACTTTAAACGCGAAACCAATTAGCAATAGAAATCCCCCGCCGATCAAATAAAGCGGCCACTCGCTTGGCTGCTCGGCCAAGTAATCCGAAATAAGATCTAAGTTCGTCGAGCCCGTGGCGCCGTAAATCAAAGCAATGCCGTAGAGTAAAAATCCCGTGGCAAAGGCGCCCATGAGAAAATATTTCATCGCCGCTTCGCTCGAACGGCTATTCGTGCGCCACATGCCGGTCAGCACATAAACCGCGATCGACATCGTCTCTAATCCGAGAAAAAAAACCATCAGATCGTTCGCCGCCGCCATCAGCACCATGCCGACCGTGGCAAAAAGCACCAGGGCATAAAATTCGCCCTCGTGGATGCCCGCCTGCCGGACATAGTCAATGGATGAAAGAATCGTCAGCCCGGCGGCGAACATGAAAATCAACGCGAAGTAGTGCGCGAAGTTATCGAGCACAATACTGTCGTGAAAGGCGCTTTCCTGTACGCCCCAGAGAGCCAGTGTCTCACCGGCGGCCAGCCCAATACCAACCAAACTCAAAAACACCAGGATGCGCTTGGATTCGTGCTCTTCAATAAAGAGATCGCGCAGCATCACCACCAGCGCCGTCACCAGCAGCTGAGCCGCGGGCAGGAGCGGTGTGAAGTTAACGTCCATCGCTCTTACTCTTCAACTCTGCCTGCGGGTGATGGTTCACGGCTACAGGAGTGACGGCGAGAATCCGTTTCAGAGTGACGTCGATGGCGGGCTGCATCCGTCGCAAGAACGGCTGCGGATAGACGCCCATGAAAACGACCAACGCCAGGATCGGCGCGAGAATAATTCGTTCCCGAGCACCGAGATCTTGAAGCTTCTCGTTGTCAGGATTGGTTAACGGACCGAGGATGACCCGGCGATACATCCAAAGCATGTAAATGGCTCCGAGAATCACGCCCGTGGCGGCTGCCGCCGTCCAGCGCGGCGTGACAGCGAAGGCACCGAGCAAAATCAGAAATTCACCGACAAAGCCGTTCAACCCCGGCAAACCGATGGACGAGAAAGTAATGACCAAAAGCAGGGCGGAGAAGACCGGCACCGATTTCCACAGTCCGCCGAACGCGTCAATCATCCGCGTGTGTCGCCGCTCGTAAATCATGCCCACCAGAAGAAACAGCGCGCCGGTTGACAGCCCATGATTCAGCATTTGATAAACGGCGCCTTGAATTCCTTGCATGTTAAAGGCGAACAAACCCAGCATGACGAAACCCAAATGGCTCACTGAAGAATAGGCGACCAGCTTCTTAATATCGCTCTGCATCATCGCCACCGCAGCGCCGTAGATAATGCCGATCACCGCCAGCGCTATGATGTAGGGCGCCGCCGCCAGCGCCGCGTCGGGAAAAAGCGGCATGGCAAAACGGAGAAAACCATAAGTGCCCAGTTTGAGCAGCACGCCGGCAAGTATCACGGAGCCGGCGGTGGGCGCCTCGACGTGGGCATCTGGCAACCAGGTGTGAAACGGAAACAGAGGTACTTTGATCGCGAAGGACAAGGCAAAAGCCGTAAAGAGCCATGCTTGTTCGTCGAGAGGAAGATGCAGGTCGTAGAGCTTTAGCAGATCGAAAGTCAGCGCCTGCTCCGCTTCGGCGTGGCGCGCCGCCAAATAGATGATCGCGACCAACATGAGCAAGCTGCCAGCCATGGTGTAGATCACGAACTTGATCGCCGCGTAGATTCTTCGCGTGCCGCCCCACACGCCGATGAGAAAATACATCGGCACCAGCATGACCTCCCAAAAGACATAGAAGAGAAATAGATCCAGCGCGACGAAAGCGCCAAGCATGCCGGTTTCGAGCAGTAGCATAAAAATCAGATACTCTTTGACCTTCTCGGTCACCGACCAAGAGGCCAGGATGGCGATCGGCATGAGAAACGTCGTGAGCAAGACCAAGAAAATACTGATACCGTCGACGCCGACTATGTATTCGATGCCGAAGCTTGGCATCCACGGGACACGCTCGACGAGCTGCATGTCACCGCTCATGCCGTCGAACAGGTTGAAGACTATGACCGACCAGATGAACGCCAGCCCGCTCGCGAGCAACGCCAGTGAAAAGAGCGCCGCTGTTTGCCGGCGGGGAGTCAATAGGATAGCCGCCGCGCCGATCACGGGGATGGCGAGGACAAGGCTCAAGTTACCGAAGGCCACTCCAGGCATGGTTACACTTGACCGAGGCAGTAGGCGAGCAACGCCAGGACGCCGACCAAAAACGCCGCTAAATAATGCTGCACGTTGCCGGTCTGGATGCCGACCCAGATCGAGCTCGCGCCGCGCGCCGTGGCGGCGACGCCATTGACGGTTCCGTCGATGATCTGCGGATCGATAAATTGGGCGAAAAACTGCGAGCACGCGGTAAACGGACGCACGAAAATAGCGTCATAAATTTCATCGACGTAGTATTTATTCAGCGACAAACGATAGAGCATGCCGCCCGCGCCGGCACTTACGCCAACGTGTGCGCCGGCTCGTCCATACTTCACATAGGCCAAGTAGATGCCAACGCTGACGATGGCGAGCGTGATCAGTGTAACCATGATTTCCGTAGTCACAGAACCGTGGTGCGCTTCTGCATCGCCGAAGAACGGTTCTAGCCAATGATCCCAGCGGCTGCCCCAGAGATACTCCGGCGCGCCCAACCAGCCGGCAAAAATCGAACCGATCGCGAGAATGACTAACGGCAGAGTCATCACCGCCGGCGACTCATGAAGATGGGCTTTGGCATGGTCATCAGCGCGACACTCGCCGTGAAAAACCAGGAAGAGTTGGCGAAACATGTAAAAAGCGGTCATGCCGGCGGTGACGAAGCCGATGCCCCACAGTATCAACGAGCCGTGACTGAACGCCTGCCACAGAATCAGATCTTTGGAGAAAAAACCCGCGGTGAGCGGCGCGCCCGCGATCGCCAAAGTTGCAACGACGTAAGTCCAATAAGTCCGAGGCATGTGCGCTTTGAGCCCGCCCATTTTGCGCATGTCCTGTTCGCCGTCCAGCGCGTGAATTACACTGCCGGAGCCTAAGAACAGACAGGCTTTAAAAAAGGCGTGGGTAAAGAGATGAAAGATCGCCGCGCTGAAAGCACCCAGTCCGACCGCCAAGAACATGTATCCAAGCTGGCTGACGGTGGAATAGGCCAATACTTTTTTAATATCGTGCTGCGTCAGGGCGATGGTCGCGGCGAAAAATGCCGTCGCCGCGCCGATCCAGGCAATCAAAGACAAAGTCAGCGGCGCCAGCGAAAACAAAAAGTGCAGCCTTGCGGTCATGTAAACGCCGGCGGTGACCATGGTGGCGGCGTGGATCAGTGCGCTCACGGGAGTCGGTCCGGCCATGGCGTCGGGCAACCAGACAAAGAGCGGAATCTGCGCCGACTTGCCCGTGGCGCCGATGAACAGTAGGACGGTGATCCAGCCAATCGTCGTCGGGCTGAGCATTTGCACATGCTTTTGCAATTCTAAGAAGTCGAGGGTCCAGATGCCTTGCCGGCCCAACTCGGTAACCAGCAGAAAAATTCCCAGCACGAAACCGAAATCACCGATGCGGTTGACGATGAAAGCCTTGTTGCCGGCGATCGTATTGTTGTGATCGTGGTACCAAAAGCCGATGAGCAAATAAGAGCAGAGGCCAACGCCTTCCCAACCGACGAAAAGGATCAGGAGATTGTCGCCCATCACCAAGAGCAACATGAAGAAGATAAACAAGTTCAGATAAACGAAGAAACGCACCATCCCTTCGTCATGTCCCATGTAACCGAGGGAATAGAGGTGAATCAGAAAGCCGATGCCGGTCACCACCAAAAGCATCACGGCGGTGAGCGCATCGACTTGAAAAGAAAGATTCACCTGAAAGGAACCGGATTCGATCCAGGCGTAGACCAGATCGCGGAAAATGGTCGTGACGGACAATTGCCAGAACACATAAACAGCCAGCGCGAACGACGTGCCCACCGCGGCACACGCCAATCCGCCGGCGGTTTTTTTGCCAAGCGCGCGGCCCCAGAAAAGATTGACCACGCTGGCGAGCAGCGGAATCAGCGGAATCCAACGCAAGAGATCGTAGGCGACTATGCTCGGCGTGGACGTTACCATTTGAGCAGCTGCATCTCCTGCGGATCGAGTGATTGGCGGTGGCGAAATCCGGAAATGATGATGGCGAGTCCAATGACCGCTTCAGCGGCCGCGACGGCCATCACGAAGAAAACCGCGACTTGCCCTTCCATAGAGCCCAAAAAACGCGAAAAGGCGATGAAAGTCAGGTTGACGGCATTGAGCATGAGCTCGACCGACATCAAAACGACGATTAGGTTTCGGCGGATCAAAACGCCGGTCACGCCGATCGCGAAGACGACGGCGCTGACGAGGAGATAATAGTGCAGCGGCACCATGGCAATCTAACGCTCCCGCTTCGCCAGCACGACGGCGCCGACAATCGCCACCAGCAGCAAGACCGAGGCGATCTCGAAGGGTAGGACGAAGTCATTGAACAGACTCTTGGCCAACATTTCCGGGCTGCCGAATGTTTCGGTCGACGCCAGCGGGTCTCGCGCCGATTCGCTCTTGGACAACAACGGCACCAAAAGACCGCCAAGGAGCAATGCCAGCACTGTCCCCAAATTCCACCAAACGCCCCCGCCCCGCTCCCGCGTGGTGGGACTGAGGAGCATGATGACGAAAAGAAACAGCACCATGATCGCGCCGGCGTATACCAATACCTGGAGCACGCCGACCATCGGCGCGTCTAGGGTTACAAAGAAGACGGCGATAATGAAGAGCGCGGCCACCAATGCCATCGCGCAGTGAACCACATTGCGCAAAAACACCACCATCAGCGACGTGATGATCAGCAGCGCAGATAGAATATAGAAGATCCACGTCGAAGCATTCATGTCTTTTGTGACCTATTGCGCGGCGACGATTACGATCGCGGTGATCATCACGTTCAACAACGCCAATGGCAATAACATCTTCCAACCGAGCCGCATCACTTGATCGTAGCGAAACCGCGGCACGCTCCAGCGTAGGAGAATCTGCAGCCAGCAGAAAAATACCACTTTAATGGTAAATGCGGTCACTTGTAGAATGACCACGCCGAGATGCGGCAAAAGCCAGCTGCCGCCCCAGGGAAAGTGAAAGCCGTCGCGCATGAGATACGGCACTTGCCAACCGCCAAAAAAAAGCGTCGCCATCAAGCCGGCAGCCGTGACGATCTCGGCGAACTCTCCGGCGAAGAACATGAGAAATTTACCGCCGGAATATTCTACGTGGTAGCCGGCAACGAGCTCCGACTCGCCTTCGGGTAGATCGAAGGGAATCCGTTTGGTCTCGGCGACTGCCGCAGTAAAAAACAACAAAAACGCCAGGGGCTGAAGAAAAATACCCCAGGCAGGCAGCCAGCCGATTACGGGTCGGAGGAAAACAAGCCATGAAGGCAGCAGCTCGCGGATCAATAGACCCTGACTACGCGCGATTTCCTGTAGCTCCAAGGTGCCGTAGACCATCAAGACGCCGATGATTGAGAGACCCATGGCGATCTCGTAGGAAATCATCTGCGCCGATCCGCGCACTCCGCCAAGCAGGGAAAATTTGTTGTTCGACGCCCAAGCGCCGATAACGATTCCGTAAACGCCCAATGATCCCATGGCTAAAACGTAAAGAATCCCGATATTGATGTTCGCGACCTGCAAATTGATCATCCGGTCGCCAATGATCAGGACGTCGCCGAACGGAATCACCGCGAAGGTCACCAGCGCGGGAAACAGCGCCAGGCAAGGCGCCAGCGTATGGAGAAACTTATCGCCGGACGGCGGAATGAAGTCTTCTTTGGTGAGAAACTTGACCGGATCGGCGATGAGTGTGTTCACCAGTCCCATGCCGGCAAAGCCCAGGATCGATGCGCGATTGGCGCCGATGCGATCTTGAATCAGCGCGCTGCCCTTGCGCTCGATCCAGCCGAGAAAGCCGGCCAGATTGAGAACCATGAATAGGACGAGAAAGGCTTTTGTCGCAATAATCGCGATGTCAACGATCATGTTATTCCAGCACTACCGCTTCCCAGCTCAATCCCCTGATCGCCGATCAATTCATATTCGATACCGCGATACGATGGTATCTCCCGCGCCAAAGCCGCGAAGATTTCCGCCGGCGTGAAGTAGTTCTGCGTCTCTCCGATCTGGTCCAAAAGACGCAGAAAGATATCGGAGTCTTGCAGGGCACCCTCCGGCGCGACGAGCGCCGCATTGATTTTCTGCACGCGCCCCTTGCGATTGGTGTAAGTCCCTTCCTTTTCGCCGAAATGCGTCGCGGGCAAAACCACGTGGGCCAACTTGGCCGTTTCGGTCAAGCGCGTGTCCTGAACAACCAGGAATGAAAGCTTTTGCAAAGCAGCTCTGACGAGATCCGGTTCACTCGACGTCGTAATCAAGTCGTCGCCAACCACGTAGGCCGCGGAAAAACCACCGGCGATAATCTTTTTCATGAGCGGATCAAAACCGCCATTGCTGCTCACGCCCATCTCCCGCGCGCCGCGAAAATTCGGCGAGCGGTCCGGGCTCATCAAAATCTTCTGCACTTCGGTGAGCATGCGTTCCTGGTAGAAGACTTCGAGATCACAACCCGAAGAAATCCTTTTCGCCAGCTTGGCGAATAAATACGCTTCTTCGTTGGTATTTCTGCCGGAAAGTATCGCAGCGACCGGCCCGGCGGACTTGAGTCCGGTGCCAACCGCTTGCAACGCCTGCTCCCATGTCGTTGCCACCAAGCCGCCTTCTTGGCGGATCAGCGGCGTCGTCAAACGCTCGCCGTCGGTTAAGCCATGGAAGCAATAGCGCCCTTCGTCGCAAATCCAATGGCTGTTGACCGCTTCGTTGACTCTCGGTTTAAAGCGCGCGATGCGATTCTGATAGGTTTCGACGCTGATGTTACAGCCGGTGCTGCAACCCGGACAGATCGACGGCGTTTTTTCCAGATACCA
>DASYUV010000317.1:0-10864 GCA_036000865.1 Binatia bacterium | reverse complement strand
TAAACACGATGGTCTGGGCGATCTCCTCGGGTGTTCCCGAGCGTTTGAGTGGCACGCCCGATATCAAACCGGCCTTCCGTTCGGCGCTGCCGGTGAATCGGTTCAGCATCTCGGTTTCGACCGGACCAGGGGCGACTGCGTTGACACGCACGCCGAACGCTGCCGCTTCGAGCGCCGCCGATTTCGTCAGTCCTTCGACCGCGTGCTTGCTGGCCGTGTACACGGATGCGCCCGGCACAGCTTTCGATCCCGTGGTTGACGACAAATTCACGATGCTGCCATGCCCCTGCGCCTGCATCACGCGCAGTTCATGCTTCATGCTTAGCAGCGTGCCAAGCACGTTGGTGTCGAAGGTGGCGTTGTAACTCTCGGCGGACTGCTCTATTACCGGGCCGGGCTTACCTTCAGTGCCGGCGTTATTGACGGCCACATCCAGGCGACCAAACCGCGCGACTGTCTTGTCGACCAAGCTGCGCACATCGTCCTCGTGGCGCACGTCGGAGCGTACGAATTCGGCGTCAACGCCCTGCTTGCGAAGTTCGGTAACTAGTTGTTGGCCCTCTTCATCGCGTCGCCCAGAAACAACGATGTGCGCACCTTCGTGCGCAAAGGCCAGTGCGGTGGCTCGCCCGATACCTGTGAGTGCGCCAGTAATCAAAACAACGGGGGTATTCATAAGACTTCTCCTTAGAGTGGATTTGATGGCCATGCTGAGATAACTCCCCTTCGCAGGGAAGAACTTCATCGTCAACTAAACTTGCGGTCAGGCGTTGGTGCCGCCGTCCACGGTCAAGTTCGCGCCGGTGATGCATGACGCCTCCGGCCCAGCCACGAACGCGACCAGCGCGGCAACCTCGTCAACATGCCCATAGCGGTCCAGCGCTGTGTTGGCCTTCTGCGGTACCGCCCAGTCGCTCGCGGCTGGATTTAAATCCGTGTCGATCGGACCCGGCTGGATGTTGTTGACCGTGATGCCCCGGCTCCCCACCTCTCTGCACAACCCTTGCGTGAACATCTTGACCGCTCCCTTCGTGGCCGAGTAGGGCACCAGGCCGGGCACCATGACACGCTCGCCCACGGACGAGCCGATCATGATGATGCGACCGCCGTTCTTCATGTGCTTCAGTGCTGCCTGCGTCGCGACCAGTGTGCCGCGGACATTGACGTCAATCAGCCGGTCTAGTTCCTCCAGCGTGGTCTCCTCGAAGCTCTTGGGAATGGCCGTGCCGGCATTGTTCACAAGCACATCAAGTCGGCCGAAGGCTGCGACGGTCTTTTCCACCGCGGCCTTGCCGGCGTCAGCATCGGCGGCGTCCGCCTGAATCGCGATTGCCCTTCCGCCGGCGCGTTCAATCTCCTTAACGACCGACGCGGCCGCGTCGGCGCCTTTCGTGTATGTGATGGCCACGTTCGCTCCGTCCTCGGCCAGACGCTTAGCGATTGCAGCACCAATGCCGCGTGAGCCGCCCGTAATGAGTGCTATCTTTCCTTCCAGTTTCTCAGACATTGTCTTTCTCCTTTCCTTCAATTCCGCTCTTTCGTCATCGTCTCGGCTAAGAAGGTCAGAGCAACGGACGTGCCACTTTCGATTCGATATCTGGATCTTTGAAACTATAAGGATCATCCCAACTGTTGCAGCTCGGCTGCTTGCGAATGTGACGAGATGCGTTGCCCGGTTATCGGCACCTGACGAAATGTCGGCTCTAATTCAGCCAAGTGACTTGCATTATAATAGTTACTAAGGCTGGAATGGATCGCAACAGCTTCGGCGATCGCCGCTCGAGAGGTTGCACGGGAAGGTGAGCGTGGATTCTATGGGCATGTCACTTGCATAATGATAGTGACTGGAGTACATCTTCTCTATGCAACGTAAAAGTTTTGGCAAGATGGCCTGTCCCATCGCTCGCAGCCTCGAGCGCGTCGGCGAGTGGTGGAGCATCCTGATTATTCGCGACGCCTTGCACGGGTTCACGCGCTTTGACGAATTCCAGAAGAGCCTGAACATCGCGCCCAACATGCTGACCCGGCGCTTGACCGCCTTGGTCGATGCCGGTCTTTTACGGCGTCGCCGCTACAGCGAACGACCGCCGCGCTACGAATATATTCTCACCGAGACGGGTCGCGATTTTCGCCCGGTCATCGTGGCGATGTTCGCTTGGGGCAACCGGCACTTCGCTCCCGAGGGCGCGAGCGTATTGCTCGTCGACAAAAAGACTCGCGCGAAGGCAGATCCGGTGCTGGTCGATCAGCGGAGCGGAAGAGCGCTCAACGAGCGCGACTTTGTGTTTACCGCCGGCCCTGCCGCCAGCAAGCGCACACGCCGCCGGTACGCAGTCATCAATCAGAAACAATTCACTGCGCAGCAGTCGTCAACTCCGGTGCGCGGCAAACGCGTCGGCAGAAAGCGCAGGTCCTCGTGATTACCGCAACAAGACACCAGGCCGTAAACGCCGCTCCCGTCGTTGCGCCGCCGCGAGCGGCTGAAGTCGACTTACGCACGCGCGAACTATTGCGCGGAGCGATCGTTCCCACGTTGCTGCGTCTTGCTTGGCCCAACATCCTGGTCATGCTAGCCCAGGCGTCTACCGGGCTGATCGAAACCTGGTGGGTCTCCCAACTCGGCACCGATGCGTTGGCCGGCATGGCGCTGGTATTTCCCGTGGTCATGTTGATGCAGATGGTTTCCGCCGGCGCCATGGGCGGTGGCATCTCTTCCGCAGTCGCGCGGGCATTGGGGGCCGGGCGCCGCAAGGAGGCGGACGCGCTGGTCCTGCATGCAGTCGTCGTCAACGTCGCTCTGGGCGTTTTTTTTTCGATTGTCATGCTCGTATTCGGACCGACGATATACCGCGCTCTGGGTGGGAGAGACGGCGAACTACAGACGGCGCTCAGCTACTCCAACGTCGTGTTCGCAGGCAACGTTTTGCTCTGGCTTATGAACGCGATGGCGAGCGTGATCCGTGGCACCGGCAACATGCTGGTGCCGGCAATGGTGATCTCTGCGGGCGTGGTTGTTCTCGTGCCGCTCTCGCCTTGTCTGATCTTCGGCGTGGGTCCTTTTCCGGAGCTTGGCGTGGCGGGAGCGGGATTGGCACTTGTCCTCTTCTATGCAGCGGGAACTGCGGTTCTTCTCTGGTACATCCTTTCAGGACGCAACCTGGCGCGCTTCCGGCTGACGCCTCTGCGTTGGCCGCTGTTTCGCGATATTTTAGCCGTGGGCGCCGTCGCCGCCATTACCTCACTGCAAACCAACGTGACGATCGCGCTCGCCACAGCGTTGGTCGCCAGCACCTCCGGAACCAACGCGGTCGCCGGCTACGGCACCGGCGTGCGCTTGGAATACCTACTGATACCGGTGATCTTCGGCTTGGGTGCGCCGCTGGTGGCGCTCGTCGGCACCAACATCGGTGCCGGCCAAAAACCAAGAGCGCTCCGCATTGCGTTGGTCGGCGGCGCCATCGCCTTTGCAATCAGCGAGACTCTCGGGCTGATCGCAGCATTCTGGCCGCAGGCATGGCTCGCGCTCTTCAGTCCCGATCCGGGCGTGATCGAGACGGGCAGCGCTTATCTGCGGATTGTCGGCCCGGCGTATGGATTCTTCGGCCTGGGCATGGCGCTCTATTTCGCATCCCAGGGCGCCGCGCGACTTTTCTGGCCTCTGTTGAGTGGATTCCTGCGCGTCTTGGTTGCGATCGGCGGTGGCTGGATCGCGCTCCGCCTAACCGGCTCACTCAACTGGCTGTTCGCGGCACTCGCCTTCGGCCTGATCGTCTACGGTGTCACGCTTACGGCGGCGATCACATCAGGAGCATGGTTTGGTCGAGAGCGAACCGATGCGCGCGGTTAGCCACAACGAAGAACGTAGCTAGCCGCTTGTGGGTGGTGGGAGTTTCGAGCAATGGCTGCTCGACATCGAGGCGCCGCGCATAGCGCCAGCGTCGAAAATAAACTTTTCATGAGCAAATTAGACGAGCCGTGGGGATAACCAGAAACTAAATATATCTGTTTTAACGTACTCGAAAGACGGTCGGTTGGCATAAGGCTGACCGCCTCGGTAAAAACAGCAAAAGTAAAGAACGTGACCCTATTGCCCTCTCGGAAGCTATCAAGTTTCGAATAGATCAGCTCGGGCTTAAAGCGTCCGACCTCGCGAGAATCCTCGGTGGGCGAAACCGCGCCTCGGAAGTACTGAACAAGAAGAGAAATCTCACTGTGGAAATGATGCGGTCTTTACAAAAACACTTATCCATACCGGCCGAATCGTTATTAGGTTGAAACAGCAAAGGTAAAGACTTGACCCTGCCGGGTGTGCCTGATTTCCACCCTCGTGCCACAACCGCAAAAGCGGTCGATCAGGTCCGCGCCCTCAAGCTGAACGGCCAGGAATTTCATGATCTTCTATCACTCGATATTGAAATGGTTCAGGCCGTTTTCCGTATGTTGTGCGGTCTGGTTCGCAGGATTCTGACGTTAGTGCCGTAAGTGTTTAATGCCAATCGGACCGCCAGGTTCATATCCGTTTCAAAGGAACAGATCCAGGTCAGGCTTACATGAGACCAACGGCCGCGGCTGATATGTGAGCCGTTCATTTGCCGAATTGTCGGCGGTTTCGATTCGCGCCGATCCGCGTCGGAATGCGAAGAGATGAGGCTAAGCCAGGAGATGTGTAGTTAGAAGAGGCGAAGGAAGCGACCGGTTCCAATCTGTATCCGTGTCAACGGTCGACACGATCAACTGTGGATTCCAAACCTGCGTCAACTAGTCAACTTCTGATTGGATCCTTAAAGCTCTGCGTAGAAATCCTATTCGAGCCAATTGGCGAACGTTTCAGGTCTTGAGCAGTAAAGAGGGTTCTGCTAAGTCAGGCAGTTGCTATGGCATACTTTGGTCGCGCAGTGATCATGATCGTTTATTGGTGGTTCGCGATATCTGCGGCCAACGCGGGCGAACCGCTCGATCTGGTAAAATCAACGCACGAACGTTTTCTTCAAGTCCTACAAGATCCGATGCTTCAATCTAAAGACAAGGAAATAGAGATTAATGACCGACTACGCGATATACGGATGCCCCTGATAGACGTCGATGAGATGGCAAAACGCGTGCTCGCAAAGCACTGGACTCCTCTAACGACCGCTGAACAGAAGGAATTCATTGAAGTGTTCAGTACTTATTTAGAATTGCTTAACTACATTCCTGCCAGGTTTGCTGCTACAACCCTGGTTCTCGAACGCGAGAAGATTGAGCAGGAATTTGCCGAAGTCGAAGGTTACTTTTACTTTCCAGCGGCAAGGAATGCTCCCGTGGTCTATAAACTCCGTCTCGTTGATGGGAAATGGAAGCTATACGACTCCAGTGGATGGGGCGTCAGCAGCGTTGAAAATTTGCGTGCACAATTTGACCGCGTTATCGCGAAATCATCGTTTCAAGGATTGATGAAACTGCTGCGTGAGAAGAAAGAAACGATGGAAAAACACAGAGCTGCTGAAAAATGATCGGCGACAACCGGGAAGACAACTGGAAATGTAGAATGTCCCCCTTTTCTGTCCCCCTTTTTCTTTCCCCCGAGTTAGTAGAGTTAGGCAAGTCTGGACACGCCACTCCGCTACTCGATTGAGAGCGTGATAAACTATTTCACCTGGCGCGATCCGTGCGCGTCGGGGCATCGGGCAACGCTACATCGATCGACTCGATCTCGTCAAGAAAGGTTTGCGTCCCCTTTTCTCGTCCCTCTCAAGTACGCTGAAGCGACGTGAAACTTAAACTGCGACGAAGCAGTGATCGCATGTAGCGCCACCGTCGGCGGACCCACAGCTTTCATCGCGTCGGAGATTCTCAGCCGACGCCAAAAACCCGTTCAGGTTTGTTGCGGAGTCGCGCAATTGCGCAACTCCGCAATGTTACTTCGGCGAGGAAACCGAATCCACGAAATTCGAAAGCGCTTTGATCATCTGCCGGATTTCGCGCGGATGTTTCAGCCGATATAGCGCTCGCATGTTTCGGTCGCTGTCGTACCGCACAACGGCGGCCAAACGTAGAGCAGCCAACGTATGGCTTACCCGCGATAAACTCCGCCCGACGCCGCGCGCCCGATCTCGCTCGGACAATCGCGCTTCGCGCAACGTTCAACGTTGAAGCCGTGGGGAGGGAAAATGATCGCTCCGTTCTCCAGCAACAATTGAGCAATGCTGAATGCCACCGGGTTTCCAAACACCCGACAAAGGCGCGATTGTCTATCGCTCCTTTCTTCCAAGGTCAGGCTGCACATCTGGAGTTAAGGTAATGAGAAATTATTCTTACCTGCGGATCTTGATATGGAGGCCGAAAATCCCCGCGTCGGGGGTCGGCTGATAGTCCACCTTCTCCGAGATGCCCCAGAGAAGCTTATGACGCCACATGAAGCAGGCCGGGGCTTCCTCGGTGATCAAGCTCATCGCCTGAGCGAGGTATTTCTTACGCTTCACAGGATCAAACTCCTGCTGTTCTTTAAAGAGGATCTCATCCACCTTGGGATTGGAATAGCCGATTCGAGGCGTCACTCCAGTCCTGAAATACTGGTGAAGCGGCGGACTGGGATCGAGCACCTGGCCTCTTCCCATGTAATAAAAGGGGACCCTGCCAGCCTGGACGTTGGCCCAAAGCGTGGGCCATTCGGGGGTGGCCAGCCTCGTGCGAATACCGACAGCGTTGAGCATCGGGACCATCGCCTCGGTGATCTGCTTGTCAAGGGTATAGCGCCCCACCGGCGTTTGCAGCTCGACATCCACGCCGTTGGGGTGACCGGCTTGGGCAAGCAGTTGTTTTGCCTTTTGCGGATTAAATCCGTACCTCGGCTGTAGATTCGGATCATAGCCGTATTGACCCGGACCGATCGGACCATCCAAACGTGCAGCGAAACCCTCCAAGAGCGTGGCGATGATCTTGTCCCGATCGATGGCATAGCAGACCGCCTGGCGCACCTCTTTTATGTCGAAGGGAGGCTTGGGCTGCATGGCGAGAAACATGAGCTCAAGCGAGTCCACACCGACGACTTTGTGGTTGGGGGAAGCCTCCACGCGCCTCCGGAGATGGGGAGGTATGAACTGGGCGATCTGGATCTCGTTATTGAGGAGCGCGGTGACCCTTTGTTCCGGCTCGCGCATCGGCCGAAAGACGATTTCATCGGGGGCTTGAGGATGTTTCCTCGCTTCGTGATGGTCCGGCCTCTTGACCAAAACAATGCGCTGGCCGGGCACCATTTCCTTGCGGGCATAGGGGCCGCCGCCGAGCATGTGATATCTGTCCGCGTCCGCGGCGCCGTATTTCTCGTATGCAGCCTTGCTCGTGATGATGAAGCGATCGCAGATAAAATCGAGAAGCGGAGCTGTGGGCTTCTTGGTGATCAATTTCACCGTATATTTGTCCACAGCCTCGGCTTTAAGCATCGGGCTGGCCAAGGTTATATGCTTGCTGTCGGGGGCGAGAACCCGGCTCATAGAGTGGACCACATCGGCCGAGGTAACGGGAGAGCCGTCGTTGAATGTGTATCTTTTGTCCAGATAAAAAACCCAGGTGTTGGGGTCTTTGATCTCCCAGCGCTGCGCGAGACGGCCCTCGTACTCGCCTGTCGCGAAATTGTATGAGCAGAAGGGGCCAGTGACCTCGCTGTACAAGTCATAGAGAAGAGCAACGCTATCGCCGTAGGGGTTGTACGTTTCCATCGTCTCTGTCACGCCGATGGAAACGCGCGTCTGGGCGACCGCCAAGCGCGGCATGCCGGCGGACGTCAGTAGGCTTGTGATTCCTATAGACAAGACCGACTTCCAGTTTCTCCGCATCATATAACCTCCAAATGACAACCCTCCACCGGCTAGTTTCTCCGTTCACGCAAGGCCGTAAAGCCGTGCCGGGTTTTTCCAAAGAACCTTTTCTTTGAAAGCCTGACACGAAGGCATCGATGACGTCCAGCAAATCGGCCTTAATGAATACGCTTGTGCGGGCTATCTTACGTGCACTAGGCATTGATTTTCTTAAAGATGTTACGCCGCAACAAAAGACGCGCATCGCGCGCATGCATAGCTGGTGAATTCGCAAACACGCACTGCCTAAGTTGCGGCCACTCTAAACTTCGGCAGCGTAAAGCCCTCACTTGGATGATCCTCGTAGACGATCTCAACCGGCATTCCGACCTTAACATCCTTCGGCTCGATATCGATGACGTTACTGCTGATGAGAGGCCCTTCGTTTAACTCGATCAGCGCGTAAACGTAAGGAACGTCTTCTTTAAAGCCGGGGTGCAGAGGCCAGTGATGGATGTTAAACGCAAACACCTTCCCTTTTCCACTCGCCTCTGCCCATTCCAAATTGCCCATGAACGGCTCGTTGTCATGGAAGCGGCAATAAGCTTTCGGCCAGTAATAGGCGCCGCAGGTCATGCACCTGAACAAAAGGAACTTATGCTCACGCAGCCCATCCCAGAATGGCTGATTATCGAGATCTATATTCGGCAAAGGCTTTGTGAATGGTTCGAAAACAACCCGGACGTTGTGGGTACCCATGCTTACCTCCCGAGTAGGGTGCACGAGTGAATCGAGCACATGCCCGGCGCAAGCAATTCTCCGCCGTGGCCTGTGCTCATCGCCACATCGCAGTTTGGGATCTGGCGCGCGCCGCCCTCGCCGCGAAGCTGACGCACCGCTTCGGCGAAGCCCGTCAAGTCAGCGAGGTGATAGCAGCTCAAGAGCCCGCCGCCTGTGTTAACCGGGATTATTCCGCCGGGAGCAATCGCGCCGCTTTCCACGAAAGGCCCGCCTTCCCCTTTCTTACACCAGCCATAGTCTTCGAGCTGAAACAAACATCGCCGGTGAAGCAATCATAGAGTTGCGCGCACTTCACGTCTTTTAGCTCCAGACCTGCCTCTTTAAATGCCTGCTCCTTTGCTGTCTTCACCGCCATATGCGTGTAATTTTTCTTTTCCCACCACAGCTCGCGAATGATTTCGCCATACCCTTGGCCTAACACGTACACGGGCGGCTTGCGAAGATCGCGCGCGCGCGCGGCTGTGGTGAGGATAAACGCGACGCCGCCGTCCGAGATGAGGCAGATATCCAGAAGATGGTACGGCTCTACCACCAAAGGCGAGTTTTGATGATGCTCGATCGTCATCGGCCGACCGTACATTTTTGCCTCGGGATTCTTATTCGCCCAGGCGCGCTCCGCCACAGCAATTGCGCCGAGTTGCGTGCTCGTCGTCCCGTATTCCGCCATGTGCCGCGATGCCATCCATGAGTGATGGCTAAACGCGCGCAGATCGCCGACAGGCCTTCCCCAGGCGCCTTCCTTTTCAATATGAACCATGCCGCGAAGACCTTTGGCTTTCGTTTCCTGTGCTTTGGTCCAGTCATCGACTACACCGCAGAGCGCGACGTACTTGGCTATTCCGCGATCGAGAAACGACATTGCCGCGGAAATCCCCAGAGCGGCCAAGGCACCCCCGCGCTCGATCGAAAAAAAGAAATTGATCGGCAACGCCAGCACGCGCGGGAATGGGTCCGCGTAAGTGGCGCGCTCCCCTGCTCCCGCGCCGCGCACGACCTCGATCGCACCGTCGATGTCTTGTCGCTTGAGACCCGCGTCGGCGATCGCTAAACGCACCGCTTCCGCCGCTACCTGACGCCGGGTCCTGTTCGGTTGCGGCCCGGCGACAACTCCGAGGCCGACGACTGCGTACTTCCGGCTGGATGACATGCGTCTCTCCGCCCCTTGGCGTTTTTCTGTGACAGTTTTATTTCTAAGGCCGGTTCTATACAATACCTGGGGTACGGTTTACAGCGGAGCCACTGAGAGTACCAAAAAATGGGTCATAATTGGGGTCAGGGTCATAATTGGGGTCAGGCGTGATATGTGCTATTTGGTGATGCGCATGTGGTAATACGGCGCCCTATGGCACGGCGAGCGCAGAAGCTTCAGTCTTGGATAAGGCCCTAAGGGTCTACCATGAGTCCGGATTCTATCTCGCTGGTTACCGGAGAAACTTTGAAGGACGTTTGCGACTAGCTGCATCACATGCTGTAGCGTCTTGCTTCTTTGAGTTCTCGGGTCACGCTCGCCAGGGTCAGGCTTCGACAAGACAAATCAACAAAGATAATCACGTCCTCAAGCCGGGAACCACTTGGCTTGGCGAGCTTTGAACCGATGCTTGTCAATTCCGAGGGTCTTGATTTTGGACTCGAGCGTCTGCCGCGGAATTCCGAGCTTGGCAGCGGCACCGAGCGGTCCCGCGATCCGGCCCTGGCACGCCGCCAATGCGGTTTGGATTATCTCTTTTTCGCGCTCGACGAGCGTGGCGACAAACGGAACCGCCGGTCCCGACAGCGGGCGCCCTTCCCGCTTCAACCAGGTCTCGTCGACGGAAAATGTTTCGCTATCGCACAGCACGACGGCCCGCTCGATGACATTCTGTAGCTCGCGAATGTTG
This sequence comes from Binatia bacterium, assembly GCA_036000865.1. Classification (GTDB taxonomy): domain Bacteria; phylum Desulfobacterota; class Binatia; order UBA9968; family UBA9968; genus DP-20. The sequence goes on along the minus strand of DASYUV010000317.1, from coordinate 411 downwards.
CCCGGCCAATCGTAGGCTTGAAACAGCTCCAGTGTCTTTTTCCGAATGTTCCTGATCTTTTTCCCGGCCTTTTTCGCATAGCGCTCGATCAGGTATTCGACGAGTAAAGGAATGTCATCCGCTCGTTCGCGCAGCGAGGGTAACTGAATTGGGAAGACGTTCAGCCTGTAGAAGAGATCCTCGCGGAACGTCCCCGCAGCCACGGCAGCCTTTAGGTCGCGGTTCGTGGCGGCGAGCACGCGCACGTCCACGGAAATGGATTGGCTACCGCCGACGCGTTCAAATTCCCGCTCCTGGAGCACTCGCAATAGGGCGAGCTGAGTTTCGGCCGGCAGTTCGCCGACCTCATCCAAGAAAATCGTTCCGCCATCGGCCAGCTCAAATCGCCCGAGACGCCTTTGCAGAGCGCCG
>DASYUV010000316.1:0-32670 GCA_036000865.1 Binatia bacterium | reverse complement strand
TCTTCAAACTCTTTGAGCGCGTCGAAGCGCGGCTCGAGCCCCAGACCGTGTGTTTCCGGGACCGTCACCCAGCCATTCACCGGCGCGGGTGGTTCTTGGTAAATCTGATCGCCGACGCCCCACATCTCGAAATGGAACTCGACGCGCCAGCCGTTGGCCATCGCGGCGTGCAGGTGCATGTTATGGTGCGGCCAGCCGCCGCCGTTGGCGATCGGCAGATTGAACGCTTGCGCCAGTGCGGCCACTTTCACCGCCTCGGTGTAGCCTCCGACCGAGCAAACATTGGGTTGGGCGATATCGACCGCGTGGTTGGCGATCAGCTCGCGGTGGCGAAAGCGGTGGCCTTCGTTTTGTCCGGCGGCGATAGGAATACAGGTGTGTCGGCGCAAGTCGGCGAGCAGCGCGGCATCGTTTTGATACACCGGCTCTTCGAACCACGTGATGCGATAGGGTTCGACGAGCTTGCACAGCTCCAGCGCGCGATTGAACGAGAAAAGATAGTTGGCATCGATCATCAGCTCGACATCATCGCCCACGCCTTCACGCACCGCGCGGACGCGCTCCGCGTCAACATTCGGATCCTCGGGATCCACGGCGACAACCATCTTGAGCCGTTTTTCGCCTTGCGCAACCAGTTGCTTAGCAACTTCGACCAGTTGCTCTTTAGTGTATTGTTTGAGGCCGAAGGTGACATAGGCTTGCACCGGGTTCTGCGCGCCGCCGAGCAATCGCCAGACCGGTTCCTGATAGTGTTTCCTTTGATATCCCAAAGCGCGATGTCGATGGCGCTCACCGCCGAGCTCCACATTCCTGTCTGAGCGCGCGGGTTGAACTGCTTGTAGAGCTGGTGCCAAATGCGCTCGGTTTCGAGCGGGTTTTTGTCGCGCAGGAACGGCGCCACTTCGCGATTGATGAATTCCCGCAAGCCGTAGCGTTGGGAGCCGCGAGTGAGGCCATAACCGGTTATGCTCGCATCCGTTTCTACGGTGGCGAACAGCACATTCGTAACGATCTTTTCTTTGAGCAGCGGCGCGGTGACCGGAACACGGTGCAGTGTCGCCTTAACGTCGGTGATCTTCAGAAGGCTTCACCTCCCTTGCTGGCGATGACAGTTAGCCTAGATCGAAGGAGCAAGTCAAACCGCGCTCGCCATTCTATGTGCCAATTATCCCTTGATCTTAGTCCACGACCGTTTTATGGGAGCAGTATTCGCGGTGCTTAAAAGGAGAATATTATGTGGCAAACCGTTCTCATCTCGCTATTCTCTCTTCTCCTCTGCGTTGACAGGGCGCCAGCCCAGTCGGTGCGCGGCGCGTTTCCTTCGCCGAGCATACAAATTCTCCCGATGATGGTCGCCTCGGAGAGAGGATTTTACAAGCGAGAAGGCTTGGACCTTGAGTTGATCTTCGTCCGCGGCGCGTCGACGGCGGTGCAAGCGCTACTCGCCAATCAGATTCATTTCATTTTTTCCGTCGGGCCGCAGATGCCCGCAGTTTGGGAAGGCAACGACATCATGTTGTTGGCACAGCAAGTCGGACGTCCGACTTTTTCTCTCGTGGTCACGCCGGATATCCAGAAGATCGCGGATCTCAAAGGCAAGAAAATCGGCGTGACCTTCGGCGGTTCGACGGCAGCCGGTACGAAGGCATTATTGGATCTCAACAAGATCAATCCGGATAAAGATGTCGAATACATCAATTTTCCGGGCAACGAGCCCAAGATCGCCGCGATGAAACAAGGAATCATCTCGGCGGCCTTGCTCGCGCCGCCGGCAGATTATCTGGCGATGAAGTCAGGGATGAAGCGGCTGGTGAGCCTGGCAGATGTTTTTAAGGATACGGCTTTTACCGGACTTGCCGCGACCAGCAAGACCATAAAAGAAAATCCGCAGATGGTGAAAAGGATGGTGCGTGCGATCGTTAGATCGGTGATTTACACTCGTGATAATCCCGAAGACGCATTACAAGTTACCATGAAGCGCCTGAAATTAGAGCGCGACGCCGCCCAAGACGCCTATCAAATGATCCGCGAGGCCCTGGTGCCAGTCCCCACGGAAAAAGGGGTGGAGCTGATGGCGCAGTGGCAAGCGATCGCCTTGAACACCAAACCAAAGCGCAAGCCCAGCGAGTACATGGATTTGCGCTTCGCTAACGAGGTGATGGCCGAGTTGGGACAAAAATAGTTGTGACGCTTATCAATAAAATTCGCGGAGCCCGCATTTTATAATAATTGACTTTGCCTTCGCTGAGACCTAGCCTTGTGTCTATGTATAGGGCCAGTCCATTCATATCGATTTGTTTGGTTGGCGTTCTCGCCGGATGCGCTGCATATCAGGTCGCCGGGCAGGTTCAGACCGGCAGGCAGGCGCTCCTAATCAATCAACCGGAACGCGCGCTACCTTATTTTTTTGAAGCCGCACAAAACGATCCTGACTACATCTATCGTTCGATGCACTTTCACGAAGGCGTCTGGACCTACGTCGGTCGCGCCCAGTACGGCACTGGGAGACTCAAAGAAGCCAGACAATCTCTTGAGCGGGCTCTTTCGATCGATAAAGACGACAACTTGGCCCGTCTCTACCTCGGCCTTACGTTGGTCCGGCTTGGCGACACTTCACGAGGCTTCAAAGAGATCGAGAGCGGCCTGAATGGCATCCACGAGTGGCTCGAGTACATCGAGCGCACCCGGCCCTTCGAAGCCTTCTGGGACCCGCTCCGGGAAATTCGCGGCGCCATCGAAAAAGACCTTGCGAACGTTTCAGGCAAAGACTTTGACCGCCAGCAGCTCATCGCCAGCGCCGAATGGGTAGGACAACGAATGGAAAATGAAATCGATCGCGCGCGACAGGATGAGCGGCGACAATTCGACCGAGACTTTGACCGAAGGCGCGGCGTATCGGTCGGCGTCGGCATCGGGTTCTGATCCTGTCGGGAGAAACCGGCCGGTCGCGCTACGACTAAGTCAGAATGGGAGCGAAGAAATGGCAATGACTTACGAAGTGCGGTTCCAAACCGTTCCGCCGGAGCGGCGCAGCGAGTACGTCAAAATGTACAAGCAGGCGATCCAGGAAATAAAACTGGCCGGCTGCAAAGGCGGGCTGATTCTCTGCAGCGAGGAGGATCCGACCAGCGTGCTGGTGCTGCTCGAATGGGAGAGCAAGGGGCATCATCAACGCTGGCGCGGCACGCCGCCGCACACGCGCTTTCGCAGCGCCGTCGAAGGCTGGCAGTCCAAGAGTAGCACCGGCGGTTATTATCTGGCCGACACGATTTAGGCGCGGCCGTTGAACTGGGCAGATATGTTGAAGCCCAAAGTCAGCTTGTTCGTAGTTCCTTGGACCTTAACAGGTTTGACACCTACGATTCGAAAGTCCCAAAATCAAAGCGCTGACTGTAGTTTCCTGCGCTGGAACTATAGCGTCTAGCAGTCAGGATTTGTACAATCGCCATGGTCATTCGTGTCTTGTGCTGCACGGAAGAGGATTTTACGCGTCGGTGGTTTTCACCAAAGCGACGTAAAGTCCCTGAAAATCGTCGCTTGTGTGAACACGAGCGCAGTATTTGCGCAAGACTGTCGCGATGTTCGCAAAATAAACTGATTGTGTAATTGTGGCATTGGCTTTGCGTACTTTTTCGTCGGTTTTTCTTCATTCGACTCGCCCATCAAATCAATTGTCCGTTGAGCTAAAATTGTAAGGAGGTTCTTATGGCAGTGTGGAATCAGACGACACCGGAGGAAAGCAAAGATAAATCGCCTGCGACCCCGGCGTCGCCAGCGCAGTCTACTCCCATTTTGACACCGATCGCGGCGAAGAATCGCGGTGAATCGATATTCGGCGCCGGAGTTACAATTGAAGGGAAAATCGAAGGCGACGCCGATGTACGCATCGCCGGAAAGTTCAAAGGCGAGATTCAAGTCAAGGGAGATTTGAATATTGAAAAGGGCGCTCACCTTACGGCAAAGGTCAGCGCGGCTAACGTTACCATCGGCGGCGAACTGGACGGAAATGTCGTTGCCAGTGCTCAAGTCAAGCTCTTGGAGTCCGGGCAGCTTCTCGGCGATCTCAAAGCAAGTACGCTGACGGTGGCCGCCGGGTCGCGCATGCGCGGCCACGTGGAGTTTGGCTGGAACGCGTCCGATGTCGCGAAATTCGTCAATGGTCAAGCCCACGATAATGACAAGAACCGGACCGGCGGATGAAAATCGGCCGCGCATCGACCGCGGGTGAATCCCGCAGCTGTCCGCATTGCCGGGCGACGATTCTCAAAAGCGCCACGTCTTGCCCTATCTGTAGGCACATGTTGCGGGCTAATTCCGTTGGCTTCGAACCGCGATCCAAACCGACGACCTGTCCACTTTTGGTGGAGGGCACCCTTGAACATCCCGGCGCCGGGGAGCCGTTGGAATATCAAGTTCTAATGGAAGTCCGAGACGATGCCGGAAAGCTCCTGTCTCGTCAAGTTATCGGTATCGGCGCTCTCCACCCGGCGGAAAAGCGCATTTTCTCTCTACGCGTCGAGATGACGCCGGCAACGTCTTCCAACTGAACGCGGCTAGCGGTCAGCGTGAGCCAGCAGCCGTCCCCATCCTTGCACCGGCGGGATAATGCCGGGCCGAATGAGGTCGTTCCAAACTTCAGCGCTCATGTTGGTGAACGCTGGTTTGCCGAATTCTTCTTCCAAGGCCGGTATGACGTGCAGAGCCATGGCGGCGCCGCCCGGCACGGAGATGGCTTCGGCCTGCGGCCACGTGTTTGCAGCTTCACGGCCAACTTCGAGCGCCATTTCTAACCCTTGCTCTAGAGTCATGGCGAAAGAATCCGACGCCCATTGATTTCGCTTGGTAATCCCGACAACTGTGATGCCACCTTCTTCGAGATAACGGATGATGGCGTTATTGACCTGGTCCGCCCAACGACTACCGACGGCCAGCTTTGTGTACCCGAAATGCTTCATAGCTGCAATCAGCGCTTCCAGCGGCGCGTCGGCGGCGATGCCAGTTCTTTCCTTCGTTTGCCGTAGTAACTCGAGCACGCGCGGCCGGGTCAACACCGCTGAAATGGGCGCCCCGCTGAAAATGATATGATCCGCTTTTTCTTTCACCAGCCGGTCGACACAGGTCCAATAGTTTTTGATCGCTTTTTCGACTCCCTCTTCGGTGTAGTTTTCCAGCCCAAGCCCGGTGGCGATCTCCATAAAATCGAGCGGTAAGAGGCGATATAGCTGGTAGGTTCGGCCACGGTGAACATCTTCATGGGCGCGCGGTTGAATGACGCCGTAACGAAAACGAGGCAGCAATTTTTTTGTATAGTCAGGCATAGAGACCTCCGATCCTTCGAGAAGCCGCAGCTGTGAAAAGATGATTCCGAGCCGCAAGCGGCGACCAGATAGTAGTCACACTTATAGGTAGGCGGCGCTGGGTCTGTCAAGTCAAACGGCTCAGCCAATCGCTTGACCATCAGCGCGGCAAAGTCGTAGGTTCGCTTCGCTTGGGAACACCCCCGTTATTGACGCTTCACGCTGCGACTTGAGGAAACCGCAGCTTCAAATTGGCACGATATAGTTCGAAGCAGAGCCAAAAAAGAAGAGGTTGAACTGGGTTCATTCGCAACTTACTGCGAAACAACAAGAGGAAGTATGGAGTGAGGTAAATCAGGGCCAGCAATATCTTGTAGTACGGTGGAAACAAGGCCCTATGGGGATACATAAGCAGGGCGGGAATTGTCAGGAGCAAGAGATCGTAAACAAATCCATGGTGCATGACAAGCAGTGTGGTTGTCACTAACATGGCATATTGAAGATCGAAACCATTTGATTGAAGTGGGACGGCTACCCGCCATGTTTGCACAAGCCAGTAGACCAAGAGCAGAGCAGTCGCGACCGTGCATGCTACCGCCCATGCCTGAGGAAGCAACGGCCTGAAGAACCCGTAGAGAGTAATATAGAATGATAATGGCTGTGCCTGCGTCGCAATTCGGTGTGAAAAGTTTGTAAGCGCGTCTATGTATTTCAAGTAAGAGTGAAATGAGAACACGACGCCGCCGATGACAATGAGCAGAACGAGGCCTGCGGCTATACCCACGGTTGCGCGGCCCATCCTGCGAAAGATGAGTAAGGGCAATAGGACGATCAGATATTGCGCTCGGTATGATAGAAACGCGAATATGAATCCCGAGCATAAGACGCGTTCCCGTTTTAGGAGGTAAAACCCCACGGTCCAGAAAAAGAGGGCAATCGCCGTGGAGTGGCCGGTAGTGGTCAGCCAATACAAGACCGGCGCTGCACCGCCGACCGCGAGCGTCAAACCCAGGGGTGGCTGTTTCGGCTGACAGCAGTTCCATAAAATACCGATCGATAGAAAATAAAGCAGTACAGTTGTGGTGATCCATATCCAATACGCAACGGTGTAAGAAAAAAAACTCAGTGGGATCAAAAGAATCGTAAAGAATGGAGCATGAAGATACGGCCAGTGAATTCCCTCAAGCTGCGCCGGACTAAACTGCCTCTGCAGCTCAATCTGCGCATCGGCGTCATAGACCTTTTCTGGACTGACTCTCGTCAAGACTGCGGCGGTGTAAAACTGGACGAAATCAGCTCCGGGCTTTTCACCCATCCGTGCCGCCTGCACATACACTTTAACAAGCAACGTGCAGGTAATAATCATCAAGGCAAGCGAATAGAGAAAAACGCGCCTTTCCGAAAGAAAGCCGCTGGCTCTGTTCAGCGCCTCTATTATTTTTGATGCGTATAAGGCCCGCATTTCCTGGATTGGGGATGCCGTCGCAGATTAACGTCCGACTGTTGAACGCGTTGGTGATTGACTGATCGATTTAAGATCGTCCGGTGCTCTGGAATGTGCCGTGCAAAAGTACGGTGTTACGAGCACAAAACCCAGCGCGGTCCTCAAGCCGATCGTGGTTTTCATGACAAAGCTTTCTGAGATTTCAAGCGCCAACAGAAGTTTGTCACGTACGCCGCCGACTCACACTCCCAACGCCGGCATGACTTTAGTGGCGAATAACTCGATGGAGCGCATGACTTGTTCATGATTCAAGCCGCCGAAGCTGAACATGCCCACCAGGCAATCCGGGCGGGCGGTCTCGATCATCTGACGCGCTTTCTTGGTGACGGTCTCCGGACTGCCGATCAACGAAGTGCCCCATTCATCGAGCCGCTTGACATTCAGGCCGCCGGGAAAATAAGCGAAACGTTCCGTGAACTTCGGCAGATCGTCGAGCGACACGGAATCGCCGCGCCAGAAGTTATCGGTCGCGAGCTGCCAGAAACGCGAAAGCTGCGGGCCGGCCTCCTGCCAGGCTTGCTCATCGCTATCGGCGACATAGATATCGCGCACCATGATCGCATCGCCGGTACCGGTCAAATTCTCATGCTTGGCTCGTTCCTCACGATAAGATTTTATCGCCCGCGCGCAGTTAGCCAGCGGCTGGCGCGAGAGCGCAAGATTCCAACCGCGGCGCGCTACCATCGCCGGGCTGTCCGGCGAAGTGGCACCGTAATAGATCGGCGGGTGGGGTTTCTGCAGCGGTTGGGGTCGGCATGAGATCTCTTCATAGCCCCATGCCTTGCCGGAGTAGCTGAAAGTCTCTCCAGTCCATGCGCGCATGAGGATCTCGATGCCTTCTTCGAAACGCGCCTGAGCCGTTTCCCGGTCGAGCCTGTGCTTCATGTCGTCTTTGGGCACGCCGCGGCCCAGCCCAACGTTGAGCCGCCCGCCGGTGAGAATGTCGAGTATGCCGCACTCCTCGGCGAGCCGCATTGGATCCGAGAGCGGCAAAACGTTGACTAAGTTTCCCATGCGAAGCCTTTTGGTGCGGTGGGCAAGCGAGGCGATGATCAAGTTGGGCGACGCCAACATCCCGTAATCGGAGTGATGATGCTCAGCAAACCAAGCGTCGTCGAAGCTCAAACGCTCCGTGAGCAAGATCTGCTCGAGCAGTTCCGCGAAAGCTTGTTTCTCTGGCACCCAGGGTCGCGATTGATTATAACTGAATGTGCCAAACCTCATTGGATTCCTCCTGAAAGATCTCGACGTTTCAGGGTAGCTTGACTGATAGCATATTCTCAACGCCCTCGGCGACTGCGCGACAGCCAAAATACGATGATAGCTTGCGTATCGTTTCGGGTTGCGACTGTTGGGGTACAGTGAAATTCGGGAGATACGAGACAAAATCGGACATTCAACTTCGAATGCGCCTGAATGACGCCGATCACCAGCCGAGCCAAGTCTGAATCGCGCCAGACTCGAACTGGATGTGCACCAGCCATTGAAACAGAGTATAAAAAAAGCCCCACGTGATCGCAGTGGCCGCGATCGTATACAGCCAACTCACTTCACTTTGAAACTTTAGATAAAAGAAAATGAATAACGGAACGGTCAATGGAAAACCGATGAGATAGACGGAGACAATAAAGGCGATAATCCACGAGAAGGTATTGATCACACGACGTCGCGCCACCTCGGCAGGCACGTCGCTCGAAAAATCCAAGTCGAGACCAGCACCTTCGTCCGTTTCTCCTTTGCCGAAAATCAGCTGCAAGAGCTGCATCGTCGCGAGGACCAAAAGTGGAATGCTTACCGAGAGCGGAAATAGCCGTGTCTTAAAGGACCAGCCGAGCGCCGAATGGATCGCGTATACGGCGACGGCGATCAAGAAAATGCAAAACAGCACGCGACCGTTACGCATTAGTCGGGCCTGCGGCGCGATCGCGACGCTGTTGAATGTAGGGATAGGCAATGACGACGAGCATCAGGATGATGAGCAAAACAACGATCGGATGCTTTAACCAAGTGAAGCCGTAGCGGGACATTGAAATGAACAGGTAGGTCTCGATGACTTTTCCCAAAACGAAGCCCAACACGAAAGGCGGACGCGGCCAACCAAAAAGCACCATGAAATAGCTGATCATGCCAAAGATCAGGGTCACGATCAGATCGGCGATCTGTCCGTTCGCGGTGTAACTGCCGACGAACACCAGCAGCAGCACAAAAGGGATGATCCAGCCGCCCCGGACGTTCGTTATCTTGGCAAGCTGGTCGAGCACGGTGAGGCATAAGAGCACGGTTATGATGTTGGCGATCGCCAGTGTCCACACCATGGAGAAAGTGATCGAGAGATGCTTGGTCAACATGTCGGGCCCGGGCACGAGGCCCATGATTAGAAAACCACTGAGCAGGATCGCCATCGCACCGCTACCGGGAACACCGAACGCGACGGTGGGAATCAACTCGCCTCCTTCTTTGGAATTGTTCGCTGCCCCCGGTCCCAAAACGCCGCGCACATCTCCCTTGCCGAATCGTTCCCGGTCCTTGGAATCCCTGGCGCTTTGCACCGAGTGAGCATAGGCCATCCATTGCGCGACGCCGCCGCCCGCCCCCGGCATGATGCCGACAAAAACGCCGATCACCGAGCAGCGAAAGACCAGCCAAAAATGACGAAAAGTATCTTTGATCCCTTCCATAACGCCGCTGCGTAAGTTTTCCGCGGGTCCTTCCCCCGCAATGGAGGTACCGCGCACGGCCAGATCGATGATTTCGGGAATCGCGAAGATTCCGACCAGGACCGGGACGAAGTCGAGACCTTCCCAAAGATACATTATGCCCATGTCGAAACGCAGGGAGCCGGACTGGCGCTCCTGACCGATGGTCGAGACGAGCAGACCCAGGAGGCCCATCGCGAAGCCTTTGATTTGTCCGCGCGCGCCCGCGCCGCTGAGAGAAGTGATACAGGAAATGCCGATCACCGATAACATGAACAGTTCCGGCGAGCCGAAAGTAAGAACCAGCGGTCGCACGACGGGGATCGCGAGGGCCAAAGCCACCGCGCCGATCAGCGCGCCGAGCAACGAGCTCATCAACGCGGCGCCGAGCGCGCGGCCAGCTTCTCCCTTCTTGGCCATTGGGTAGCCATCGACTACGGTGGCGGCCGAAATCGCTTCTCCAGGAACGCCGAAAAGGACCGAGGTGATGTCGCCGGTGGTGGCGGCCACCGAATGCATACCCAGCAAAAACGCGAACGCCTCGGCGGGGCTCATCTTGAAGATGAATGGGATCATCAAAGCGAGAGTCGCCGCGCCGCCGATGCCCGGCAGCAAGCCGACGCAGAAGCCGAGGCCCATCCCGACGAGCATCAGGCTGAAGGCTTTCCACTGCAAAACAAGAAAGAGACCATCGATGAATGCGTCGAACATGGGGTTCGCTACTTCAGTTCCGCTGCGGTGCGATGACGCGTCATGGAAATCGGTGACGGCATATACAGATAAGATTCGCGCGAATATATTGGATGACAAATTGCCAAGTCAAGGGACGCTAATTTTTTTCAGTATCTTGCGTTGACTCGGTTGCAGCCCCGATGTTAAGAGGATTTAAAATTTTTTTGCAACGATCTGTAACGTAATCTCGCAGACAGGGTTGTCATCCCGAGCGAACGCGAGGGATCTAAGAAAGATTTCTCGCTGCGCTCGAAATGACAGAAAAAGTTTCCGCAATTACGACACGGCCTCAGAGGGAGAGAGGAAATTCTATGGCGAAATTGGTTTTGGCCGCCGGCGTGCCGCATCCGCCACGGCTGGTTTTCGAGATGCAGCAATCGCCGGGAAAAACCAAGGGTGAGGCGCTGATGAAGCAGGTGCGCGAGCAAGTCGAGAAGGCCGCACCCGATCTGATCATCGAAGTGGACAGCGATCATTTTGTCAACTTCTTCTACGACAATCTGCCGTCCTTCTGCATCGGCATGGCGGAGGAAGCTCAAGGCCCGCAGGAGACATGGTGTCCGATGCCGCGTTACACGGTGCGCGGCCATGTGCCGCTGGCGAAAGCGCTGTTCAAGTACGGCGTGAACGAAAAATTCGACCTGGCCGCAGCGCATGAATTGCGTCTCGATCATTCGCTGGTGGTGCCCTTGCACTTTCTCAATCCGGGGATGGCGCTGCCGGTCGTGCCGATTTACACCAACGGCTTCGCGTCGCCGCTGCCGCTCGCAACCCGTTGTTTGGCCTTGGGCCGCATGCTGCGCAAGTTTATTGAATCGTGGGAAGGTAACGAGCGTATCGCATTGATCGCGAGCGGCTGTTTCGCCATGGACGTCGGCGGACCGCTACGAGGCTGGGTCGATAACGAGTGGGCGGAAACGATCTCGAAGCTGCTGGCCCGCGGTCAGTATCCGACATTGGCGCGGCGCGCCACGGAAGAGCGCATCAACGCCGCCGGCAACAATAGCGGCGAGCTGCTCAACTGGATCACCGTCGCCGGGGCGCTCGGCAACACCAAACCGCTTTTCTTAGAAGCAGACGAAGGCAACGGCTATGCGGTGTGGAAATTCGATTGATGTTTCTCTTTCGAATGGTTGAAACTAATCGCGTTGGGTCGAGAAGATTTCGCGAAGATCTCTCTGCTCCCTCGCCCGCTTGCGGGAGAGGGCAGGGGTGAGGGTCTGGAGACTATGAGCGTCTATCAGGTTAACAAGATTCTTTATCTAACGGACAACGACGCCGCTTTCCGCAAGCGCATGCAAGAAGAACCGGAAGCGGTGCTTAACGAATTCAGTCTCAGCAAAGAAGAGCGTGACGCTATGACTTCCGGAGCGGTGGGGAAGCTGTATCAAATGGGCGTCCACACTTTTCTGCTCAATCATTTATATCGATGGGAGCTTTTCGGCGTGAATCGCGACAATTACTTAACCCGGATCCGCGAAGGCATGGCTTATGACCCGCGCTTTGAGCAGGGGAACATGCCGGTGCAACGATTCATTAAAAAATAGAATCCGCCCCCTCCTTCATTCTCCCCCGCGCGTGGGGGAGGAAAGAGGTGGGGGAGATCAGCTTAATCTACGAGCAATCAGCTTTCCGCCTTGATGTACTTGCCCATTTCCTTCAATGTCTCCGGCGTCTGATTGAGCAGCGCATTGAAATCTTTTTGCACCTGCTCGTGGGAAATATACTGCATGTCGATCTTGGCCTTCTTTGCCTCCGCAATGAGTTCCGGATCCTTGATCGCCTTGGCAAGAGCATCGCGCAGCACCGCCACTCGATCCGCCGGCGTGCCTGGTGCGGCAGCGAAAGCGCGGCCGATCGCGAGCGGCAGCGCCTTGATCGACATCAGCGACTTACCGAGCGGGTTGGTCGCCAACTCTTCATCAACCGGCAGGTTTTCAAAACCTGGCACTGCGATTCGCCCGCGGACGAGCGGACGGACCGCGCCGCGGTCGGCGGCGAGCTTGATCGTCGTTCCGAGCGCTGACCAGGCGTCCACTTCCTTGCGCTCGATGGCCAACAGAACGTCGCTGTTGGCGGGGTATCCAGACACGAGTTTCAACTTAAGTCCGGCGAATTCCTTGAGCAGCAGTGGAAAATCGTGCGCGTTGGAGCCCGGCCCGGTCGTGCCGGCGACCAGCTCTTTGTCAGCTTTCTTGAGTTCATCGAAACTCTTGTAAGGCAGATCCGGGCGGATGGAGAACATCACGCCATCGGCACCCGAAGAGCCGAGCCACTGAAACTTACGCACGTCGAAGCGCACCTGTTCGACTTTCGAGAGCTGCGCGATGGCGACATTGGGATTTGCCGCGAGGATCGTCAAGCCATCCGGCTTGGAGATGTTGAAAACATTATTGGTGGCTAGCAGATGCGCGGCGCCGGGCACATGCTGCACGATGACGGCCGGTTTGCCTGGAAGATATTTTCCGAGGTGGTGCGCGACCACTTGCGCGGCAATCTCGAGGCTGCCGCTTTTCGCCCCGATCATGATAGTAAGGGTTTTCCCTTCATAAAAGTTGGCTTGGCCCCAAAGAGGTCCAACCGAAAAGAGCACCGATGCTACACCACCAAGTACTTTAAACATCCACGTCTTTTTCATTTCTGCCTCCTGTTATGGATCTTTAGACGAACAAAAACCATCCGGCATGGCGCCCATGCGAGGTATTTCACCGCATGAGCGCCGCCGCAAAGGTAAATGATTGGGGGTAATAGAGTCAAGACGTCCCGATTGTTGTGGTAAAAAAAGGCGTTACGTACGTCATCGCGCCCGATTATCATATAGGCAATCGTTTAAACTAACGGATAACGATCCAGTCGATCCGACTTGGTTATTCGAATCGGGCAAGCGATTAGCCGCGGCCAGGCGAGATACCAGACCACAGATTTGACAGCGGCTGGACCATCAGTTACGGTTTTCGAAAATTTCGCAAACAAAGCAGAAGGGTTGAGCTATCGTCGCAAACACAATGAGTGACCTGATCAGACAGTATAAAATCGAAGAGTTCGTCGTTGAAAGGGAACCGTTTTACGTTGCAACAACCGACGAGGTGGAAATATTCGAAGCCGCCTACCGTCAACGGATACCGGTATTATTAAAAGGCCCCACGGGCACCGGTAAAACTCGGTTCGTCGAGTACATGGCGTGGAAACTTGGCCAGCCCCTGACAGTGGTCAAGGATCAGGCCAAGCGGGATTCACGCGAGGCGCAGCTCAATGGCGCGGTGCCGCTAGTGACCGTGGCTTGTCATGAAGATCTCACAGCGAGCGATTTAGTCGGACGCTACCTGCTCGACGCCAACGGCACGCACTGGATCGACGGTCCACTTACGCGGGCGGTCAAAGCCGGCGGCATTTGTTATCTCGATGAAATCGTTGAAGCGCGCAAAGATACCACCGTCATCATCCACCCGCTAACCGATCACCGGCGTTTGCTTACGATCGACAAGCTCGGCGAAGTCGTCGAGGCCGCAGACACTTTTCTGCTTGTGGTGTCTTATAATCCCGGTTATCAGAACGTCCTCAAGGATCTCAAGCATAGCACGCGCCAGCGCTTCATCGCGCTGGAATTCCAATTTCCGGATCCGGAACGCGAAGCTAAGATTATCGCCCATGAATCCGGGGTCGAAGAAGAGGTCGCTCGGCAGCTCGCTAAGATCGGCCATAAGGTGCGTAATCTGCGGGAGCACGGGCTCAAAGAAGGCGCCAGCACGCGCGTGCTGATCTACGCGGGACGGTTGATCAAAGAAGGCATTGCCCCGCGCCGCGCATGTCACGTCGCAGTCACCTGGGGAGTTACCGACGACCCGCAAGTGCAGGGCAGCCTGGACGAAGTCGTCGCGGCAATCTTCCCGTGATAATTCAGAGAGCGGTAACCACAAAGCGCCTAGCGCAAAGCCGCAACCGAAAGAGAGCAATCGTTCACCACGAAGCGCACGAAGGACACGAAGGTATTCGTAGGGTGCGCTCCGCGCACCGTTCCGTTCGTAGCCGGATGTAAGGCAGGGGAATCCAGGGTGTTTCGCCAGAAAAATTTGCGCAAGCCGCGAAAACTTTCAAGCATAGTAGTACAACTGACACGGATCAGGATAATGTCGACGCAAAAATAACGCGTGATCTTTGTGTTCTCTGGGATTCCTTTTTTTATGCCTCCCGCTGATTCACCCGCCGTTGAACTAGCGCCAATACGCCAGATGCTGCGGCTTTATTGCCAAGCGCTGACCGGGCGGAGTGTCGATCTCCACGACCTCAAGCCGCTGATCGACAAGAATATCGGTTGGTCGAAGAATGATGTGGCGACTAGCGACGGCGCGTCGATTTTTCTGCCTGCGTTTGTAAGACGGTTCGAGGCTCCATCCGACAACTTCAACTTTTTGAAAGTGATGCTCACGCAGCAGGCGGGGCATCTGGAGTTCGGCAGCTTTGAGTTTCAGTTCGACCGGCCATCGGCGAGGTTCGATGATCTGCGGCCAAAGCTGACTGCGCCGCCGGAGTATCACGAGCACGATCATGGTCACGAAGGTCACTACGATCGTCCGAGCGTGACGGAGCTGACGCGGTTTTTTCAGCTTTTCCCCAACAAACATTTGGCGCTGGATGTGTTTTCGATCATCGAAAGCAGCCGCGTGGAAGCGCGTATCATGAGCGAGTACCGCGGCATTGCGAAGGCCTATCATAAAATGCGCGACCACGCTTTGAGACTTCGCCAAGAATTGGTTTTCCTGCCTGCGCGTGAGGCGCTGCTCGAGTTCATGATTCGCATAAGTTTGGGCCAAAAAAGCGGGGTGAAAGTCCCCGTGAAACAGCGAAAAGTGGCTCGAGAGATTCTTAGGATGGTTCGGCTGATCAGTGATTATGGCGCGACCGTGGAAGACGCCGCCGAGGCGACGCTGCGGATTTACGCTCGGCTGGCAAAGATCAAGAATGACTATCTCGATGAGAACCAGTTCGCACTTTTCGAAACCGACAGGGAGAGTTCAAGCCGGTCAAAACGGTCAAACGGTTCAAACCGTTGGAGCGATAACGACGCGGACGCCGCGGTTGACGCGCTGCCGCGACTCACCGGGCGGCAAATGGAGTACCTTTCGCCTCAAGGGGTGGACTATCGCGGCGAGTTCAGGCCGGAGCTGGCACAGTTGTTAACCCAATCACAGATCAACGCGCGCGAGCAGCGCAAGTCTTTGACTCCCGAAGAACTCGCGGATCTGCTACGCAGCCAAAGAGTGCCAACACTGCGTGATTCGGAAGAAGAGGGCGAACAGCAGGATCCGCAATCCGAGCAGATGGTGCAGAATTTAATGCGCGAACTCGAGCGTCGTGATCCGCGGATGCAGAGCGTTCACCGGCGTCCGTCGGCGCAGGCCGACGACGATACGGGTCCGCTGACGGCCTTGCAACCTGGCACGTTCGTTTATGACGAGTGGGATGTTTTCGTGAACCGATACCGGAGCCGCTGGTGCCGGGTGTACGAAAAAATCATGCCGGTGGGCGACCTGAATTTTTATCGGGAGACTTTGTTGAATTACATACCCCTAGTAAAACGAATCCGCGGTGAATTTGAACTAGTCGCGCCCGAATTATACCACAAAGAAAAGCGACTGCCGGATGGCGCGGAGCACGACTTAGACGGCGCCATCGAGGCGCTGACCGATTTGCGCGTCGGCGTAACCGCGGCAGAGAAAATCTTTTGGCGTCAGCGAAAGCTCGAGCGCGACGTGGCGGTGGCATTTCTGCTCGATATGAGCGGCTCTACAGGCGAGGCCATTGGCAAATCAAGCGGGGCTGTGCTTCCGGAGCAGGACGTGCGGCAGCAGCGGCGCATCATCGATGTTGAAAAAGAGGCTATCGTGCTGATGATGGATGCACTCGAGGCGATCGGCGACCGCTACGGCGTTTACGGCTTTTCCGGTCATGGACGTGAAAACGTGGAATTTTACGTGATCAAGGATATCGAAGAAGAGTTTAATCCGGACATTGCGAAACGTTTTAGCCGGGTCGGCCCGCTGCACGCGACGCGAATGGGCGCGGCAATCCGTCATTCAACCGCGAAATTACGGCAGCAACAGACGCGCTCGAAGTTTCTTTTCCTGATCAGCGATGGGCGGCCGCAGGACCGCGGGTATTCGGAAGAGAGCGCGGAAAAAGCGTACGCCGTGGAGGACACGCGCATGGCGTTCGTTGAAGCACGGCGCGAGGGGATCCATCCCTTTTGTCTGACGGTCGACAAGGAGGGGAATGATTATCTGCGTACCATGATGGATGACTTCAGTTACGAAGTGCTCGCCGACGTGAGTCTGTTGCCGCACCGATTGCCACAGCTGTACAGAAGGTTGACGATGTAACAATATAAAGTAACCCGTTCAAAACGTTCAACGCGTTCAAATTGTTCCAATCATTCCGGCAAGAGGAGAAATGCTTGGCGAATGTAATGCACCCGCAAACACAGATCTAATTTCCGCCCAGTAGTTACCCATTCTCCTCCCGATCCAATCCCGTCATCTTCAGGAGCGGCCGATCGGTGACTGAAAACAGAATGGCCGGTTCGGTTTGCAAATTGTTTCCATGGGCGTGCCAGCGCCAGGGCGGCAGGGTGAAGCTGTCGTGTTCGGTCCAGTGGATCTCTTTCGTGTCCTTCTGGTCGACGACGAACGTGCCGTTGCCTTTGATGACATGGTAGTGGGTGACGCCGGTGTGGCGATGAAACTTGGTTGTTTGACCGGGCGTTAGCATCTGGATGTAACAGGTCATCGTCCGGAAAGTCGAGCCGCCGTTGATCGGATTCTTATATTCCAATAACACTCCATCGTAGGGATCGTTGGTGCCTTCTCTGGCGGCGGTTTGGAGCGCTTCGAGAGTCTCTGCCCATTTATAATGATAGGGTACGCCGGAACCGAGCTCGATATTCGGTTGACGGATCGAGCCGTAGAGTCGCCGCGACGTGCCGTCCGGTTTTATTAAGGGTTGTTGTAGTCCTTCATCCCATTCGTCGCGAAACGATGCGGTCAGGTAATTCACCAGGCTGCTATCGAGGGCGTCGATCCAGATGATCGGCTCTTTGGAATTGTTCGCGTGATCGTGCCAGGCAAAATTCGGCTGAATGAGCAGATCTCCCGGCTGCATGTACATGGGCTCGCCATCCGAGGTCGTGTAAGCGCCGCCGCCGGAGACGACGAAGCGCAACGCGCTGTTGGTGTGCCGATGCGCCGCGGCTTTTTCGCCAGGCAGAACAATTTGGAAGCCGAAAGAAACCGTCCGGCTCCCTGTCTCTAGACCGACATTGCGCCGGAATGAGTCGGGGCCGATGCTAATCACGTCGGTGGTTTCCATCAAGACCGGATAGAGTTCTTTCCAACGCCAGATTTTGGGCTCCATGCGGTGATCGTCGCGTTCGAGCTGCCAGTAGCCGCGTAGACCCATTGCGGCAAATTTTTTGTGGAGCTGTTCGCGGTCTTTCGCTTCATTTACAGCTGGGGTGGACATGATTCGTCTCCTTTAAGTTCAAGCCGTTCACTATGAGAGTTTGTACCAAAACCTCAAAGGCGTGTGCAAACTGCGGCTTCCGGCGTAGTGGTTCAGTTAGAGTGCGCTGCGAATCTTCAGGTCGAGAAAGATTCCTCGCTTCCGCTCGGAATGACAACAAACTAATTGATCTGTCATCTCGAACGAAGTGAGAGATCTTGAGCTAGCTGAGTCACTAGCCTTCCGACACTTTGCAAGGAGAACGGTTTCCGGATATGTCTCTCTGAGAAAATCAGAACCAAAGGAGGTTCGTTATGGTTACTGCGAAAGATGTTCAAGGCGTGATGGCGATGATGCCGTCGTTTTCGACCGCAGATGCGGGCGATCTAAATTCGAAGAACACCATCGACGTCGATAATCTCAAGGCCGGCGTGGACCGGATGATCAACGATGGGATCGATGTGATTACCACCACCGGAAGTTTCGGCGAGTGCTACAACCTGCATTGGGATGAGTACAAGACATTGGCTGCGGCAACAGTCGACGCGGTGAAGAAGCGCGTGCCCTTATTCATCGGCGCAACCAGCCCGAATGCGCGTGAAGTTGTCGAGCGGCTGAAGTTCGTCCAAGACATCGGCGGCGATGGAACGCTGCTCGGCGTGCCCTATTACGACGCGCAGTCGCCCGAATACATGACTGACTTTTACACTCAGATCGCGGAGATGTTTCCCAAGCTCGGCTTTCTGATCTATCACAATCCGGTCAACCACAAAGTGAAAATTCCGGTCTCGGTATTTCCACGGCTGGTCAAGTGTCCAAACATAATCGGCATGAAGGACAGCCATCGCGATACGCGGGAATTTGTCCGTTTGATGGAAATTATCCACGGCAAGATCAGCGTTATGACGAACCAGGCACAATACTTTCCGTTCTATAGGATGGGTTCGGCCGGCTGCTGGTCGATCGATGCGTGGATGGGCCCATGGCCGGTGTTGCATTTGAGAAACCTCTGTCGCGAGGGAAAAGATCAAGAAGCGGTGCAAGTCATCGCCGAAATCATGAACGCGGCTGGAGGCGAACGGCCTGGAGGCAACGAAGGCGCTACTGCAAAGCTTCCCATTGAATTCGCCGAATATGTTAACCCGGGGCCAGCGCGCACGCCGATCATCAATTTTTCCGATACCACGATAGAACGGGCAAAGAAAAAAGCCGAGGGATGGAAAGCGCTGTGCGCGAAGTATCGGCCGTTGGTCGAGGCCGAACGAAATAAGGTTAAAGCGGCGTCATAAGAGTGCTGAGTGACGAGTGCTGAGTGCTGGCGAGGATTTCGGAGAGGGCGTCGATCCTCCATTCTCGATCGTCGATTCTCGGATCCTTGATTTGATGGCGAGGAGGCAAACGTGAGTTCTATGCCACTAATCCCCAAACAAGCGGCGATTGCCGTGGCCGACATGGTCGACAACTGCGCCAAGGTCAAGCCGGGCATGAACGTCCTGATCATCGCCGCCAACGATGGCCTCTACGGCGGCGTCAATATCGTCGATCAAGAGACCATCGCTTGGATTCAAGCGGCAGTAGTCCAGCGGGGCGCCGACGCCACGGTGGTTTGGTGCGATATTCCTTCGCGACCGGCGATCCTCTGGGGCGAAGGCGCCGACCCAAGCAAGGCTTGGCGGGTGCCGCCCGTCGTCGCCAACGCCATGCGCGCCGTCGACGTGGTGATCAGCAACGCCGTCGACCTCACCTACGAAGAGGAGTTGCGCGAGATTCCCGACATACTCGAAGAGCGCAAGACGCCCTTCGCCCGCAACATGGCGACGACAGCGTCGCTGCTTTCGAGCAACTGGGGCCTGACACCGTACGAGCTGGTTTCGGAGATACGCATTCAAGCCAACGCGCTCGCCAAGCCCGGCGCCAAGTGGGTGATGACCCACCCCAACGGTTCGCACATCGAAGGTTACGTAGTGAAGCCTGAGGACATGGACGACTACGCGCATTACCGCGAGATCGGCGTTTATTGTCCGTTTCCCGAGGGCGTCTGGTCGTCCATACGCGCTCGCGATGCCGAAGGCGTCGGCATCATCAATGAAGTCGGAGTGATCTGGGCGCGGCATATCGGCGTGCCCTGTCCGTTCAAGCAGCCGGTGAAGGTCTTCATCGAAAAAGGCTACATCAAGAAATTCGAAGGCGGGGCCGAAGCCGAGACGTTGACGCGCTTCTACCAGTTTATTTC
Organism: Binatia bacterium; assembly: GCA_036000865.1. Classification (GTDB taxonomy): domain Bacteria; phylum Desulfobacterota; class Binatia; order UBA9968; family UBA9968; genus DP-20. Next base: position 12,714 of record DASYUV010000316.1, on the reverse strand, counting down.
CAGATATCTCGGCGAAGCCGCTTACGAGGTTCGCGGATTTCACGGTGGCGTGCATCCGTCGGCGATCCTAGAACCGCACCAGTGTCCCAACGCGCCGTACCGTCACTTCATCGAGCATCACCACTGGAGCAGCTTTCACTTTCACATGGGCAACAGCCGGCGCAGCAAAACTTTCCCGTATTTGCTGCATGTCTCCGCGGAACTGCGCGGCGGTGATCTCAAGATCGGCGAAAATTACGTATACAAAGATGGCCGGATCACCACGGCCGATCATCCCAAGGTGCGCGCGATTGCCGAGAAGTATAAAGACCGTCCGGGGCTTGAGCCGGAAAGGTGGTTGCAAACGCCGAGGTAGGAAGAATGGGGTGATGGAGTAATGGAGTGATGACGTAGGGGAAAAAATTAGCGGCCTTGCCGGAGCGTGGAAATATTTGTTATCTCCATGGCGCCTCGTGAACGTAGAAGAAACCCGGCCCTGTTGAATGTCTCTCTCGGAGATGGTTGAAGTCCCTCGCCTTCAGGCGACGCGAAAGTTCGTCATGCCGGTCCTTCGACGGGGGCTCAGGATAAACTCCCGCCGGCATCCAGGTGACGGACAGCGTCCATCATACCGTTGGAAAACGGTATCCAGGTTAAGGGGATACGGATGGACCCCGGTTTTCACCGGGGTGACGATAGGGCGGGAATGACGGAGCGGAGAGAAAGTCGACTTCAAGTCGACAAGTTTGGAATCCCTCGGCTTGGAGCCGAGGGTTATTGAATTAGCCATGCGTTATCGCGATGCAATACTGATCGGCGCGTTTGTGGTGCTGCTGCCGCGGGCAGAGGCGTTTTACGCGGCCACACCATTCTACGAGGGAAAAACGTTGACCATCATTCAAGGGCGCTCGGCGGGCGGCCTTGGCGACGTGCGAGTTCGCACGGCGATTCCTTACCTAAAAAAATATCTACCGGGCAATCCTCATATTATTTCCATTTACGTTGCCAGCGCCGGCGGCATCCAAGCTGGCAACATGATGGCGAAGACGATCAAAAACGATGGCCTGACCATCGCCAATATCGGCACGAGCATATTCGTCAGAGCCGCGTCCAAAGATCCCACGGTGCTGTACCGCTTGAGCGACTTTACGTATCTCGGGGCGCCGAGTGTCGGCGGTCCTTACGCGCTTTTGATGCATCGCCTGGGCATCGACTCATTGGCCAAGCTCAAAGCCCATAACAAATTGCGAATCGCGGAGCGAAGCGTCGGTCATACCATGTACAACGTCGGGCGCATCATGGCGTTTGTTCTCGAGCTCAAAGATCCGCAGTGGGTCGTCGGCTACGAAAGTCCCGAAGTGGACATCGCGGTCCAACGAGGCGAAGCCGATGGCAGAACCGAAGTGCTTTACGATCTTGTGCACAACAAACCTAATTGGCGTCAAGAGGGTTTCACCGTGCCGGTTCTGCTCAAGAACATTAAAGGCCGCGGCGCGGAGGCGGTGCCAGGGTTTCCTAAAACAGAGACCGTTAATGACTACGCTGACACTCAGCTCAAGAAGGATGTGTTGCGCTTCTATCAAAACAGCCGACCCGGAAGTTCCGTTTACTTTACCCAGAAAGGTATACCCGAGGAGGCCGCTGTTGCATTGCGGCAGGTGTTCAGGAGGCTATGGAGCGATCCCCAATTCGCCAAGGACTACGAGCGCATGACAGCGGAGCCGCTGGAGACGATATCAGGAGAAGAGATCGAAAAATTTCTCCAAGATGTCCCGGAGGATGCCAAAGTAAAGTCAGTGATGCAGCAATTGCTCGGCGCCGGACCGATTCCACCGGCGAAGTGAATGCGGTCGCGATTATGGATTCGAAGGGGCGCGAATCGCCTGCAGCATGACCCATTCAAGGGGGGACACAATGGCTTATTACAAAGACATTCGCGAGCTCATGGACGGCCTTGAACGCGCGCATTTGCTCGTGCGCATCGATCGTCAAATCAATAAAGATACGCAGCTCCATCCGCTGGTCCGCCTCCAGTTTCGCGGCTTGCCCGAAGCGGAGCGCAAGGCCTTTTTTTTCACCAACGTCACCGATGTATCCGGGCGGCGTTACGATATCCCGGTGGTGATCGCGTGCCTCGCCGGATCGCGACAGATCTACGGCGTGGGTTTGCAATGCGATCCGGACAAGATCAGCCAGCGTTGGACCGAGGCGCGCAACCATCCAATCGAGCCTGTCCTCGTCGACAACGCGCCCGTACAAGAGGTCGTGCAGTTGGGCGCCGACCTCGACAAGCCAGGGCAGGGGCTCGAAACTTTTCCGATTCCGATCTCGACGCCCGGCTTTGACGCTGCGCCGTACACGAGCGCGAGTCATTTCATCACCTATGATCCCGAAACCGGAGTACGCAACATCGGCAACTACCGCGGCATGGTCAAAGCGCGCAGGCGGATCGGCATGAACGCCGGCGGTCAACAGCATATTTCGCAGCACTGGCGTAAATGGCAGAAGATGGGAAAACCGATGCCGGCGGCGATCGTGATCGGCGCGCCGCCGAGCGTGTCTTACGCTTCGGTTGTCAAGGTTCCCTACGGCGTCGATGAATATGCGGTAGCGGGCGGGTTGGCGGGCGAAGCGGTGCCGGTGGCCAAAGCGAAGACCGTGGATCTGCTCGTTCCCGCCAATGCTGAGATCGTGATCGAAGGGCTGATCAATACCGAGTTGATGGAGCCCGAGGCGCCGTTCGGAGAATTCACCGGATATATGGATCCACAGCAATTAAACCCCTTCATGGACATTACCTGTATCACGCACCGGAGGAATCCGATTTTCGTCGCGATGCTGAGCCAATTTCCGCCGTCGGAGTCGAGCAAGATTCGCGGCACGGGGGCGGAAGGCAACGTGCTCTCCTATTTGAAAAACAAGTTCGGCAATGTGAGAAAAGTCGCGTTCCATGAATCGACGGGAAGCTGGGGGCTATGCTGCGTGCAAGTCAGCGACCCTAAACCGGGGCAGGCCGTGGAAATTCTCGACGCTTGCCATGAGTCCCCCGCGGTGGGGGCCAAGATGATCATCGTCGTGGACGATGATATTGATCCGCGCGATGCCGAGGGAATTTTCTGGGCGATGACGTTTCGCATGCAACCCCATCGCGATGTCCGAATCAAGCCATCGCGACTTCAATCCGCCGATTGGTCGGCCTTTCCTCCCGGCACGGGAAACCCCGGCGGTGTGCACGCCGGAACTTCCGAGATTCAGTCGACCAGGATGCTGATCGACGCAACCCGGCCATGGCCTTATCCACCGGTATCGCTGCCGCGCAAGGAGATCATGGAAGACGCGCTTGGGTTGTGGAAGCAATTAGAGTTGCCGCCGCTCAACTTGCGCGAGCCTTGGTACGGTTACGAGCTTGGCTGGTGGTCGGAGGAGAATCTCGAAGCGGGCAAGATTGCCGTTCAGGGTCGTTACTACGAGACCGGTGAAAAAATGAAGCAGGCAAGAGTCCCGGTGAAGGGTATCGAAAACGAATAAAACACAGTGCGGCTAAGCCGCAACGAAAATCGAAACAGACATTGCACCACGAAGGCCACGAAGAGCACGAAGGTAAGAAATTTGAAAATATCAATTTCCGAACCCTTCGTGTCCTTCGTGCGCTTCGTGGTGAAATGATATTGCTTGTTGATTCTGCAGCTTAGAATCGTTGCGCCGGAAATTTGCGAAAGCTGCGAAAACTGTCAACTACAGTCGTCAGGTCGCTTTGATCGCAAAGAGCAAAATGCGCAAATAGGATATGGAGGCTTCGCCATGGCGAGTAAATACCGGCTATTTTCCGCAGACTCGCATTTAGAAATTTCACCGGAGCGGTGGACCAAGCGAGTGCCGAATAAATGCCGCGACCGGGCGCCGCGGTTAATTAAGCTCGCCAACGGCGGCGACGCCATCATCGTTGAGAACCGGCCGATGTATGTTCTCGGGCTTGCGATTGCCGGCAAGCCCTATGAAAGGCACGAACTCACGGGCTTAACCTACGAAGGTTCGGAGGGCGCCGGGACTCCCGATCAGCGTCTTAAAGAGCAGGACCAGGACGGGATCGATGGCGAAGTGCTTTTCACCTCCGCGGGAAATCTCAGCTTTTGGCGGGGAATCCGCAACGACGATGCCTATCTGGCGGTGATTCATGCTTACAACGAATTTTTAGCAGAGGAATATTGCGCGGCAAACCGAGAGCGATTACTGGCGATGGGCGTGATTCCGAGCGCCTCTGTCGATGCGGCGGTAAAAGAAATGGAATATTGCAGGAAAGCAGGGTTAAAGGGAGTCGCGCTCAACACTTTTCCCAGCGGAAAACTCTATCCGACGCCCGACGACGATCGCTTCTGGGCGGCGGCGCTGGACTTGAATATGCCCGTTACGGTTCACGTCGGTTTACAAAGGACCGACGGGCCGCTTTTCAAATACGACAAGGAACCCGGTGAGGTGGCGTTCGGCGGCGATCCGATCCGCGTGCTGACTCGCTTCGGCGGTAACAGCGGACTCAACGCAGTGCAGCTGCTGCTCTCCGGCGTGTTCGATCGTTATCCGAAGTTACGATTATACTGGGCGGAAACTCAGATCGGTTGGTTACCGTATTATTACGAGCAATTGGATGATGTTTACCAGCGCAGCCGCTTTTGGATGGAGCGCTATTTTGGCTTGCAGCAGCTCCGGCAAGAGCCGAGTCAAGTATTGCGCGAACACTTTTATTGGGGATTCATCTACGACCGCATCGGTCTTCGCCTGCGCTACGATATCGGCGTGGACAGAATCATGTGGGGTAACGACTTTCCACATTCTGCCGGTGACTGGCCGAATTCACGACGCGTGATCGATGACATGTTTTCTGGTGTGCCCGCGGATGAGAAGCAGAAGATTCTGGTCGACAATGCTGTCGAGTTTTTCCAATTGTGCTAATCCCGAACCCACACGGAGGCCAATATGCGCATACTGAAAATTAATGATTTGCCTGAACAAGCGATGGACACCGCCACGCCGATCGCCGGATGGACTGGCGGACCGGTCAGCCGAACGCGGCAGGCGATTATCGGTGAGGGGCAGTCGGAAAACTTTCGCTGCAACGTGGTCAATTTTCGTGCCGGCGCGACGACAGGCTGGCATGTCCACGATTGCGATCAGATTCTAGTGGTTACCGCCGGTCGCGGCAAGGTCGCCAGCGAAACCGAAGAACGTGAAATCACGGTCGGAGACGTGGTGCACATCAAGGCTGGTGAGCGCCACTGGCACGGCGCGACGGCGGAATCGCCGATGTCGCATATTACGGTGACCGTCCCAGGCAGTACATCGACCCATTGAAAGTTTGATCTGTGCTTGTAACGAATTGTTAGATGTATGTAGGGGCGACCGGCCGGTCGCCCTCATGAGGACGTTTTGAGTTGTAAATAAAACATTGGCGAGGAAAACCCATGCCATGGATTCAAATTATTCCCGAGCATGAAGCCCAGGGCGAGCTTAAAGAGGTCTACAAAAGGATCCGTGAGCAACGCCGTGGTGAAAAGATTAACCAGGACCGCGATGCGTCTTTGGGAGGTCTGCCGATTAGCCCGCCGATGCTGCACAGTCTCAATCCCAAGGCGATGTGGCACACCGCCGAGCTGATGTGGGAGATCATGCGCGGCGAATCGCGACTGACAACCGCGCAGCGCGAGATGATCGCCACCGTGACATCGGCGACGCTGCATTGCCGCTTCTGAACCGTCGCCCACGCAGAGTTTCTGCGTCAAGAAGGCGGCGACAATCTCGCGGTGGAGCAGATCAAAGACGATTGGCGCCAAACGGAGTTGAGCGAAGCCGAGTACGCCATGTTGGAATTTGCCGAAAAGCTGACGCTGACGCCGAGCAACATGCGCGAAGCAGATGTTCAGAAATTGCGCGATGTCGGTTGGACCGACCGGGACATTCTCGATATCGTGCATGTCTGCGCTTATTTCAACTTTCGCGTGCGCGTGGTCGACGGGCTCGGTTTGGAAGTCGCCGATTGGCAGATCGAGCGCGCGCGGGCCGGCGCGAAGCGCGCCGCTAAGTTGGCCGAAGAGCGCGGTGTGCCGATGCCGTCGGATCCTTGGAAAATCCGTTGACCAAAAGTTTATGAGCTTCATCAAAGTTATTCACGAATCCGAAGCGATCGGCGAGCTGAAAGAAGTTTACGAAAGAACTCTTGCTCGACTCAGCCCGTCGGTGCGTCAAAGACGCGGCAACAAGTTGCCGCCGATCGTGCGAATCTTTAGCCTCGTCCCGTCGCTGCTCGACGCGCGGGTTGGCTTCGACAAGGGCATCTATCGTCCCAATAATTCTGGCTTGGGGCGGCGCAAGGAAGAGCTGATCGCGACTCAGGTCGCGGCCCTGAGCGGCTGCCGGTTCTGAGGCATCGGCCACGGAGAGTTTCTCCGTGTCGATGGCAAGATGGCGGTGGAGGAAGTCGCCAAGGTGATTTCCAGCTGGCGCGAGGCGGATCTGGACGATCAAGAGAGAGCGATGCTGGCGTTCACCGAAAAGTTTACCTTGACGCCGAGTCAAATTACCGATGAAGACATCGAAGCTTTACGAAGGGTCGGATTCACCGAGCAGCAGATCCTCGCGATTGGCTTAGGCGCCGGCTACAGAAATTGGGTGGATCGCATCGCCGATCTGCTCGGCGTCGAGGAGGAGAAGTTCGACTTCCCCGAAGAAATTTTAAAAGCCTTCGGGGTTACGCGCGAACAGTTGCAGACTTCGCTCTACCAGGATGATCGATGAGCCGTTTGGGCATGGTACCGAGCAACCGTCTCGAGGATCTCTTGACCGCGGCACCCGGCGCGCTCGAAGCGGACACGGCCATGCGTCGCCTGCTCGTCGAACAATTGACGCCGCGGCTGTATAGTTTGATCGGCGTCGTGGTCGCCGGTTGTCTACGTTGTGAGCGCTTCATCGACGATTTGCGAGGATCGCTGGATCCATCCTTTGCCGCCCAGGCCGCGAGCGATTGGCGAGCGCTTGAACTGTCGGCGGCAGAAAAGGCGATTCTTGCGTACGCGGAAAAGGGCACCATCGACGAGGCGTCGGTGCGCCGTGGCGATGTAGATGAACTCCGCGCCGCGGGATTAGTGGATAGAGACGTTCTTCTGATTGCCACGGCTATCGCCTATCACAATTACTCGATTCGCATGGCGGTGGCCTTCGACGTCGCGCCGCGCTGAATGATTTCTGTTTAATAAAACCGGCGGAGGAAACGAAATTTACGTCATGGAAATATGAAAGGATCATGGAATGCACGGAATAACTCCTAGACGAGAGCAAGGGATGGCTGATCCGGTGCTGGTCGAGATGGTGCATACGATGGGATTGGCAGAGGCGCCCCACTACGCCGCCGTCAAGCCGACTATTCAGGCTTACCGCCGTCGCTGGGTTGAGCTTGCGCCGTATCGCGACGGTGCCGTCAATTCGGAGTGCACGCCAGTCCATGATCCGGCGGCCATGACAAAACAGATCAAGGAAAAGGCGATAGAGCTTGGCGCAGACATGGTTGGGGTGTGCCGATTGCAGCCGCACATGATCGATCTCGGCGAGGACCTGCCGCACGAGTTTGTAATCGCAGCCTGTGTGGCAGAGGACTATGAGAAGGTCATGCAAGGCGCCGACGCGGTCGAAGACGAAGCGATGCGGACTTACGTCAGATGCACGGAAATCTCGAACGAGTTGGCGGCGCATATCCGCGCCCTGGGCTATCCAGCTCGTGCCCACCATAACGGCGGCAGCGAGGTGCAGGCGATTCCGATTTTCTATCAAGTCGGCTTCGGCGAACTCGGCCGCCACGGCAGCCTGATCAACGAAAAATACGGCGCCAGCTTCCGACCCGGCTTCGTCACGACAGATTTGCCGCTGGTGGAAGACAAGCCGCGCGAATTCGGCGTCCAGGACTTTTGCATGAACTGCAACGTATGCCAGTTAAACTGTCCGGGCGATGCGATTCCGCAGAATCATGTGTTGACTCACGGCATCAAGCGCTGGTTGATCGATCTGGAAAAGTGCTACCCCTATTCGCGGCTGCGCGACGAATACTGTCATCTATGCGTCGATGTTTGTCCCTATAATGTAAAGTCCCATCCGCAAACTTACAAAGCCTTCATGAAAGAGCGCAAACAAGTCGGCTACAAAACGCCGAAATCATCGTGAGCGAAATGGACAAGCTTTACGTCAACGAAATTCGTCCAAATGGGGAAGTCAGCACGGTTGGTCTGTTTTACTCACGCGCAGAGGCTGAAAATATCGTGGCTCAACTGCGCCGCGTTCCGGAAAGGAGCGACTGTCGCTATGAAATCATTGAAGCTCTGCGTCATGTGTTGTCCATCAAGGATCCGCAACGATCGCAGGCCGCGCAAAAGGAGTAGCCATGCCCTACATCCGCACGATCCGGCCGTCTGAAGCCACCGGCAAGCTCAAGGAAATTTACGAGTCCGGCTCCGGGCCGTCGGCGGCGCGAGGGAAAGTCTCGATGATCCGCCAGGTGCAAAGCCTAAATCCAAATGCGCTTGCCGCTTGGCGCGCACTCGACGTCGAAATCATGCGCGGCGAGTCGCGCATCACCCGGCGTCAACGCGAGATGATCGCGACCGTGGTATCGGCGACCAATCATTGCAGCTATTGAGTGACCGCCCACGGAGAGGCTCTCCGTACCGAATCAAACGACGACCCTTTGGTCGAAGGCATCAAACAAGACTACACGCGGTTGCAATTACCTCCAGCTGAGCGCGCGATGTTGGACTACGCCGTCAAGCTGACCGTCGCGCCGTCGACGGCAAGCGAAGAAGATGTCAACCTGTTACGCTCCCATGGCTTCGACGATCGCGACATTTTGGACATTGCTTACGTGATCTGCCTTTACAATTTCAACGACCGGATGGCTGACGCGACAGGGATTAAGGGGCATGATTTTCTTCGATGAGCTAGTGCTAGTCTAACCGTTTGAGTAAGCAGTTCGGTTAGAAAAGGAGGGGCGATGAGCACGACCTCAGGTAAAATCGATCGGGCGACGTTTCGACAAGTCCACAAGGAGCAGCAGGAAAAAGCGAAGCGAGGCCCGGAAGGATATACGACGACGACCCGGGCGATAATCCGTCTCATTGAAAACCAGTTGAAAGAAGCCCGCATCGGCGAATACACCATCCAATGCGACGAGGCGAAGTCGCGCAGGGGCGACGGCAAGGCGCCGTCGCCGCTGCAATACTTCGTCGCGGCGACGGGCTTTTGAATGTTCAGCCAATTGACGCGGTACGCGTCACAACTGGACATCGAGATCGAAGACGCCGAGATGGATATTCGCATGACCTACGACACCCGCGGCAAGCTGCTGCTGGCGGATATTTCTCCCGGCTGCCGTGAACTGACCTACGTGTTCAAGATCAAGAGTCCGGCGCCGTCCGAAAAGGTGCAAGAAATGTTGCAACTGATCGAGAAGGGCTGTCACACGATCAATTCGTTGAAGAATCCAGTGCCGGTTAGCGGCAAGTTGATTCACAACGGCCGGGAAATTGCCGCGGCGTGAATTGTTGCAGGTCGCTGAAAAAACCGCCGTTCATCCTTCGACAAAGCTCAGGACGAACGGCGAGAAATTGAAACGATAAAGAATTTTCCGTTCATGCTGAGCTTGTCGAAGCATTCCGAAACCTTTTCAGCAAGCTGCTCCGCTTGTCCTGAGCAGCCGAAACGGGAGGAAGAATTTCATGATCGAGCTTTATCATAACGACATGTCGGTTTGTGCTCAGAAGGTGCGCTTTGCGCTCGCGGAAAAGAAACTCAACTGGGAAGGCCATCATCTAAATCTTCGCGCCGGCGATCAGCAGAAGCCGGAATATTTGGAGCTCAACCCGAATGCGGTTGTTCCAACGCTCGTCGACAATGGCACGGTGATCATCGAGTCCACCGTCATCTGCGAATATCTCGATGACGCTTACCCCGAGCCGCGGCTACGCCCCACGGATGCCGTCGGGCGCGCGCGCATGCGGCTGTGGAGCAAACAGCTCGACGAAGGCGTGCACGCGGCCACCAGTGTGGTCAGCTCGGCGATCGCCTTCCGCTATCAAAAACTCGCGGCCGGAATGGAAGCGCTGGAAGAATTCCACAAGAAGATGCCCGATCCAGTGAAGCGTGCGAGGAGCTGGGAGAATATCACCAAGGGGGTGGAATCGCGCTACTTCGGCGAGGCAGTCAAACGATTCGACAAATTGCTCGCCGATATGGAAGTGACATTGGCGGAAACGCCGTGGCTTGCCGGCAAGGAATTCTCGCTGGCCGATATCGGCTACGCGCCGTACATCACCAGGCTCGATCATCTGCAGTTGCAATTTCTGTGGGACAAGCGACCGCATATTCCCGAGTGGTACGACCGCCTGCGCGAGCGCCGCGGCTACACGGAAGCGCTGGAAAAGTGGTTCAACGCTAACTACCTTCCGTTGATGAAAGAAAAGGGCCTGGAAGTTCGCGACAAAGTGAAAGCGATTGTCGGCGTATGAAATTTGTTTCCGCTTGGCTTGACCCAATATCAAGCGGCACTCCCTTCATTAAAAAAGCCGTCGGCTTCGTGCATAAACTCTTCGAATCTTTCGTCCATGCTAGAAGAAGAGTTTGCGCGACCCGTATCACTCGATTCCGAGGTTTTTTATCAACGTCGCAAGGTATTTTTCATGGAGGCCGAGAGCTCTCGCGGCGGTAGCACGGTTCCTGCCGCTCTGGGAAAGCGCCCGCAGAATAACTTCTCGTCTGCAAATCTCCAGGGCCTCGCGGTAGGAGAGATTTGTCTTTGGAGCCACGGATTCGGTCCCGGCGATTCTAGAAGGAAGATCCCGGATTTCGATCCGTGGTTCCTGTCCCAAAACGACTGCTCTCTCAATGACATTGGCGAGTTCGCGAACGTTGCCGGGCCATTCATAGGTGCCCAGCTTCTCTAGGACGTCTTGGCTGATCTCGCTAAAGGTTTTTTTGGCTTCCTGCGAGAAGCGCCGCATGAAATATTGGGTCAGAGAAGAAATGTCTTCTTTCCTTTCTTTCAAAGGCGGAAGCGTTATGGGAATGACGTTGAGACGATGATACAGGTCCAAGCGGAAGCGGCCGTCTGAGACGGCTCGTTCGAGGTCACGATTGGTGGCGGCGACGATTCTGACATCTACGCTTACTGGCTTGGTGCCGCCAACCCGCTCGAATTCTCGTTCTTGCAGGAATCGCAATAGTTTTGTTTGTAGCTCCGGCGAGATATCGCCGACTTCATCGAGAAAAACCGTGCCGCTATGGGCCAGCTCCATCTTTCCCCTTTTTAGCTCGTGGGCTCCGGTGAAGGCGCCTTTTTCATGGCCGAACAGCTCGCTCTCTAACAGTTCCTTGGAAAGCCCCACGCAGTTAATAGCAATAAACGGCATGTCCTTTCGCTCACTCCAGTTGTGGATTGAGCGCGCAAAAATTTCTTTGCCCGTTCCGCTTTCGCCGAGAAGCAGCACAGTTGACTTACTGGCCGCTGCTTTTCTGGCGGTCTCCACCGCCTCGTTCATCCTTGCGCTTTTGCCCACGACCAGCTGATAGCGCTTGTCGACCTCTTCCGTGAGGACTTTGACCTCTCTTTTCAAGTTTTCGCGCTCGAGCGCTTTTCTAACCACGATCTCGAGATGCTTAGGATCGAAAGGTTTGAGGATAAAGTCGTAAGCGCCCTCCTTCATCGCTTCCACCGCGCGTTCGATGGACCCATGCGCGGTGATGACAATGACAGGAAGATCAATCCCATCCCGACGGAGCGCCCGTAGCACCTCCATGCCACCCATGCCGGGCATCTGGAGATCTAGAAGCACGAGGGCTGGCGTCTGTAGCCGGATGGCGGACAAAGCTTCCCGCCCATCGGACGCCATCGCCACCTCGCAGTTCAAGGCGCCCAGGCGCACCTCGAATAGTTCTCGCGCCGCAGCATCGTCATCGACGACTAAGACTCGCCCGCCGGTTGCATCCATTGTTAGTTCTCAGCGCGACAGCGCTTCTGAAAACCTGTAATTTGCCTCACACTTGCGCCTTCTTCGTCATGGCACCCGCTTTCTTAGTTGTCATCCTGAACGAAAGAGCGAAGGATCTGCTTTCTCCCCGACTTAAAAAAAGCAGATTCTTCGTCGCAAGGCTCCTCAGAATGACACCGGTCAGAGGACGCCGAGGGCTTTTTCAGCGGTCTGCGAGTGTCACGAAAATCTCCGCTTCCCGATTAGACTTTCGACTTCAGCGCTGACTATCATTTGGACTTTCTTTTAGCGGAGTTCGGATGGAAGATCGATGATGGCCATCTTCCATCCTCTATCTTCGATCCTCTCTGCGGATATGAGCGGCCACCTCTTGCAAGAACGTCCTCTTGTCGATTGGCTTCGTGACGTAGCCCACGCAACCCGCCGCGGCGGCGCCTTCTCGGTCTCCCTTCATCGCGTAGGAGGTCACGGCGACCACCGGGATGTCTCTTGTAGGCGGGTTCTCCTTCAATTTCTTTGTTGCCTCCAGACCATCCATTCCCGGAAGCTGAATGTCCATTACGATAAGGTCCGGCCGCTCTGTTTTGAGGATCTCGAAGGCTTCCTCCGCACTGGTCGCCTCGCGCACCTGGTAGCCTTGCGACTCGAGCAGGAACTCTGTCAGATCACGGTTCACCGCGTTGTCTTCAATCAACAGGATTTTTTCTCCGGCCATAGT
>DASYUV010000315.1:0-4881 GCA_036000865.1 Binatia bacterium | reverse complement strand
TCGATCAGACAAGGACAGCTGCAATCGTTCGTGCAGCTAAGAAAAGCCCTCGGCGCGTAAGCGGCCTGGTGTGAAACCAGGCGTTTAGTTGCTGCGGCAAATCTTTTCCAAGAAAGGGCAACCAGACAGGTTGCCCTTTCTTGCGTTACCCAGCCAGATTAACGCTCACCGATTGTCTTTAACCCGGATTCCGCAGTCAAACCTATGGGCCCTTGAGCGAGAAGCAAACCTGGAGTAGCGAAGGCACCCAACTGTAAAGTTTCAAAGTCCTTTTCGCTACCTCGCACTTCACCATTGTAAGTCTTTGATTTCACCTTGAACCACCGACGATCGATGTCCTCTCAGAGGCAGAGACCCATTGACTTCGCTATGGAAGGTTTGCTCCTCGCTCATCGCGTCGGCAGGACCTGCGGAATCCGGGTTTAACCCACGATGTTTGTAGGGGCGTGTGGCATACTGAATTCGGGCGTTCGCCCGCATCACGATGATACTGTCGCTGAACTATTTAGACAGCTGCTGTAACAGAACACTGGCGCCGAAAGTTTAAAATGTTAAAACTCAGTTAAGAAGAAATTTTGCGTTCGAACCCGCTAATGTGACACCAGCGGATTTTAAAGAAAGGATAATAATGAAACTAGGACTATTCGCCGCGATAATGCTTTTAGCGGGATGCGCCAGCTCGCCACCGTCCTCCGGACCCAACACCAGGAGTACAACCAGCGGAAGCACGACCACGAACGCTTATAGCCGTGACGTAGTCGAGTGCGAGCGACAAGCTGCGCTAGCTGATGCCGGCAGCAAAGGAAAGGCTTTGGATAGTTGCCTGAGGGCGAGAGGACACACACCGGGCCGATAATTCAAGGCCGATTACGAAAAACCGGCACCTCAAACGATTTATGATTAGAACAGCCGAGTTAGACGCCCGGTGGTCGGGAATCCGCCGAGGCAACGCGACGGCTTCGGTTACCGACTGCTTTTCTGTTTTCGACAGCCGCACTGAGGAGCTCGTCTGGAACGGTCGTCAGGTTCGCCGCCGCTTCCTTCAGCGCGCCATGCTCGACGGCGCGCGACAGCACCTCATTTTTGGTCGGTCCCTGCTTTTGTCCGAGGAACGGTTTGATGATCAGGTAGACGACGTCGCGAAATCGCATGTAACGCAGGAAGCGCCGCAGCAATCGAAACGTCTGGATGGGGTAATGCGTCACCTTATAGCGGAACAGCCGCCTCAAACCGGCGGTGCGCTCAGCATTGATCGCCTCCCCGGGCAGGCAAGTCGGATCGATCTCCGAACATTTGAAATACTTGTACCAATCGTTTGCCTCGTCAACCAACCCGCGCTCCACATATTCCTTCCATAACGGCGTGCCGCGGTAAACGCATAACCGGTTAAACCCGAAAGTGTCCAGCCGCAGCTTAGACGCTAAGTCAAAGGTGGCGCGCATATCCGCGACGGTCTCATCGGGGCTGCCGACGACGAAGAAGCCGTGAACGATTTCGATACCGGCCTGTTTGGCATTATTTACCGCGCCTTCAATCTGCTCCAGCGTCTGGTCTTTCTTCAACCTGTCGAGCACTTTCTGGCTGCCGCTTTCGATGCCGAACATCAGTGTGCGGCAGTGGGCCTCGGCCATGGCGGGAAATAGGTGTTGCGCGGTGGAATCGACCCGTCCCTCGCAGCCCCACTGAATAGTGACCCCGGCGTCCTTGATGCCTTTGCAGATGGCTTCGATGCGTTTGGGCTGCAGCAGAAAATGGTCGTCGACGAAGTACACGGCGCCATAGCCCTGCGCCTGCAACTGTTTAAACTCGTCGACAACATGCCGCGGGCTGCGCGCGCGCCATTTTCCTTCGTTGAAGATCGGGATGTCGCAGAACACGCACGGCCAAGGACATCCGCGTGATGTCTGCATGGTGGTGAAGCGCTCCATCGATAAAACGGCCGGCACGTCGAGCGGCATCGATTCGACAAAATCCAAAGGCAAACTTTCTCTGTCGGGGAATGGCCACTGATCCAGAGCGCGGTCCAGCGTTCGGTTAGGGTTGTGGACCAGGCGGCCATCCTTGGTCCAGGTAACACCCGACACGTCGTCGGGATCATCCAGTCTCTCGAGCAAATCGACAATGAGCTGTTCGCCGTCACCGCGGCAAACGAAGTCTACTTCCGGGCACTGGAGCTTGACGAGTTGGGCATTGAGGGTTGCGAATACCCCGCCGAATGCCAGTCGTACATGGGCATCGGCAGCGCGAACCTGACGGGCGAGAATCTTGGCGTAAGGATAACTCGTGGTGCTCAAAAAACTCAATCCGACCAACTCGGGTCGCTGTCTACGGATCTCGTCGACGATCGCTTCGTTCGGTGTTTCCGGATTGGCTTGATCGAACATCACACACTCATGGCCGGCTCGTTTGAGCACAGCAGAGAGCGACATGATGCCGATCGGCGGAAAACCCATGACCCGGATGTTGCCGTTCTTGGCGCGAGTCGCCGCGGGAAGAGCGTAGAACTGAGGATCGCGAATATGAATTAAAAAGACTCGGATGAAATCACCTATTCGTGGCGCACACACTGGTTCTGGACGGCGAGCTGAATTCACTCGGAGGGCATCGACCAGAATAAGGTTACCCTACAGGATGACACTGCTAATTCCAATGACGCCGTGCGAATAATCGGCACGCGTAGCGATGGATCGAGCCCAGGCCAATAGCAGCTCCTGCCCCGGTTTCTCTTGCAACTCGCAGCGTCGTGGTTATTTTAGAGATACAATGGCAGACCGCGACTACTACCAGATCCTCGGCGTCGAACGCGGTGCTTCCCACGCTGATATCCGCAAGGCGTACCGCAAGCTCGCGCGCAAGTATCATCCCGACATCAATCCGGGAAACAAAGACGCCGAAAACAAGTTCAAGGACCTCTCGGTTGCCTACGACGTCCTGAGCGACGAAAAGAAAAAAAAGCTCTATGACGAATTCGGCGAAGCAGGCCTCGCCGCCGGGTTTGATGCGGAGAAGGCACGCAGTTATCAGCAGTGGCGACAACAATCGACGCAGGCGGGTGGCGCCTACGAATTTAACATTGGCGATCTCGGTGATCTTTTCGGTGACCTCGGTGGCATGTTCCGGCAGGAGCCAAGAGCGCAACGCGGGCCGATGCGTGGCCAAGACATCGAATCGACCATGGAAATCGATTTCCTTGACGCCGTGCGCGGCTTTCAAACCTCGATAACCCTCCAGCGGCCAGTCTCTTGCGACGTTTGCCACGGCGCCGGCACGAAACCAGGGACGACGCCGACGACTTGTCCGGAATGTAATGGGTCCGGCAGCAAATCAGTCACTCAGGGGCCGATGCAATTTCGCCAGACCTGCCCGCGCTGTATGGGGACCGGCCAATTGCCCGGCGATCCCTGCGCAACATGCCGGGGTACTGGCCGAGTGCTGCGGCCGGATACGATTCGCGTCAATATTCCACCCGGAGCCGACCCGGGAAAGCGCATTCGCCTGCGCGGCAAAGGGGAGGCGGGAGTTCGCGGCGGGCCAGCGGGAGACCTTTACATCGTTCCACGTATCCGGCCGCACCCGATGCTCACGCGATCGGGTAGAGACTTGACGATGGAACTACCGATCAGGGTCGGCGAAGCGGTTCGCGGTGCCGAGGTGGAGGTGCCGACACCCGGTGGAACGATCAAGGTCAAAATTCCAGCCGGTGCGCAGAGCGGCCAGCAGCTGCGGATCAAAGGCAAGGGAGTCGCCGCCCATGGCCAAACTCCAGCCGGCGATTTGTATCTGCGACTTATGGTGCATGTGCCGAAGGATCAGGTTGCCGACGACGTTGTCGAAAAGATCGACCAGGCTTACGGCGAAGACGTGCGCAAAGACGTGCGGCTGTAGAGGGAGAGAAGAAAAATGCCGCGAAAATATCTCCGCATAACCGAGGTGACTAAAATCTGCCGGGTTGATAAAAAGTTCGTCATGCGCTTGGAACAGGAGAAGGTGATCTCGCCGATCGTGCGGCGCAGTCACAAACTTTATCCCATGGATCAAGTCGATCGCGTGCGCGTCGCCCACCTCCTCATCGACGAAATGGGAGTGAATCTGGAAGGCGCCGAGGTTGCGCTCCACATGCGCGAACAGATGATCGCCATGCAGCGCCAATTCAACGAAATCCTCCAACTGCTCGGCCGGGAGCTAAAGAAGTAGGTTTGTCGGATTAGACCGCAGCCGTCGATCCATCGTCCTCTGATTCCGATTCCGCGATTTCTAATGATGCTTGGACTGATGAATTTGAATCAGGATTGACAGCCTACGGAGTGCCCGAAGCAATAGGTGGAGGGGCCACCATCGATCCGACCACGATCGCAAACCCAATAATCACAGCAGCCATGACAATGGCAATCCCCAGGTTTCCTTTTCTCAGCTCCTCCCACTCGTCCACGGGTGTGAGCCAGGTGAAGACCCTCAACAAGATCCACAGAGAAATAGCCATCGTAACGGCACCCACCAGCCCCCAGCCAAAAGCTTTCAGATAGTCCACTATTAGCAGCGCCATTCTTACCTCCGAAAAAAATTCGTTTGCATCAGCTCCGCTCGCTTCAGAGGACGCGAGACTACTTTGGATTGCATCGTGTAGTCAAGAACACGGTACGCGTTTCTCTCTTCCACGAGCGCACGATCACGAATCACGATTCACGCGTCCGCGCCGCTCATGTAGCCCCGAGCAGGCGCACTTCTCTAAGAGGAAAAGGGATATCGATCTTGCTCGCCCGGAACCGCTCGAGGATGGCTTGGTATAGTTCCGCTCTTGCGATGATCATATCCGCAACCGTTACCCAGGGTTGAATCGAAAGCGTGACAGACGAGTCGGCAAGCTCGCTGATTCCTATCAAC
>DASYUV010000314.1:0-2954 GCA_036000865.1 Binatia bacterium | reverse complement strand
TCGTCCATGTTGGTTTTGCCGAGAAGGATCGCTCCGGCCGCGCGCAGCTTCGCGACCATGGTGGCGTCGTCGGGCGGGCGATCGTCGGCGTACTGCGCCGCCGCTGCCGCCGTCGTGCGCATGTCGAAAGTATCGTAGTTGTCTTTCATCGCGATCGGGATGCCGTGCAAAGGACCGGCAAACTTGCCGGTGCGGGCGAAGTAACGGTCGAGCTCGCGCGCCCGATCCAGCGCGTCTGGAAATTTTGCGTCGTCGCGCCCGGTGTGAGTTCGTTTCAGTTTGTCGGGAAAACCGAGCTTGATGCGCTTGTCTTCTTTCAGATTCAGAGTGATGAAAGCATTGAGCTGCCCGGCATTCGGGATCGGTGTAATGTCTCCCAGTTGAAGTCCGGTGGCGGCATCGACATCGCCGCCGACGCAGACGCCGTTATAGGCCCTGATGCGCTCGAAATAGCGACTCACGAGCTCCGTTGCCGTCAGTTTCTTTGCGCGAAACGCCCGATGCACTCCGGTAATCGTCGCCTCTTCCACGCGGAAGGCGGTTTTCTTAGCCGCATTTTCATTTGAACGTTTTAACTTTCGCCTCGAGCGCATGATTCACTCCTCCCCGGAAGAACAGAGCGTCAACCTAGCAAACCGCCGCCGTCGGGTGCAATCGCCTATCTGAAAACGGAATGTTGTAAAGCTGCGCGACTTTTTCCCGCACCAGTTTGGCGCGCAGTGGGGCGGGGAGGTCGCCCAAGTCCCGGGCGACGACCTGACGAGAATTGGGCCGGGTCGAGTTGCCGTGGGGGAAGTCGTTGGACCACAAGCGGAAGCTTGAGGATCGAGCCTATTGATTCTTATTTTTGCCATACGCCCATCGTTGCGATCACGGAATGCTCGGCAGGTGACTCGCAATGCCTTGGAGCCAACCACGATTCGAAAGTCGGAAAACAGCCAAGGTAGAAAACTTGACTTTGATAGATCTGAGCTCTCAGCCAGGCTCTTTATGCCCGCCCTGAAACATAATTCGTTGCTTGAAGAGGGGTACTATCGGCCGATCAAGATCAGGATTCCCGCAAGCAGCGCGAGAATTCCCATGACCTTGTTCGGGATAACAAAGCGCACGATCAAGGGTAGCCCCTGCAAAATTAGCCAGAGTGCAAGCAATATCATTCCGACAGACATGCTTTCCCTCCTTTTTTCGATTCGACGAAACAAAAGTGGCAGACGATTGTTTTCTCCGTGATTTGCATCTAGCGGATTTTATGGGAGCGATTGCGCGTCCGTGAAGGTCACCCGCAGAGGCTGTACGGCGAGCATGCCATGCGGTCGGCGAGTGCGGTGCCGGTGGCGACCTACTCAGCCCGCAACTCATCGGCGTCATTCCTGTAGTTAACGCCGATTACTGAATCGGACTGGGAACCGGAATGTTGTAAAGCTGCGCGACGTTTTCCCGCACGAGCTTGGCGCGCAATGGGGCAGGGAGGTCGCCTAAGTCCCGGGCGACAACCTGACGAGAATTGGGCCAGGTCGAGTTGCCGTGCGGGAAATCATTGGACCACATGCAGTTGTCGGTGCCCCACCACGACAAGATATGACCGCCGACGGCGTCGTTGAAGAAAGTGGTGTAGATCTGGTTGTGGAAGTATTCGCTGGGGAGTTTTTTGATGGCTAGGCCTTCGCGATTCGCGCCATGGCGTTTGAAGTAGTAGTCCCACTGCTCCAGAACAAACGGAATCCAGCCAAGCTCATTCTCGACGAGAACAACCTTTAGCTTGGGGAAACGCTCGAGCACGCCGGAATAGATCAGTTCGTAGAGGCTGTTGACCGACTGGAACAGTTTCATGTTGACGCTGTTGGCCTCCTGGGTGAGACCGGTTGCGGTATCTCCGAGGCCAAAGGAACGGCTTCGGCTGTAGCCGTGGCCGCTCAAGATGTGCAAGTTGACCGGCATGTCGAGATCCTGAGAGGTGGCCCAGAACTTGTCATAATGCGATGAGGAAAACGGTAGCTCTGCCGGCGGTACCTGCCAGATCACCGAGCCGCGCATGCCGGCCCTGCGGCAGCGCTCCAGTTCATTCACGGAGCCGTCGATGTCGTACATCGACAGCATGGCGATACCGATTAGCCGTTCGGGTGCGGCGCTGCAGTAGTCGATGAGCCAGTCGTTGTAGACCCGCGCACAAACGGCCTCCAACTCGTGATCGTCGAGGCTCAAGCATTTCAAGCCATGGGTCGGATAGAGCACTTCGGCGCTGACGCCGTCGGCCGCCATCTCGGCGACGCGCTTGTTCTTGTCCTGGGCGCCGCCGGGCGTGTCGTTGGGCCTTTGCCCGCCAAAATCGGGGGCGCGGTCCTGAAAAGCCTTCGGTAGTTGTTTTTGCCAAAGACCCGCGGGCTCGATGACGTGAGAATCCGATGAAATCAACAATTCATCGATAACGGCGTTGGTCTCTCTACCATAGGTCCGTTCAATAATGGCCATCTTTTCGGTTCCTTTGTATTGTGAAAATTGTGCGAGCTGCTGTCGTGCGGATTTCTGAAAAATCGCTCACAGCCATACTAGATGGAAATAACCCAGCCGGGGGTCAAGGTGCAAGCGAAGGGCGTGAACCGCTTGGGATCGGGTCGAGGTTTTGGCGTCGCGTCTTATACGTTTGCATTCGTTCATCGGTCAATCAACGGGACAATGGCAGGGAAGAAATTGAGATTCAGCTATAGAACACAGGCGTCGTTCTGCCCAACGCTCTCGATCACCCCGCGCGCATCTTGAGCAGCGTCGGAATATCTATTTTTTCCTGATACGGTCGCAGTTCTTCTTCTTTACGCTGCGCGCCGAGCATGGCCATGCGGTCGGCGAGTTCGTTGCCTTCGGTGCCGACGTGGGCGGCGACATGGATGAGCTTCAGTTCTTCTTCAATGCGTCGGTAGATCGCGTAACAGTCCTGGATAATTTCCAGGTTCTTGATC
>DASYUV010000313.1:0-102627 GCA_036000865.1 Binatia bacterium | reverse complement strand
CCACTCCCGTGCTCCACCTAACGCCGCCCGACTCTTTGGCTACCCACTTTCTGCTCAGCAGTGATAGAATCATCTCCAGCGGCTCGCCCATATCGCATCGTGGGGTTTTTTCGCCGTTTTGCGACAGAAACTAGCTAGCTAGTGCAGTTTAGCAGTCGGAGTTGTACCAGCGTTACGAGGAAGCGTAAACGCGATTTTGGTGCCGGCGCTGGAACAGTCGGAAATAACGATTGTTGCGCCGTTTCTTTCAAGGAATTTTTTTGCCAATGAAAGCCCGATACCCGTCCCATGCGGCTTGGTGGTGAAAAATGGCTCAAAGACACGCTGGCGATTCTCAACGGGAATTCCTTCGCCGGTGTCTTCGATCGAAACTTCAACCATTTTTCCATCGCCAATATTATTGCAAGATCTTGTCCGAACCGTGACGATACCCCCTCTTGGGGTCGCCTCCACCGCGTTAGTGATGAGTCCCATCAACGCCTGCTCCAAGTGATTGACGTCGGATGTAACAGATGGGAGGTTCGCCTCGAGATCTAGTTTCGTCGTGACTTGGGCGTCGCTGAAGCGAGCGCGGCATGTCTCAACGACGTCGCGTACGAGCGAATTGATCTCAATTGCAACCGGGCGCGGTTCGAGGGGCTTAGCGAAATTCAAAAGAGCTTGCATGCGCCTCTGCATCCGATCGACTTGCTGCACGATATCTTGCAAATTTTCCGTCATTTTTTTGTTCTTCGCAGGTCCATCGCCCGCGGCTGTATCGAGCATGGCAACCTGAGCGGCCGCACGAATCGACGACAGTGGATTGCCGATGCCGTGCGCTACTGCCGCCGCCATCTCGCCCACCGCCGCCATCCGCTGCGATGCGACAAGTTCGGATTGGATCCTTAGCAAGTTCTCTTGCTGCTCGTCGATCTTTCGCGCGGCTTGCCGCACGATGGCAAACAACGAAACATACAAAAGCAGCCCGCCGCCGACGGCGCCAAAAAGCACGACTGCTCGCGCCTCCCGGACAGCATGGAATATCGAATCGGGGCGCCGGTAGGTCTCAAACACTCCTAGGAGGTCTCGTCCGCTCTCCGAGTAGATAGGCACATAGACTTCCACGGCTTCCGATAACGACTTGGGTTCGAAGATATTCTCGTGCTTTGCCAACGAACTCATGTCCGCGACTACTTGGCCTTGCAGAGCTTTTTGAAGCTGGGGATTATCGATGAATGATTTACCGACTAACCGTTTATCGTCCGACCAAATGACAATTCCTTTCGGATTGTAAACTTTGAAACGGACAATATCCGGCGACAGTCTCATATGCTCGAGGAGAGCAACAAATTTATGCCCTACCGACTTACGATCCTGGGCTTTGAAATCGTAGTCTTCGAGAAATGTGCGCACGTCCGTCCGGACAATTTGCGCCGTAGTTTGCCATTCCCGCTCAACGATCTGATTGATCAAGTAATTAGAGACCATAAACCACAGGGCTGCAGTCATAATGCCGATGCAAATGAAACTATTGACGGCAAATCGAACGGTCAGGCTGGCATTTGCGAATAGAGACGTAATTGGCGTGTTCCAGAGCTTCATGGGCGCTCTTCACAATCCCCAAACCGCCGCCACGCTAACATCGGCTCGTGCACAGGTTCAATCAATCTGGGTAACTAGAGATGTTATAATCGCCTGGGCCATTCGCGTTGATCATTGGTCGATCGCCGCGCCAATCACACACACGTGCAGCGACTTTGGCAAATCAAGCTCACGAACAACCGGTTAAATCGCCAATGATGCGCGCTGGAGTGTCATGTTTCTTGCGCTGGCGGCGCAAATGGCAAGCTACGGAACTTTTCCGCCTTCAGCTAAGCGCATCCCGGCGTCGACGATCTGGTCGACGCCGGGAATCATCGCGTCGACCAGCGGCGGGCTGTGCGGCGGCGGAATTGGCTGCGCCGCGATGCGTACGACGGGGCCTTTCAAGTCGGAGAATAGATTCTCTTGAATCATTGCGGCAATCTCCGCGGAGATGCCGCCGATCACTGGTCCTTCGTCAAGCACGATCGCACGTTTTGTTTTCGCCACCGAGCCAATTATCGTTCCTTTGTCTAATGGCGCCAGCGATCGCAGATCGACGATCTCGATATCGACGCCCTTTTCTTTCAATGCTTCGGCAGCGGCGTCGGCTTTTAGAACCATGCCGCCACAAGTGACGATTGTCAGATCTTTTCCCTGGCGGCGAACCGCAGCAAGACCGATGGGCACAGTATAATCGCCTTCAGGCACAAGACCACGTTGCCCGTACAGGTGATGGCTTTCGAAGCAAAGCACGGGGTTGGGATCGCGGATCGCCGAGAGCAAGAGCCCTTTGGCATCCGCCGGCGTCGTTGGCATAATAATTTTGAGGCCGGGGAAATGAATAAACGCGCCGTGATTACAGCTCGAATGGCTCGGTCCTCCGCCGGCGCGTGTGGCAAACTTAGTTCTCACGACCATCGGTACGCCGATACGGCCCCCGGTCATATAATGATAGCGCGCCGCATGGCTGGCGAGCTGATCCATAGCCAGAGGTAATAGATCGCAGAACTGAATCTCCACCACCGGACGCATACCATTGATCGCCGCGCCCACAGCCAAACCAACCAAAGCCGCCTCGGAGATCGGCGTGTCAAGAACGCGGCTGTCACCGAACTCTTGGATCAACCCGCGCGTAACCCCATAGGCGCCGCCGAAGAGAGCCACATCTTCTCCCATGACAAATACGCGGCCATCGCGCGCCATCTCGTAGCGCAAGGCGTCACGGAGCGCTTCCTGCACGCGCATTTCCTTGGCGGGCGCCTGAGCTTCCGTCGTCATTGGTTTAGCCATGGGCCACCTCCGTCACTGCGTAAATACTGCTCAAATCGACTTCCTTTTTCGGCAACGGCGCCGCTTCCGCGCGCGTGGCAGTCTCATCCAATTCCGCCTGGACCGTCGACGATATTTTCGCAAATTCCTCTTCGGTCAGATTTCCCTCTTGAATCATTTTTTCCTTGAAGCGCTTGATCGGGCATTTCTGCTTCCAGGCTTCGATTTCTTCCTTTGAACGATAGCCCGTACCCGGGTCGCCGCCGAAGTGACCGTCCCAACGATAGGTGACACATTCGAGAAACGTTGCGCCGCCGCCGCTGCGCGCCTTGGTCGCTGCCGCTTGCGTGGCTTCATAAACCGCATCGACGTTATTGCCGTCGATGGTTTTGCCTTCGAATCCATAGGCCGCAGCGCGGGCCGACAATTGTTTTATCGCTACGCTCTTCTCCAAGCTCACGGTCATGGCGTATTGATTGTTTTCGCAGATATAAATCACCGGCAGTTTCCACACCCCCGCGAGATTCATCGCTTCATGGACCACGCCTTGATTGGCCGCGCCGTCGCCGAAGAAACTTACCACAACTTCTTTGGAACCGCGGACCTTCGCCGCAAGCGCCGCGCCGGTGGCGGTCGGCACTGTGCCGCCGACGGTTCCGGTATTACCGACAAAACCAAATGCCATATCGCCCATGTGCATTTTGCCGCCGCGGCCCTTGGAATAGCCGTCGGCCCGTCCCATGCACTCACAAAGGAGCATGTAGAGATCGGCGCCCTTGGCGATCAAATGGCCGGTTCCGCGATGATAACTAGCGACCAGATCCGTAGACTCGAGCGCCGAACAAACTCCGACCGCGATTGCCTCCTGGCCGCGATAGGAATGCGTGCTGCCGAACATCGCCTTGCGCTGGTAAAGCTCGTCGAGTTTCTCCTCGAATGCGCGCACCAGAATCATCTGTCGTAGCACCTCTCTCTGCTTTGTTGCGTGCAGCATCGCTACCTCCTTCGCGTCCGAGAGCACGGAAACACCGGCCGTGCTATCTTCGCTCCTAGTTATTTGGCCGAGCCTGGGTTGTCAAGACAGAACAACGCGCCATTCATACTTGCTAAGGTTGAGCAATGCTGGCGGAGGTCACACCGGGAGCAATGACGATAAAAAGACGAGAGGGGGAGCTCCGCCCGCTCTCCCTCTCCGAAAATAATCACATGCGCGCCGCCTTTGGATCGGCGGACGAGCGCGAAGATTTTATCACCGCTTATTTAAACGGCGCGCAGGGTGCGGGAGTCATCAACATATTTTCCTGCATGACCAAAAACTCACGGGTCGGCGGCGGCCATCCTTCCACAGTCTTGGTCGCTTCGGCGCGCAGCCGCTCGCGTTCGCCGCCGTCTTTGTACGCCCAGACATGAACGTATTGGTTGAGCGAACCAATCATGGTTTGCCCCGCGAATACGAGGGGTGAGACCTTGGTGCGCGCCGGTATGACTTTGCCGAACCGTTCGAGCACGGTCGGCATTGTTCCCGGCTGGTAAGTATACGTGCGGAACTCATAGAGATTTCCCAACTTGCTCTCGGGCAGCGGAGGCGAGAAAGGCGCTGGCTGGATAATCTTGTTTTCCTGCGTGACGATAAACTCCTGAGTCTTGGGCGGCCACTTGCCGGTTTTTCTGGCTTCGCCGCCGATGCGCTCGCGGTCTTCAAAACTTTCATAGGGCCAGACGTGCACCACACGGTTTAGACCTCCGACCTCCGAAAGCCACAACCCCAGCAGCTTCGAGAACTGCAAACGCGCCGTTAGCCCCTCGGCGAAACGTTCCACGAAGTTGTTGGTCATGCCGGGTTTGAGCACATAAGTCCTCATTTCGAGAATCATACGACACCTCCTCGTAATGTTTTCTAGTTCTTCCCACAAACGTGCCAACAAATGCAACAGCAAGTCAGCGAAACAACTCAAAGTAACAAAGTCTGACTGAAGATCGTTTGGCGCTCTCCTGCGCGTTCAACGCCGTCTCAATCCCGCTCTACGGATGACCATGTACCGTCGCCGGCGCCACGGCAGATCTGGTCGACAAACTGTCGCTTATATACATCGATTATCAGCTTTGACAATCCGACAAAGCTAACGCCCGCGGCGACGCGACTCTGAGTTCCCGTAAATTACCACGGCTACACTTTTGACAAACGGTACGCATGTTGCTCTAGACGAAGTACCCGGCGTAATGCCGGACTTTTTTTATGAGAAAGACGGAGTAAATGGATTCCGCAAGTCCGAACGAGCAATCGACTAGACCCTCACCAGAAGAACAAATCCCGTTTCACGGCCCGCCGAGCCGCGGAAGACGGAAGACGCCAGCGCGGTCAGATCGAATTACGGATGACGAGAACAACCGCGGAACGACGACCAGGCCGCGGCAAAACAGACGGAAATTTTATCTATCGGTTAGAGCCAAATTTTTGATCTCAACCGCTTTCGCAGTCACATGGGTAGCGGTCTCATGGCTGCTCGCCCAGCATTGGCTGAGCGAGCTCTCGCAAGTCGCCGGCGAAGTACCCGCGGTTGTAATTATTTTCTTCATTGCGCTTCTCCCAGGATTTCTCAACGGTCATATTTTATCCAGTGTCGTGCTGGATCGAGCGCCTTCCCTTACGCTGGACTTGAACTTCCCGAAAATTACCCTGCTGATCGCCGCGTACAACGAGGCACAGAATATCGCCGAAACCTTTCGAGGGATCAAAGGTCAAGATTATCCGGCGGACGTGGAGATTATTGTGGTCGACGACGGCTCCACCGACGAGACGGTCGCAACACTACGATCGTTCGAACTAAAAAACCTGAAAATTATCCAGGCCAATCACGGCGGCAAAGCGAATGCGCTTAACGAAGGTCTGAAACACGTCACACAGGATATCGTTGTCTGTATCGATGCTGATACTTTTTTGCATCCGCAGGCATTACGCCGTATCCTCGCACGCTTCTTGACCGATCCAGCCGACACAGCGGCGGTTGCGGGCTGCGTGCTGGTAAAAAACTCACGATCGAGCTTCATGACCCGGCTCCAGGAGTGGGACTACTTCACTGGAATCGCATCGGCCAAACGACAACAATCGCTTTATCAAGGAACTCTCGTCGCTCAAGGCGCGTTCAGCGCTTTTCGCAGCAAAATCATCAGAGCCCATCAAGGCTGGCCATCCGTTATCGGCGAGGATATCGTACTAACCTGGTCACTGATCAAAAGCGGCTGCCGCATCGGTTACGAACCGACGGCAATCGGCTTTACAACCGCGCCGGGAACCGTCAATGGCTTTTACCGCCAGCGCAAACGCTGGGCGCGCGGCATGATCGAAGGCTTAAAGCAGCACGGCGAGCTCGTTTGGAGCAACTCGCGGCTGTCTTCGTTTTTTGTCGGTATCGATTTCATCATTCCCTTGATCGATTTATTTTATGCATTTGTCTTTCTACCCGGAGTAGTCCTGGCGCTCTTCGGCCATTTTTACATCGCGGGTCCATCGACACTGTTAGTGCTGCCGCTCGCGTTTCTGATCGTGCTTGTCATGTACAAGAAACAAAAAGCGGTGTTCAACGAACTCGGCCTTAAAGTGCGGCAGAACTTCGTCGGGTTTCTTGTCTACATGCTTGTGTATCAGGTGCTCATGTCACCGATCTGCGTGATCGGCTACGCCCAGGAACTTATGGGCATGACCAAACGATGGTAATCTCTCCAGAATTCAACATCAGCTAGTTTTGCCAGCCGGCAGTTAGCCTCAAAGGGCCCGCCCCTTAACCAAGTCGCCGCGAAGTTATTGAAATCAAACGGTTTAACAGACCGGCGCAATAATTTTTATACACTTTATAACTGAGTTTTGTTACTATAACGCAATAGCACGTCCACGAACTGGCCAGGTCAGGTTCGAATTGCACCGAAAAACGCCGCCATGAACATCTTGCCCCTGCTTTTGATTGCGCTCCTTTTAGCTTTTCCGCTGACCGCAACCGCCCAAACGCCAGATGAACTTATAAAATCCGCCACAATAACGCCCGACAAAGCAACTCAGGCCAGGCTGTATAAACAAGCCGGCGACAAACTAATCGCGCAGGATCGGATGGATCAGGCTGCCGACGCTTTCTCCAAAGCTCTTGCAGCCGCGCGAGAAAGTTTTTCATCGGCAGAACGAGTCCAGATGGCGATTTACCTCTCGTGGGCGGATCGCTTAGCGGAGTCAAAGGAGGAATTGACTCGCGTTCTCGCCCGAGAACCGAAAAATATTGCAGCCCGCACCCACCTGGCTCGTGTACTGTCGTGGTCTGGTGAGCTGCGCGAGGCGATCGTCCAAGCGGACATGGTGTTGAAAGAGTCGCCGGACCACAAAGAAGCATTGGTGGTAAAAGCCGACTCTTTACAGTGGCAAGGACGCTATGTCGACGCGATGCCGATTTACCGGAGGATTATCGTTCGGGACGGCGATTTCGATGCTCGCGCCGGTTTGTCACGCTCGTTATTGGCAGTGGGCAACCGCACCGAGGCCCTTGAGAATAGAAATGCACTAAAGCCAGGCAACGGGCGCCAGGAACGAGAGTTGGCGAAACTGTCCGAAGCCATCGACCAGGAGACGCGACCAACTCTGGCGGCTCGATATAACTACTACCACGACTCCGATCAAAATCGCTTAAACCGCTATTCGCTTGCCGGCAATTTTTGGGTCGATAACCAGAAATTCGGCATCAACTTTCGCCACACCGATGCCAATGATCCGACGCGGGACAATCGAGCTGAAGACCTGCTTTTCAAGATTTATTCTCGTCTGACCGATCAGTTTGGCGCCGGGGCGGGGATCGGCTTCACTCAGCTCGCAGATCGCCACACCTCCGACTTTCTTGCCGGACATATACGCTTCGACGGCAAACTTTTCGCGGGCACAGCAGGCGTCAACGTCACCCGCGAAGTGCTCAGCGACACTGCCGAGCTAATCGAAAATCGCATTCGGATGACCAATGTGGGACTCTACGTATCGCAGCCTTTGACCGAGCGGTTTTCGGTCTATGGAGGCTACAACTACAAGAGTTTTTCCGACGGCAACCACGCAAACGATCTGCAACTCACAACGCAGTATGCAATTTATCTAGCGCCGAAAATCATGATCGGGCATCGTTTTCGCCTGCTCGACTTTCATGAGCAAAGCGGCAGCGGCTTTTTCGATCCCAATAACTACATTGCAAACCGAGCTTTTGCGTCAGTGTATTACGAGAACAGGTTGCTCTACACCTACTTGGAAGGTTACGTTGGCTACCAAACGTTCCGCCGCAACCAGGTCGCTACCGACAGCTTCATTCACGGCGGCGCCGGCAGCGTCGGCATCAAGCCGATTGCCAATCTCGCCATTGAAGTCAATGTCGAAGGCGGCAACTTTGCGGCTGGTTCGACCGCAGGTTTCAACTATTTCATCGTCGGCCCTAGAGTCTTGTATAGGTTTTAGGCCGACTATTCCTTTGTTTGTGGTCAGTTTTTCTATCTGCTGCATTCCTCCCGCAGCGCGCCGCTGTCATTTCTCAAATCCAAGCTTATTTGCTAAGACTTGAACAGCCTCAGAGCGTTATCACTAAACTCGTTCTGGTTTGGAGTCTCGTCAATTCCGGAAGTAAAGTAGTAGAGGAGGCATCATGAAATCACGCGCGGCGATTGCGTGGGCAGCCGGCAAGCCTTTAGTCATCGAGGAAGTCGAGGTTGCGGCACCGAAAAAGGGCGAAGTCCTGCTGAAAATATCGGCCACCGGCGTTTGCCACACGGATGCTTATACGCTCTCCGGCAAAGATCCCGAAGGTCTATTTCCGGCAATTATGGGACATGAAGGTGGCGCTACGGTCATGGAGATCGGCGAAAGCGTTGCTTCGGTCAAACCCGGCGACCACGTGATTCCTCTTTATATTCCCGAGTGCGGCGAATGCAAATTTTGCAAATCGGGGCGCACCAATCTCTGCGGGGCCATCCGAGTCACCCAGGGAAGAGGCCTCATGCCCGATGGAACATCGCGTTTTTCGGTCGGCGGAAAAACGCTCTTTCACTACATGGGCACGTCGACCTTTTCGGAATACAGCGTGCTGCCTGAAATTGCCGTCGCAAAGATCAACCCATCGGCGCCGCTCGACAAAGTTTGTTTGCTCGGCTGCGGCATCACCACCGGTATCGGCGCAGTCCTGAATACGGCAAAAGTCCGAGCCGGCTCGACTGCGGCCGTTTTCGGCTTAGGGGGCATCGGGCTCAGCGTCATTCAGGGATTGGTCATGGCCAAAGCCGAACGGATAATCGCAATCGATACCAATCATGCGAAGTTTGAAATCGCGAAAAATTTGGGCGCCACCGACTTCATCGTGCCGCAGCAAAACAGCCGGCCGGTACAAGAAGTCATCGTCGAGATGACCGACGGCGGCGTCGATTATTCGTTCGAATGCATCGGCAACGTCAATACCATGCGTGCGGCGCTCGAGTGTTGCCACAAAGGTTGGGGTGAGTCGGTCATTATTGGCGTCGCCGGCGGCGGCGAAGAGATCAGCACGCGCCCGTTTCAGCTGGTCACCGGACGGGTTTGGCGCGGCACCGCATTCGGCGGCGTCAAAGGCCGTTCCCAGCTGCCGGGCTATGTCGAAAAATACTTAAACGGGCAGATCAAGGTCGAGCCTATGATCACGCACATGCTGCCGCTGGAACGAATCAACGAAGCGTTCGATCTCATGCACGAAGGCAAAAGTATCCGCACCGTAATCAAGTTTTAATCCGTTCGCTCAACTCCGGCCTACCAATTCTGGTGGTGATCGATTCGCTTGAGCGCCAGATATAGAATGGCAAATTAGGCGCTCACTTATCGGAAATACAGCCGGAATTTGGCGCAAAACGGCTTGCAGTTTCGGGAATTTCTTTCTATAAGAAACCCCTAGTGGGTTTTTCCGGTCTTCACTGAAAATTCCGCGCGACAGATTATCGAGAAAGGAACAGCGATGAATAAGAAGATCAAGTTTCGCGTCAACGGCAAGAAGGTCGAGGTTGACGTTCCAACCAATCGGCTTTTGATCGACTGCTTGCGCTACGATCTTGGACTTACCGGCACGAAAGAAGGCTGCAGCGTCGGCGTTTGCGGCGCCTGCACCGTGTTGATGGACGGTGACATGATCAGCTCGTGTCTGACCCTGACGGTCATGGTTGAAGGGCGAGACATCACCACTGTCGAAGGACTGGCGAAAAACGGCGAACTGAACCCTGTGCAGAAGAGCTTCATCCAATACGGCGGTTTCCAGTGCGGCATTTGCACGCCGGGTCAGGTGGTCGCAGCGACGGCCCTACTCAATGAAAATCCAAAGCCCAATGAAGAGGAAATCAAAGACTGGATGATGGGTAATCTGTGCCGCTGCACCGGTTACTACAAGATCATCGAATCGATCGAGAAGGCGCACCAATTCGCCAAATAAGGACACCGCCATGATACCGTTTGAATACCGCACTCCGAAAAACCTCAAGGAAGTACATGCGACGCTGAAAGAGTACGGCGGCGACGCCAAGATCATCGCTGGCGGAACCGCCTTAGTGATCATGATGAAACAGCGCCTCGTACGACCGAGCTGCCTGGTTAGCCTGCGATCCGTGCGCGGTCTCAATGGCATCGAAGTCAGTGACGGCGGCTTACGTATCGGCGGTCTTGCCACGCACCGCGAGGTCGAAAGCTCGCCGCTGCTGCGCCGCCGTTTGCCCATGCTGGCGGAGACCTATCACCACGTAGCGACGCTCCGTGTGCGCAACATGGCGACCGTCGGCGGCGGTTTGGCCCATGCCGATCCGAACCAGGATCCGCCTCCGAGCTTGATTGCCCTGGGCGCGACGGTGAAAGCCGCGTCAGCCAATGGCAGCCGCGTGATTCCGCTGGATGAATTCTTCAAAGATTATTACGAAACCGTACTCAATCCGGACGAAATCATCACGGAAGTCTTCGTTCCCAAGGTCGCTCCCAATACCGGCGCCGCATACATTAAATTCTTGCCTCGTACTGCGGACGATTATGCCACCGTTTCGGCTGCCGCAGTGTTGACGCTCGATAAGACGAAAAAGAATATTGCCGATGTTCGCATTGCCCTTGGCAGCGTCGGCGTCACGCCGATTCGCGCCACCGCGGCTGAAGCCGTCCTGCGCGGCCAGCCGCTTAAGGCGGACGCCTTCGCCGAAGCCGGCGAAAAGGCCAAAGAAGCGGTGGACCCGGTCAGCGATTTCCGTGGGTCCGCGGCTTATAAAAAAGACATGGCCGCGGTATTCGTCCGGCGCGCCCTGGAAAAAGCCCTCGCCGATATCCGCCAACAATCGAAGGCCAAGGCTGCGCCGAAGCCGACCAAGAAGAAGGTCGTCAAGAAGAAGAAAGGTAGAAAAAGGTGAAGTTTAGCCAGACTGCACAGATTCCAGTAGCCCGTGAACCGCTTTGGAACTTTTTGATGGATGTGCCCAAGGTGGCTAAGTCGCTGCCGGGCGTTGAATCGGTAACCAAGATCGACGACACGACATACGAAGGCGCGTTGGTTGTCCGGGTCGGACCGATCAAGCTCAATCTACAAGGCAAGATCATCCTGGAAGAGCAAAATAAAAATGCTTGGCGAGCAGCCTTGCGAGCGGAAGCCAAGGACCGCATGGCGGCCGGCGCCGTCAACGGCAAAACCAGTATGACGCTGAAGGAGCTTAGCGCCGATCAGACCGAGTTGGTGGTCGAAACCGATGTGAATATCTTGGGCAAGATCGGTGAATTTGGCCAGCCGATCATTCGCAAGAAAGCCGATGCCATGCTCAAGGAATTCGTCGACAACATCAAAAAGCAGCTAACTGGAAAGTAACTTCGAAGGCGGCTCGCCGGAACTTTCCTCGTCTTCTTCGTCAACCGTTTCTTTTTCAACGCTTCGGCCGAGGACCTGGTTGTAGCAGTCTTCGGCCAGTTGTTTGCGACCCGCTGAGCTATCTTCGTACTGGAAACACTCGATCTTCGGTTGTATGGTGACCAGCACTTCGACGCTGCGCAACGCCAAGAGCTTCCAAAAATGCGATACGAAGTCCATATCGCCGTACCAATAAATCAAATCCCGATTGGCGGCGGTAACCGGCTCGTCGTCGATAGTCTTGTAGGTGACGGTCGCTGGAACGATGATCGAGCGGCTGCGCAGCGGCGCCGCCAAGGGCACGGTTTGGAAAGGCAACAGCTTCTCACCGTTGGTCGAGGTGCCTTCCGGAAATAAGAGAATGTTCGTCTCCTGCTTGAGCTTTCGCGTCATCTCTTCGACGAGCGAGCCCACTTCTTCTTTCCTTTGCCGATTAATAAAGATCGTCCCGCAGAGAATGTTCCACTGGCCAACGATAGGCCAGCTTTTTACCTCTCGTTTGGAGACGAACAGGATCGGGAAGATACTGCCCAGCACGATCCCGTCGACGTAGCTCACATGGTTGGCAATGATGACGTAACCGCCCCGTTCCATCTGGCCCTCGTCGCCTGCCACAATGACTTTGATGTTGAGAATCAGTCGGAGCAATAAGGTAAAATTGCGATTTAGCCGGCTGATGATCTTCCAGCGATTAGGAAGCACCAGAATGGAGATCCAAAGATGAACCGTAGCCACCAGGCCGAAGAAGAACGCCCAGAGCGAAAGAAAGGCGGCTAACTTAAGCAGGCGCATCGTTCACCGTCACATCCGTAAGGCCGAGGCGTTTGAGATAGGCGTCCTTGAGCGTACCGAAATCCAGCAATAAGAAAAAATCGGCGGTACCGAATTCGGCGTCTAACGCCGGCGGGCCGCAAACCAGCGCGCCAATGCGCAAATAGCCCTTGATCAGACTTGGCAATTTTTGGAACAGGGCTTGTTCGTCGGAGATCGACACATCGTCGGTTAAACCGTTGAACGTGCATGGGTCGACAGGGAATACGCGATAAGCATCCGGCGCGTAGTACTTGCTCTTGAGCATGGAAAACATCGCACTGACTTCGCCGACCGCTGTTGTATATAAACTGCCGCAACCGAATAGATATCTGACCTGATGCTTTTTCACCTGCTCGGCTATCGCGTCCCACATAAGCGGAATGAGCGCTCGATCACGGAAATCTTTGCGCGCGCAGGAGCGGCCAAGCTCCATCAGTTCGCCGTCGAGCAATTTGATTTGGGACAGGTCAAATTCTTTCTCGGAATAAAAGCCGATATGTTGGCGTGCTTGAGACCCGCGCATCAAGCGATAGGTGCCGACGACGTCGCCGCTTTTAAGATCACGAACGAGCAGGTGATCACAGAAGGGATCGAATTCATCGATGTCCAAGCCATGGGCATAGGAACTCTGTAGCCCTTTGTTGAGCTCGAGGTTGAAGACTTGAAAACGGAGTCTTTGCGCTTGCTCGATCTCGTGTTGCTCTGTCGCGATCTTCACTTCGAAATCAGCCATGCAGCTAGAAAGCTAACACACAGACGATCGATTGAAAACCAACCGATTGCCAACTCCGCAGTCGCATATCCGTTGTCGTGAACGACAAGGGAACGAATGCGTCGCGCCAACCCGCGGTATAAGTTAACCTAAGCCGGTGTGATGGAAATTTTCACGCGCCGCGCTTAGCGGTGCTGCCATTTCGGTTGCCGTTTTTCGAGAAACGCGGCGACTCCTTCGGCGACGTCTTGGGTCTGCAGCAGCTCGCGGCAATAAATTTCTTCGGAACGCTTTAGCGCTTGGTTGAAATCCTGGAGCGACAATTGGCGCAAGCCCTTGAGAGTAAGGCGCAGGACCGCGCCGCTCTTGCCAAGCAGCTCGTCCAAAAGCGCTTTCACGCCGTCGTCAAATTCAGTCGCGCCAAACATGCGATTGATCAAACCCATCGCTTGTCCCTCGCGCGCCGAAAATCGGCGGCCGGTGAGAATCATTTCGGCGGCGCGGTGATAGCCGATCAAAGAAGAAAATCGCGCGAGAGCAACGGGTGGGTAGCATCCAACGAAAATCTCCGGTGTGCCAAACGAACTCTCCTCAGAGGCGACAATCAAATCACAGGAACTCGCGATCTCACAGCCGCCGCCAAGACAGACACCGCGAACCGCCGCGATCGTTACCTGCGGCAGGGCTAAGAGCTTGCGAATGACACCGTGGACGACATCGAGCATTTCCGGCACCTTTTCGGTCGTATGATCTCGAATGTCGACGCCGGCGGAAAACGCTCGCTCACCCGCTCCTTGGAGCACGACGATATTGACTCCCGGCTCGATCGCACAGTTTGCGAGCGCCTGGTCCAGTTCGCGCAGCAGCGCGACATCCAAAACGTTCAACGGCGGACGATCCCAGGCAATTCTTACAACCCGCTCCTTTTTCTCGACCAGCACTCCCATGTTAGCCCCTGATCTGGTTTAGCCAGCAACGCGGCAACCGAATGGTTACAGGCAAAGGTTGACCTTTTTCATAAACCACCCCCCTCTCACTTACAAGGAACCCAGCAAAAGATAAGTTTGACAAAGAAAATCGCAGCACCTAAACTGTCACAAGCCCGCAAGGAGGATTTTAACTATGATATCACGATTCTTGGTGATCGGTCTGATCTGCGCCGCCACATTAGGCGCAAAACCGTCTTTCGCGGCGCCGGACGAGTATGACGATAGCCAATCGAATCCGTTCAGAATTGCCGCATACTTGATGTATCCCGTTGGTTGGCTGGCGGAATGGATCGTGTTTCGGCCTTTCCACTTTATGGTGAGCGCGACAGAACCCCAGGAAGCTTTTTTTGGTCACCGTCCGCACCCGCCGGTGTTGGCAGAACCTCAGCCATGGCATGACTATGGGCCAGCCAAAAGAACTCCCCTTAAACAAACCACAATGCAGTCCCAAGCGCCGGCTCCGTTGGCGCCTCCGGAAACGGTCAAGGTCGTTGAGGTGCCGGTAGAAAAGATCGTTGTCAAAGAGGTTCCAAGAGTTATCGAAGTGGAGAAGATCATTTTTCCGGCAGTAGCTTTTCGCTTCAACTCCGCCGACCTCACCGAGCTTGGCAAGGGTCAGGTCTATTTGGCTGCACAGCGACTCAAAGAGAAGGCCGATTTGACCGTTGTCATCGAAGGCCACACGGATACCGTAGGCAACGACGACTACAATCAAAGATTAGGACAGCGCCGCGCAGAAACCGTCATGAGCGAGCTTTCGGCCCAAGGAATCGATCGTGGCCGTATGTCCGCCGCAAGCCTCGGCGAGAGCAAACCTGTAATAGACCAGGACACCCAGTGGGCGCGAGCAGTCAATCGCCGTGTTGAGTTCCAGGTGAAGGGAGCCCGCTGAAAAAACCGATTTTCGCAAAAAAGAGCCCAGCTTGATCGGTAGGCTGGGCTCTTTTTTTTTGCTCTTGAGCTCGACAGAATCACTAGCACCCCCATTAATTTTTTAAAATGACCTACAAACTCCACGACCGCTATTACAAAAAGGCCAAGCAGGACGGCTACCGCTCGCGCGCTGCTTACAAATTGCTCGAACTGCAGCAACGTTATCACCTGCTGCACCAAGGCGATAACGTGATTGATCTCGGCGCGGCACCCGGCGGTTGGCTGCAAGTCGCGGCCAAAATTATTGGCCAAAACGGCAAAATCATCGGTGTCGATCTGCAACCGATCAAGGCTTTTAACGAGCGCAATATTATCGTCCTCGAGGGTGACATCACGAGCGCTGAGATCCGACGAAAAATCAAACAACTCATCGGTGGACCGGCTGACTGTGTGCTTTCTGATTTGGCGCCCAAGTTGAGCGGTATCCGTGATGCCGACATGGCTCGTTGCTCGGCGCTTAATCACACGGCCTTGAGAGTCGCGGTCGAATTACTGCGGCCGGGCGGCGCACTTCTGATGAAAAGTTTTATCAGCAACGACCTGCACAGCTGCACCGCTGAACTGAAGGAATATTTTTCCACCGTGCAGCGAACCAAACCCGAGGCGACGCGCCAGGGCTCCTCTGAGTTTTACTTCTACGCCAAAGGGTTCTCCTCGAACGCCAACGGTCGTACGTAAACTGGCGCGACACGTCTCCTCCCATGTCTGAATTCAGAAAAGATCCGGTCACAGGTCGCTGGGTCATTATCGCTTCGGAAAGAAAAAAAAGGCCGCGCCAGCATGGTGCTGGAAATTATTCGGCGCGACCTGAGCTCTGCCCATTCTGCGCTGGAAACGAAGCCATGACACCGCCGGAAGTGTGGGCCCAGCGGGAAATGAACGCACCACCTGACTCGCCGGGTTGGTTCGTGCGCGTCGTTCCCAACAAGTATCCCGCTCTCGAAAATCGTGGCACCTGGACCGGTCACAAGGATGGCATCTATGAATGGTGGAATGGTCTCGGCGTCCACGAGGTCATCATCGAGAGTCCCAATCATTTGGTGAACATGGGTAGCCTCGACGAACCACAATTCGCTGATATTCTGCGCGCCTATCGCGATCGGATGCGTGATCTACAACGACATGGTCGTTGGGGTTATTTGCTCCTCTACAAAAACCAAGGCGACTGTGCCGGCGCGACCCTGGAACACGTTCACTCGCAGCTGATCGCGCTACCAGAAGTGCCGAAGCAAGCCGTCGACGAGCTTAGCGGCGCGAAAATGCACTACGAATTGACCGGGCGTTGCATCTATTGCGAGATGATCCAGCGGGAATTGGACTATGGCGAGCGGCTGGTCTCGGCGTCAGAGAGCTTCGTTGCGCTTTGCCCATTTGCATCGCGCTTCGCTTATGAAATATGGATTTTGCCTAGGAATCACTCGACGGATTTCGTGGAAAGCCCAGAACCGGACATCCTTGCGCTTGCCTACGGTCTGCGAGACACAATCACGAGGCTAAACCGCGCCCTCGACAATCCGCCGTTCAATTATTTTATTCACTCGATACCCGTGCATGAAACCGTGAGCCCACACTTCCACTGGCACATTGAGATATTGCCGCAGCTCGCCAGAGCCGCAGGTTTCGAGTGGGGCACGGGTTCGCACATGAATTCGGTGGCGCCCGAAGATGCTGCGCGCTTATTGCGCGATGCGACGGTTTAGACTTTCCGCCGGTTGACTTTCCCGCGCCTGTCTTTGCTGGTAAAGCAGCGCCGTGGCCGCCGCAGCGCAGACCGCTCCGGAGATTGCGATGGCCCGCGGCGTGCCGACGACATGCGCGACGCTGCCGATGAATAGAGTGCCAAAGGACCACAGCCCTTTATCCATGAAATACAAGCTCAGCATGCGTCCCAACAAATCTGGGGGCGTTTCCATTTGGACGACAGTATTGGCCACCGCGCGAATAGCGATGTTGCTGGCGCCGACAAGCATTAAGAACAAAATCGATAATGGCAGCGACCGGGAAAACGAAAACAAAATCAGCGAGACGGAGAATGCATAGACGCTCATCGCCACGAAGTGCATGCGGCGGCGCAACCTACCAAATGAAGCGATGCCCAGGCCGGCGACAACGGCACCGATGCCGGGAGCCGCAAGCAACAAACCGAACGTCGACGGCCCCGCGTGCAGGATGTCCGTGGCGAACACCGGGAGAAAACGCGAATACGGCGTACCGACGAGAGCCACGCCGTAGGTTAGCAAGATGATCGAAAACAAGCGCCGTTGGCCGCGCAAGAAGTGGTACCCTTCACTGACTTCGTGCCAAAATGGCGCTTCATCTTTTGCCTTAGCTTTGACCTGGGGAAACTCCATGACGATCAACGTTGCTATAATGGTGAGAAAACTGAGGGCGTTGAAGAATAAACAACCGGCGACGCCGATGATAGTGATCAGTACGCCGCCCAACGATGGGCCAATGATCTTTGCGAGATTTGCCATCGAAGAATTCAGAGCGATGGCATTCATTAGATCCTCGCGCGGTACCAGATTGTTGATCAGCGAGTGACGCGCGGTTTGATTCACCGTATTCACTGTGCCCAAGAACAAGACCAGAACCAGGACATGCCAGAATTCGATCCGACTAAAATAAACCAGCGCCCAAAAGACGAACGCCTGGACCATAGCTAATACTTGGGTCGTTACAAGCAGCCGGCGCCGTTCCACGCGGTCGACAAAGGCGCCACCGACAGCACCCAAAAGCAGCCGGGGCAACGCTTGACAGAAACCGACCAAGCCGAGCAAAAACGGCGAGCCGGTCATGGTCCAGACCAACCAGCTTTGCGCCATCGCTTGGATGAAATCGCCGACGTGGGAAAGACTCGTGCCGAAAAAAAGCAGACGGTAGTTACGGTGCTTGAGCGAGCTGAGCGTTCGCGCCAAATGCATCGACCCTCGTTCGAAGAGGGCCATTATTCCACCGTTACGCTCTTCGCGAGATTACGCGGCTGATCTACATCGGTACCGCGGTGGACCGCGATATAGTAGGCCAGCAGCTGGAGCGGAATCGTCATCACAATCGGTGTAAGGTAATGCGAAGCCTTCGGCAGCGTCAAAAACCGGTAAGCAGCAATTTCGCTCGCGGTCTTGGCGTCGTCGGTTAGCACGACAACCTTGCCGCCGCGCGACTCGACCTCTTTAAGGTTGCTCATCGTTTTTTGAAAGTAGCGATCACGCGGCGCCAGTACGACGACCGGCATTTTTTCGTCGATCAATGCGATCGGACCATGTTTCATCTCGCCGGCCGGATAACCTTCCGCATGGATATAGGAAATCTCTTTCAACTTGAGCGCGCCCTCGAGAGCGATCGGATAATTGATGCCGCGGCCGAGATAAAGGAAATCCTGGCTGTGCATGAGCTCACGCGCTAGTTCCTTGACTTGGCCTTCAATCTCTAACGCTTGCTCGATCCATTTGGGCAAATACATCAGATCGCGCAGCAATGTTTTTGCGTCCATGGGCTTGAGCTTGCCATTGAGCCGCCCCAACGCCACTGCCAAGAGATACAGCGCCGTCAATTGCGTGCTGAACGCCTTGGTGCTCGCCACGCTGATCTCCGGTCCGGCATGGGTATACAGGACGCCATCCGATTTCCGCGGGATCGAGGAGTCAATGACGTTGCAGATCGATAGAATCTTCGCCTTTTTGGCGTGGGCGATTTCGGTAGCTGCCAGAGTATCGGCGGTTTCACCGGATTGGCTGACCATCAGCAACACCGACTTGGGATCCATCAGTGGCGAGCGGTAGCGGAACTCGGAGCCATAATCGACCTCGGCGGGTATTCCAGCGATCTCTTCGAGCATGAACTTGCCGACCAGACAGGCATGCCATGCGGTGCCACAGGCAACTAAGTGGAAACGCTTAATATTTTTCACTTGGCTCGCGGTCAACTCAATGTCTTCAAGCGACACCTGCCCGTCTTTGAGCGAGATGCGTCCGCGAAAAGTATCCGCCAGCGCGCGCGGCTGATCATGGATCTCCTTGAGCATGAAATGAGGAAAGCCGCCTTTACGCGCCGCCACCGCGTCCCAGGTGATTTCCTTCACGGGTCGTTGAATGGCTTTGCCTTTACCGTCGAACAAGCGATAGGAGCCTAGCGTGACTTCGCCGATTTCGCCGTCTTCGAGAAAGGTGACTTTGCGCGTGTAGTCCAGCAGCGCCGGAATATCGGAAGCGATAAAGGTCTCCCCCTCGCCCCAGCCGATCACGATTGGCGTCGAGTTTTTCGCTACGATCAGTCGCTTCGGATCGCGGCGGTTGAGAAACAAAAGTGCGTAAGAACCGTGAATTTCCCGTAGCGTTCTGCGCACGGCATCGAGGAAGTCGACGCCGCGCTCGACTTTTTCAGCAACCAAATGAGCAACAATCTCCGTGTCCGTCTCCGAGCTAAAATGAGTTCCCCGTTTGCCGAGCGCCTCTTTGAGCTCCAAGTAATTTTCGATGATGCCGTTGTGGACCACGACCACATCGCCCGCGCGGTGCGGATGCGCGTTGGTTTCAGACGGTCGCCCATGAGTTGCCCAGCGCGTGTGGCCGATGCCGATCGTTCCGCTCATTGGCTGCCGGTTGAGCATCGTTTCCAGATTGTTCAACTTGCCTTCGCAACGGCGAATCGTCACTTGGCCGTCGTTCAAAACGGCAATGCCCGCCGAGTCGTAACCCCGGTACTCAAGCTTTCTCAGGCTGTCTAGAATCAGCGGGGCTGCTTCCCGGTGGCCGATATATCCGACAATGCCGCACATTACTTCTTGCTTCCCTTCATCTTCTTGCGTTTCTGTTCCGTCCAGCCTTCGCGCACGCGCTCATCCCGTTGATTATAAACCAGTGCGCCCGCCGGAACATCGTGTCGCACCGTGCTGGCGGTAGCCACATAGACGTCGTCGCCGAGAGAAACCGGCGCGATCAGCGTGGTATCGCTGCCCACCTGCACACGATCGCCGATGGTCGTGTTGTATTTATGGAACCCGTCATAGTTGCAGGTAATCGTGCCGGCGCCGATGTTAGCCTCGCTGCCGATGGTCACGTCGCCGAGATACGTCAAATGGTTTGCCTTAGTGCCTTTGCCGATTTTTGCTTCCTTAGTCTCAACGAAATTGCCGATGTGAACGTTCGGACCCAGATTCGATCCCGGACGCAGATGGGCAAAGGGCCCGATGATCGCGCCATTCGCGACGCGACAACCGGTCATGACAACCGAGAATCGCAAATGTACCTCATCGCCAATTTGGGCATCCGTGAGAAAGGCGCTGCCGTCGATCTGGCAACGTTCGCCGACCACAGTTTTGCCGCGAAGCTGCGTATTAGGTCCGATCACGGTGTCTTTGCCAATGGTTACGCCGTCCTCGATATAAGTCGTATCCGGATCCTTGAACGTCACTCCTGCCAACATCCATTTCTTGTTGATGCTCTGGCGCAGGTCTTTTTCCATAAAGGCGAGCTCCTCTCGGCTATTGATCCCCAGCATTTCGCGGACATCGTCGACCCTCACCGTTTCGATATCTGCCCCCTGAGCGAGACCGATAGCCACGATATCCGGTAAATAATATTCGCTCTGCCGATTGTGATTCTTGACTTCACTTAACGCCGCAAAGACAAACGGCGCTGACACGACGTAAACGCCCGCGTTGACTTCCCGTATCCCTCGCTCCCCCAGAGTGGCGTCTTTTTCTTCGACGATACCGGTCGCCTTGCCCTGGTCATCACGCAGGATTCTGCCATAACCTTTCGGTTCGTCTAGAAAAGCCGTGAGCAACGTCACCGCCGCATTTCGGCTGCGATGGTGCGCAACCAACATGCGCAGCGTCTGCTCTCGAATGAACGGCACGTCGCCGCTCAGAATGATGACCTCTCCCTTGAATCCCTTAAAGGCTTCTTTTGCGCACAACACAGCGTGGCCGGTGCCGCGTTGCTGCTCTTGAAGGATCCAGGCGACATCGTTTCCTGCGTAAGCGCTTCTAACCGACTCGGCGCCATGGCCGATCACGATCGCCACCCGGTTCGGATTCAGGCGCTGTGCGGTTCGCAAGACATGAAGAAATAACGGTCTGCCCCCCAACGGATGTAGCACCTTCGGGAGATTAGATTTCATCCGGGTACCCTGCCCGGCAGCTAAAACAACGACCCCTAGTTCCTGCATGTCGCTAACCTAATGCGCTAAAGTTAGAATTATAAAGGAACTCTGGGAGCAATTAAACACAGCTATGACCCTGCCTGGCGCCTCGACCGATTTGGATGTTCGCCGCGTGGCGCGAGCGGCTCGTTTTATGTCTTATGTCGTTTTGAACGTGGGTAACTCCAATTTTTTAGAGTTAAACAAAAAAATTCTTGTCAGAGCAGAAGAATTCGATTACAAAAAGCAATCAGCGCAAAAAATCGCTATAATCAATTGACACGTTGCCAGACGCCACGCTCGACGGGTCTGGAGGATTCATGAAATCCTGCGGCCACGCGATCCGGAAGATTGTGCCAGAAGAAGAGAGCTCACGGATCGCGGCTGCTAGCGTCGCTGCTAAAATCCACACTAAGGGGAACATCCGGTGAATCGTCCAGAAACACTGCCACTCGAGAACGAGCCTGAAGAAAACTGGTGGGACTATTGTCCTATTTGCAATACGAAACTGATCAATCAGAAATGCAAATACGTCTGCCCCAATCCCAATTGCAACTTTTTTATGAGCTGCAGCGAATTCGACCGCTGAGCAATGATTGGGCTCAGAGCACTGGCCATGACCATTTCATTGGGCTAAGAGATAAACAGCATGTCGAAAACCGCCGGTATCGTCATCATCGGCAACGAGGTCCTGTCGGGAAAAACACAGGATATCAACTCTCATTTTCTCTGCGCCGAACTCCGTCAGCTGGGCGTTGAAGTTCAGAAGATTTCGACGATTCAAGACGAAATAGAGCTCATCGGCCACGAAGTGGCGACGTTTTCCAAACGGTTCGACTACGTTTTCACGACCGGCGGCGTCGGGCCAACCCATGACGATGTCACCATCGACGGTATCGCCCAGGGCTTTGGCCTAAACGTCGTCCGTCATCCGGACATCGAACGGCGTATGCGCCAGCGGCTCGGCGGCGAGGTGAACGAAGCTCGGTTGCGCATGGCCAACATTCCCGAAGGCGCCACCTTGTTAGCGACCGAGGCGCTTTTCGCTCCGGTGGTGAACATCCGCAACGTGTACATATTCCCTGGTATACCGAGGATTCTTCAAGAGCGCTTTCACGCGATAAAAGAGCGGTTTCGGGAGACGCCTTACTTTCTTAAAAATGTTTACGTGAGATATGGCGAAGGCGTCATCGCGACCGTGCTCAATGATCTCCTCGTGAAATTCCCCGCACTCATGCTGGGTTCTTACCCCGTGCTCGATCTGCCCGACTACAAGGTCAAGGTCACACTCGAGTCGAAGGATGCCAACTATCTCGATCAAGCGCTGCAAACTTTCATCGCGTCTCTACCAAAAGATGCGGTTCATCGCATCGACTGAATAATAGCCGATGGCGGACTATTCGTCCTGGGGAGTCTTGCCGTCCTACAAGAAAGCGCCGCTCCCGCCGCTGCCGAGCATGCTCGGCGCACTGGGCCCAGGGGTCATCTTCATGGCCCTGGCGCAGGGTAGCGGCGAGCT
Organism: Binatia bacterium; assembly: GCA_036000865.1. Taxonomy (GTDB): domain Bacteria; phylum Desulfobacterota; class Binatia; order UBA9968; family UBA9968; genus DP-20. The sequence goes on along the minus strand of DASYUV010000313.1, from coordinate 79,788 downwards.
TATTTGGTGGCCGTATATCATCGCCAAATACGGTCTGAGTTTTTTGTTCCTTCTGTTGCCGGCTTGCTTGCTGCAATTCCCCGTCACCTACGAGGTTGGCCGTTACACGGTGCTCACCGGCGAAAGTATCTTTCAGGGTTTTATCCGATTACAGCGCCACTTCGCTTTTTTTCTATGGATCTTACTCACGCTCTCGTTTCTCTGGTTCGGCGCTTTTGCCGCAGCGGGCGGCACCTCATTGGCGGCTTTGACAGATTTTCCTAGAGGCTGGAGCGCGCGGGGCCAGACGCTTTTTTGGGGTTACTCGTCGATGGTCGTCTTTCTCTCGGCCATTCTTCTCAGCAAAGTAATTTACCAACTGGTGGAAACATTTATGTGGGGCGTGGCGCTACTCACGCTCATAGGTTTGATTTGGGCCAGCGCCAACCCTGAAGTTCTGCAGGCGCTCCCGGCTTTTGTCAAAGGTTTGTTTTTTCCAGACCTGTCGATGCCACGGCCTTGGGATCCGGCCGACGCGACGAAATTACTCACGGCGATCACCTTCGCAGGCTTGGGCGGATTCTGGACGCTTTTCTATTCTTACTGGGTGCGCGACAAGGGCGCTGGCATGGCCCATTACATGGGCCGGCTCACCGGGCCGATCACTGGAAAGGCCGAGGCGATTCCCGCGTCAGGCTTCCTGCCTGGCAACGACGAAGGGCTTGCCCACGCGCGCCGATGGCGCCGTTATCTTTTCTGGGATGTCAGCATAGGCATCGGCGGCAATCTGGCGACTACTCTGATGACCTGCCTGCTCGCCTACGCACTGCTCTTTCCCAAGGGTCTGCTCCCACAGGGTTATGATCTGGCGGTCGTACAAAGCCGATTCTTTGAAGTGAGCTGGGGCGTCATTGGTAAATTTCTTTTTTTGATCGTCGCCGCGGCGTTTCTATCCGACACTTGGCTCGCTACCGTCGATGCCGTGAGCCGGATTCACACGGACTGTCTCTATGCCTTCTTTCCTAAGACGCAATCCCTTCCACCGCGCAGCTGGTATCTCATTTTTTTATTTGTACTGACGGCCATCACCGCGGCCACCATGGGCGCCGCTGAACCAGGCCCACTGATCCTGCTCTCTGCGGTCATCGGCTTCGTTGGCACGGTGCTATTTTCCGTGGCGCTGATTTTTCTCAATCACGTTTATCTGCCGCGCCATCTCCCGGCCATAGCGCGGCCGGGACGGCTCAACCTGGTCCTGCTATGCGTGTCTTGTCTCGCCTACCTGCTCCTCGCTATCGCCTATCTTTTGACGGTCACCCACGTGATTCGGTAGCGATGGCTCGCGGCGCATATTGGTTGCGAAGGATTCACTGAGAAACATTAGGCGCGGCCGACGCCGCAAGTAGGAATTGCCGGATAAAGATTTTGACAAAACTCAGAAGAATTCCAACGCCGAACTGATTTGCCAACCTAAAAAAATGCCGAAGGTCACACTGGCGACGCCGGCGACGACGCGAATCCAACGATTCATGACGGTGAAGCGCTGCGCGGTGAGGATGAACGGCAGGCTGATTATGCCGCTGAGCAAAAGCATTCCGCCCACTGAGCCTAAACCAAAGATGACGATATAAACCAACCCGCCGATAGGTGATTCGATCGTCGAAAGCACCAGTAACATCAACGCGGCGCTACCGGCTAGTCCATGCACCATCCCGACGATGAACGGCCGGCGCATCGCTTTGAACGGATGAGGATGGGCATGATCTTGGCCTGGATTCTCGTGCACGTGAAAGTGCGTATGAGTTTCCGGATTGTGGCTGTGAGTGTGTAGATGAACTCGTTCCGGACCGAAAGACTTTCGAAGCACATTTAAGCCCAGGATAACCAGCATCGCCGCGACCAGAAGCTCGAGCCCCGAGCCCAGCCGGGGAGGAATGGTCACACGCAGGCCGATAACGATCAAACCCACCATGAACAATGTGGTCGTGTGGCCTAATCCCCAGAAAGCGCCGATCAACGACGCCCATTTAAAGTTTCTGTGCTCGCTGACGATCGTCGAAACCGCGATCAGATGGTCCGGATCGAGCGCATGCTGGATACCCAGCAGCAACCCCAATCCAAAAGCCGCCAAGAGTGAAGCGTCCATGTTTGATTTTAGATCTTCGACTTTGGATTTGAGAGTCAATCAAAAAATGGCAACCCACAACTCCAAATTTCATTGGTCGTTCCCTTTTACGAAGGGTCGAGTCGTTGCCCGGTTTGGGTGCCGATCCAAACTTCGCCGCCCTCAAAAACTTCCTTTTTCCAAATCGGCACCGTCTTCTTGATCTCTTCGATAGCATAGCGGCATGCGGCGAACGCGGCGTCGCGATGCGCCGACGATACGGCAATGATGACGCTCGCCTCGCCGATCTTGACCGGGCCCAGCCGGTGCACGATCGCCATACGGCAGATCGGCCAATGTCTCTTGGCGTCCGCGCCGATCCGCGCCAGCTCCTTTTCCGCCATCTGCGGATAGGCTTCATAATCGAGGCCAATGACCTTGCGGCCTTCGTTGTTATTGCGCGTGGTACCGACGAACGTAGCAATCGCGCCGGCCTCTGGGTCAGTGACGAAAAGGACTAGCTCATTAAGATCGATCGGTTGATTTGTCGCGTGAAACATTCTTGGATCAACCTCCACTCACCGGCGGAACAAATACCACTTCGTCTTTGTCTTTCAGTTTGTGATCGACGCCGACGTAATCCTGATTGACCGCGTACAAGAGACGAATACCCGCCACATTCAGTTTGGGATATTCCTTTTGCAGCTGGCACCAAAGATCGGCGACGGTACTGCCCTCCGCGACTTCCTTTAAAACCTCCGAAGCGCCCACCCGCTCGCGCAAAATAGCGAAAAATTTTACGCGGACTTTCATTGCCCCTGGAGCTGGGAAACCATGTGCCGGATTTCACGTAGGATGAGCTTTTCCATGGCTAGCATGACAGCGGCCTTCGACCCCGGGAGCGAGATCAGTACTTTGCCGCGCGCGCTGCCGGCTGCGGCCCGGCTCATCATTGCCGCGGAGCCGATGTCGAGGTAACTCAAGTAGCGGAAAATCTCTCCGAAGCCGTCGAGCTTCTTTTCCAACAAGCGGCTGACTACCTCATAGGTTCCGTCGCGCGGCGCGATGCCAGTGCCGCCGTTGACAATCACCGCATCGACATCGTTCCTTGCGAGCACTTCGTTGAGCAGGGTCTCGATCTCTACCGGCTCGTCTTTGACGATTCGGTACCCAATCGTCTCATGCTTGTCATCATCCAAGAAATTCTTGATCGTCTGCCCACTCGTGTCGGTCGTTTCATCGCGCGTATCGCTAACCGTTATAACGAAGAAACGAATACTCTCCTTGCCCTTTTCCTTGTGCTCTTGAACCGACATCGTTAAGCCTCCTGAAAAATTTCACGGGAAATCATAGCAACCCCTATCGTGAATTCAAAGACGGGTCAAATCCGGTCAAATTCAGAGCCTTGACCAATTCGCCGGCTCGGGTAGGTAGTTGCCGGCGTCGTTTTGCCTGATATGATGACGACTTAATGTTACCGCCCTTCTCGCTCTATATCCACATCCCGTACTGCGTCAGCAAGTGCCCCTATTGCGACTTCAATTCCCATGTGGTGCAGGAAATCCCTGAACGAGACTATACCGACGCTCTGCTGCGGGAGCTTGAACACTACGGAAACTTGGATGATTGGCGGGGTAGAACCGTACAGAGCATTTTCTTCGGCGGCGGCACTCCGTCGACGTTCAAGCCCGCGAGCATCGGCAAGCTTTTGGCGTGGGTTGCGGCCACGTTTCCGATCGATGCCGATTGCGAAATCACGCTTGAAGCCAACCCGGGCACGGTCGATAGCGACAAATTTTTCGGCTACTGCGACACCGGCGTGAATCGCATCAGCGTCGGCGTGCAATCGTTTCAACCAAAAATTCTCAAATTTTTGGGACGCGTTCATTCAGCCGACGAGGCCCGTAAAGCTTTGCAGGTCGTACGTCACGCGGGTTTCGACAACTTTAGTTTTGACCTGATTTATGCAAACCCTGGCCAAACCTTGGCAGAACTTGCAGCGGACCTCGATGAAGCATTGGAATTTAACCCACCGCACCTATCGGCGTACAATTTGACCTTTGAAGAGGGCACTCCGTTTCACCATGAGTACCGTTCCGGTCGGATGAAGTCACTCAGCGAAGACGAAGAGGTCGCCATGGCGGAACTGATCGAAGAAAGACTTCTGGCGGCCGGATTGCAACGGTATGAAATCTCGAATTACGCACAACCGGGCCGGCGCTCGCGCCACAACGTGAATTATTGGCGGTATGGTGATTATTTAGGCCTCGGCGCTGGAGCCCATAGCTATAGAACGACGGGCTCCAAGGAATTCGCCGGCCGGCGATGGAGCAATGAAAAAAACCCCGGCCGCTACATGACCCAAGTCAATCAGGCGAATCGCGCTGTCGTCGAGCGCGAGGAAATTGATTTCGACAAGGCTGCAGGCGAATTCATGTTTCTCGGGTTAAGAATGACCGAAGGGATCTCGATAAACGCCTTTCGCGCACGATTTGATAAAACCACTCGCGAAATCTTCCCGCAAATCTCTGACTGGATCGATGGAGAACTCTTGGAGGAGAAACACGGTTTTCTCCGGTTCACGCGTAAAGGCCTGCTTGTCGCTAATTCGATGTTTGTTCAATTCATGTAGTATTCGTTGTTTTGAAATTCCCAGGGGGAGCAATAGTCGTGGTATCAACTACTGATTTAGCCACAATTCGCATCGATCACATCGGTAGCCTGGTTCGCCCGGCAAAGTTGAAAGATGCTTTCGCCCGCTACGACCGCGGGCAAGCGGCGCCAGAAGAGCTTGCAAGAGCTCAAGACGATGCCATTCGCGACGTGATTCAGAAACAAGAAGCACACGGTCTGCCGATCATCACGGACGGCGAATTTCGCCGTCACAGCTTTCAAGAGAGTTTTTCCGAGTGTGTAGCCGGCTTTGATGTGCCAAAGAACGTTTCTCTCTATTACGAGAGGCGTGATCTTAACCAGAATCCTTTGGAACGAGCCGAACAAAATTTCGAGGAAGCCGGGCCGGCGATCGTCACCCGCCGTGCCGCCATTGAGCGATTAAAGCTAGTCCGCAATCTGCCCCTCGAGGAATTTCGTTATGCCCAGAGCGTCGCCAAAGTTCCCGCCAAGGTCACCGTGCTCGGTCCGGATCGAATCACCCAACGTTTCAAATGGGAAGGATCGAAGAACGTTTACAAGAATCTCGATGATTTTGTCGATCACGTGGTCCGGATCGAACGGCAGATGATTACGGAGCTTGTGAGAGCCGGATGCAAATACGTTCAAATCGATGCTCCTGGCTATACCGCTTACATCGATAAGGTTTCGCTGGAGCGAATGCGCTCCCGCGGCGAAGATCCGGAGAAAAATTTTCGCCGATCCATAGACGCCGATAACGCACTCATTGAAGGTTTTCCCGGCGTCACATTTGGCATCCATATCTGCCGCGGCAATGCTCGAACCATCGATCCAAAGACAGGTAGACTTGTGCCTCAGTGGCACCGAGAAGGCTCCTACGACGCCATCGCCGAACGGTTATTTAACAGTCTCAAACACCAGCGCTTGCTCTTGGAGTACGACAGTGATCGCGCCGGCGGTTTCGAACCTTTGCGTCTCGTGCCGCAAAGCAAAATCGTTGTGCTCGGCTTAATTTCGACCAAAAGCTCAGACATGGAGACCGTCGATGATTTGAAACGGCGCATCGATCACGCGAGCCAATACTTGCCGGTAGAACAGCTTGCGCTCAGCCCGCAATGCGGCTTTGGCGGTATTGACTCTAAGGTACTCAGCGAAGACGAGATGTGGCAAAAATTGGATTGCGCAGTAGAAACAGCTGCGGAGGTTTGGCGCTGAGGCAACGGACGAAATACGTGGCGGACGAGACCACTAATAAATACGGAATTACGTCCCCCATGTCATGTTATCGTCAACTCGGTTCTTGTCCTACAGGGAAATCAGTAAATATCCTAACGAAGAAATGATAGAAAGGCGGGGAACTCAAGGTTTAAAGGTCTGTGGCCTTTTAAAAAGTTATAATCACGCCATCAATGAGACAACCCTCCAGTCATCTGACTCGCCGTATCCAACCAGTCCAGTTCGGTCGTTACACCCAAGAAGAATCGGCGAAAAGTGTCATCGACGAGCCGTCTCGCGTCCTTGCCCCGAGAGGCGTTAACCATCTCTAGAGCTCCTTTGAAGGCTTCCAACCGCAGAGGATCATCGTAGACCCGATCGAATTCTCCGAGCAGCTTGTCCAGCGCTTTGTCGAGAATTTCCATGCTTCCCCGGTTGCGAACATAGCCGCATGCGGCGACGAATCCGAGCAGAAACGGGTCCCCGTTCGTCATCAAAAATTGCTGGGTGGAGTTTGACTGATAAACCTGCACCATTCTCGCGTGGACCTCGCCATTGATGCGCTTCAATGTTCGCATGATGTCAGAGATGTCACCGATGTTATCGAGGTAAGGCTGGTTCTCGTCGAGAAATCGTTCGGTTTCCACAGCGGTGGTCACATGGGAGTTATGCGTAATAAACGCCTGAGTCGCCAGCACTATATCGGACGCCAGGAACTTGTCCTTCGGCCTCGTTTCCCCCGGCATCCGGCCGATATCCTCCCAAATGGGAATACCTTCGCTCTTTAAATGTTCAATCAGCGGTTTTTTCATGATTTCCAGTTGTACTCGCAAACTCATCCGTCGTTGGCTCGAGTTGAATGTCACCATGTAGTGAAGCAGCCCCGCGAGGCTGATCGCATAAAAGATCTCGTAACGAATCGTGCGCCGCAGAAGGTTTCCAGTGGCAATCTCTGGGTCGCCCAAACGCTTCACGGACTCAGCGAAGAAGTGCCATGCCTCTTCGGGAATCACGCCGTCTTGCACGAGATGTTCGCGGCGCCAGACCAATAATATAGCGATGAGAAAGCAATAGAGCCGCTGCAGGCCGTCGATGATCGAGAACCGAATATTGTCCGCATCGAGGGAGCGCGCTCCGCCGGCCCAGCTCAGCGCCGCTACTTTGCTCTCAGGCATCGCCGCGCCTTCGATAAAATCCCGAATGAGCCGTCGGTAGATCGGATCGGTCAGATGATCGAAGGGCGGCCGCTGGAAAAAATTATCTTCGACAGACAACCGTTGGATATAGATCCCGAGTAGCTCGCGCACATGTCCGATCTTGCCCTGCGTTTTAGGGTCCTCGATTTCGGGCCCGATGATCGTTATCGGGCCGGGCGGCGACAGCACCGAGAAAAAACCATTGCTTTTAAGTTCCTGCGCCAAATTGAGCAGCACCTCATGTAGTTTTCGCGTGCGCTCTAATCTGGTTGGCTTCTTAACCCGCTGCCCGCCGCGACTTCGCAGCGTTCGCAATTCTTTTGCTGCGTTCCGCGAACTTGACGGGGCGTCGAGTGCTTCAGCGCCTCTCGCAACCAGTCCATTCGCGCCTTGGCTTTCGTTTTGATCTGCCATTCCATCTCCTCTCTTGACCCAGCAGCTTGCTGAGTGTTTGGGGAAGTTTATAAAGGTCGCTCACCCGGAATAACTGACACTTTTGCAGATTCCTGCGACAGAAGTCTTTAAATCACCGGCTGACAACGCACGAAGGCAGCGCACTACGCCTACCCAAATCTTCTTGAGTGCGCTAAGCGCCGGCTGTCGCGTCGGCCTATCGGACAGTCTATGTAAAGGCTATCCGATGCAAACTTTCGAATGGAAGTCGGGGTGCTTCGGGCCCTATTCATCGATTCCCCTAAGAACCTCTTAAACGCCGGGCCAATAGGAAACCAAATTGAAGGTGGATTTTAAACGATCGTTGTGGGGGGATAGCTGGATTAGACCGTCGTCGAACCTTTGGCGAACCAATCCACCTTTGGCAACGATATATACATCCTGTCAAGAAAATACACAACAAAAAAATATAGCCTGTGGCAATGTCAATACGTGGTTAAGGGCGGGAGGATACGGGATCATCGTAAAGGAGCACGGCGATCGAGGTTACGCCCGCCTCGATGCAAGCTGCTTCGGCTTCATCCAAATACTTTTCAGTCGCAGGGTTTGCCCGCAGTGAGTTCATTAACCATCCGGCTGCAGTCGACTCAACCATTCTTCATGCACGTCAACCCAAATGGAATCTCGATCCCGGCAAATCGACAGCTCGCTCAGGTCGAACCTCACCGTGTAGAGCGGCTGATGGATGCCGCGGTGGTCTCTAATGTTTTCCAGGACGCCGTGCACCATTCCGACGACGCCGCGTTTGCCTCGGATATACCGCGGCGTGCGCGGATTGCCTGTGGGATTTTCAGATGCAACGACGACGGGATCGCCGATTTTAAATTTGCTATTCATGGATTTCAAAATTTTACTCAATCGGGCCGCACTCGCGGCATTTCGGGTTCCGGCTGGGTGGTTTCTCTTGCTTTGAGCTGGAAGGGACTCAGAGCTTCGGCCGCACCGATCAGACTATCGACGGTGACGAGCTTAGCCAACTCTTCTTCCGACATCCCCTCTGTACCAGCGGGACGTTTCGGCAAGACGAAGTAGCGAACGTCGGAAGTGCTGTCGTAAACCTGGACTTCTTTGCTCGCGGGAATCTCCAGCCCGAACATTTCCTGCATGCACGCGCGCGGATTCTGCACGATCTTGGTGCGGTAGCTTTCGTGCTTATACCAACACGGCGTGTCGCCAAGAATGTCGTACGGATAACAGGAACATAACGTGCACACGACAACGTTATGTATGGAGTCCGTATTCTCCACGACCACGAGCTTGCCGACTTTCCCTTGATGCACGCCCATTTCTCTGAGCGCTTCTCTCCCCGTCGTTAACAGCGCTCGCTTGAACGTCGCATCGGTCCACGCCTTGGCGACAACCACGCCGCCCGCCCACGGCCGCTCCTCGTGGAGCTGCTTCCAACGCTGCTCCAACTCCGCCCGGGTAGACCAGCCGCGATGGATCAGCGCTTGGACAAATACCTCGAGCAATTCCTGATAATCTTTTAAGTCTTGCTCCACATTCACCATGCGTTCCCCGAGGGTCCCGCGGTGCTCCTTCTTTTTGATTTTGAAAAAGTCATCGTAGTCGCCGCGCTCCTTGCGATTGTCTTCGGTTACCATGTCCATCGCTTCAACCGCGCGCGCGGAGACTAACGCAATGCCTTTTACATATTCATCGAGCCACTCCTCCAGGTAGCGCACGCGAGCTTCGATGTTTTTCCCCTGCGGTTTTCTCGGTTTGAAGAATTGATTCTTGCGCTTGAGCGTCACTCAGGCCTTCAACAAATCAGCGAACGTCACCACGCCGCGCCGTAGCAAATAGAAAATGCGCGGCTCAAAGCGCTTAGCCCGGTAGTACTCCAAATCTTCTTCGACGGCCCTAATGTGCGCATCGAAGTCGTGCATGTGCCCTTCGAACGGTTTGCGCGAATGTCCATGTTTCCCGGACATAAATTGCCTCCACACGACCGACCCGCCAAAGCCGGTCAGTGAGTATTGAAGATTTCTTGGTATTGAGCCAATTTTTCCTTGGTTGCTTCTGTCTCGGCTGCGGTCGGTTTCGTCGGATCCGCCGCCGCCGGCAAACAACCGCATTTCATCAAGCAGGCCATCAGCAACAACCGCGCCTTCGTCGCGGTAAGGTTACTACCTGCAATCGCCAGCGGATCGCGCGTCGGATCGACGAATCCGCCGGCGTTCCCTCGGCCAACTTTCACCACCGGCATGCCGCTGAACGTGGCACGCTTCAGCGCGGTGTCGACGGAATTGCTCATAGCGCCAAACGGCGCCGAGCCCTCGGCGACAAATCCAGCCAACGGCGAGTCGCGCAGATTTTTTTCAATCCGGGCTAGAATGTCGACCTCGCTACTCGCATCGCCTGAAGTGTCCTCGGGCAAGTAGCGCGCATGCTTCGTAATCGTCACTTTAGGAATCGCCGCGGGCAACAAATTTCCCGCGCCATCTTTAATCGCAACTGTAACGCAACCAACCTTTGAACCTTGAACCCTGGAACCTTGAACCTCGCTCGGCAGACGGCTTATGTTCACTGCGGAAGCGTGCGTATGCCGCTTGACCGGCTTGAACGAAAATTGCGGCGGTCCGGGATGGCCCATTCTGCCGATGATGCCGCCATGACCGCCAGTAGCGACGTAGCCGCCGGGCCGCGCGTCGGATTTCTGCACGTCGCGCGAGGTGAAAATCTGCTCATCGAGGATCGCCACGGCGCCGATACAATCGCGCCCGTTCTCGTCCGCCCAAATGCGCGACGTAATGTAATCGACTGAGTCGACGATGTTACGATCACCGTCGTTGGCGATGGCGCCATGAGGCCGCTGGGAAGAATTTCCACAGATCGGTGCCGTCACATCGATCAACAGATTTAGCCAGTAAGTTGTCTCTTCGACGAACGGACTGCCTTCGAGCCAAATCGCGCCTAGATATTTGCCGCTTGCGAGCGCCCGTTGCACGATATTGGTCACGCGTGCCAGCGCCGCCATCGGCGGTTCTTTGCGCAAATAACCCGGACGGTAGGGAAAGAAATCTACACCGCGAATCTCCGGCGCAATATCACCCTCGCCCACATCGGTTCGCTCGCCGGCGCTGCGGCCCGTTGCGTAACCGCCGGATGGCAACGCACGGAAAAAGTCAAAGTCGGCCTTTCCCGTGAGCAGGCAACCGACGCCATCGTCGGAAATCCCTAAGCGGTCGATCTCTTCAAACAGTCTCGAGCCGTCCGGAAAGAAAGGCACACGGCACAGTTCCGCCGGCACATTTTTTTCCGTGCCGTCCATCTCCCACGCCTGCCCGTTGATTTGCCGAGCCATGTAGGGGAGCGGGTAAAGACCGTCATCCGGTTTGAGAGTCACTTCATAAACCGGTTTATCACTTGGACTTGTGCGCTCTTTATGAAAAATACCGGTCGAATCTAGATAGCCGTCCGGCGGTCCGTAAAGTTGCGCGGCGTCTCGCTCGAGTGGATGCGCGCTGAACTGCTCGATGTAAACTGTGACAGGCGCAGCTAAACGCTGCGCCCGCAGAACATCAAACCGAATCGGCGAGCCGTCGTGGTTCGTGCGCAACGGTAAGCCATACTTCTCGCGCGCCTTGTTGCTCGTGACCAGCGGCTCGCTGTTTTGAATTGTCGCGGTGGGTCCCGAAAAGACTGCGATCCTAGGCCTGCTTTGGCTCAATCCTTCGGCCATATGCTTTTCCCGGTACTATATCGCAAGGGAGGTAAATCTCGGGCCGAAGGCTACTTTAGCTCAAAAGGGAGCTGCTTCGGCCCGTAACCCTGCCAATATTTATTGGAAACAGGATCGTAACGGCCCTGCAGAAAACCGCCGGCCCTCTCGGCCCGGACGATGATCGCGACGGTTCGTTCGTCACCGCTTTCCTCGGCGTGAATCTCGTACGGCGGAACCAGATCGATTCTGCCGGCGCCGACCTTCACGTTGACCGATTTGCGCACTTCGGCGTAATCAGGTTTTGACCGGTCATCGACGCGCTCGTAGCGCTCGATCGACTCGGTCCCGTCGAGCACGCCATAGAGCGTCCAGTTATGCGCGTGATCGTGAATCTGCGTGCGCGTGTGCGGCGCTTTGATGAGACCATTGATGACAAACTTGTAATCGGGATCCTCATAGAAGAGCAAGTTTTCCGCGCCCTCGCCGCCTTGGGAACAGTCAGGCCAGCTCCGTGACTGCTCTTTCACCGACGGGTCGGCGAGCAATTCCTGCAACAGCGGTGTCATTTTCTCCCAGCGTGTTGCGGGATCCTTTTCTTCGGCGTGGAGCTTACGAGCGGATGCGATGAATTTCTGCAAAGCGGACATGGAATCCTCCTTACGGCTCAATGGCGCCTTTATGGTGATTGTAAGAATTATTAGTCCGCTATGGTGTGATTCGTCAAGGTGCCCTGCCGAATTACAATTGAATTCCCGAAATAAAAAGGCCCCGGAAGGGATGAGCTACCGAAGCCTTTCGATCGGAATGATCGAATCTAAGTCTACGTACCGTGCGCCCAGGAAGAGAGATATTTCTGCTGTTCGTTGGTCAAGCTATCGATGCGAATGCCCATCGAGGATAGTTTCAGTTTCGCTACCCAGTTCTCGACGTCGCTCGGAACGTCGTAGACCTTCGCCGTGAGTTTTGTCTGATTTTTCACGGCCCACTCCGACGCAAGAGCCTGCGTCGCAAAGCTCATATCCATGACAGAAGCCGGATGACCTTCGGCTGCGGCGAGATTGACAAGGCGACCTTCACCGAGCAGATAAATTCGCTTTCCGCCGGGAAGCACGTAGGCGTCGACGAAATTACGCACGTTCTTCTCCACTTTGGTGGAGAGCTTCTTCAGCGCCTTAAGATCGATTTCGATGTCGAAGTGGCCGGAGTTACAAATCACCGCGCCGTCTTTCATGGCTTTGAGATGATCTTCGGCAATGACGTGCATATCGCCGGTAAGTGTAATGAAGAGATCGCCGACTCGCGCCGCTTCTCTCATCGTCATCACTTCGAAACCATCCATTGCGGCCTCTAGAGCCCTTACCGCATCGACTTCAGTGACGATGACTTTGGCGCCCATGCCGCGGGCGCGAGACGCAACGCCTTTGCCACACCAACCATACCCCGCTACGACGATCTTTTTTCCGGCGATGAGCATGTCGGTGGCGCGAATTACGCCGTCAATGGTCGATTGACCCGTACCATAGCGGTTGTCAAACAGATGCTTGGTCGCGGCGTCATTAACGGCGATGACTGGAATTCTTAGCGCTCCGTCCCTTTCAAGAGCGCGCAAGCGAATCACGCCTGTGGTGGTCTCTTCCATGCTAGCGACCATATTTGACGCCAGGTGGTCATAGTCCGTGTGCAGCATCGACACGAGATCCGCGCCATCGTCCATCGTGATTACCGGTTTGTGCTCGAGCGCAGATCTCAAATGGCTATAGTAGCTTTTATTGTCCTCGCCTTTAATCGCAAAAACGGGAACCTTGTTGTGCTTGACGAGAGACGCTGCCACATCGTCTTGGGTCGACAACGGATTCGACGCGCAGAGAAGCACATCCGCCCCACCCGCTTTTAGCGCCTGGACCAGATTTGCCGTTTCAGCCGTGACATGAAGGCACGCCGAAAAGCGCATGCCGCGGAGCGGCTTTTCTTTCTGAAACCGTTCCTTCACTCTCTGAAGCACCGGCATGTCTTGGCCGGCCCAGAGAATCCGTTTGCGCCCGCCATCGGCCAGTCGCAGGTCCTTGACGTGGTATTTCTTTCCCGCCATCGTAACCGCTTCCTCCGCTGCTGCCTACTTGACTTAGACCCGGCCCGCGGCCTTCTTGAGATCCGCCGCCCGGTCGGTTTTTTCCCAGGTAAAAAGGCCGTCTTCCGGAGCGCGCCCGAAGTGACCATAGGCGGCTGTTGGACGATAGATGGGCCGTTTGAGGTCGAGAGTTTGAATAATACCCTTGGGACTGAGATCAAAATTGTCTCGCACAATCTTGGCGATACTTCCCTCTGGAATTACCGCGGTACCGAACGTGTCGACGAGTACAGAAACCGGCTGCGCCACGCCGATAACGTACGCCAATTGAACTTCGCAGCGTTGTGCCAACTCCGCCGCCACAATATTTTTCGCAACGTATCGCGCCATGTAGGCTGCGCTGCGATCGACTTTGGATGGATCTTTGCCGGAAAAAGCGCCGCCGCCGTGGCGGCCCATGCCGCCGTACGTGTCAACGATGATTTTCCGCCCCGTGAGACCGCAATCGCCTTGCGGCCCGCCGATCACGAAGCGCCCTGTGGGATTGACATGAAACACGGTGTCTTTGTCGAGATAATCGGCGGGAATCACCGCTTTGATGACGCCTTCGATGATAGTTTCTTTGAGTTTGCCGTATTCGACTTCGGGACTATGCTGCGTGGAAATTACGACGTTTTTGACTTTCACCGGCTTGCCGTCGCGGTATTCCACGGTCACCTGTGATTTACTGTCGGGCCGGAGAAAATAAGCTTCGCCGCCTTTGCGAACCTTGGCGAGGTAATGAACCAAGCCGTGCGCCATCTGGATCGGGAACGGCATCAGTTCCGGCGTTTCATCGCATGCGTAGCCGAACATCATGCCTTGATCGCCGGCGCCCTGCTCTTTGTGCAAACCCTCGCCTTCTGTCACGCCCTGCGAGATATCCGGCGATTGCTGCTCGATCGCCGTTAAAATCGCGCAGGTATGCCCATCGAAGCCCATCGCGGAGTCGGTATAACCGATCTCGCGCACGACTTCGCGAACGATGTCGACGTAACTTACTTTCGCCATACTGGTGATCTCGCCGGCGACCACCACCATGCCGGTTTTGGCAAGGCTCTCGCAGGCCACCCGGCTGTTTGGATCACCCGCCAAATGGGCGTCCAAGATCGCGTCTGACACCTGGTCGCAGAGCTTATCCGGATGACCTTCGGAAACGGATTCAGAAGTAAATAAGAAATCTTTGCCAGCCATGCGAATAACCTCCAGCCCGCCAAGTCAAATTATTAATCCATTTTGTATAACGAATACGAGGGGAGGATTCAACCTTACTCGTGTTCGTTGAAGCGGCTGTCAAACAACTTTTCAATGGCCTTAACTGCACGTTCGGCGTCTTCGCCATTCGCTTCAACTTGAACATTGCTGCCCTGAGTTGCGGCCAAGGTGAGCACGCCCATGATGCTTCGCCCGTCGGCGGATTGACCGTCCTTGGAGAGAGTGACCTGTGCGGAGAATCTGTTGACGGTTTGCACGAGTAACGCGGCCGCGCGCGCATGCAATCCTAGCTTGTTGGTGATTTCCAATTTTTTAACGACTCTACTCATGGATTATTTATCGATATCCCGATGCTTGATATGGATAGGAAATTTCTCCGCGCCGAATCGCTTTTGCAACTCCTCGACCAAAACCACCGAGCGATGTCGCCCACCGGTGCAGCCAAGCGCAAGAGTGAGGCTGCTCTTGCCTTCACGCTCATAGAGGGGCAAAGCAAACTCGAGAAGAGCACAAAGACGATCGAGAAACACGCGCGTTTCCAAGTTTCCGAGGACATATTCTTTGACTTCGGATTCGAGGCCACTGCGTGCCCGCAGTTCATTGACAAAATAAGGATTGGGCAAAAACCGCACATCCAGAATCATGTCGGTATCGTGGGGAATGCCAAATTTGTATCCGAAAGATGTAAAAAACAACGCCATTCGGCGGGTCTGCGGAGCCTGGCAAAAGTGTTGCTCGATCTCGCGTTTGAGCTGGTGCACGTTAAAGTCGCTCGTGTCGATCACTTTGTCGGCTAGGGCGCGTATTGATTCCAAGGCTTTCCTCTCGCGCAATATGCCGTCTTGGATCGAACCTTGCCCGGCCAACGGGTGCGGCCGGCGGGTTTCACTGAACCGCCTGAGCAAGACGTCATCTGAGGCGTCGAAAAAGACCACCTGAACATGATGGTTCGCGCCGCGCATATCGGCGAGAACCTGCGGTAATGCTTGCAAGAACTGCCCGCCACGGAGATCTACACCGAGCGCGATGCGCCTGATTTCTTCTTGGTAGCCCTGACAGAGGTCGATGAACTTTGGAATGAGCAGTGCGGGTAGATTATCGACGCAAAAAAACCCATTGTCTTCGAGAGCGCGAATAGCAAAGCTTCTCCCCGACCCGGAGAGCCCAGTAATGATGATGATGTCCAACCCATCGGTCATAGTTGCTCAAAACTTTTCGTCCTCTTCAGCGATGATATTAAAAAGTTCCTGACTGGTCTGACCTTCCATAAGGCGGCGGCGAAAAGATTCATCTTTAAGTAGCCGGGAAATCCGCGCTAGGGCCTTCAAGTGATCCGCAGCGGCATTCTCAGGCGCGATCAGCACGAAAAATAGGTGGGTTGGTCCGCCGTCCAGAGAAGCGAAATCCACTCCCTGCGGACTGCGCGCGAAAACTCCCAAAACCCGTTCAACAGCGGGAAGCTTGCCGTGCGGAATCGCGACGCCTTCACCGATGGCCGTCGTGCTGATTTTTTCGCGCTCTAAGAGCACGGTGAGGACTGTTTGCTTGTTTAAGTGGCGATGATACGAGACCAGCCAATTGGCCATTTCCTCAAGCGCTGCGTTCTTTTCGCGACTGGCCAGAGCCGGGATAATCGTTTGGACCGTGAGGAAATCAGTGATTTTCACGCCTGGGACCTTCTTCGAGCGAGCTTGGTTTTTTCTTTTTGTTTTTTTATTTGGCGCTGAATTTTGTCGATCGCCAAGTCAATAGCCGCGTATAGATCTTGATGTTGTTCCTTTCCGTGAATCATCGTCCCATGCGTGTGCAGCTCGACTTCCGCTATTTGGCATTCTTTCGATTCTACGGCGAGAATGACACGGGCGTCCAAGGGATGCGAAAAATATTTGCCAATTCGGTGGATCTTCTGTTCAACGTACAGTTTCAGGGCCGCGGTTGGCTGCGTATGCCGAAAGGTCACGGAAACTTTGATATCGCTCATCGAGTCGAATTAATTCCTGCAGTTATCGGCGCAGGAATGGTTGCCGGCGTTTCGAAGAGGGGAGTATACCCATCGCCTCGCGATATTTTGCCACGGTGCGCCGCGCGATATCGATGGAGTCGCTCGACAACATGGATGCGATATGCTGATCGCTGTATGGCCTGCGCGGATCTTCGGCGGCGATGATGCCGCGGATCTTCTCTTTGACGCTTTCGCTGGCGACATCTTCGCCGTTGCCAGTTTTAAGACCGCTTTGAAAAAAGTATTTGAGCTCGAACAGCCCTTGCGGCGTATGAACATATTTATTGGCCGTAGCGCGGCTGACGGTGGACTCGTGCATATGAATGTCTTCGGCGACGTCGCGCAGGACCATCGGCTTGAGTTGCTTCACCCCATGTTCGAGGAATTCCTGTTGAAACTTGAAAATGCTCTGGGTAACGCGAAATAGGGTTTGTTGACGCTGCTGGATGCTCTTAATCAACCAGGTGGCCGCGCGCACCTTTTCTTGTAAGTATTGCCGCGCCTGCTCTTCTTCCGCGCCCTCCTGGCCGGCCATGCGCCGATAGAGTGAACTCACCCGCAGCCGCGGCACGCCGTCGTCATTCAAGTAAATCAGGTACTCATCCCCAACCTTTTCGACGAAGACATCCGGCAAGACCGTGCGAACCTCATCCTGCTCAAAGCCGCGCGAGGGCTTGGGCTCAAGGGACGCGATCACATGCGCCGCGTCGGCAATCTCATCGATGGTGACGCCCAAGTCTTTGGCCAATTTTTCATAGCGTTTAGACTCGAGGAAACTTAGATGATCAGCGACAATGCGCGCTGCCAAGCTATTCCTCAGCTGCAGGTTCTCAAGCTGGATTAACAAACATTCGCGCAGATCACGCGCCGCAACCCCGACGGGATCAAAAAACTGTATGCGCTTGAGAATGGCTTCGGTATCTTCAGGTGTGCTGCCCGTGGCGTTACAAATTTCCTCGATAGTGGCGGCCAAGTAACCGTTTTCATTCAGGTTCTGAATCATATACTGGCCGATCGCCGATTCCTGCTCGGTGATCTTGGAAAGGCGTAGTTGCCAAATGAGGTGATCTTCCAACGTGGTCTTTTTCGTCAGGCTGTTCTCCCACGACGGTGGTGAGTCGCTATCTTCAGAGGTCGCTTCGGCGGTAAGAGAACCGTGGATCGAGTTGGAATGGGTATCGAGATACTCCTGCCAGTCCAACGTGCCGATTTTATCGACGGCAGAAATCTCGCGGTTAATCACCAGCTCCGATGTATCGCCAGTAGGGCTAGCCTGGATTTCGGCTCTCGGTTGCTCGCTGCTGTCGGTTTCCTCTGTCGGTCCCTCTTCCAGTGCGGGATTTTCTTGCAACTCCTTGAGCACCATATCTTCCAACTCAAGCCGAGAAAGTTGCAGCAGCTTGATCGCTTGCTGCAGCTGCGGAGTCATGACCAGCTGTTGCGCGAGCTTTTGAACCTGTCTAATTTCTAGAGCCATATTTAGAACTTAAAGCCTTCTCCTAAATAGAATTTGCGCGCTTTAGCGCTCGCGGCGATGGTTTCCGGCGTACCCTCTTCGAGAATCGCGCCTTCATTGACGATGTAAGCCCGATCGCAGATGCCTAGGGTCTCGCGCACGTTGTGATCGGTAATGAGAATGCCGATGCCACTGCTGATCAACCGGCGAATGATCTTTTGGATCTCCGCCACGGCGATCGGGTCGATTCCAGTAAAAGGTTCGTCTAATAACAAGAAAAACGGCGAAAGGACTAGCGCGCGCGCAATCTCCACCCGGCGCCGCTCACCGCCGGAGAGTGTAAAGGCCTTGTGCGTTGCCAAATGGCTGACACCGAGCATTTTCATCAAAGCGTGAGCTCGTTCTTGTTGATCTGCGGTACTGAGATCGAGAGTTTGCAAGATCGCCCTCAGATTGTCTTCCACCGTAAGGCGACGAAAGACGGACGATTCTTGAGGCAAATAACTGATGCCGGCGCGCGCCCGTTGATAAATCGGCGCGCCGGTCAAATCCTCGTCATTCAGAAAAACGCGCCCTTCGTCCGGCTGTACCAAGCCAACCATCATATGAAACGTCGTGGTTTTACCTGCGCCGTTGGGACCAAGCAAGCCAATGACTTCGCCGCCTTTCACTTCCAAATTAACGCCGTCGACGACGCGCCGCCCGCCATAGGATTTTGCGACCGACACCGCCTTGAGGACGCTCATCTCTACTTGGCATCCCCCTGCTCCCGGCTCTTCAACTCCTCAGGGAATATCGTCGCTCGCACTCTATTCTTATCATCGCCTTCGACAATCGACTTGTCTTGTTCAACAAAATAAATGACCTTGACGCCGCTGACTTGACTGTTGCCTTGGCGCATCACCGGGCTCCCAGTGAGGGTTACAGTCTTAGCCTTGTCATCGAAAACAGCTTTTTCACCCGTTGCGACGCGATTGCCTTGCGTCGCATTAACTTTCCCCTCGGCGATGATCTGTTTCATCTGCTTCATTTCTGGATCGTAGTATGCCGTGAGTGTTTCACTGCGCATCGTCATGTCGGCCTGCACAGTCACGACACGCCCCTTGTAGGTAATGGTATTTTGCTTCTGATCGACTTCCATCCAATCTGCGGTGATGAAGACCGGGTCTTTCTTGTTGAATTCGAAAGCGGTGGAGCTTTTCTTCGTGTCATCCTTCTTTGTGCCATCATCCGCCTTCTTGATATCATCTTTCTTGGCGTCATTCTTCGCCGGCGCTGCTGCCATAGCGTGACTGGACAATAGTATGAAGAATAAAATAGTGAAATGGAGCATCGCGCGCCGCATGTTATCCCCCGACCCGCTGGTCCGGACTAGGCTTATTCTTTTTCTTCGCCAACTTCTCGGGCTCAATTTTTGTCTTCACGCGATGCATCAAGCGAATCTTCCTGTCCTCCAACTCGATCTCCATGCTCGAGCCTTCCAATTCTATCCCTTCTCCCACGACGGTAGTGCGGTTCGGCAGGATGATCTGATCCTTCGCCGGCAAATAATTGGCTTCCTCTGAATTGAGCACGTACCCTTGAAACGAAACTTGGATGTCGCCGCGGAGTTCCATTCTCTCAAGTTCCTTTTCATTGATGTAAAGGTGCGCTTCGTCGCCAGTGGTTTCCACAACCTCGCCCTTTTTGTCGTAGTAATAGAACCTTGGCTTTTTTATGATGGCTTCTTTCTGTTCCTTGAAATAACTTGCCTCGTCGCCGAAGAGCTCCCAAATCTTCCGGCCATTTTCGATTTTGGCCCTATGAAATTCTTTCATGTGAAGTGCTGACTCCGGCAGGTAGTCTAACGCTTTGAGAGGATTTTTCTTGATTTCTTTCTGTACCCGTTGAACGAACTCCGTCGCTTTGTAGCCGACACCCCCAAGGGATAGTAAAATCGCTAACAGTAAAATGGCCCGTCTAGCTTTGCGCATGGTTTTTCAGTAATTTTAAATGCAAAAGTATCATTCTTTAGGAGTACTGTAAAGTATTCGGCACGAAAATTGCTTTTGTATTCCTAGGGAGCTTCGGGAGCTGTTTGGAGTTACCTACCTTAATTTGTAAAGAATTCACCACTTGCCTTGCGTTCTTAGCAGCAGTTCCGCTACCTCTCTAACCGCTCCCCCACCACCCCCCGCGGCCGTTACAAAATCGACAGTCGAAACCAATTCTGGCCAGCCATCAGCCACAGAAACTGCCAGCCCCGCCAATTTAAGAACCGGTCGATCGACAATATCGTCGCCCACATAGGCAATTTGATCGTCGTTAAGACCGCTGCTGCGTTTGATCTCATTATAGGCGTCGAGCTTGTTGTGTACCCCCTGGCGCACGAGCTTAACGTTCAACTCCTTCGCACGGAAAATCACGCTCTTCGAAGAGCGCGCCGTGACAAACCCAACGTCGATTCCCGCCCGTTGGAGCAAGGAAATTCCCTGCCCGTCTCGTACGTAGAATTGCTTCGTCTCGACACCGCGGTCGTCGATGATGATCCGTCCGTCCGTCAGGACGCCATCGACATCAAGGAGGAGCAGCCTTATTTTTTTGGCTTTCTTACGAACTGCAGCAGAGATTTTCACGGCGCAGACTACAGGCCCGCTTTGACGAGATCATGGAGGTGAACTATGCCGCGAGGTTTTTTGCTGTCGCCATCAAGAACAAAGAGGGACGTAATCGAAAACCGTTCCATCACGGCGACGGCTTCCGTAGCCAAAGTGTCGGCCGGTATGGTTTTGGGATTGCTTGTCATGATGTCTCTGGCTTGAAGAGCCAAGATATCGCCCATGCTATGCAGTCCGCGACGCAAGTCGCCATCGGTGATAACTCCAACTAGCTCGCCTTTTGAATCGATCACACCTGTGACCCCCAGGCGCTTTGAAGTTATCTCGAACAGGGCCTCCCTGACAGACGTTTCATCCTGCACCAACGGCAATTGCTCGCCGCGGCACATCAGATCTTCCACGCGGAGCAGCAAGCGGCGGCCCAAGGTCCCGCCGGGATGGCGAACGGCGAAATCTGCTTCGTTGAAGCCTTTCTCTTCGAGCAATACCACCGCCAAGGCATCGCCCATTGCCAAAGCCGCCGTAGTACTGGTCGTTGGTGCCAACCCCAGCGGACAGGCCTCGTCTTTGACTCCGACGTTCAGGACAATGTCACCTGCTTTGGCAAGCGTCGACTCTGGATTGCCGGTCATCACGATCAGCTTAAGACCATGAAACTTGAAATGAGGCAGCACCTTGAGGATCTCGTCGGTTTCACCGCTGTTGGAAAGAGCGAGAATCACATCTCCCGGCATTACCATTCCGAGATCACCGTGCACGCCGTCACCTGCGTGAATGAAAAATGACGGGGTACCGGTGCTGGCCAACGTGGCCGCGATCTTACGGCAGATCAATCCCGATTTGCCGACTCCGGTCACAACAACCTTGCTGCGACAGCCTTGCAGCAGTTCGACGGCGCGAACGAAACTTTCGTCGAGCCGATCGATCATCGAGAGAATCCCATTGGACTCGACTCGCAGCACCTCTGCTGCGCGTTTAAGAAGCTCTGCTGATTTCACTCTGCTAATTTCCCTTGGTTAAACTATCGATGGCTTTGACGGTCTGGAGCAATCTTTCGAAGTCTTTTAAGTCCAGGGAATTGGGGCCGTCGCTCAAGGCATGATCGGGATCTTGATGAACTTCCATGAACAGCGCGTCTACACCTGCCGCCACTCCTGCGCGGGCCAGCGCGGGAATATACTTGCGTTCACCACCGGACGCATTGCCGAGGCCGCCGGGTAATTGCAAACTATGCGTTGCGTCGAATACGACCGGATAGCCCAGGTCGCGCATGACCACCAGCGAGCGCATATCGGAAACTAGATTGTTGTAACCGAAAGATACACCCCGCTCAGTAAGAAGAATTTGCTCGTTGCCGGTGGAACGAATTTTCTCGATGACATTACGCATATCCCAGGGCGCAAGAAATTGTCCTTTTTTCACGTTGACAATTTTCCCGGAGTTGGCCACCGCAATGACGAAATCTGTTTGTCGGCAGAGAAATGCAGGAATTTGTAGAATGTCCGCAACCTCTTTGACCGGCCCAACCTGATCGATTTCGTGAACGTCAGTGAGGACTGGCACACCGACTCTCTTTTTGACTTCGGCGAGAATCTCCAATCCTTTTTCTAATCCTGGCCCACGAAACGACTGCACAGAAGAGCGGTTGGCTTTGTCATAAGAAGATTTGAAAATATAAGGAACCCCGACTCGATCGGCCTTTTCTTTAAGGGCCGTCGCATGCTCTAGCGCCGACTCTTTGCTTTCTATGACGCAAGGTCCGGCGATAACGACGACCGGCAAATCGCCACCTATCTGAAGGTTTCCTATGCTGATCCGCTTGGTGGACATTGATAGGCAACGGTCGATCTTTAGGTCCGAACAATTTTCATGCGCGGTAGTTCCAGCACAGCTTCTCGGTTTTCTATCGCGGCTTCGATGAAACCGCGGAACAGAGGATGGCTCGCCATCGGCCGCGATTTAAATTCCGGGTGAAACTGACAGCCGAGAAACCATGGATGGTCTTTGAGCTCGATGATCTCGACCAGGTTGCCATCGGGCGACAAGCCGCTCAGCGCCATCCCCTTGGCGGCAAATTCCGCACGATAACTGTTGTTGAATTCGTAACGGTGGCGGTGCCGTTCGGCAATCTTTTCTCTACCGTACAATTTCGCCGCCAGAGTCTCATTCTGGAGAAGGCACGGATAACTTCCCAAGCGCATGGTTCCGCCTTTACTGTCGATCGCTTTCTGCTCGGCCATTAGATGAATGACCGGATGCGGCGTTTGCAAATCAAACTCGCTGGAGTTGGCGCTCTGCAGTCCGCAGACATTGCGAGCAAACTCCACGACCGCCATTTGCATGCCGAGACAGATACCAAAGAAGGGAATCCGATTCTCGCGCGCATAGCGGATTGCCGCGATCTTGCCCTCGCTTCCGCGGTCGCCGAAACCGCCGGGAATGAGGATCCCGTCGGCTTGCTTCAACAGTGGATCCGTTCCTTCCTGCTCGATCTTCTCGGCTTCGATGCAATTGAGCTCGACGTGAACCTCGTTGGCGATTCCACCATGCACCAGCGCCTCCAACAAGCTCTTGTAGGACTCCTTGAGGCTCATGTACTTGCCGACGACCGCGATCCGCACCGAATCTTTCGGGTTCTTCAGCACCTGAACCACCCTCTGCCAATTTTCCAGATGGGGCGCGCCGGTCCAGATATTGAGTTTCTCGACGACCCGCTCATCGAGACCCTCTTCGTGAAAAACCAACGGCACTTCGTAAATCCACTCGACGTCTTTGGCGGTGATGACGGCGTTTTCCGCAACGTTGCAGAAATGAGCGATCTTCGTCTTGATTTTTCTGTCCAGAAAACGGTCGGTGCGACAAAGCAAGATGTCCGGTTGGATGCCCAATCCGGTCAGTTCTTTTACGCTATGCTGCGTCGGCTTCGTCTTGAGCTCACCGCCGCCGGTGATGTATGGAACCAACGTCAGGTGAATGTACAGAACGTTTTCACGGCCCCAATCCCATGCTATTTGACGCACCGCTTCGAGAAACGGTAATCCTTCGATGTCGCCGACGGTACCGCCCACTTCGCCGATGGCGATGTCGTAACCCTCTGCCGCCGCCAAGATACGCTGCTTAATCTCGTCCGTAATATGGGGGATGACCTGAACCGTTCCGCCTAGATAGTCGCCGCGTCGTTCCTTGGCGATGACGGTTTCGTAAATCTGGCCTGTCGTGCAGTTGTTTTTCCGTCCCATCGCGGTCGAGACGTAGCGCTCGTAGTGTCCCAGATCCAAATCGGTTTCGGCGCCGTCATCCGTAACGAAAACCTCGCCGTGCTGAAAGGGGCTCATTGTGCCGGGGTCGACGTTGATATAGGGATCCATCTTCAGCATCGTCACTTTGAGGCCGCGGCTTTCCAATAGCGCGCCGATGGACGCCGCTGCCAGCCCTTTTCCCAGAGAGGACACGACTCCGCCGGTAACGAAAATGAATTTGTTTTTCGCGCTCGCCATAAATCCCTTTCAGTTTAGCTGCGCCTTTAAGTAGCGCTCCGCTTTTTTGAGATCAGCAGGAGTATCGACTTCGACTCCACTCTCGTCAACTTCCGCAACGTAAATCCGATAACCATTTTCCAACGCCCGCAGCTGCTCCAAACTTTCGATCTGTTCTAAGGCGGTCGGCCGGAGACGCGCAAACTTCAATAGAAAATCGCGTCGATATACATACAGCCCTAAATGGCGATAGCCCCATACGCGCCGAGCGGCTCGCATCTTCTTGTGGTATGGATCGATGACGCTGTTCCGAACATAAGGAATCGGCGAGCGGGAAAAATACAACGCAAAGCCGGCGCGATCGGTGAGAACTTTGACGATATTCGCATTACGCCATTCCTCTTCTTCGTAGATCGCCGTGCATACGGTTCCCATCGGAATTGTCCGGTCCCGCCTGAGCGGCCGAATCGCTCGCACGATCGTATCGGAGCGAATGAATGGCAGGTCGCCTTGCACGTTAACCAGCCAATCCGCGCGGATCTTGCGCGCCACCTCGGCCAATCGATCCGTGCCGCTGGCGTGGTGTTTCGAAGTCATCATCACCTCGCCGCCGAAGCTTCTCACGGCCTGTTCGACGCGCCGGTCGTCGGTTGCCACCACGACTCGATCCAGTTCCCGCGCCTTCGAAGCGCTCTCGTATACATGCTGGATCATCGGTTTGCCGCCAATGTCAGCCAATGGCTTTCCCGGAAGACGGGTCGAACCGTAACGCGCCGGGATAATCGCCACAACGCTCATCGGTTGACTAGATTAGGATTGCGATGAATGAGAACAGACAGCTCCAAGTCGCGCGCTCGTCCTAAAAATAAAAAACCGTAATGGCTTTCCCGGAAAGCGCATCACGGAATTTTAATATACGCGGAGCCTTAAGCAGTGTCAACGAGAATCATTACAGCAGCAACGAAGCAGCGAAATCGCCCGCTGAGTAACCGACGCTCAAGGCCGAAAAAATGTCCGACGTTCACCGCCGTGGGCGCTGATGGATGAGGTTCACGAGGTCCGGAATGACCAATCGACTGTCGTATCGTCCTGTGCCTCCTCCGACGCCGTGACAATGCAGTCGCGCCCTAATTCCTTGGCTCGGTAAAGCGCTTTATCGGCAGTTTGTATCAGGGATTGATTCGTACGGCCGTGGATGGGGTAATAAGCGATTCCCATTGATACCGTTACGCCATCGATGGTTTGCCCATCTTGACGCACGACTACCCGTCGTAGGTCTTGCCGCAGCTGCTCCAAACGTTGGCGCGCGTTGTCGACGGAGATTTCGGGTAGTATGATCACGAACTCTTCTCCTCCGTAGCGGCACACGATATCGCTGCCGCGAAATCTAGATTTTAAGAGATTACTCCAGTCCCGTAGCACTGCATCCCCGGCGCTGTGGCCATAGTTATCGTTGAGATGTTTGAAATGGTCGATGTCGAGCATCGCCACCACCACGGGTTTTGCGGAGCGCTCGGCACGGCTCAACTCGCGATCCAACGAGTCCTCCATGTACCGGCGATTAAACAACCCCGTTTGCGGGTCGCGAATACTCTGGTTCCGGAGGGTATCCCTCAAGCGCAAATTCGCCAGTATTAGAGACAGCTGCTCGGTCGCCGCCTTCGCCGAGTTGGCAACAATACTTTTCGCGTTTTTATTGTCATTGGCATAGCGGATATGCAATAAACCCATGACCTCACCATGCGCGACCATGGGTATGCACAGATAGGCTCCCGGCGCGCAATTGGCGCCTTCGACATGTTTGCAAATCAGATCGGCTGTCTCAGATTCCATGCCATGGGGCTTGTTGCGACGTAGCGCCCAACAATCTTCGGGATCAAATGTCTTTTCGTACTCGAGAGCCGGCTCACCCCAACGGCCTACGTATTCAAGCATATTGCGCGATGGGGTGATCATATAAAGCGCCCCGCTGGTGTCCTGCAAGAGATGCAGGATCCGCCGCGTAACGACCTCGTAAGCTTCCTCGAGGGTGCGACACGACTCCAGGAGTTCAACCATCTCGCCGACCAGTCTCATCTCTTGATTTCGACGTTCCAACTCCAGCACCGAGCGTTGAAGCTCGTCATGCGCGTGCTGGAGCTCTCTCTCAATCAACTTGCGCTGGGCGTTTTCCGCCTCGATTTCTTTCGTGCGTTCAGCCACGCGCTGCTCCAAGCCGGCGTTCAAAGCCTGAATTTCTTCGGTTCGTTCAGCCACCCGCCGCTCCAGGGTGATGTTGAGCGCGCGAATTTCCCCTTCCGCCCGCCTGCGCTCGGTCACGTCCACCACTGAGGCCAGCACTTGCATGCCGCGCCGCGTATGGATTGGATTCAAACCGATTTCAACGGGGATCTCGCTGCCATCCCTCTTCAATGCGAAAAGTTCTCGGCCATCGCCCATCATGCGCGCCTTCGCGTCGCTGAAAAACTCTTCACGCTGGCGCGGATGGGACCCGCGAAAGCGATGCGGTATCAAACATTCGACGGACTTGCCAAGCAGTTCCTCCCGCCGATAGCCGAATAGCTGCTCGACATGCGTGTTGACCAGCGTGATCATGCCGTTTTTGTCGATCATGAGCATACCGTTAGGAGCTGATTCGACGACCAAGCGCATCTGCTCTTCGGCAAATTTCTGTTCGCTATTATCCACATACATGGCGCGCGTGCCGACAATCTCACCCGCGTCGTTCGCCATGGGGTCGCCGCGCAGCAGCACGGGAATGGTCCGGCCGTCGCTAACGAGAAGCTCGCGATCACCGGAAACGATTTTGCCCTTCATCGCGTCTCGATAGCCGTTTGCGCCGAGTAATTTTATCCGCGATTCGGGCGAGTGAAAATCGGCGAGCGAACGACCGATAACGTCCTTCCGCTCGTATTTTAGAGTCTTCAAAAACAACTCGTTGCAGTCAGAAATAATCGGCGTTCCTCCTACATCGCGGGTTGTCACATACATCGCTGGCGCCGCCTCGAACAGCTCACGATAGTGCTTTTCCGCCTGCTGCATTTGCCCCAACGCCCGATCTCGCATCATCAAATAGATGATCAGCGCGGCGGTAATCAGCGCTCCAATCGCCATGATTCCCAGAATGTCCCAACCGGTTTCAAGACCCGGTTGACCGGGCACAGGGCGCACGAAAAATAGCAATTGGCGGCCGCCGAGCTCGATCACCGCAGCATGATTCGGACCGGATTGAAGCTGCGCCAGCCTTTGTGCGCTGACCGCGGGCAAAGTTTCATTCGGCGGGGTCGACCAAGGAACCGAAGAGGCGAGAAACAGCGGCTCATCTTCGTCGGTGAGATCGAATACAAATATTTCGCGCTGCCGTAAGGCGCTCGCCGCCAGAATAGTCTTAACCCATTCCGCAATAGGGACCTCAACGCGAACCAAGCCGCGCATATGCTCGCGCCGTTCGGCCAAAGAGCCGTCGGTCAATTGATTCATATATACCGGATGATAGACAAAGACCTGGCGTCGATCATTTTTTTCGGGCGGCCACGGGCTAGAGAGCATGGCAGTTACACGGCCGGTGTCGCGCGCGGAATTGAGAACAGCCAAAACACCGGGAGCCGAAGCGAGATCAAGTCCCGCGTCCGGCTGACTCTCGGCGCGAGGCTCGGCGAAGAGTAGCGGAAAATACTCCGAGCGAATTCCAGGCGCTAACCGCTCGCCGAGGGCGTTCCACTCAAAAATGGTAAAATTGGCAATTCCTTCTTGACGCGCTCTCTCCTCGAATTTTTTTCGCTCCTCCAGTTTGACCCGCGGCACCCATTGGTATGGACGCCGAGTCTTGTCATTTTCGGCGAGGCGGTTAATAAACCTGCGGTAATCTTCGCGGCTTACGCGCTCGGACGCCACTAATAAACCTTCAATCGCTTGCAGCCGTTCAAAGGTCCGCTCGACGCTCCTTTCGAATTGACGCGCATACTCTTGGGTATCCTGACGCAACCGATCCGCCACCGTGAGCGTTTTGTTCTGCCAGACCACGTAGGAAACAATAAAGGAAAGACCTAACCAGACGGTCGTGATCGGAAACACAATCGGTTCAAAAATGTTCCGTTTACGCCAAGTCAAAACCGCGACAACCAACAAAGGCGTCAGGGTCAGTATCCCGGCATAATTGCTCACCCATGACGTGATCCACAGCGCCACAATATCGTTCCATGAAATAAAGCCGCCGAGTTTTAGGCTCAGCAAGCCGATGGAGGGCGAAATTACCGAAGTGATCGCCGTCAGAACGATGAAGCGGAGAATGTCGCGCGCCGTGCTTGGCGGATGGGTCCGCTCTGGGGCAGTCTCCCGCTGGATGCAGAGATGCGGCACGAACTTTCGCAGCAACAGCGTCGCCGCCAGCATTTGACAGGTGGCGCCGGTGGCCACAGCCGACGCGGTCGCTGAAGCGTATGGACCGGATAATAAACCGTAGTTTACTAGTAGCGACCCGATCCATACGCCAATAGCGCTGCGGTATCCTAGGACGAGTCCGGCCGCGACGGCGATCGCCGCTGGAGGCCATAACGGGGTTGAGCTTGCCGGCGCGAAGTTAATGTGGGGGACAATCTGCGCGCTGACAACATAAAGACCAACAACCGCCAGCCACTCGATGACCACCCGCACTAGCGGTCTATTGACAAAGATGTTCATTCAAATTGAAAAATCGGCGCCCTTACCCGGCTCTTTACTCTGGTGTCTACTTTTGTCAGGATTTTTCTTCGATATGTTCGGCACACGAAGGGGTGGCAAAAAATCGACGCTCAACAGAATTTGGGCTGTCATAGCTAACCCGGCATAGGTTAACGACTGGATTGCCGTAATTGGCGGAAAGCCTACGAGCCGATCGTCTTTGCAATGTAATTATCCGCCGAATTTGCGACTTGTCAATTAAGTATGTTTTGCCCGGCACAATAACATCCGTGCCTCGATCGGCGAACACAGCCTCTTGGAATGCAAGTTACTCGGACACCAATTGAGCAGCTATATTGACAAGTCGCTGGTGGTGCAACGTCACCGCAAAATCGGCAAAGCGCTCAGATTGACTCAGCCAGGCTATAACATCCCGGCCATGCGCTTGACGCGTGAAGCACCGTAGGGCACTTGCAGCATTAACCCGCCGGTC
This sequence comes from Binatia bacterium, assembly GCA_036000865.1. Classification (GTDB taxonomy): domain Bacteria; phylum Desulfobacterota; class Binatia; order UBA9968; family UBA9968; genus DP-20. The sequence goes on along the minus strand of DASYUV010000313.1, from coordinate 50,535 downwards.
ATACCAGAGGCGGCGGAAGCCCAGTCTGATAGTTTGCCGGTACGAGTTGGGACCTCATGCTTTGTGGAACCATAACGGTTCCGACGACCCTTGACGGATAACTGCTATCTCATGTTAGGAAGGATTATAGCGCGTTGGCTGACATTTGACGACGCGACGGTTCAAAAGTAGGCCGCAGTCTTCCCTAGAATCATCATGACCGACCTAACATCACTCAGCATCGGATTTGCCACCATCGGTCAAGGGGCAGGGCCGATGATGGTGACGTGGAACGCCGGGTTGTTTGCCAAGCATGGGTTGGCCATCGAAAGACCGCGGATCATGGGCGGCGCAAAGGGAGTCGTTCGCGGCTTGATGGCCGGCGAAATCCAGTTCGGCAACATGGCTGCGCCGGCGCCGCTCACAGCCAACCTCAAAGGTGCGGCGAACCTGGTCTTTTTGACGGGCGGTATCAACCAGCAATTCATCATGGGCCGGCCCGGCATCAATAGCCGACAGGAATTGGGCGGGAAAAAGATCGGTTTCGTCGGCGACGGCGGGCTCAACGATGCGCTGGTGAAATTTGTCATTGCGAAACTGCACGCCGCCGGTATCCAACGATTGCGCGAAAAAACCATCCCCGGCGGCGGCAACACCGAACTTGAAGCTTTGTTGCGCGGTCGTTGCGATGCGATCGTCAGCACGCCCCCGGAGTGTATTGATGCGCAGAGAAAAGGCTGCTCGTACTTGATCGATTTCGCCGAATACGGATTGAACTATGCGCTCGGCGGTATCGCCGCCCGGCGTGATTACGTTGAGCAGAATCCGGAGATCACCCGCAGGTTTATCAAGGCCTACGTCGAAGGTATGCACCGCTATCGTACCGATCGCGAATTTACGGTCCGAGTCCAGGCGGAGTACAGCGGGATCGCGGATCGCACAGTCGCGGAACAAACCTACGATCTCACTCAGCCGGGCATGCCGCGCGTGCCGTATCCCGTGGTCGCTTCATTGCAAACGCTAATCGATTTCATGGCGCGAGAACTGCCAGAGGCAAAAAAAGCCGACGCGCGGCGTTTTATCGATGACCGATTTATTCGTGAGCTCGACGAGAATGGATTCATTGCTTCGTTATCCGATCGAAGTTGAGCCGCGGATGATCATCTTGGCAAACACTTGTTTGCGATCTCTCCTAGTTTCGCTCACGCTCATAGCCTTGTGCTCCTCGACCGGCTCAACAGCTAGCAACGATCCGCTGGTCGACGCCGCCAAGCGCGAAGCTGAAGTCGTTTACTATGCGTCGATGAACTTGAGCGAAGCCAACGCCGTGATCGGCGAATTTGAAAAGCGCTATCCCTTCCTCAAGGTCAAGCTCCAGCGCACCGGTAGCGAAAAGCTGATGACCCGCGTGCTCACAGAAGCCAGAGCAAAAAAGCCCTTTGCCGATGTGATTCAGACGGTCGAATTCAGCATGCATATTTTCAATCGCAGCGGCATTTTGGCGCGTTATACCTCGCAGGCGAATGAGCACTACCCAAAGAGTACAAGGAAGAGGGTTTCTGGACGACGGTCTACTACAACGCCTACGTTACCGGCTATAACACCAGACTGGCTCCAGCCCGCACGCTGCCAAAAACATATGACGATCTGCTCGATCCCAAATGGAAGGGCAAGCTGATGATGGAGGGAACCAAAGCGGAGTGGTTCGCCGGCATGCTGCAGATTTTCGGCCAGGAGCGCGGGCTCAAATACATGCGCGAATTGGCCAAGCAGCAGCCCAGCCCGCGCGAAGGGCATGAACTTTTGGCTCAGCTGATCGTCGCCGGCGAAGGAGTTATCGATATCAATATCCCCGCCGCCTCGGTGGAACGCATGAAAGAGCGCGGCGCGCCCATCGACTGGACGGCCTTAGGCCCAGCGCCAGCGGTCATGGTCGGTGCCGGTATCGCCGCTCAAGCGCCGCATCCGAATGCTGCGAAGTTATTCTTGGAATTTGTGCTTTCCCGCGAAGGTCAAAAGCTGATGCAGACTCCCGGGCGAATGATCGCGCGTGGCGATCTTGCCAACGACCAAGCCAGCATGCTGAAAGAGCTTAAGATCGTGCCCGTGAATGCCTCGCTCGCTGAAAAATTGGATGGATACGCGAAACAGCTCAGATCGATCTTTGGTGGATGAAAGTGAGATTTTAAGATAGATCCTAGGAGTCTTATCTGCCCGACTCCAATCGAAGGAGAACGCCATGCGCTTCATGTTCTTGAATCATTCCTACGTACGCCATTCGCCGGACCTCGAGGCTCATATACTGAAACTGCTCAAGAGCTATGCTTCCCCGGACACCACTTTTGAGCTTGCTTACCCCGAAGACCTCGGTGGCGGACAAGTGCTGAGCCTCCTCGAAGAGCGTAAAGCGCTTTCAGGGTTGCATCACATCCTCGAAACTCCGGCGCTGGTCAAAAAAGCCATCGAAGCGGAGCGCCGGGGTTTCGACGCCGTGATCCAGAGCAACACCTTCGATCCGGGCGTCGAAGCGAGCCGGTTGGCGGTGCGCATTCCAGTGATCGGCCTCTTGCGCGCGTCGCTCCACTTCGCCGCGACTATCTGCGATCGTTTCGGCATCATCGTGCCGCTCGAAACCCACATGCCGCACACCATGAGAATCGTGCAAACTTACGGCATGACACCTTTCGTGTGCGGCATCCGCACCGTCGGTCTCTACGATACCGGCGATCTGTCCGGCTATCATGATATCGTCGTCGAGCGTACTGTCGCAGTCGGAAAAGAATTGATCGAGCAGGGTGCCGAGGCGATCATTCCGCTGGGCGGGAAGATTTATCCTTATGTCGTCAGCCCCGAAGAACTGGAACCGCTTCTGGGCATGCCGGTGATCAACACAAAGGCTGTCGGCGTTAGCTATGCTGAGCTCATGGCGCGGAACCGGATAAAGCATAGCATTAAGGCTTATCCATGCCCGGCAGGGCTCGATCCCGAGGCGGTTTCACAGCGATCGAAATAATTCGCTGCAAGGCGACAAAACCTGAAATTGCCACGCGAAACCCGATCAGGATTGTCCCGGCGTCTACGCTCCATATGTCGATTGGGAATTCACCGAAATTTTCGGAAGCGAGGAAACACGTTATGATCATCGATGGCGACGGCCATTTTTTTGAAACCGAAGAAATTTTTGAAAAATATATGGAACCGTCACTCAGAAACTATCGCCCTAGATTGTTGCAGGACGACCAAGGGCATAACTTTTGGGTTGTCGACGGTCAGACGCCGTACAAAAGACCCTCGATCAAGGGCGCGGGCGCGCCGGGGACCGCCGCTCCGCCGGGGCAAGCGCTTCAATCGGCCCGTCGCGCTTCCCCAGGAAGTCAGACGTTAATGAATCTAAAAGAACGTTTGGACGACCTCGACAAAGAAGCGATCGACGTGCAGTACATCTACCCGAGCTTTCTCTTGCATATTAACGCTTGGCCGGATGGCATCTTGGCGATGGGAGTGTGCCGCGCCTATAACACGTGGCTGGCTGAAACTTGTAACAAAGCCCCGGATCGCCTCAAAGCAGTCGGCGTCGTTTCGTTGCAAGACCCCGAAGGCGCCGCCAAAGAGCTTTCGCGCCTAGCGGGGATGGGCGTAACAGCGGTAATGATCAATGGCACCGCCGGCGAGAAAAGACTCGATCATCCCGATCACGACGTATTTTTTGCCGAGGCCGACCGATTGAAGATGCCGATTGCCGTTCACTTCAGCCTGCAATTTCCGGTCGTCGATAGACTTTTCGAACATCATTTTCCCAACCGGGTGCTGGCGGGCATCTTTCCGATCATGGCGGGATTGACCAGCGTTCTTTGCTCAGGGTCGTTGGATCGCTATAAGAACCTCAAGTTTGCGTTCCTCGAAGGCGGCATCAGCTGGGTGCCGGCGCACGTTGAGCGTATGGACGATCACTTTGAAAACCCGCGATACGGCGCCAAAGATTTAATCAGCCATCCACCGAGTGATTATCTGAAGTCTGGCCGGATTTTTTTCGGCTGCGAAGGCAATGAATCCTTTCTCGGCCGCGTCGTCGAAGAAATCGGCAAAGATTCATTCATGTTCTCCTCCGATTATCCCCACGCCGATCGCACCGAAGGGACCGCAAGATTCTTGCGGGATCGTGATGATATCCCGGCGCCTGTGAGAAGAAAGCTCCTCGAGGACAACGCCCGGCTGTTCTATGGTCTATGATCATCCGGCGAGGCCAAGCGCCATGGTCCATCGATATGCACCTGGATCGAAAATCGGGCTGCACCGTCCTTAGTATTTCGCGACATCCAGTACGCACTTGAATCCAACCGAGAAGGAAAGAAGCGCCAAATGATGGAGAAAAAAGCCAAGTAATCCGCTCTTATCCCCCACCCGCAAAGGGGTAACCGCCGTACGCGATAGCGCTATTTTTTCGCAAATCGCTTAATTCCAGAAGCCGCAACCGTTGGCTGGGAACGCTTGCTTGATTTACCCCACCCGACCGATTAAAATTTTTCTGAGTCGGCGTTCGCTGCCGGTGCTTGGTAACCGGCAAGGAGGTGTGGAGATGGACCTGCCGAAATGCCAGAAATGCAACAATGGGCTGATGATCCCACTATCGGACTATGGTCAGGAGGGTGCTTCGGTGATGTACAAGGCCTGGGCGTGCACCAATCCTGATTGCGGTTTTTCAATCCGCATCGACAAAGGTGAAGTGAGCTACGGCAAAAGGATCGAGCCGAAGCATTAAACTTCCTCTGGTGTCTCTTTCAAAGCGATCGCATTTTAGCTAAATTTCGACCGGTTTCCGCTCAACAGGGTATCGAAACCCACTACCCCCTACTCCAACACTCCAGTACTCCAATAGCCCATTCCTAGCTCGCCATGCTCCGGTTGAAACTCTGAATGGCCCGGCCAAATAGCTCGCAACCTTGTCTCAAGGCATCCAAGCAATTTTGCTGCGTAGCCACGTCGGTCCCGTAGCGACTGAGAATCTCCGGCGCGATCCACTCATGGCCCTCTTCTTCGGCAAGCAGGGTGTCGCGATAAATCAAAGCAGTTTGGGGATCGATGGGCATCACCCGCTCGATGAAGGATTTCGAAGTTCGCGGAAAAAATTCTTCATGGCCGAACTGCACGCTGGCGATCAGTTCGCATAGCGACCCGAGAGTCGCATGAAAATCCCAAAGCTCCTTAAGCTCCTTAAGCGGCTCATTCCAGAGCGCGTCCGGATCGCCGTCTAATTCGGTGATCCTTTTGCGTAAGATCGACGCGTGCTTCAACTCGTTGACGACGTATTCCGACATCGGTTCTTGTAGATCGAGATCTGGGATTTTGCCCACCCATGGCGCGGTCACTTCGGCCGCTTTGCGTTCCATGACAACACCAAACTGCAGCCGGCGCAGAATAACGGCAGGGCTCAAGGGCTTTTCCGCCCCATAGCTTTTTCTTTCCGCGTTCATCTTTTCCCAGAACGCCTCTCTCGTCGCTGCTAATTGCTGCAGAAATTCTTCCGGCCTAAGAGCTGCCATAAAATCCCTCCGCTGAGTCAAGGCGCGCTGATTGACACGTAAATTAATTTAGGTATTAACAATACAGGAATTTCAATCGCTGCAAAAGGCACACAAAATCGACCAGACCCCCCTAGAACCCCGGATAATTGAACCCCTCATGGAATCAGTTGACGCCAAGGCATTCGTTGATAATCTTTATGAAGAGGTTTTCGCTCACTGGAACGATAAGATCAACCACGGCGCTTTCATGACCCAGCTGCGTGCGGGGACGTTGCCGCTCGCTTGCCTGCGTCGTTTCTTCAAAGATTGGGGGCTTTTTTCGGTCGAAGTCGTCGCCCTGAACGCGGTTTCCTATTACGTTCATCTGCCTTTCTTCGTTGAAAACTACGATTTATTGCCGGCCTTTTCCGACAAGATTGCCGAAGAGCTGATCGCGCCGAAGCCGCCCGGCCATATTCTCATCCTGCTCGAGACCGCCGATTCGCTCGGCCTCTCGAAGGAAGAATTGTTCCACGAGCCGGCCTCCGCCCCGGGCCGCGCGATCAGCGACTACTGCCGGCGGGTTTTCCAGGACGGTTCGATCCTCGAACTTTGGGGTGCCCATGTATACGAAGAAACTCTCGGTCACTGGGCCAAACAGTGGGGCGACGCTCTCATAAGACATTACGGCATGAGCAAGCGCCAAGCGATCTACTTCACCGAGCATGCCGAAGCCGATCTCGTGCAGCATGAAGAACGCATGGGACACGGCCCGCTCAATCGCATGATCCTGCAGCGCATCCTGGAACTAGGGATGACGGCTAAAAAGCTCGGTTACGATCCCAAATACTGTGCCTACACGATGGTCGACTTGCATGCGCTGATGGAAAAACACGCCTTGGAAAACCCCTACCCCTCATAGACGATCAGCGTTCGACGCCTGAATCAGAGCTTGTCGGTACGATTAAACGACGCCTAAACAGAAGTATTTTTTATGAATGGAGAGCACGCGACGCTGCGAAGAACCTGGTTGGCAATCTTCAGCTTCGCAGCGTTGTTCTTCTGTTCGAACCAAACCATATTTGCACAGCTCCCGGGAAAGTGGGAGACCCGCGCGCCCATGCCATCAGCGCGCACCGAAGTCGCCGCCATTGAGCTTGGAGGTAAGATTTATGTCATCGGCGGATACGACAAAGGCGGCGATCTCGTCGAGGAATACGATCCGGCAAAGGACGGCTGGCGGCGGCGTGCGCCGCTTCCTAAACCCCTGCATCATATCGGCGCCGCTATGATGAATGGCAAGGTTTATGTCATCGGCGGTTATATCTCTGGGAGCGGACCGGTCGACACCGTTTACGAATATGATCCCGGCGTGGATAAGTGGAGCGCCAAGAAAACTATGCCGACCGCGCGGGGCGCGCTGGCGGTCGGGGTTATCGGCGGCAAAATATTCGCCATCGGTGGGGTGGGATCAAACGGAAAGAATACCAATGCAAACGAAGAGTACGACGCTGTGCAAGACCGGTGGGCCAAACGAGCATCTTTGCCGACGCCGCGAGATCATCACGCGATTGGTGTGATCGACGGCAAACTCTACGCCATCGGCGGACGGCTCAATGGCCAGCACGACCGTAGCATCGCGGACAACGAAGCGTACGACCCGAGCACGGAACGGTGGGCTCCTCGGCCTGCCCTACCGACGGTGAGAAGCGGTATCGTTGCCGCTGCGCTGAACGGCAGGATCTTTGTTTTTGGCGGTGAATCGCGGCGAGGCACGCACCGAGAAGTCGAATCCTACGATCCGACAAAAAACCACTGGGAGCGCTGGGCACCGATGCCGACGGCCCGCCACGGTCTGGGAGCAGTGGTTATTAATCAATCCATTTATGTCATCTCTGGCGGACCTCAACCGGGCGCGACTTTTTCGTCGGTAAACGAAGTTTTTACGCCATGACGAAGGCGTTATCACCCACCGCTGTTGCTAAGCGCCTTAATGTCTCACTGCTCTATGGTGACTTGAATGCACCCCTCTGTGTTTCGCCCGCTGTATGACGCCCCGGTACGAGTGGATTTTCCACGGCATGGTCTCGATCAATTGACACCAGCCGAGTAACTGCCTATAGCCTAAAGGTCCGAATTGAATTTGGAGGCACCCCGCTTTATGAAGTCGCGCCCGTTACCCTATCCCGATCTCATTTTATACAATGGCAAGATTCGCACCTTTACCGATGAAACTTCGGTTTGCGAAGCTCTCGCCTGCGTCGGTTCCCGCATTGTCGCCACCGGAGCATCCGACGAGATCCGACGGCTTGCAGGACCCGACACGCAAGCGATCGACCTCGAAGCTCGCACCGCCATTCCCGGCTTGACCGACACTCACGTTCATCTGTCAGAGAAAGGCACAGCGGAAATGGAGTTGGTCGACTGTCGTGATTTTTACGTCGGTGTGGTTTCCGTAGCGGATATCTTGCAACGACTTTCCAATGCCGCGGCCGGCGCGCCCAAGGGTTCGTGGATCGTTGCTCATGGCAGCCCGATGCAGGACTTTCGGCTCAAAGACAAGCGATTTCCCGACAAGCATGATCTCGATCGGGCCGTACCGGATAACCCCGTGTCCATTTCGTTCGGGGCGCACATTACGGTCGGTAACAGTCTCGCCCTTGCAGCAGCAAAAATCACCGCCGATACTCCCGACCCGGCCGGCGGCCATATTAAGCACGATCCGCAAACCGGCGAGTCTACGGGCGAGCTCCACGAGCGGGCCCAGTTAATTCTTAAAAAAGTCGCCCCGGAATTTAATTACCTGCAACTTAAAGACGGCATCGTCTTCGCGCTCAACCAATGCCTCGAACGTGGCGTGACGACGGTTCACGACATCGTCCGCTACGCCGAACCAGTGCGAGCTTATCAAGAACTCTACAAAGAAAACCGCATGCACGCGCGCGTAAGCATCTTGCCACGAGTCATCGAATCGATGATTGAATCCAAGAGCCTCATCGAGCTCGGACTAATCACCGGGTTTGGTAATGAGTGGCTGCGGGTCGGTGGCGTGAAGATGAGCATCGACGGCGGCATCACCGGCCGCAACGCTTGTTTTTACGAACCCTACGAGGACGACGAACACAATCACGGCATCATCCGTATCCAACAGGACGAATTGAACCACACCGTGCAGAAATGCCACGACGCCGGACTGCGCTGCTGCGTCCATGCGATCGGCGACCGCGCTTTTGATATGGCGCTGGACGCCTATGAAAACGCGATTGACAATTCGCCGCGCAAAGACCACCGTCACCGCATCGAACATATGGGCAACTGGCTGTGCACACCCGAGCGGATGCAGCGCATGGTCCGCTCGGGCATCATCGCGATCCCAAATATCTCCATCGGCTATTACGTCGGTGATGCGATTCTCGACTGCGTAGGTGAAAAGAGGCTGACCAAAGCGTTTCCATTTCGTACGCTGTTGAAGAATGGTGTCACCATCGCCGGAGGCTCCGACTCGCCGGGTTACTGGCCGGTCGATCCGTTGCGCGATATCGCAGCGTGCGTGTCGCGCAAGATGCGTTGGGGCGAGGTCTGGGTGCCTGAAGAACGGATTAGCGTCGGCGAAGCTTTTGCCATGCACACAACCACCGCGTCCTGGGTCGGCTTTGAAGAAAACGACAAAGGCACACTCGAAATCGGTAAATTGGCGGATATCGCCGTGCTGGCGGAAGATCCTTTTGAAATTCAGGCTGAGAAAATCAAAGATTTGAAAGTCGAGATGACCCTGGTCGGCGGCGAGATTAAGTATCAGGCCTAAGCGTCATCCGTCTTCAACTGTTCCGGTCTACGCTGACAAACGGCCGGTGCGCCTGTCGCTCCGATGCCAAGTTGATTTTCTTGCGTTGCTTGTAAATGTGCAGGCACAGCTCCTCAACCGTCGACGTGTGGGACTCCTTGGTTTCCCGCGCCGGCTGGACGGCCTCCCATTGGACGGTTACCGATTGAATCTTGTCGGATTGGTCCTGCCAGGAAACCCTCAGAAGCCTTCCACCTATGCGATCGATATAGTTACCGGCGAAGCGCAAAATCAAGGACAGACTGAGCAGGCTCGGAGGGCCTGCAAAAGGTTTTCGCTTTTTCCGCCCTTCCGCGTCCAGTTTTCGCAAATCTTCCGGCGAATAATGCTTTTCCACGTCCATCGCCATCGATGTGCCTCGGTTCCATGTTTGGACGATGAAGTTGTCGCCGTGAGTTTTTATTTCAATCGATTTGAGTTCCATCTCCTCGATGGACTGTCCGATGCAACGAAGAATTGAGGCATAACGCATCTTCACGGGCGCAGCTTCGTTTACGGTACCGTCATTCGTTTCCATACGACTTTCTGGCAGCAACCAGTATGCCAAGAAAACGAGCAACAGATTCTATAATTTGCCAGTAAACCTTGGCGCGGCTGTGCAAATTTGTCCGAGGCCACTCAATCTCGTCGCCAAATGACCGTAAAACTTTCTTGCGCAGAGGATATGACCGATGGAGTTGGCCTAATGAAACCGGCGGCGTTAAGACCGCTCAGAACGCTATGCCGCACTGGACGTCATCGAATCTTCATTTCGGCGGCGATGATCTTTTCATCGGGGCGAGCCTTCCAAACGACATTGCGCGCCGCACCGTAAATTTCTGCTAACGTGTAGAGCGGCACGAACGGCACATCTTCCATTAAAATCCGACCGGCCTGCTGCAAGATTGCGACCCGTTTCTTTGGGTCGCCGGTGCTCTGTTCCTCATCGATGAGTTTGTCGAATTCCGGATTCTTATACTGAACGCGCGGCGTGACGCCCGAACGATAGTATTGATCGTAAACCGTATCCGCATCTGCGGCCGGCCGGCCGACGTAGTAAAACGGCAGCTTCCCGCCGTTGACTCCTTCTTTGCCCCAGAAAATAACGAACTCCTGGGACACCAGTTCGGTCTTGATTCCGACCTTCGCCAACTGGTCCGCGATGACTTGGCAAACTTCTTTCGCTTTGGGATACCGGTCCGGTGAAAAGTAGAGTTTAACATCCACTCCCTGTGCATAGCCGGCTTTCTCAAGCAGCTCTTTGGCCTTCTTTGGGTCGTAAGGATAGCGCTTGATCTTGGGATCGTAACCGATCACGTTCGCTCCCAGAGGCCCGTTCATGAGATAGCCGTTGCCCTCGTAAATATGCTTGATGATCACCGATGGATCGACGGCGTAATTGATCGCCTGGCGGAACAATTTATTGTCAAAGGGCTTATGGGTTACGTTCATGGCGAGAAAGTACATGCGCACGCCTTCGACCTTTTCCGCGCGCACCCGCGGGTGGTTTTCGAATCGCGACAGCTCTTCGACGGGAACGTTGTTGATGACATCGCCTTGTCCCGCAAGAAGTCCCGCCACTCGGCCGGCATCCTCTTTGACTCTTTTGAAAACGATCTCCTTGACCGCCGCTTTGTTGCCCCAGTAATTGTCGTGCCTGTTTAAGACCAGATTGCCGTCGCGCTGCCAGCTGACGAATCTATACGGCCCGGTCCCAACCGGTTTTTGCTCGGCTGACTCGCCGCCCTGCGCTTCCATCCCCGCTTTGCTGAGAATGTAACGGTTCTGCAATCGATCGAGAAAGACCGCGTTGGGAACCTCGGTCGTGAATACGATGGTGTTATCGTCCAGCGCCTGCATTTCGGTCAGGTCGCGAAAATTGTCCTTCTGAAGGCTCTGCTTATCGTTCTTGATCCGATTGATGGAGTAAATCACGTCCTTTGCCGCAAAGGGACTGCCGTCGTGAAAACGAACGTTCTTGCGCAGTTTGAATATCCATTTTTTGCCCTGGAACTCCCATGACTCAGCGAGCACGCCGTAATAAACTTTCTTTGCGTAGTCCACCTCCACCAACGGCTCGGTCATATGGTTCCAGATGCCGTATTGGGGACTGGAACTATAAGCGTAGGGATGAAGGGTATCGAGACTGATGCTGCTTAGAATCGTCAGGCGTTCTTTCGACGCCGCGTAACTCGTACGTACGATGGAATTACCGAGCAAAGCGCCCAGACCGGCGAGTGCTCCTCCTTTGAGAAAATCCCTGCGCTTAATGCCCTGGTTTTTTGGACTCATTCGATCCTCCAATTTAACCGTAGTGAACTCTCCCTATCTGACGGAGATATCAAGTCCAACTATTATAGCAGCTTACTGACACTTTTTTAGACTCGCAAAAAGATCGCAAACGCGCGCGGCCGTCGTGATCGCGTCGGGAAACCGTGAGTCAATGCGAGCACGATCATGCCCCACTAACACGGAAGAGGCTGGGGCGATTGAACGCACTCTTCGACAATGCTCAGGGTAATCGACCTACGAGGGTTTCACGAGGCTGTTAGCGAATCTTCATATCAAAGGCCAGAACCTTTTCCTCCGGGTGCGCCTTCCAAATCACATTGCGAGCCACACCGTAGATTTCGGCTAAGGTGTACAATGGCACCAATGCCGCCTCCTCCATTAGAATGCGCCCTATTTGTTGCAGTAGCGCAATGCGCTTTTTTTGATCGCCCGTCTTATGCTGCTCGTCGATCAGCCGGTCGACCTCGGCGTTTTGAAAACTGACCCGCTTGGTTCTCCCCGACCGATAATATTGGTCGTAAACCGTGTCTGCATCGATGGCTGGCCGGCCAACGTAGTAGAAGGGAATTTTGCCGCCGTTAACACCATCCGATCCCCAGAAGATGGCGAATTCTTGAGAGACGAGCTCGGTCCTTACGCCGGCCTTGGCGAGTTGATCCGCGATGACCTGGCAGACTTCTCTTGCCTTGGGATAACGATCCGGCGAAAAATAAAGTTTCACTTCCAAGCCGTTGGCGAAGCCTGCTTTTGTAAATAGCTCCTTGGCTTTCTTCGGGTCGTAGGGATAGCGCTTGATCTTGGGATCGTAGCCGATCACGTTGGCGCCGAGCGGCCCGCTCATCACATACCCATTGCCTTCGTAGATATGCTTAATCACGACGGTGGGATCAACGGCGTAGTTGAAGGCCTGGCGCACGAGCTTGTTGTCAAACGGCTTGTGGGTGACGTTCATCGCCAAGAAATACATTCGCAGCCCTTCGACTTTTTCGGCACGCAGCCGCGGATGTTTGTCCAAGCGAGCGATCTCTTCCACCGGAACGTTGTTGACCACGTCGCCCTGTCCGGCGAGCAGGCCGGACATCCTCGTCGCATCCTCGCCGACTTTTTTTAGGACGACTTCTTTGATATCAACTTTCGGCCCCCAATAATTGTCGTTGCGCGTCATGACGAGATTGCCGTCGCGTTGCCAGCTCACAAACTTATACGGCCCGGTGCCGATCGCGTGTTGATCGACGTCATCGCCGTATTTCTCCGCTGCGCTCTTGCTGACGATAAAACGATTTTGCAACCGGTCGAGCATAACTGCGTTCGGCACCGCGGTCGTGAAGACCACGGTATTATCATCAGGAGCTTGAATTTCCGTGAGATCGTCGAAATTGGACTTCTGCAGGCTCCTCTTGTCGTTTCTTATGCGGTTGACCGAATGGACCACGTCCTGCGCGGTAAACGGCGAGCCATCGTGGAAATGAATCCCTTTTCTCAGGCGAAACACCCACGTGTTCCCCTGAAATTTCCACGACTCGGCGAGCACGCCGTAATAATCCTTGCGCGCATAGTTGATCTCGACCAGAGGCTCGATCATGTGTTGCCAGATGCCGTACTGCGGGCCGGAGCTGTGGGCGTAGGGATGAAGCGTGTCCAAGCCGATGCTGCTGAGAATCATCAGCCGTTCTTTGGACGCCGACCAGCTGAACCGCGGCCATGACGCGCCCGCGAGTACCAGAGCCGCAATGGCACTCTGCTTTAGAAACGTTCTACGTTCGATCCCATGTCCATTTGCACCCATCGTGGCCTCCGGGTTTAGAGTCGTATAGACTTCCAAGAGTGAGATTCGCAAAATGCTTTGCGGCTCATATCTCAACCCGCCGCTTATTTTATCTTCATGTCCCAACCCAAAACCTTTTCGTCCGGGCGCATTTTCCAGATCACGTTTCTCGCCACACCGTAAATATCGGCGAGATTGTAGAGTGGAATGAACAGCGCTTCGTCCATGATCATCTTGCCGGCCCGCTGCAGCAATGCGACCCGCTTTTTCTGGTCCGCGGTCTTTTGTTGCTCTTCGACGATTTTGTCGAGCTCGGGATTGCTGTAATTCGTCCGCCGAGTCGTGCCGGTGCGAAAATATTGATCGTAGAGCGTGTCCGCGTCCGTCAGCGAACCGCGGCCAATGTAATAGAACGGCAGCTTCCCGCCATTGACACCCTGCTTGTCCCAGAAAAGCGCCCATTCTTGGGAAATCAATTCAACACGAAACCCGCCTTTCACCAGCTGCGCTGCGGCGACCTGGCAAACCTCTCGGTCCTGGGGATATCGACCGGCGGAATAATACAACTGGACATCGCAACCGTTGGGATAGCCGGCCTCAGTCAAAAGTTCTCGCGCCTTTTTGGGATCGTACGGGTAGCGTTTTAACTTGGGATCAGCGCCGATCACGTTGGAACCGACAGGCCCATTGATTGGATAGCCGATGCCATCGAAGATATTTTTCACGATCGCCGGAGCATCGACGCAGTAATTGGCCGCCTGGCGCACCAGCTTGTTGTCCCATGGCTTGAACGCCATATTAAACGCGAGAAAAAACATGCGCAAACCTTCGACCTTATCGATTCTCACGCGCGGATGCTTTTGCAGGCGCGCGACTTCATGCACGGGAATGTTGTTAACAAAGTCGGCCTGTCCGGATTCTAAAGCGGCCAGGCGTGCGGCGTCTTCGGTGACCTTCTTGAACACGACTTCTTTAATCGCCGCTCTGCCGCCCCAATAATCGTCGTTGCGGGTGAACACCATGTTACCGCCCCTCTGATAGCTGACAAATTTATAGGGGCCCGTGCCAATCGGATTTTCATAGAGCTTATCGCCGAATTTATCGCCGGCAGTTTTGCTGAGAATGAAACGGTTTTCGATGCGATCCAAGAAGATCGCCAGCGGCTGTTTGGTGACGAACACCACAGTCTGATCATCCGGTGTTTGAATTTCGGTCACGTCTTTGAAATTGGGCGCCTGCAAGCTTCCGCCCTTTTCATCGCGCATTTTCTCGATAGAAAATGCCACGTCTTTTGATGTGAGCGGCGCGCCGTTATGAAACTTGACTCCCTTTCTCAGCTTGAACGTCCATTTGTTTCCTTGAAACTGCCAGGAATCGGCGAGGACGCTGACGTATTCCTTCTTGTTGTAATCGAGCTCGACCAACGGTTCTATGACATGCTGCCAGTCACCATAAATCGGACTCGAGCTGTGGTTATAAGGATGGATCGAGTCAGCAACGCTCGAATGATAGATGGTCACGCGATCGCGTGACGCTGCCGAAGCATAGCGCAAAATGTGAGGTCCCACCGCTGCACCGACAGCCAACGCTGCCGTTCGTTTCAAAAATCCCCTTCGGTTGATATGATCCGTTTTCTCCGCCATAAACATCTCCTAAGTCTCCGTGTCTCCCTGTTTTCCTATCTCCTTGTCTCTTTCTCGACTCTCTATCTCTGTCTACGCAATTTCGGATCGAAAATGTCGCGCAGCCCATCTCCCAGCAAATTGATGCCAAACACAGTAATAAAAATCGCCAATCCAGGAAAGATCGTCAGCCACGGCGCACGATTGATATAGCTCCGTCCTTCGCTCAACATCGAGCCCCATGTCGGGATGTGCACCGGTACGCCCAAACCGAGAAAACTCAAGCTCGCTTCCGTGATAATGACGATCGCCATACCGAACGTCGCAATCACCGTGACACTGGCAAAGGTATTGGGCATCACATGACGGAAGAGCACGTATAAATCGCTACCCCCTAACGCCTTTGCAGCCGTTACGAAATCGCGCTCTTTGAGAGAGAGCACCTCGCCGCGGACGACACGACAATACTGCACCCACCGACTTAGCATCAACGCCATAATGAGATTGCCGATGCCTTGTCCGAGAAACGCCATGATGGCGATGGCAATTAATAAGAACGGAAATGCCAGAAAAATTTCCGAGATTTTGCTGACCACGTCATCCGCCACGCGTCCGAAATACCCCGCTATAGCCCCAAGCGAGCAACCGACGAATCCGGCGAAAAGGACGGTTGCGGCGCCGACCATTAATGAAATCCGCGAGCCATATATGATTCGACTCAGCATGTCCCTGCCGAGATTGTCGGTGCCGAGAAAATATGCCGCCGAGCCGTTTTCAGCCCAACGCGGCGGACGCAGTCGATCCTCCAATGTCTGCGCCTGGGGATCGCGCGGCGCCAACAGCGGCGCGGCCACCCCGCAAACGAAAAGTATAAGCAAGATCGCGCCGCCGACCAAAACTTTGAAGTAACGCAACCAAGACATTAAAACGTGATCCTTGGATCGATCCAGGTATAAAGCAAATCGACCAACAAATTCACGACAAAATAAGTGACGGCGAACATCAGAATCAACACTTGGGTGAGCTTGTAGTCGCGCGCCGAAATGGATTGGATTAACAGATCGCCGATTCCAGGATAGGAAAATACCGTCTCGGTGATGACCGAACCGCTCAGCAACGCGCCCAACTGAAGTCCCAGTATGGTCACGATCGTAATCAGCGCATTTCGCAATATATGTCGCCAGATCACGGTTCTTTCGCTCAAGCCTTTCGCCCGCGCTGTTGTGACGTAATCTTGGCGCATGACTTCGAGCACGCTCGATCGCGAGATGCGTGTAACGATAGCCGCAAGTGCTGATCCCAAGGTGAACGCCGGCATCAAAAGATGCTGCAACGCGCTCCAGAAGGCCGAGTAATTTCCGGTAACCAAACTGTCGAGTAAATAAAGTCCCGTAATCGTTTTGATTTCGATGCCGTACTCGATGCGTCCGGCGACCGGCAAAAGATTGAGCTGCCCGCCGAGAAAATAGATCAGCATGATGCCGAGCCAGAAGTTTGGCAATGAAACGCCGATCAGAGCGACGCTCATGCCCGCGTGGTCGAGAAAAGAGTTATGTTTAATCGCCGAGTAGACACCGAGGGGCACCGCGATCATGATCGCGATGCACAGACTGACGAAAGCCAATTCAAGAGTGGCGGGCAGCCGCTCTCCGATCAATTTCATGACGGACTCATTGAACTTAAGTGATCGGCCAAAGTCACCGGTGACCGCACGAGATAAGAAATCCCAGTACTGTACCAGCAGCGGTTTATCCAAACCCCACTCGTGCCGCGTGCGTTCCACGTCGGTCGGAGTGGCGTCGTCGCCCAATAGTAAGGTCACCGGATCTCCCGGGGCGATATGCATGAGGAAAAATATCAGGAAAGAGATTCCCACGATCACGGGGATCGATCCAACGATCCTGCGAGCGAGCGTGTTCATATGGATGGGAATCTAAAAAATGGAAAAGACGCAATCATCTCGCGGCAAACTGCCGATCCGCAATCGCAGAGTCTACTGCCCTAATTGACCGAAGGACTGATCCAAGAGTTTTAACGCGTGATCGATTTGATCTTTATTAACATTGAGCGGCGGCGCCACGCGCAGAACGTTACCGTACGTGCCGCCCTTGCCGACCAACAAGCCATTTTGCCTGGTCAGTTCCATAACCCGTTTGGTGCTTTCCACGTCGGGCTGTTTTTTCTCGCCGACGAGCTCCATGCCCTGCATCAAACCCATGCCGCGGACGTCGCCGATCACCGGAAATTTTGCTTCCAGCGCGTTCAAGCCGTCGCGCAGGCGATGGCCCATCACGCGGGCGTTCTCAACCAGATTTTCCTCTTCAATGACGTCGATGGTCGCGCGCGCCGCGGTGCAAGTCACCGGATTGCCGCCGAAGGTCGAGATGGTGTTGCCGCGCATGCTGTCGGCGACTTCGGGCGTTGCAATGGTCGCGCCGATGGGCACGCCGTTGGCCATGCCTTTCGCGAAGGTCATGATGTCGGGATCGACGCCCCAATGTTCGATGCCGAACATCTTACCGCCGGTGCGGCCCCAGCCGGTCTGCACCTCGTCCGAAATGAACAAGCCGCCGTATTTGCGGATGATGCCGACGATCTCCTGAAAATATTCCTTCGGCGGCACGATGAATCCGCCCACGCCCTGAATCGGTTCGGCGAGAAACGCAGCGACGCGTCCCTGCGAGGTCATGGTTTGAATCGCCTCTTCGGCATCTTTGGCACATTTCAAGTCGCAACTTGGATACGTCAGTCCGAAGGGGCAGCGATAACAGTAAGCATTGGCGATGTGATGCACTCCGGGAACAACGTTCGGCATCAAGCGCCAGCTCGATTGCGCGGACAAACTTAAAGCGAGATAAGAGCGGCCGCTATACGCGTGGCGCAGCGTGATGACATCTTGGCACTTCGTGTGGAGTTGCGCCAACAATACAGCGGTTTCGTTAGCCTCCGTGCCGCTATTGGTGAAAAACGATTTCTCCAACCGCCCGGGAGTAATTTGCGCCAACTTCTCCGCCAAGCGAACCTGCGGCTCGTTGGCATAAAGCGTCGAGAGATGCTGCACCTTGTGGGTTTGCTCATCGATCGCCTTCGTTACTTTCTCGTTGCAATGCCCGACGCTCACCGTGAGGATGCCGCCGAAGAAATCCAGGAACTCCTTGCCGTCGGCATCGTAAACATACTGATCTTTGGCATGATCGACGACCAGCGGTTCGTCGTAATAGGTTGCCACGCACGAGAACAGATATTTTTTTTGCTTCTCGAGGATTTCGTTTTTGTTCACACCTTCCCCCATCCGCTAACTTTGATACCGGGCATTGACCAGAGGGATCTTTTTTTATCCGGCCGGCGCATCGTAAAGTGAACGCCGCGAACATGTTGATGGAACATGGTTTCTCCTCCGTAGGTTAGTGACGCCGTAAAAAGTCTAAAATCGGCGGATGGCCCTTTTCCGGCATCTCGCGCAGATACCCATGCCGGCCGCCTTCGACGAGCACGAGTTCGGCATTGGGTATTTTGTCGGCGAGCACTTTGGCAGATTCGACATGGCTACCCGTGCCGCCCTCATGGGTGTCTTTGCTGCCGACAATGACTAACGTGGGTGCTTTGATCTTGTGTATCAAGTGCGTCGTTTCGTGGCATTGGCGCGCAACCACATGGCGCAGATAACATTTAAGCGGCGGCACTTCGTCGACGATCATCTCCTGGTATTTTTTTACAATATCCGGGTGCTCCTTCATGAATTGTTCACTGAACATGAAGCCGGGTCCCCAGTGATCGCTTTGGTACTTCTCGTAGCCCTTCTCGATCATCTCCAAAGCCGCGTCCATCGGCACACCGCGCGGATAGTCTTCGAGCGAGTCGCTATATTTTCCCGACCCTGGACCCGAGAGCACCAAGCTGCGCACCTTTTCCGGATAATCCAAGGCGAGCCACTGGCACACCCGCGCGCCCATGGAATGGCCCATCATGTGCGCTCTTTTGATGTCGAGAGCGTCCATCAAACCAACGCAATCTTTGGCGAACAAACGGGTGGTGTAATGCATGTCCGGCTTGTCGCTCCGACCCAGACCGCGATGATCGTAGATCAAGACTTGATAATGTTTGGCGAACTCCGGGACCTGAGACACCCGCCAAGGTGCAAGGCTGATGCCGGTGCCTGCCACTAGAACCAGCGGATCACCCTGGCCGTAAAGCTCGTAGTACAGGTTAACGTCAGCGACTCTGACTTTGCCGCTTTTGATCGGTTTGAGTTCTTCCACGTCTCTCTCCGTTCTCCAGTGCAATATCGGAAGCTAGCTATCGAAATGGTGAAGCTATCGAATAGGCAATTTACTGTCAATATGAGTTTAGCCGACCATCGCTCGGATATGGACGGGTTGACACGAGCCAATCGGCTGGGATAACCGAGAGGCGATTACTTGTAGCGACAATAGCGAAGGAGTGGCATGAACTATCTTGCTGCAATTTTGGTGGTGATCCTGGTCGGCACACTACATTTGCCTTGGGCGTATTCTGGGGCCGTCCCCGAATCTGCCGGTCAAGTCCTCGCAAAAGTGAGCAAACTCCCTCCGGACCAGCGGCAGAAAACTCTGGTTGAAAAGGCCAAAGGCGAAGGAGAAGTCTCCCTCTATAGCTCACTGCAAGCGCAGCAGATCGACCCATTCATTCGCGTTTTTCAGAAGCGTTATCCTTTCGTCAAAGTGAATCCGTACCGGGTCTCCGGCAACCGCCAAGTGATCAAGATTCAAACCGAGATGAACGCGGGAAACCATTTGTTCGATGTGACCAACGGTTCCGCCGAGCAGGCATCGGCGCTCAAAAAGATCGGCGCCATCGATCCCTATCAGTCGCCGCAGCGCGACTACTTCAACACGCCCAACAAGGACAAAGAGGGATTCTTTACGTCGCTTTACGTTATCCCCATTGTGCTCGGCTACAACACCAATCTGGTCAAACGGCAAGAGGCGCCACGGACTTACGAAGATCTCTTGCAGCCGAAGTGGAAGGGCAACATGTTTCTGGACGACGAAAGCTATGAATGGTTTGCCGTCCTCCTGAAACATTTTGGCCGAGAGAAGGGTCTTCAGTACATGCGCAGTCTGGCCAAACAGGATTTAAGGATGGTGCGCGGTCGCACGGCGCAAAGTCAGTTGATCGCGGCGGGAGAGCGCCCTTTGGCAATCGTACTATCCGGCCATACAGTTCTAGACTTGAAGGCTCGCGGCGCACCGCTCGATCAGGTCATTCTCGATCCTTACTTCGCTCAAGCCAACAAGCTCATGCTCGCGCGCCACGCGCCTCATCCACACGCAGCTGCTCTGTTCATCGACTGGGCGTTGTCCGAAGAAGGCCAAAGCATGATCACCACCTTCGGCCGCGTCGTCGCCCGTAAAGGTGTCAAGCAACGCTTTCCCGAGTTGGTTGAAAAGGAAAGTTTCTTAGTGGACGTTGACTTTATCGCCCCGATTCTCGGTCAAAGCGGTAAGGAATTTAGCCAGATCTTTCTCGGCCGCTGAGGAAGTCAAAACATAGCAGTGTCGGTGATTAATTTTTCACTCGGGAATGGTTAAGATCCCTCACCCCTTCGACACTGCTGCTCAGGGCATACTTGGGGGCGAAGACAAAGTCCGTTATGCTAGCCCTTCGACGGCGCTCAGGATAAACTCCGGGCGGCTCGAGGTGACAGAGAGGGTCCGTCATACCGTTGGAAAACGGTATCCAGGCTTAGGGGATGGGGATGGACCCCGGTTTTCACCGGGGTGACGAAAAGGCGGGAATGACGAAATAGCAGGATAGTCGATTGCCGATCGACGGGGTTTAAATTCCTCGGCTTTTAGCTGAGGGTTGTTTAACTGCCTTACGACAACTTTGCGAGGGCCTAGGGGGAGGTGTTATAAGTTGCCAAAATTGCTCGATGGAGGGATTTATGGCGATATCAGTTGTGCTATATATGCACCCTGGCCGACGGCCTTGTCACAAAGAGGGAGAGTTCCAATCGCAAAGGGCGTTGAGTTCGTTGAAAAAAATGTCCGGGCCGATAAATTAGCAATGAAAGAGTTGATCGATCAAGGTTTTCAAAGCACGCCGGTGACGATGACTGACGGCCAATCCGTGGTGGCTTCGAGCAGCCAAAAAACATGGAATTGTTGGGCCTCTAACGATACTAGAAAGGTGAAATTAATTATGAAACCTAGTCTGACTAAATCTTATTCAGTGTTGTTTGCGCAAAGCACGGCCGTGGCTTTTTTTATCGTTGCGCTGTGCTCGTATTCGTCTTTTGCTCAATCGAAGACGATCATCGATGAGTGGTCGAGCGTCCAGGCGCCGAAGCCGCCGGAGCTGAAAGCGGTTAAAATTGACGATCCAAAAACAACTGCCTATCTCGTTCTGGACATCGTCAAGCAGACTTGTAACAACGAGCGGCGGCCGCGCTGCGTTACTTCGGTGCCCAAGATCCAGGGATTCTTAAAGCAAGCGCGGGCTAAAGGACTGGCGGTTGTCTACAGTAAAACCAGCACGGCGACGCCGGCTGATATCATTCAGGATGTAGCTCCAACCGAAGGGGAACCTATGGTTTCGGCGGCGGCGGAGAAGTTTTATAAGACCGACCTCGAAAAGATCCTGCAAGAGAAAGGCATCAAGACGGTGATTGTCGTCGGCACGGCGGCTCACGGCGCGGTTCTTTTTACCGGCACTGAGGCCGCAAAGAGAGGCTTTAAAGTCATCGTGCCGGTCGACGGAATGTCAGCCGAGAACACCTACATCGAGCAATATACGGCATGGCATCTGGTCAACAACCCCAGCTATGCCGCGCAGGTGACTTTAACCAAATTCGACATGATCGGCTTTTGAAGAACGCGGAAAAATTCGATTCAGGTGCGGGAGTAAACTGATGGACAAAAAAGATACCCTTCGAAAGCATGGTGAAGATAAGGTAAGCCGACGGGAGTTTCTACGGAAGAGCGCATTGACGGCGGGGAGCGCCGTCGCGGCAAATGCGTTGGGCAATTTGCTAGTTTCGGCGCCGGCGTCTGCAGCGCAAGTCGACGCCAACGATCCGGCGCTAATATCGGCCGATGTCAAATATCCCTCGGTGGACGGCGTCGGATTGAGCGGTTATTTGACTCGTCCCAAGGGGGACGACAAACGGCCGGCGGTAATAGTAATTCACGGATGGACCGGCATCGACGACCACATCCGGGACGTGGGGCGAAGGCTGGCCAAAGCCGGCTACGTTGCGCTGGTGCCTGATCTGTTGTCACGGTCGGGTGGCACACACGCTTTTTCGAGCGGTGAAGCGGCGACCAAAGAGCTCTATAGGCTCGGCGATGAAATGTTCACTAAGGATCTCTCCGGCGCGGTTAATTATCTCAATGGCCAGAACTTTGTTCGCGCTAACAAGATTGGCGTTACAGGTTTCTGTTGGGGCGGAGGCAGGGCTCTGATGTTCACGACCCGGAACAAAGACTTGGCGGCGTCAGTGATTTACTACGGCGAGAATCCACAGAACCTCGAAGACGTGAGAAATATCACGGTGCCCGTACTCGGTCAGTACGGCGGGGCCGACGAGCGCATTACATCGGGCGTGCCGCAACTCGAAGCGGCGATGAAAAAATACGGCAAGTCGTTCGAGTACAAAATCTATCCCGGCGCGCCGCATGCATTTTTTACTGATACAAGCCCACGGAGCTATCGCGAAGAAGCGGCCAAGGAGGCATGGGGTAGAACGTTAGAATTTTTCAAGAAGCATCTGCAGAGTTAAAGGCCGATGCGCAGTGATCGGCAGCGTGTCTCAGGGATAGCGCCGGCGAGTCTGCTCCGGGATATAAGCAGCGCGAGCGCGCCGAGGTGCCGCTCGTGCTTATCCGGCTAACCGGCTCTACGCTTTTAAATACTTGTTGAAGTGGTCGATGGTGCGTTGCCAGGCGAGCTTGGCGGCGGCTTCGTCGTAACAGGTGTGGTGTCGTTATGAAAGCCGTGATTGGTCTTGGGATAGACATGCGCTTCATACTTCACGCCATTCGCTTTGAGCGCGGCTTCGTAGTGTGGCCACGTAGAGTTTGTGTTGGGATCTTGCTCGGCAAAGTGAAGAAGCAGAGCGGCTTTGATCTTTGGCACGTCTTCGACGGCCGGCGCACGGCCATAGAAAGGAGCCCCGGCCGCAAGGCAACCGGACAGCTAAGCGGTTGACTCTACTGCCTCCACCGCAGAAGCCTACAGCGCCGAGCTTTCCGGTGGACTGTGGATGCTTTAGCAGGAACTCTGCCGCGGCGACGAAATCTTCGGTCATTTTTCCGTCGTCAAGCTGCTTCTGCATCTCAGCGGCTTTTTCGTCGGCATCAGCGCCATATTTATCCACGCTCGGATAACCGCCCAGCGGCCAAATCGCATCCGGTCCAAGCGCCATGAAGCCGGCGACGGCCAAGCGCCGAACAACGTCTTCGATGTATGGATTGAGCGCGCGGTTCTCGTGAATCACCACCACAGCGGGAAACTTATCGCCGGTTGCCGGTCGCCCGAGCAAGCCGCGCATCATGCCGTTGGACGAGTTCCCTTTGGGAGACGGGTACATCGTATACTCCGCCTTGATACGCTTGTCGTCTTTCGGCACTTGCTGCGCCCAAGCATAATTGGGTTTCAGCATATCCCACAAAGCGGTTGCCGTCAGACTGCCAATGGCGAATTTCGCAGCGCCCTCCAAAAACTCGCGGCGATTGATGCCGCCATGGACGTATCGATCGAAAAGACTAAGCAATTGCTGATCAAAATCACTCGCCTTTTTTCTTTCCATACCATTGCCTCCTTTAAGTGTAATGAGTTCGGTGCGAAGGCTAACTCCAAGCGCTTTAGATCAATGCTTCCTTTGGCTCACGGAGAATAATATTTACACTCCGAACCAGCCTTTAAAAAGTTGGATTTTCGCGGCCGTCTCCGAGTCTGATAATTTCTTGTAAGATGGCGCGACGCGTAAAGAGATAGTCTCACCGTTGCCCCATGGCCACCAGGCACAAAAAATAAAGGCATCGTGGTTCGGATCTGAGGTAAAAAGGAACTGCCCCGACCTCAGGGTACCGATACGAACATTGATTCTCCGCACGCTATCGGGTGCGGTCGCAATATTTGAGTTGTCCCACGTCATGCTGAGACATCGCTCCAAGATCGCACGAACATTTTCTTTATTGTCTACACCAAACTCTGCCAAAACGGCTTCAAAGCGACCGTCCCATTGCCACGACAAGACGCCCTGAAGCGCGTGCACCAATTCTCTGCAAATGTTTTCGACGTCTGATTTATTCGCATCGCTCATGATCGCCAGTGTCCTATATAGAATCCAACCATTTTATTTTATGTCTAACGTTTAAGCTCAGACTGCGATCGCTGGCAACAATAAAATTTTGATCTTTGCAATCTCATTTTCACTTGCCCGCGTATCCCGGCCCATAAACCACTTTTCCCGGCCGCGCTCCGGTGTGATCTCTGTTCTCGATAACGACCGTGCCATTGACCATCACGTAATCGATGCCCTTAGGGTACTGCTTCGGATTCTCGTACGTCGCCGTGTCAGCCACCGTGTCGGGATCGAAAACGACGAGATCGCCCCAATAGCCTTCGCGCAGCAAGCCGCGGTCCTTGAGCCCAAGCACCTGTGCCGGCATCGAGGTCATCTTGCGGACCGCATCTTCCAGGGCGAGAATTTTTTCTTCGCGGGTGTACTTGCCGAGCACGCGCGGATTGGTTCCAAAGCTGCGTGGGTGAGGCTTGCCGGGATATTTTAGATTGAGCGCGCTGCCGTCCGAGCCGATCGAAACCCACGGCACGCGCATGACCGTCTTCACGTCGTCTTCGTTCATCGTGTGGTGCACGCCGTGAATGAATCCGCCTTCCTCGTAGATGAGATCGAAGACCGTGCTCACCGGATCCTGCTCACGGAGCTTGGCGATCTCAGCGATGGTCATCCCTTCGAATTTCTTGAGCGCCTCCGCATCCAGTCTCGCCGCGACGATACCTTCCCAGCCGCCATGCTCGTCGACATACTGATTGAATTCCGGGTCTTGAATCACGCGCTCGCGAAAGGACGGGCTTTTAAATTGTGCTACCGTCTCATTGACAGGAGCGTCCTGCACCCAGCGTGGGAACAAGCGCCGCCACGGATGTTGCATGGCCGTATACGGATACTGGTTCGCGGTGATGTCCAACCCTTCGCGGCGCGCCTCTTCGAGCTGCGCGATGACTTGGCGAATCCGTCCCCAGTTGGCTTTCGCGCGCATTTTCAAATGATAAACATGAACTGGAATCCCCGATTCTCTCGCGATGCGGAGCGTCTTCGCCAGCTCTTCCATCATGTCGAAACCTTCGCTGCCGACATGCACCCCGTAGTAGCCACCGTAGCGCTTGGCAACCCTTGCCATCTCGACGACTTCGTCAGGATTCTCCGGTCCTTTGGCGTGCCATGCCGCCGTGAGACCGAGCGCGCCTTCTTCCATCGCTTGAGCCACCAGTCGGTTCATCTTTTCTTGCTCGGCGGCGCTTGCCGGTCGCTCGTCGAAGCCGCACACAACTCGTTTTACCTGCTGCGGCGACACGCCGGACGCGACGTTGATCGAAACGCCACTGCGCTTTAGCGTTTCGAAATAGCCGGTAAATGTCGTCCAGTCGGTCTCGATGCCGTTTCGCTTGCGATGCTCGAGGCGATACTCTTCCAGGATCGCGCCTTCAAGTGGTGCCACGGTCTGGCTTTCACCGATGATGTCCAGCGTCACACCCTGGCGCACTTTGCTTTCAGCGTTCCCATCGGCGATGACGGGCTGATCGCTGTGCGTGTGCATATCGATGAAGCCCGGCGTAACCACGCACCCCTTGGCGGAGATAGCGCGTTGCCCCGCTTCCGGACTGATTTTTCCGATCGATGCGATCTTGCCCTTCTTGATCGCCACGTCGCCGTAAAACCATGGATTTCCTGTGCCATCGATTAGTCTGCCGCCGTGAATAACAAGATCGAACTCTGCCATGCTGCCTCCCCATTTGCCGTCAGTCGTGCGTATATCACCCAGTCATCGATGCGACAAGATCGGAGGCCAATGATGAGATGAATTGCGGAAGGCGAGACAGATCAAACTCAGCTGTGATAAAAAGCGAGCGGACTAGGAGGCGTAATGATTCGACCCGAGTTCAGAAAGATCTTGCTCGATCAGCGCGGCGCGGCGGTGATTCTATGGAGCTGTTTTGTAATTTCCATCCCGATTTACTGGGTGATCTCGCGGAGCGTTTTGGCCAATCCGAACGTCGGCACCAACCGCTCGATTGCCGATCCCGCCCGGATGATTTTTTGGCTTCTCGCTCTCGTCGATCTCGGCTACTACGCCTACTGGAAACGGCGCAATTTGACAGAGGCCGCGATTCTGCGTGATTCCAAAACGACCAAGCTATTTCGCGCTTTGGAACAATTTACGGGCGCTCTTGAAGAACGTGCCGCCTACGTCGTGTCCACCTATGTCACGCGCAAAGTCGTGATCTTCGCCATTATCGAAGCGGTCGCGGTCTACGGATTCGTATTGGCGTTCTTAGGCCGCTTTGTTTTCGACCAGTATTTGCTTTCGACCGTGAGTCTGGCGCTGCTCGCTATCGAATTTCCCTCGGAAAATTCGCTCGGCAAGCTGGTTCAAGCCGTAGAGCGATCGGCCAAGTGAGTGAGGGAGGAGCATCGAGCCTTCAATCCTCGACATGCCATTTACCGCGCTTGGTCGAATGGCGCAGCGCCGATTGAAGGCGCTTTAAAAATATCCGCCGCGGAACCTCTTTAGCGCCGAGGCGCATCATGTGCTCGGTCGTCATTTGCGAGTCGATAAAATGAAATCCCCAGCTTTTTAGTTTCTCCACCAAGATCGCCAAGGCCACTTTCGATGCGTCGGTCTTGGAGTGAAACATCGATTCGCCGAAGAAGGCCTTGCCCAGCGACACGCCATAGAGGCCACCCACCAATTTGCCTCCGGACCAAGTCTCCACCGAGTGGGCATAGCCCAAGCCGTGCAATTCGATGTAGGCATCGTGCATCTCTCGAGTAATCCACGTACCGCGCTGCCCCTCCCGAGGCACGGTCGCGCAGGCGGCGACCACTTCCTCGAAGACGCGGTCGAAGGTAACTTGAAAAGTCTTTCGCTGGAGAGTCCTTTGCAAGCTGCGCGAAATCTTGAATTCATCTGGCTCCAGTATGAAACGCGGGTCTGGGGACCACCAAAGAATCGGCTGGTCGTCGGAATACCAGGGAAAGATCCCAACACGGTAAGCTTCCAACAAACGCTCGCTTGAGAGATCGCCGCCGACGGCGATAAGGCCGCTTGGATCCGCATAATCCGGCGGCGGAAATACCGTATCTTCAACTAGTCGAAATATCGGCATAACTAAATACTACTACCACGACATTTTAGCCTTCCCACCGGAATTTTTCACATCGCCGGAGCAAGGTTGCAAAATCAGGGGTGAAAAGCCTATCCTTAGATCGCAGGAAAAGATTATGTTCAAGCGCATTGACCACGTTGCCCTCCATGTGACTGATCTGGACGGCTCGGTGAAGTTTTACGAAAAGCACTTTGGTTTTAAGCATTATTTTCAGCACGCGGCTGGCAGCGGAACGCAAATCGCATATTTGAAGCTAGGCGACACGGTGTTGGAGTTAACCCACCATTTTGACGGCGCAATGACGGGATTTCACTTCTGTCTTGAGACTGACAGCTTCGACGAAACTGTGGCCAAGCTACAAAACGACGGCGTCAAATTGATCCGCGCGCCGCACGACACCGCCGCCCGCGAGCCGCGAGAAAACGGCTGGCGTCGGGTCGTTTTCGCCGGCCCGGACGGAGAACAGATCGAGTTGAGAGGATAATACGCAATAGGCATTAGGTCCGAGGCAATAGTAAAGGGACTACGATTCGCCCTTAACTGTTTTGACTACCAGCTCGCGCCTCGCGCCGAGGAGCTTACCATGTCCAACGAAGCAAAGACCATCCAAGTCATGTGCCCCTGCTGTGATGCAACTTTGACCATCGACCCGAATTTATCGGCCGTCCTCGACCACAAGACGCCGGTCAAGCCGCAAATGGCCGTCAACCTGAAAGACGCGGTGAAGCTCGTCAATGAAGAAGCGAGTCGTCGCGATCAGAAATACCAGCAAATCGCCGATGCGGAAAAAAACAAGTCAAAGGTCCTCGAAGCGAAATTCCAAGAGCTATTCAAAAAGGCTAAAGAAGAACCGATTACGAAACCGCTGAAAGACATCGATTTGGATTAGCATACGCCGATTTGCACTCGGGCCCGCCATTTCCCTAGTCTTTGAAGGCCGGATCCTGACATGTAGGTTCCACATCATAGCCTAGGTAGTAATAGCGGTGCCAAATCTTCTTTCCCTTTAGAGCGCCGCCAGTCCATCCGCTAAAGTGAAGTCCTTCCACACTGGCCGATTAAGAGCTAGGCCTCTTTCGTCCTTAACTGACTCGCATTGGAAGTGAAATTGAAGCGCCGTTCGCCGCTAGGACGCCTCGCCTTGGATCTGCCTGCGAAACTCAAGCGGCGACGAAATGTTATGAAACACTTCCCTGACACCGCCCGTGCCGGTGAGCGTGACTGAGCCAAATCCAAGAATGCGGCCGGTAACGCTTTGATCGACCGATATCGCTTCCACATGCTTGAGCAGCAGCTCTAACGTTCGCCGACGCAGAAACCCGACCTTAATGATGACTCTCTTATTGGTGACGCCAAACTCCGACGTCGCATAGTCGATAATTGGAGAAATTATGGCAAAGACTCCGATGGCGATCACTATCGCAGCGATAATTGGTTGGATGAATACAAAAACGATTCCCAAAACAATTAACGCGAAAGGTTTCCAGAATATGATCCAGTGCAATCTTGCCTTGTAGACAATCTTCTCGTCAGGTAGCAGATTTGACTCGATGTACCCCATACAACGCGGTTCCTTTTTCGCCGTTAATGAGTTGGCTAACGCCAGCCCCGATATCGATCGGAGCAACGCCCGACATGCGACACTTGAAAATCAGGCGATGAAAGCTTGCCTTAATATACCATGATCCCAATTCTGAGAGGAAAACTTGAGATGTGACACGACGACGAAACGGGCATCTATTCTTCTGCTGTCATTTCGAGCGCAGAGCGTAAGATCTTTCGCATTCGCTCGGCATAACAACCGAGGCCTGGGATTTGGCTTCTAAAATAACTTTCGATAACGTTAGATCATGCGGGCAATGCTTTTCGAAAATGCCGGTGAGCCACTACGCAAGAGTGAATTGTCGATGCCGACGCCGGCACCGGATCAAGTCCTGATCCGCGTCCATGCGTGCGCGGTGTGCCGGACCGACCTCCATGTTGTCGATGGCGAATTGGCTCATCCCAAACTGCCGCTTGTTCCTGGCCACGAAATCGTTGGAACCATTGCACAACTAGGCGTAGGCGTGACTCGATTTCGAGTCGGCGACCGCGTCGGAGTGCCCTGGCTTGGTTGGACTTGTGGCGGGTGCACTTATTGTCGCAACGGTCAAGAGAATCTCTGTGATCAAGCGAAGTTCACCGGGTACACCCTTGACGGTGGCTACGCCGAATTCACGGTTGCCGATCAGCGCTTTTGTTTTCCGATTCCGGACTCGTACAGCGATGCTGAAGCGGCGCCGCTTTTATGCGCCGGTCTCATTGGCTACCGAAGCTTGGTCAAAGCAGGCAATGGTAAGCGACTCGGCATTTACGGCTTCGGCGCTGCCGCGCATATCATCGCGCAAGTTGCAAAATATCAGCAACGCGAAGTCTATGCCTTCACACGACCCGGAGACGAAGAAGCGCAGAAATTTGCTCTGCATCTCGGCGCAGTGTGGGCCGGCGGATCAGATGAACTGCCGGCGCAAAAACTTGACGCCGCGATTATATTTGCACCCGTCGGCGCGCTCGTACCACAAGCTCTCAAAGCCGTCGGCAAGGGCGGCATCGTCGTCTGCGGCGGCATTCACATGAGCGACGTCCCCTCGTTTCCCTATGCGACCCTCTGGGAAGAGCGCTCCATCTGCTCGGTCGCCAATCTCACACGCCGCGACGGCGAAGAGTTCATGGCTCTCGCGCCGCAAGTTCCCCTGCGCACGGAAGTCAAAACTTTTCCGTTGGAAGACGCGAATAAGGCGCTAAACCAGCTGCGCGCGGGAAAAATTCACGGCGCGGCGGTGTTGGTAACCGGCTAGACGTCTGCTCAAAGATCTTACGACGGCATAATGCCTAAACGGCCTAAGCCGCCTGTCCATTGCAAGCCATTTAAAGTCCGTCATTCCCGCATGCTTTTCGCGGGAATCCAGGCGAAACTCTGACTGGACCCCCGACAAAAACATATCTTCCAGCATTGCGGGGGTACTTCAATCAGTCGGCGTCTGCAGCGGTTGAATTACTTCTTTGGCGAGTAGAGCAACTTGCTCGCGCCACCCTTCGAATGGTCCGCAAGGGCGCATAACGAACTTGGTCGCACCGGCGGCGATATAGGTTTCGACTTTTGCTCGTACTTGATCAGGATTGCCAAATGCACTGAACTCAGTAGACGGCAAGTCGCTTCGCGGGCGAATCGAATGTCCGGCCATCTCCCAAGCCTTGTCGACGCTCGCGGCGAAGTAGAACGGAATAAGCACGCCGTAATGATCCTCCGGCACTCCTCGACCAGCGTCGATGGCGTACTTGCGAATGGCTTGAATCCCCCTTGCAACTTCGTGTGGCGACACCGAAGAGACCAACCAGCCGTCGCCTAATCTGCCTGTGCGACGCATGGCTGCTTGACTGCGGCCGCCGATCCAGATCGGTAAGCCATTTTTCTGCCACGGGCGCGGCATGAGGGTGACATCTTTCACTGAATAGAACTTTCCCGCGAACGTAACGTTCTCTTCTGTCCACAGCCGGCGCATCAGCATGATCATTTCGTCGGCGCGGCCGGCGCGCTCTGTCCTGCTTACGCCAACGGCCAATAGGTCTTTTGAATCATCTCCGCCCAATCCGAACGCGGGAAACAATCGCCCCTGGCAGAGAAAGTCGAGCGTGGCGAGTTCTTTGGCGAGAACGACTGGATTGCGGGTAGGAAGCACCAACGTGCTGGTGCCAAATTTCATCTTGCGTAATCGGCCGGCGATAAAGGAAAGAAAGGTGATCGGTTCGAGCGTCAGGGTAGGGGACACAATTCGATCACTCACCCACAACGAATCGACGTCCAGCGCCTCGAAGTAATCCACGAGATCGAGGATCGCTTCGGGTTGGAGCTCTCGCCTCGGCCATTGCCCAAGCGCGATCCCAATTCGCACATTCATAGGAAAGAATTATTTTTCGTAGAGCTTTTTGATAAAGCCGCTTTTGTCGAGCTCTTCGACAAAGCTTGAGTCGACGAACTCTTCCGGTTTGTGCTTGTATACGTCGGGACGCGTCGCGGCGACGTATTCATAGCTCGTCTTCAAGCCCTTGATGTTGGGATACGGCGCGGCGATACGATGTTTGGCAAATAGCTCCCAAGACTCCTGCGCTAACGGATCGTCGTCCAGTCGTAGCATCTTCTTGATTACTTTCTTCGCGAGATCGGGCTCCTGCTTAAAGCGGGCTATGCCTTCCAAATGGGCGCGCATGTAGCGCATCACCAGGTCGCGGTCTTGCTTGATCTGCGTCCGCGTCGTCGCGATCTCACTCCATGGATAGTCGACTTCTTTGAAGAAATCCCATAACACGTGAAATCCCGACCGTTGGGCGAAGATGAAGTTCGGATGCGATAACGTCGCGCCCTGAATTTTTCCCTGTTGTAATGCTAAAAATCGATCACTATCCGTACCAATCTGAAGGAGGGCGAAATCCTTTTCCGGGTTGAGCCCTTTTTGTCGGGCAAGATACTTTACAAGAAAATCGGTCAGGGACCCGAATGTCGTGACGCCGATGGTTTTCCCTTTTAGGTCTTCGCTGCGCTTGATGTCAGGCCGCACCACGAGGGATTGAATCACACCGGGCATCGTGTGCGCCAAAATCACCATGTCGGAGCCCGCGAGTACCGCGGTCATGACCGTTGGCGTAGCGATGGGCGAGATCAGCACGCTGCCTGAGATCAGCGCCTTCGAAGCGATGCCGGAGCCCGCCACAGCGACCGGATCCACATCGAGACCATACTTTTCGTAAATTTTGGCTTCCTTGGTAAAGTAAATAATGATGTTTCCCATGCTGATCGCAGGAACACCCACTTGGACCTTTTTGAGCGCGCGGGATTGGGCGAGGAGAACTGATGACGAGACGAACAAACTCGCGATCAACATTCCCAGCAAAAAGCGTCTTGAAATCACGTGAATTGCCTCCGCTTCGAATGCCACTCCTACTTGGCATTTAGTCCCGTGGTTGAACTGTTGTCAATCCGACCATTGGACGTTGACAAGTCCCCGTCTTTTGCAATAAGTCACAAATCATATGTTGCCAAAACTACCGCGTGAATCATTGTTGGATCTGTGCCGGCGGATGTTCGTCATCCGTCACTTTGAAGAAAACCTGGTACCGCTCCACGACAGAGGCGTGTTCGGCGGCCATTACCACCTTTACGTCGGCCAAGAAGGAACCGGCGTGCCGGCGATCTCGTGTCTACGCTCCGATGATTATCTCTTCACGACGCACAGAAACCATGGCCACCTGCTTGCCCGCGGGGTCGAACCTAAGCGACTCTACGCGGAGATCTTGGGACGTGCTGACGGTTTGAATAAGGGAAAGGGTGGTTCTTTCCACTCCGTCGCGCCATCGTTGGGCTTTCTCCATAGCTCGGGCGTCGTCGCCGGGATCATTCCGCTCTCGACGGGAACCGCGTATGCGTCGAAGGCGCAGAAAAATGGCCGAATCACGGTCTGTCTCTTTGGCGATGGCTCACTGGAAGAAGGCGCCGCGCCTGAAGCATTTAACCTGGCATCGCTTTTCAAGTTGCCAGTGCTGTTTCTGTGTGAGAACAACGGCAAGTACGGGGCTGGTCGTGCCGTTGCCGCGGCGCAGTCATCGTCGATGGCGGCGTATCCTCTGACCGATTTGCCCAAGGCCTATAAAATTCCCGCGCAGCAGATCGACGGCATGGACGCGGGCCTTGTGCATGCGGCGATTTTCGAAGCGGTGGAGAAAATTCGCCACGGCGAGGGACCTCAATTCGTCGAAGCACAAACCGTTCGCTATCCAGGCAGCGAAACCAATTGGCCCACCGTACCGCAACCGACGGATACTTCGCTCGCCTGGGACGTCAGCAGCGTGCCCGAAAAAGCCCGCGCGTGGTACGAATCTTGTGATCCGCTGCTTATCTTTATTCGCGAATTGGTGGCAGCCAATCAAGCGACCAAAGATGAAATTGCCGGCATCGAGCGTCAAGTCAAAGCCGAGATTGCCGCGGCGGTGGAGTTTGCGGTCAACAGTCCCTACCCAAAAACGGAAGAGGCCGAAAGAAATTTCTTCGCCTAACTAGATGTTGATTAGGTTGGCATATAGCGTAGGGCTTATAGCGTATGGTTTCGACTATATGCGATAAGCTATCAGCCTTATGCGAATTGCGCGGCCTGAGGATTGATTATGCGGGAACTTGCCTATTACGAAGCGAAATTCGAGGCGTTGGAAGAAATCATGGCGGCGGACCAGCGGGTGCATCTAATCAACGGCACTTTTCTGAGCCTGAGTCCGCATCGGCACGTTTACCAAAAGCTGCGAAATAAATATGCCGACCGCATGATCTCGCCGCCGATCTCAGAGTTGGGCTTCTGTGGGCTCGCGACCGGTGCCGCCATGGCAGGACTCAGGCCGATTGTCGATCTCAGCACCGGCAGCTTCATCTACGAAGCCTGGCCGCAAGTCGCCAATGAAGCTGCCAACGCGTTTTCCATGTCGGGTGGTCAAACCAAAGTACCTGTGGTCTTTCATCTCTTTCACGGCCTACGTGGTGGCGGCGCGGCGCAGCATTCCGGCAGCCCACAAGCGATGCTGTGGAATTGCCCCGGCCTGGAAATCGCCATTCCTTCCTCACCGCGCGACGTCAAAGGCCTGCTTAAAACCGCCGTCGCCAGTGACAACCCGACCATCTTCGTCGATCATACCCGGCTGCTGGACACGCGCGGCGAAGTTCCAGAAACCGATAAGCCGATTCCGTTCGGCGTCGCCGATGTGAAACGGCCAGGCGGCGACGTCACTTTGATTGCCACCTCGTACACTGTCCAAGTTTCTCTCCAAGCTGCCGCGAAGTTGGACAAAGAAGGCATCGACGTCGAAGTCGTCGACCCGCGGACTCTTGTCCCGTTCGACTTGGCGACGATTATCTCTTCGATTGAAAAGACCCATCGTGTCGTCATTGCCGACGAAACTCACCAGAGCTGCGGCGTCGCTGCCGAGATCGCCGCGCGCATCGCTGAGAGCGGTTTCGACAAACTAAAAACCCGCATCCGCCGCGTCTCGACTCTGGACGTGCCAGTGCCGTACAGCCCACCGCTTGAAGCGTACATCGGTCCCTCGGAATCACGCATCATTGACGCCGTCCGAGCGGCGGTGGCTTAGACGACGGCTTCGCGTTTAAGGACGTCAGATAAATCTTGGATGTCATTTCGAGCGCCAGACTGTGTGAAAATTCAATCGGAGCCCTTCGACGGCGCTCAGGGCGAACGGCTAAGTGCCTAATTTCAAACGAAGCGATTCCGTTCGTGGTGAGCCCCGTCGAACCATGAACGGACTTTTCACACAGTCTGGCACAGCGAGAAATCTTTTCCGGTTGAATGACCTTTTGAGCTTTACCACCACGCGCGTCGAGCGTTAGCCACTTCGATCTTTATTTTTTTCGCACCATGGCTAAGAAGATTTCATCGGACCTCATCGACCTTTTGCGCCGGATGTGGCTCATCCGAGCTTTCGAAGAAAAAGTTTCCGCGTTGTACGCCGAACGGCAAATCGTCGGCTTGCTGCACCTGGGGATCGGCCAAGAAGCCGTCGCGGTGGGCGCGTGCAGCTGGTTGCGCAACGACGATTATGTCTTCGGCGGTCATCGCTCCCACGGCCACGCCATCGCCAAAGGCGCGGACATCAATCGGCTGATGGCCGAGATCGCCGGGCGCGCCACCGGCTATTGCGGCGGCAAGGGCGGCTCGATGCATATCGTGGCCAAGGAAACGGGGTTCATCACGGCGACCGGCGTTGTCGGCGGAACAATTCCACTCGCGCTAGGTGCAGCGTTCGCGGCCAAGGAGAAGAAAAAAGGCCAAGTCGCCGTGGTTTTTTTCGGTGATGGCGCCGGGCAAGCAGGTCCGTTTCACGAATCGCTCAATATCGCCAGTCTATGGCAACTGCCGGTCATTTTTGTTTGCGAGAACAACGGTTACGCCGAGTTCACGCCGCTATCGACGCACACCAAAGTCGAGCGGCTCGCGCAGCATGCGAAAACCTACGCCATTCCGGCAAGCACCGTCGACGGCAACGACCTCTTTGCCGTGCGCGAAGCGATGCGGCGCGCCGTTGTGAAATGCCGCGCGGCCAAGGGACCAGTATTTGTTGAATGTCTGACCCATCGCCTGCGCGGTCACTACGAGGGCGACCCCGCCAAATACCGCGAGCTGTCCCAGCTCGCCGCGTGGAAAAGGCAAGATCCAATCGCGCGCGTCTCGCGCGCACTAAAAAGCAAAAAGACCATCACCGACAAAGAACTCGAATCGATCGAGAGCAAAGCGCGAGAACGAGTGGAGAAAGCCGCCGAATTTTCTTTGTCGTCGCCCTGGCCCGCGGCAAGCGAAGTGGACACGCAAGTGACAGCATGAAACACAAGGATGAAAAATTTGCCGCAGCAAATCCCGCTGGATGAGCTCGATCATGGCCTTATTTCATGACGCTGTCACCCTGAGCGCCGGCGAAGGGTCTTTTCTTCGGACGAGATTTTTCGCCTGCGGCTCAGAATGACGTTCTGTGACGCCTCAGAGCCGCGATGCCATATCAAACTTTCTTAGAAGCCATCCGCGCAGGTCTTTCTGAGGAAATGTGCCGCGACTCGTCGGTCTATGTTTTTGGCGAAGACATCGCTCTCGGCGGTCCCTTCGGCGTTACCAAAGGACTGACAGACAAATTCGGCGCGAATCGGATGGTCAACACGCCGATCAGCGAAGGCACGGTCATGGGCCTGGCCATCGGCGCCGCTACGGCCGGACTAAGACCGGTGGTCGAGATCATGTTCATCGACTTTATCACGCTGGCGATGGACCAGTTGGTGAACCACGCTGCGAAGTTGCACTACATGTCCGGCGGGCAACTGAAGATCCCCTTGACCGTTCGGGTCCAGTGCGGCATCAGTGGCGCGATGGGCGCGCATCACTCGCAAAGTCTCGAAGCTTGGCTCGCGCATGTTCCCGGGCTGAAAGTGGTCTTGCCGTCCAATCCGGCCGACGCCAAAGGCTTACTGAAGTCAGCCATTCGCGACGATAACCCAGTTGTGTTCGTCGAACATCGCGGGCTTTACTGGTCGCAAGGTGAAGTTCCTGCTGGCGAGGCGGTCGTACCCATCGGCAAGACATCGGTTCTGCGCCAAGGCGAACAGATTACTATCGTCGCCCTGTCCAGTATGGTCGGCGCCGCTTTGGCCGCCGCGGATGAACTAGCGCGCGATGGTATCTCTACGGAAGTCATCGACCCGCGCACGATCTCGCCCCTCGACGTTGAGTCAATCGCCAATTCGGTTAAAAAAACCAGCCGCATGATCGTCGTCCATGAAGCCGTCGAGCAAGGCGGCATCGGCGCGGAAATCGTCGCGCGCGTGCAGCAAGAAACCTTTTACTATCTCGATAGCCCCATCCTTCGCGTCGCCGCGCCGTTTGCTCCGGTGCCCGCGAGCCCTAGCCTCGAAAAGCGTTTCGTTCCGGCAAAATCGGAAATCATAGGCGCGGTTCGTCGCGCGCTAGACCACCAAGGACCGTAACCAGGCTTAGGTATCAGAAATTTGATGGCGAATGAGCAACGGCCTCTCGGCGTGCCGTGCGCTAGTTCACCTGCTCACGTTGAATTCGACGAGCGTCGAGGTGAGAGCAGCTTCAGTCCCCTCTTCTCTGAACGAGACGATGGCTTTGATTTCTGGAGTGTAATAATAGGTGCTGGTTCTAGCGGCGGTGCCTTTACCTTTAGGACCTGTTGGCGCATTCATAATCATTACGATCTTGAAGGCATCGAGCTCGCCCTTGGGCGTCTTTATTTTTTCCCAAGCTTGAACTTCGTAACGACCTTCCTCCCAGCGCGCTTGCGCGCCGCGTGGTTGGAACTGAAATCGTTCGGTCCAGGTGAGGCCGACGCGCATCGGAAAGCGTAAGAGCTCACCTCGCCACCCGGGCTTGCCTAATACTAATGATACGATGGTCGGCGCATCGAGCTCTTTGGTTTCTTCCGCTCGAATTCCAAAAACTGTGGCTTTGCCGGAATTAATTTGAACACGGTACTCGGGGAAGCCGCCCAGCTGCGGGCCGGCAACCGAGACTCCGGTTGGCCGGGCGACTTCTAGTTTTATTCGCCACCAGTCACCATCCTTATAGACAGGCGCATCTGCTTGTTGCGCGAAAGACGTGAGCGGAACGAGAAAGCTCGACACGAATCCTGCCAAAGCAACTAGGAACCTTGACATAAATAAACCCTCCCTAGTCTGGTAGGACAAATGATCGGACTCAGGGACGACCCGCTTCTAACATCCGGCGCAGCATTCCGTCAAACTGCCACCGAATCGTGGCCCACATAGCGTTTCGTTGATGAATCAAGAGTCTCTTGACGATCTCGTTGACAGCATATTCTACGCAACACGGTTTCGATGCTGCAGGCTCGGGAAGGCTTGACGAAAAAAGATATTGACAATTTACTGGGCGGCACAGCTGCTGAATTTTTTGGCTTGAAACAGTACCTGTAAACGAAACTTACGCTAAGGTGCGAGCAGACAGGCACTAAAAGCTCAACTGGCAGAGAGCGAAGACCCGTGGCCCGACTCTGATCATTCAGCCCTGCTACTCGCCGGACTTCTACCATCCCTTGTCAGCGCGGCGCACAACGTTACTATGACGTTCTCAATGTCACCCGTGGCATGTCGTTGACACTTCGTGTCTGACAAAAGTTAGGCTTCTGGGCGCAAAATCTCGATTAAATGGCTTTCAAAGCGCTCCTTGAGCGGCTGGCATGTCACTTGCTGTAACACTACGTAAGTATTCGAGGAGGAACGACATGCAGCCAGCGTTGCAGAGTGAATCTAAGATCATCTCAATAGAGAAACGAAACCTTCGAGCGGTGCGATGCGAGAAATGCGGTGCGAAAATGTATCCTACGTCATTGTTAAAACCGCACCTGACACGACACCGCCGCCGCCAACGCTGGTTCAACGCTGAGCTGAGAAAGCTTCAGTATACCTTCTTGCATATGCGAGATATCGCTTAGGCCGTTCTCCGAACTTCCCATATGGGGAAGCTCTCCACCACAAGCCCGTGCGCGGCCCCCACGCGTGCGGGCTTCTCCCCTCCCGAAATCTTTCGGTTTGATTTTCAAATCCTATTCGAAAAAGGCCTCTTCGAACAGCGCGGCCTCGCTTGCTTAACCGCAAGCTGGCCCAGCGTCTAAAGGTCCGCGGTCCGTGGATGCGGCAATCTCTTCGTCGTAAGTGTAGCCGGCCAGAAAACTGAACGCTTCCATCCGCTCGCGGACCTGCAAAATAGATTGTCGATTCCATTGAATATCGAAACGACTCTTCTTGGGGGATTTAAACACGATACTTGCGCAGTCCTCCAGATAGCGATGATCGGCTTCGACACCGAGGAAAGAGCACAGTTGCCCAAGATGAACTTTGGGAGCATCGACAAAAGATTCCAACCGTAGATCAAAAATCTGCTCACGTGGGAGGTGTTTTTTGAGCGCCGCAATACTAGAGCAAAGTTTGAACAAATTATCGATGTTCCTGTCCAGCGTTTTGCGGCGGCTGCGACGCGTCACTGTCGCGAGAATGTCGTATGGATTGCGAATCACGTGGACAAACTTCAACTCCTTGTCGATCTTGCTTCTCAAAACATTCAGTGAGCCCGGGTCATGGTAAAAACCCATGGCCGTGCGCGCGCCCTTTTTGTCTCCTAAGACTTCGAGTTTTTCGAATCGCCCCTGCCATTGGTTAGGTACTTCATAGGAATAGCCGCTGTGGCGGCGACCCGCTGCGGCCATTTTTTTGGAATTTTCCAGAAGCAAGTGAAATACCTGATTCCTGCTAAAACCATGTTGAAGAAAAATGAGCGCGTCCATTTCATGTGCGATGATCATCCTTGGATGGGCATCCAGCAGGGACCCGATCAGACTATGGCCGGTTCGTGGATAACCGATGAAAATGCAATACGTTCTGATATCTCGAAAAAATTCGGTATTCCTACCGCTCTGCAGCAACGACGTTGCGTAAAAGCCGGCCAATCTGATTTTTCTTCTGAATGACATGAATCGCGTGTTCCTTTATGGTTCTCGTGTAAGGCTGCGTCCGTGATGCTACCACGAGCAAGCCGGTCGCCTGCGTTTACAAGTCACGCATTCCCACGGACCCCTATTCAAAAAAAGCTCCCTCGACGAGCACGGGCTGGGCCGCGCCCTGCTCGCGCGTTCTTCCTGGAATCGCTGTTCCGTCGGGGTTGAGTCTCTGCTCCGCTTTATCCGTCCCCGCCCCGATCCGGGCCATGACGAGAGGCACGCTGCCCGAATTACAAAATTGGTAGTAGCAACCCGCCGGTAAAACAACGGCATTATTCCTACCCGCATTGACGATGGTTTTCCCGTCTCTACCGGTATTGAACTGCGCCGTTCCCTGCAGCACTAAGAAAATGTGATCCTCCTTGGTGTGCGAATGGAGCGCGTTTTCACCGATCCCCGGCGCGTAACAGTGAATCCTAAAAGTCATCAGATTGGTTTCAGCGAGCATGTTGCGTGTGTGTCCCTCTTTGACGAGTTGAGTCTTTAACTGAACAACCTTTGCCTGCGGTTCCATATTGGCCTCCTTTGAGCGGGTAATAAATTCAACGACGGCTGATCTTAGACAGCCAGGTCCTGTTCTGCAAGCGCGACTGGTCTTCGCCCGAAAGAAGGATGATCTCCTTGTCCTTGGCCTGTGGTTGCAAAAGTCACAGCCCTCCGCTTATGTGAAGCTTCCATCGAACTGACGGAGAATACGCATCCTTGCTCGCTGAAATCGTCGCTATGTCTTCCGCCATGGGTTGGGCGGCAGATTCGGTATTGGTCCGCTTCGGACTACGGCAGTCCAACATCTTTGCGGCGATGTTTGTGAGCTACGCGGTATCTATCAGTTGCCTGTGGACCTACCTCGTCGCCACGACTTCGCTCGAATTCTTAAAGTCGCCGGCAATGATTTATTACCTGATCAGTGGCTGCATCCAGCCGCTCTTCGCCCGCGCGCTCTTTTACGAGGGCATCACGCGCATCGGCGTCGCCCGCGCCGGTCCGCTACGAGGCAGCGAGCCGCTCTTCGCAACCGCCATTGCCGTTATCGTCTTCCACGAGCAGCCGGGGTGGCTGGTCTTTCTCGGCACAATCCTCATCGTCGGTAGTCTTTGGTTGATCTCCGGAAAAAGAGCAGGCGATGCTAGATGGCGGCTGATTGATACGATTTTCCCGATCAGCGCAGGATTGATTTCCGCGGTTTCTCAGAGCCTGCGCAAACAAGCCCTGAATATTATCCCTGACCCCTTTGTCGCGGTGGCTGTGGTTACGACGGTGTCATTCATACTCTTACTCGGTTTTGTGTTGATAACTAAAAGAGCGCATCAGTTACGCATGCCGCGCGAGGTGTTTATTTTCTATTTTTGCGCGGCCCTGATCGCCACATCGGCGCAAGTGGCAAATTTTATTGCGCTTGGCCGTGGCCAACTTTCGGTCATCATACCGCTGCTCAATACCACTCCCCTCTTCACCGTTTTCTTTAGCGCCGTGTTTTTACGCAATGTCGAAACCGTGAACCTGCGCATCGTTCTCGGCACTGTCCTGATGGTCACCGGTGTCGTGCTGATTACCAGCCGATAAACAACGCCCTGTGTCAGAAATCCACTGAATTAACGTGTTAACTTGACGCCGATAAGTCTTGTTGATAGCCAAATGGTCAAGTCGCCGATGATGATTTGTTTGGACGAGGAGAAAAACCATGGATAGCAGAGAATTTGCCCAGACGATCGAGAAGCAAGTCGTCGATTTCTGCAAGGCCTTGGACGGGAAACTTCCAGCCTATAGCTTCATCCCTCTGACAACAGACGAGACGCGCGTCAAAGTCATGCAGAGCCGACTGTTCAACGAAATTCGCGCCGGTGAGATTTTCGGCGGCTGGCTCAAGAGCACACCCGAGCTCGATGTGAAGAAAATCCTCGCGGAAGCTGTCCATGAAGAATATGAGCACGCGGGTTTTCTCGAAGAAGCATTATAAACGAATCCACGCAGACGAAGCCGAACACGGCAATTACCCGTTCGACATTCTCGTCAAGTACGCAACCACGCCGGAGAAACAGGAACGAGCCGCCCGCGCCGTCGTTATGAGTTTGGTTCTGAGACGCGCTTACTTCGATAATCTCGATCGCTGGGTTTTTGAAGGCAAACCGTACTAAAGGGCGTAGGAGAGACTAACTGGCCGGTTTTCGAAAAACCGCGCTAGCTAAAATCACTTCCCGTACAGTGACTTGATAAATCCGCTTTTGTCGAGTTCCGTCACGAAGCTCGGATCGGTAAACTCTTCCGGCTTGTGACCCCAGACGTCTTTGTTCGTCATCGCCACGTACTCGAAGCTGACTTTCATCCCCGGATGATTGGGATACGGTGTCGGCAAAAACATTTTTGAGAAGATTTCGTAGGACTCATTCACCAGTTCGTCATCGGTCACTCTCAAGGTCTTCTTGATCACCTTGACACCGAAATCGCGGTTGGTCTTGAACAGCGCGATGCCTTCCAGGTGGGCCTTCATATATTGTGTAATCAGCTCGCGATCGTTTTTAATCGCCGCACGGCGCGTGGTGATTTCCATCCACGGGTAGTCGAGTTCCTTGGCGGAATCCCAGAGCATGTTGAATCCCATTTTTCGCGCCAAGCCGTAGCCGGGATGAGACACCGCCGCCGCCTCGACAGCGCCGGCCTTGAGCGACATGACCCGCTCGGTATCGCTGCCGCCGGTCGTAATAAGAGTTATGTCGCGATCGGGATTGAGTCCTTTCTTCTTCGCGATCGAGCGAACCAAAAAATCGGTAAGCGACCCCAAGCTCGAGACGCCGATCTTTTTGCCCTTCAAATCCTCCGGCCGCTTAATGTCAGGCCGGACCATCAAAGCGTGGACCACCGCAGGCATCGTGTGCGCCAGGATCGCCATGTCGGCTCCGGCGAGATTGGCGGCGATGACCGTCGGTGTGGCGATGGGAATAATATCCAGGTTGCCGCTGATCAACGCTTTCGAACCGATCCCCGACCCCATGACTGTGATGACTTCGGCGTCGAGTCCGTACTTCTCAAACAGTTTACCTTCTTTGGTAACGAAGATGATGATATTGCCCATGCCGACCGACGGCACGCCGACGCGAATTTTTTTAAGCGGCTTTGCTTGCGAGAAAAGCGCTGAAGGAAAGCAAAACAGCAAGGCGACAAGAGCTATCACGTAATACGTCACGTTTCGCGGTCTCCTCTTTATCATTCTAGCCAGCTCACACCTTGCGCGTGCGCGTCTGGGCGATCCGGATCGGCGGCGTCCAGGGATTCTCGGCCCAGCCCACACCCGTGCGCCGTACCTGCGCGTCAATGAGATAGGGCCTGCCGTCCTGCGTGGCCTTGCATGCACGCACCAGCGCCTCTTTGAGCTGCCCGGGCGATTCCGCTGCCTCGCCTTCGACGCCGAATCCTTTGGCGATGTGCACTATGTTCATGTCGGGGTTGCCCAAATAGTCATGCACGAACTGTCCCGTCTGCACCATGCGTCCGCCGGCGACATGCTCGACAGCTCGACTGTGCGGTCCGGAGTATGCGTGGTTGTTGTACACGATCGTGATCACCGGCAACTCCTGGCGCGCCATGTTCCAGAGCGCCGTCGGACCATGGCAGAGTTCCTCCGCCGGTGAGAGTTTGGACTGGGCAAAATTACTGCCGCTCTTAGTTCATGTCAACAAGCAAAATTTCGGCTAATAACTCAATGTCGGTTATCGGCTCAGGCAGTAGCGCTCATTTACAACTGGTGGAGCTTATTTGTGCGGCTGGGAAATCCCAAGGCCCGCTTGGAAGCGATCACCAGCCGCCCGTTTTTGCTCTCGGCGGTGGCGCGCCAGACCACTCATGGCGGCGCAAAACATCTCAGTATTACTTCTCAGCATGCGGAGGCCGACAAAGCGAAAGTACTGCTCGGGGCTATTCATGCGCTGATCAACAAATTCAAAAGTACTGCGGAGCAGTTCAAACTCAAATCGGTCTGGCAGCTCGTCTGTGAACATATTCTGGCCACTATCGCGCGCTTCAGACCCAAAATTCTCTCTGTCCTCGCTCCGCCAAGACCACCTGTGCTGCCCGCCAACTGATCTTTTTAGGTTAATACCAGATCCTTTACTTCGTTCAGGATGACAACTCCGATCAAGTGTCATTCTGAGCGCAGCGAAGAATCTCTCTTGCCGCGATTTTCCTGAAAACCCGCGCCGGCCCCACGAAAATGAGTCACTACTAAACTTCGTCCGTTATACATTTTGAATGTACACGTCAACTAGTGCCGGCCGCTTTTCGTCTTTGATAATCTTGATGGCTCTTTCAACCGCAGGGCGAATCTGATCCGGCTCTGTGATCGGCCCTTCGCCCGCGACGCCCAGGGAGCGGGCGAGATTGGCGAAATCCACCGGTGG
Organism: Binatia bacterium; assembly: GCA_036000865.1. GTDB lineage: Bacteria > Desulfobacterota > Binatia > UBA9968 > UBA9968 > DP-20. The sequence goes on along the minus strand of DASYUV010000313.1, from coordinate 6,655 downwards.
TTTTTCCATGCGCATGGCGACGACCTTGTTTTCCGGCGGACGGCCGCGGTGGATCGCGATTTTTTCCTGGTGTTCTTCGTCGTTGTAGTAAGTGCGATTGTTAGTCATTACGGTGAGCAGCGGCACCCCGGTGTTAGCCGCCGTCCACATGGCGCTCGATGTGTAAAGCATCTCGCCGTCGCGTTGCAGGTTGACACAGATTTTCCCGCTGCCGCGGTAAGGGAGCGAAGCGCCCACCGATGCGGCCGGACCGTAGCCGAGTCCGCCGCCGCCATAGCCGCCGAGATACAGTCCTGGCTTATCCCAAGTCCACAGGCGGCTCGGCCAGCCGCGGAAGCCACCGGCGACCAACAGCCAATCTTCCTTCTTGATCGCTTCCCAAACTTCATACGCCAAACGCGGCGGCGCGATCGGCCTCTCGTCCCAGCGCTTCTTGAGATCGCTCTGCCAGCGCGCGTGGACCTCTTCATGCTGCGCCGCTAATGCCGTGCGTCTGTCTTCGACCACGCCCTTGGAATACTTTCCCTGCTTTTTGATTTCTTCGGCCAAGGCCGGGAGAAATACCCGGGTGTTTGCCACGATCGGCAAATCAACCGGCGCCAATTCCTGAAAATCGCTCGTCCAACCGCGCGTGGCAATATCCGCCAGCGTGACGTGAATCACTTTGCAGCCGGCTTTGGTCGCGGGCACGGTGGCATGAGTCGCCGGATCCTGCCGCACCAGCGCGCCGTAGAGATCGGTGACGTCCAATCCGAGAATGACGTCAGCATTCGCGATCAGCTCCCGATTCCTGCCGGTGAGGTTGAGTGAATGAGTATTGGGAAAATTCAAGCGGGCGCCGAGATCGATCACGGGGATCGACAAAAGATCAGCAAGCTCGACGAGACTCAAAACCGCGTCATTATTCCTGCCCACATAGTCGGCAACGACTACCGGAGTCTGTGCAGACGAAAGCAACCGAGCCGCTTCTTTGATCGCTTCCGTTTCTGCTTGCAGCGGCGCCGGCGGACGGAAACGGTTAGGATCAGGCACAGGAATTTCCTTTTCGATCGCCGACTCCTGATCAGTCACATCGAAGCAGAGATAGACCGGCCCCGCCGGATCGCTCATGGCGATGCGATAACCGCGCATCATCGACGATGGGATCGCTTCGATACCGACCGGCTGATCGTCCCATTTGACGAAATCGCGCACCAGATTGCCTTGCACCAACGCGGTGTGAATCCAGTCGATCCACGGCCGCCGTTTGCTCGAATTCATCGGCCCGGTGCCGCCCATCACCATAACTGGCGTGCGATCGCACCAGGCATTGTAGATCGCCATCGATGCGTGCTGCAGACCGACGACGTTGTGGACGATGGCTGGCATGATTTTGCCCGTCGCCTTGGCATAACCGTGAGCGACGGCGACGGCGATCTCTTCGTGGCAGCAGAGAATCATCTCCGGATTGGGTTTGCGCCCGCTTTCGTAATTGACCAGGGAATCGTGAATGCCGCGAAAACTCGAACCCGGATTCAGCGAGACATACTCGATACCAAGGACTTTCATCAGATCAACAATAAGGTCCGAACCGTAACGCGCCGGCATAAAAACCTCCTATTGTTAGATTGTTATTTTTTGAATATTGATGAAACGACAAAAAAGTTTCTCGCGCCAAGACGCCAAGAAGAAGCACCTCTTGTCATTTCGACCGAAGGGAGAAATCTTTCTTAGATCCTTCGCCTTCGCCAGACTGTGTGAAAACCCCGTTCATGGTTCGACCGGGCTCACCACGAACGGAAGTGAGGCATACAGAAATCAAATACTTAGCCGTTCGCCCTGAGCTATGTCGAAGGGCTCCTTTCGAGTTTTCACACAGTCCGTCGCTTGGGATGACGGCCCTGTGTCCGTCACTTGGCATGCTTTGCCCTTCGACCTTGCTCAGGTTGGTGAGTTGATCGAACCACGTCTTTGCGCGAGTCATCGCTTTTTCGATTTCACTGTTCCCTAAAAAAATTGGCGCGCTATCAGACGTGTTATCGCCCGAAAGCGCGCCAATCGATTTCACTGCCGAATTAGCAGCCCTTTACTGAACCGGGTGCGGTATATCGATGTCGTAAAGATTTTTCACGTTGGTGTAGACGAGCTTCCTGCGGATACCCTCGGGCAGATGCCCCAGGTCGCGGTCGATGTACTTGCGGGAATCCGGCCAGGTAGAGTTGCCATGCGGATAGTCGTTCGACCACATACAATTATCCTGTCCCCAATGCTCGAAATTGTGGCCCGCAACCGTATCTCTAAAAAACGTGCCAAAAATCTGATTCTTGAAATACTCGCTGGGATTCTTGGTAATCGGGAGAGGATTCACCTTCTTGAAGCGATTGTAATAGTAGTCCCACTGCTGCAGCATGAAGGGCATCCAGCCGATTTCATTCTCGACGCTGACGAATCGTAGCTTGGGATAGCGCTCGAACACGCCGTAAAAGATCAATTCGAAATAGGCGTCGATGATTTCCTTGAGCTTCATGTTGACGCTGCCCCGATAAGCCTCTACTCCGGTCCTCTTGTTTCCGAACACGGATTCCTTGTGATAGCCGTGGCCGGTGAGAATATGCAGATGCACGGGAACTTCTAAATCCTGTGACGCCGCCCAGAACTTGTTGTAGTGTTCCGAGTGAAACGGCAAATCCGGGTGCGGCGCCTGCCAGATAATCGAGCCCTTTATGCCGGCCTTGGCGCAGCGCTCGAGCTCCTTTACAGCTTCATCGATATCGTAGACGGAGATCGCAGCGATACCGATCAAGCGCTTCGGCGACACTCTACAGTATTCGATCAACCAGTCGTTGTAAGCACGGAAACAGACTGCCTGGAGTTTGCCGTCGTCCATGGCGAAGTGCGGCAACAAATAGGTCGGGAAGAGTACTTCGGCGCTCAGACCGTCGGTTTCCATCTCTTTAATTCGGTGGGTTGGGTCCGACCCTCCGGGATGAGTTTGAAAACTACTGCCGACTTCCAACTGGGGAAAGCGCGGCACTTGGTCCTTGAAAGACTGAGGCGCTCGCTCGGCTAGAATTCCCGACGGCTCCATCACATGGGAATCCGATGAAATCAGTACCTCGAAACCTGCGTTATCGCCGTTGCCAGCCATAAATGTCTCCTCCTTTGGCTGTTTCATTCGATTTTCAGTAGGGGCAGGTTTCAAACCTGCCCCTACATTGGCAGGTCTACCACCACAGGCATTGGAGCGTCAAGTTTTGGAGCAACGGAGCGTTGGAGTACTGGAGTATTGGAATGTTGGGCTTCAACCCCATCACTCCATTATTCCACCACTCCATTACTCCAGTCTTCAGAAGAGTCCCTCTTTCTCCAACTTTCGAACGACGCGATCGTCGATGATGTCTTCGACTTTAAGTCGACGGATCGGCTCGCTACTGTTTGCCAAAAGACGGATTACGTTGCGCAACCCCTCTACGTTAGGATAGATCCGGCGATCGTAGAGCGTCTTCATCATTTCATAGCCTGGTTGTGCGTCTTCCACCTCGGACAAGCGGAGGTCTTTCGCCAAGCTCCGCATGACCGCCGACTTGTTGTTAGGATTGTTGATGTAGGCGATGGTCTCCACCATCGCCCTGAGTGTTCGTTCAGCCATATCCGGTGAGCGATCGACAATGCTGCGCCGCGCCATGACGCCGAGGCCCTGGTAAGGAACGCCGATTTTCGCGAGATCGGCCAAGACGCGATATCCTTGGCGTTCCAGCTGCGCGCCGAAGGTGTAGCCCAGATAGGCGCCGTCGATAACATTTTGCGTCAGCGCTTGGGCCATCACCGCCTGATCGCCGATGATGCGGAACTGAATGTTGTCTCGTTCGGGATTGAGCCCCCAATGCTCGAACGCGAGCATCGAAAACATCCAAACGCCGCCGCCGATGCTCTGCACGCCGATTTTTTTGCCCTTGAGCTCGGCAGGGGAACGAATGCTCGGATTGACTACGAATGCGCCGTCGAGTTTGTTAATGAGTCCGGCGATGAAGACGAGGTCCAGCCCGCCGGCCATCGCGCCGATGGAAGTGCCGGTGGCCGAGCCAACATGAAACTGAGTTTCGCCCGAGGCCAGCGCCGACATGCCGACTTGCGCATTGCGCACGTTGACGACGGTCGCATCCAGTCCATGTTTTTGAAAGATCCCAGCATCGCGCCCGACGAATAGCACGCCGCTGCGCTCGTTAAGGCCGCCGAAGGTGAAGATAACTTTGTGGGGAACTGAGGCGGCAAACAGTGAAAAAGTAAAAAATTGAAAAGCTACGACGAAGGCGGCCGACGTAATGACAACAAGTCTTTGATTCATGATGTCTCCCGATCGAAAATCCAAAACCTGTACTGAGCTATGTCGAAGTATCGAAAATCTAAAATCGGTCACGCAAGCTCATCAAGCAGTGCCTTCGCCGCTTTCAAATCGGCAGTGTCAAAGCCTTCAGTAAACCAGTCGTAAATTGCCGCAAGAAGTTTCCGAGCTTCGTCTGTCTTTCCTTGTCGCTGCCACAGGTGACTCAAGCTCATCGTCGCTCGTAACTCCAACGACTTGGCGCTCTGGCCGCGCGCAACGTTCAACGCGTTTTGAAAACATGCTTCGGCCTCTCGCTCATCCGACGCCGGCTGCGTCAGCAGCAATTCGCCCTTGATTCTGTGCAGCTCAGCTTCGTAACAACGAGAGTGTGTCTGCTGCGCTATGGCCATTGCGTCTCTCACCACGTTGAGCCCCTCGCTAGTCTGCCCTGTTTTCCCGTAGGACTCAGCCAATAAAGCAGCACAATGCGCATCAAAACGTCCTGTGCTTTTTCTACCTCGGGCGCCAGTTACTACCTTCAACATCTGCTCTATGCCGATCTCCTGACGACCTTCTTCGGCGAGAAGCCATCCACGCAGAAAAGTCGCCTCACCCAGCCAGCGTGAAAAACCCTGCTCGGTTGAAAGTGACATGCCCTCTTCGATTCGATCTTGAACGGCCTGCCTCTCACCGAGGTACTGATGAAACCATGCGGCAAAAAACAACGTGTGAACCACGGTCGCCGGGTGACAAAGATCGCGGGCCAAACCCAAAGCGTCCCGGCTTCGCCGCAGCGCCTGATCCGGATAGCCCAGTAGCCAAAACACTTGCGCAGCATGATAACCACAGCAAGCTCCAGGATCATGGCCGCCGTAGAGGAATGCATGGTCTCTGTGCTTGTGGCGATCGTAAAGCGTGAATCCTTCCTCCAAGTGTGTTCGAGCAGCAAGCAACTCGCCGACAGCGGACAGGTTGGCCCAAAGTTCGTGGTGCGCCTGAAGCAGAAGCCCTGAATCGCCGCCAGCCTGTGCGAGCGTCAGGAGCTGCTCTCCCACTTCCCGGCCGACCTTGTAATCCCCGCGGACATCATGGAACCTTGCCAATCCCCATAGCACTGGGAATAGCCGAGGTGTATTCCCCAACCGCTCACACAGTTCTCGTGCCTTGGTGTAGTTTTCTTCAACATCCGTTCCCCCGAAACCCCCTTTTGAAATAACCGTAGGGCCCAGGTCAATTCGAATGTCTATAGTTTTCTCAATCGTGTGGCGACTTTCGGGAAGAAGCTTGAGAGCATCCAACGCCTGCTCGAAGTACGCGATCGCCTCTTGAGTGGCAGAACGGGCCGCAGCTTTGTTGCCGGCCTGATGCAAATATTCCACGGCCGCTTCCCATAGTTCGGCGCGAACCGCGTGGTGCGCCAGTCGTTCGATCTGCTCGGTTTGGCGGTCCGAATACAATTTCTCAATCGCTTCCACGATACAGGCATGCAGCGCGCGCCGCCGCTCTTGTAAAATGCTGCCGTACGCAACCTCGTGCGTGAGCGCGTGCTTGAACGTGTACTCGATCTCCGGAAAGAGACTTGTCTCATAGAGAAACTCCGCAGCCTGAAGTCGCGTCAGACCGTGGCGAAGTTCCTGCTCAGATTGATCGGCGATGGCTTGGAGAAGCACGAACGGCACATCCTTCCCAACGACGGCCGCCGACTGAAGAAGACGCTTCTCCTCCGGTGGCAGCCGGTCAATTCGAGCAGCCAACACCGCCTGTACTGTAGCTGGGACCTGCGTGATCTCAATTGGTTTCGCAAGACGATAATTTCCCCGCTCGCCCGTCAAAACTTTTGCTTCTACCAGTGTCCGAACTGTCTCCTCCAAGAAGAACGGATTTCCCTCAGTCCGCTCAATCAAAAGCTGCTTGAGCCGCTCCAGGTTCGCATCCTCCCCCAGCAACGCTTGGAGCAATTCACCGGCACTTTCCGGCGGCAGCGGATCGATCCGAAGTTGGCTGTAGTATGTTTTGCTTCCCCAACTATGCTGGTACTCAGGACGGTAGTTTACGAGCAAGAGAATACGTGCGGTCGGCAGGCTTTCAACCAAACTGTCTAGCACCGCCTGAGTTTCCGAATCGATCCAGTGAAGATCCTCGAAGACAAGCACCAGAGGTTGGAGCTGACTCTCCCGAAGCAAGAGACGCTTCACAGCGTCTAAGATCCGGTGACGGCGTTGAGGAGGATCAAGGCTCTGCCACTGCTCGTCTTCAACTGTCACATCCAAAAGTGCAAGGAACGCGGGCAGCGTAGGCTCTAGAGACTTATCTAATGTTAGCAGCTTGCCTGTAACCTTCTCGCGAATCTTC
>DASYUV010000312.1:0-15214 GCA_036000865.1 Binatia bacterium | reverse complement strand
TTCTTGCGCCTCGCCTCCTCTCCTGCCTACGCATCAATCAGTCTGTCACCAGACTGACTGCAAGGCTGGATTCCAGGCCCGTGGCTAGCGGTTACCTGAGCAGGAGTCGCACCTGCAAGATTACACGACAGTGCCAAGCCGTAGCTAATGGGTGACCCTCAATAGTCCTTTCCCTACAAATCGTGACAGTTTCGATCCGTGCTAGATTAGCAATTGATGCGCGAGCGCGGAACTTGTTGTATTCGGCGTGTTGTGCTACTCGGCGGTGAGTCCAATACAAAAGAGAAGAATCGTTTCGTGCAATGATGCAACAGCGCCACGGTTTGTTCATAGCTTCAGCTTTCGTCTGTTTGCTCTCAGTATTCTCGGCAGCGAACGCTGCTGTGACACGGGTCGTCGTCGCTTATAGCTCGATTAATCCCAATTCGTCGCAACTCGAGATCGCTCGCGCGCAGGGTTTTTACCGCAAGCAGGGCCTGGAGCCGGATATTATTCTCGTGCGCAGCAGCGCGACCGCAAGCGCCGGTCTGGCTGCCGGCAATATCCATTTTGGCTTTATCGGCGGCTCGGCGCTGCTGAATGCCGCCGCGGAGGGGTTGCCGCTCAAGATGCTGGCTTCGTTCGACGCCCAGCTCACCTATGACATCATCGCCAGACCGGAGATCAAGAACGTTAACGACTTAAAAGGAAAAAAATTCGGTGTCGGTTCGCTCGGCGGGACGCCGTGGATGGCGGCGAGGCTGGCATTTGAACATCTCGGTCTCGACGAAAAAAGAGACCGCATTCAAATCGTCGCGATGGCCAACCAGACGAGCCGTTATCATGCGCTGGAGCAAGGCTCGGTTGACGCCGCGATACTCCAAGGGAACTTCAGCCATTCCCTCAGGGCCAAGGGGTTCAGCGTCATCGTCGACCTCGGACAAGCCAAGATCCCTTTTGTCGGCGCCGGGGTGGTTGTTTCGTCGCGATTTTTGCGCGAAAACCAAAGCACGATAGAGAACCTCTTGAAAGCGCTATTGGAGAGCCAAAGTTTTATCAACGCTTCCGAGAATAAGCCGGCGGTGTTGAAAACAATGGGAGCCTATCTCAAGGAGCAAAATGCGGCGGCGCTCCAAGACGGATTTCAGGTTCTAAGCGCCAATATGAACCGAAAACCTTTTCCGTCCATCGCCGGCCTTGACAACATCAAGCGGATCCTGGCGGTCTCCAATACGAAAGTCGGAAATGTCAAGCCCGACGATTTGATCGATGAGAACTTCATGCGCAAGTTCGATAAGAGTGGATTGCTCGATCGGGCGCTGGTCGGGTCGCTGTCGTGATTCTTTCAAGGAGGCAGAAATGAAACAGGCAAAATTAGTCCATATCGCTGTGCGCTCCGGAGAGCCCCGTTCGTTGGCGGAATTTTACCAGCGCGCTTTCGGGCTCAAAGAGGTGCTGAGCAACCGCAGAGCGGTGGATCTGTGGGACGGTTATCTGTTTTTGGCGATTAATCCGCCTTCCGCGACCGGTCCGATGGGGTTGAACCACTTCGGCTTCGTTGTCGATGACGTTGATTCTCTGCGGCCGGTTTTGACTCGTGCCGGCGCATCGAAAGTGGTAGCGCGTCCCGCCGGCAGATCGTTCACCGATTGGCGCGTTCACGACCCGGAAGGTAACCCCATTGATCTTTCAGGGAGAGGTTACAATACGATCCCGGCAGAACGGCTGCAAAGTGGAACTGACGATCGAGCTATAAACGCGGTGCGCCGGCTCGTCATACTCTCACAAAAGCCGGAGGAGCTGGCGCGATTCTATACGGAGGTCTTCGGGATGGACACGGTCAAAACGGCCGCGCATAAAGTTGTACTGACCGACGGCGTGATGCAGCTGGTGTTGCTGAACCTCGATCCCAACCCGGTTAAGGGTCTTTACTGTTACGGGCTCGCAGGGAATGAAAACTCTGATGAAACGCTCCGGCGTTTAGAAGATAGCAAGCTCGCTGTTTCTTGGGGACCGGATTGGGTCGACGAAGGCAAGCGGCAGATGCATCTCCGTGATCCTGAAGAAAACCTCGTGACCGTCTTCGGAAGGAATTAGCCGCACGGGCGATGGCCCGGATAGCCGTGCGCCGTCAAACCTTTACGATTGGATCTTCTACATCACTGCTGTCCGAATTCTGATAGAAACAATTTGCGGGTAATTTGATTAAGGGGGAGATCAGTCGAACCACCGATAAAAGCACTAACTATTTTCGTGGAAGGCGCGAAAACGAGTATACCGGATATTGTTACTATTTGGTGTTCCTCTCAACTTGTAAACGCTAACGCACAGCTCGTAGATTGCGGAGCCGGTGCGATCGTCAACGACGCGATCGCCCTGAACCGTCTCGTATTTAATCTTGACGACGGGCATTCTCTCAGTCGAGGCATTGTTGGAAACACTCAGTAAGCGAGCTCCTTTGCTAGTCGCGTAGGTCCCGATTGCCCACAAGATTTGGGACAAGCTTAGAAAGTCCTTAACCGCCGAATCACGATCACTTCTCTCTCGTGCTTTGCGATCCAACTGCTCGATATCATCTGAATTGTAATGCAAGGTGACAGGGGTGGGAGCCGGGGGAGATTGGTAACCAGCCTCGACAACGTAGAGGTCAGCTTCGCGTTTTATGAGAAAGGTTCTGATACCCCGCAGTTCTAAGTCCCGGCCGATGGTGAGTAGGGCTTCTGAGCAAGAAATGGCGGACATGAATAAGTTCCTCGGATACTTGGCTAAGAATTAACCATTAGTCGGAACAGAAAGGTAGAAGCACAGCACGTGCCAGCTGGAAGAAGGTTATGTTATGAAATTTTCTTAGGGCAAAGAAATCGTAACCGCGGTGTGAAATGCCTTAGAAATTCAGCCCATTATGGACGTTCGATTGTGGCGAGGAGCAGGTACGGCTTTACTCACGTCACTTTTGCCAATGGTGGTGACAGACGTCTCGTCACACTTGAATGCCGTAACTGCTTAGGACGGCAGGAGAAGCTCCAGAGACAAGACTCAGCGGCGTCGCCGGCTCAGTTCCAACTCGCTTCCACTTTCGCTTCGTGTTAGCTTGGGGCGGCTTTGCAATTTCGCCTCGTCCTGAATCCGACAGGCCCGCGCAAAGAATCCCCTTCGGTAGCAAACAATTAATGGCGAACCGGCAGCTCGAATCCATCTGGACGCGCACGTTTGTGCTGCTCTGCGGAGCGCAATTTTTGGGCTATGCGCAGCACTCCGTGCTGACGCCGATCTTACCCCTGTACGTCACGCAACAACTTGGCGGATCGCCTTTCATCGTCGGTATCGTGCTCGCCTGTTTCGCGGCGACGAGCGTAATCGTCCGGCCCCTGGTAGGTCATTGGGCCGATCGTTGGAGCGAAACCGGTGTCATGATCGCAGGATTGCTTTTTCAAGGTGCGAGTATTTTTCTCTGTTTCATTCCTTTCGTGGGCGCCACGATGCTGGCAAATGGTCTGCGTGGCATCGGCTGGGGCGGACTCAATACCGGAGGCTACTCGCTGCTGGCACATATAGCGCCGGAATCGCGTCGTGGCGAAGCCTCCGGCCTTTACAGCGGCGTACAAGGCGCCTCCTCGATCTTATTTCCCGCTTTCGCCCTGTGGCTGCTCCACGCCTCATTCGGCAGTTTCGGTGTTGTCTTCCTGGTTTCGGCGGTTTTTTCCTGGGTCGGCGCAGCGCTTGGTGGAGTGATGGTCCTCCATGTCCATCACACGGTTCGCCGCGACGCGACGTCGGAGCTATCTGGCCAGTGGTGGCGCGAGATTTTCCATTTCATCGAGCACGATATTTTGCTGCCGTCGATCATGCTTTGCTGGCTCAACATCTCGCTCCCTTCGATTACAAATTTTAGCGTCCTCTACGCCGGCGAGCTCGGCATCGTCAATTTCGGTGCGTTTTTCGTGGTCGTCGGCATCACCAGTTTGCTTGCTCGCCCGCTGCTTGGCCGTCTCTCGGACATCATCGGCCGCGATCTCTCGATTGCGACTGGGTTCGGTTTACAGTTGATGAGCCTGCTTCTGATCACGATCATGTCCAATCTCGCGGGCATGATCGTTTGCGGCGCGCTTTACATGCTTGGCAACGCCATCGGCAGCTCGACAACCCTGGCAATCGCCGTGGAGCGCGCCGATCCGCGCCGTCGTGGTAAACAAATGGCGAGCTTTTCCGTCGCCTATCCACTGAGCTATGGCGTGGGCTCACTAATCACCGGTAGCGCGGTCGAGGCTGCCGGTTATGTCGGGATGTTTTTCGTTTTAGCCGCCGTGCAGGCATTGGGACTAATTTTCGCGCTGGTCAATGCGCCGAAACTGCGATCGCCGGCGAACTAAGACAATGCAATTCGATGACCAGTGACAAACCCGAATCGATTTGGACCCGCGCCTTCGCGCTGCTCTGTTTAGCTGAGTTTCTTGGTTACGCGCAACACTTCATTCTTCAGCCGACATTTCCGCTTTATATTACTCATCTGGGAGGCTCGCCTTTTGTCGTCGGATTGGTCATCGCTTCGTTCGGCGTCACCAGCGTGATATCCCGCCCGATCATAGGTTACTGGGCGGATCGTTGGAGCGAGACCGGCGTGATGACCCTGGGGTTATTGACCCAAACCATAAGCATCTCCTTCTGCTTCTTACCGTTTGCCGGCGCGACGATGTTCGCCAATGGTCTGCGCGGTATCGGCTGGTCCGGCATGAATACCGGCGGCTACACGTTGCTCGCGACCGCCGCACCCGTGGACCGGCGCGGCGAAGCATCCGGTTATTACGGCGGTGTGCAATCTGCTGTGACGATCCTATTTCCAGCGGTAGCGCTTTGGATCATCGATGCGCACTCTGGCGGCTTTGGCGCGGCATTCTTGGTCGCGATGAGCCTGGTTCTTGCCGGCGCTGTTGCAGCTTACGCTCTATCCCGGGCGGTTCCGCACCGCCCTCGCAACACCCAAGCCCAACTCACAGAAGCCTGGTGGCGTGAAATCATCAACGTCTTCGACCGCCACATCTTGCTAGCTGCGGCGCTCCTTTTCACCTTGCATCTTTCGCTGCCCTGCCTATCGAGTTTTGTCGTGCTTTATGCGCGTCAACTCGGCATCAGCCATTTCGGCTGGTACTACGTGGCGATTGGCATAACCAGCACGCTCGCGCGGCCTCTGCTCGGTCGCCTATCGGACAAGATCGGCTGCGGCCGTTCGCTCATCGTCGCTTTCATTCTAGAGACAATCGCCTTACTGTTGTTGTCTATAGTTGGCACCCTTGTCGGCGTGATACTCAGTGGCTCACTTTACTTCATGGGTTCGGCCATCGGCGGTTCGCGCATTCTTGCGCTGGCGATGGAACAAGCCCCGGCCGAACGGCGCGGGCGCGCCATGGCAAGCTTTTCCGTCTCCTTCCCGCTGAGTAACGGAGCGGGCGCTTTGCTGAACGGGTTCGTCGTCGACGTGGCCGGCTACCGATGGATGTACATTGTCGCGGCTGTAATGTGCGCTTTCGGCCTACTGCTGACATGGAAACAGTGGTCGAAGCTGAAATGAGTTCGGTTGCGATGGACCACGACGGCAGGGTTGCCGTCGACAAGATGAGTTAAGCATGAGTCGGATTATACATTGCAGTAAGACTAAGGAGTCTAGACGATGAAGAGTCGCCTTTTCGTACCGCTGATCTTAGCATTGCTTGTGTCGGCGATTGCTTGCGCTCCCCTGGCTCACGCGAAAAGTTACATCGCCTACATCTCTGATTCCAGCAATTCGTCGGTGGTCTACTGGATCGCCAAAGAGATGGGCATCTTCAAAAAGCACGGGCTCGATCTGGATACCATCTTCATCGACGGTAGCGTGCGCGGGATTCAAAGCTTGATCGCCGGCGATCTCGGCTACAGCGGCGCGGTGGGCACTGCCGTGATCAACGCCAATCTAGCGGGCGCGGACGTCGCGATCGTTCAAAGTCAGATGAATACGTTGCCCTACTTCATCATCGGCAACGCCAAGATCAAATCACCGGAAGATCTCCGAGGTAAAACCGCGGCGGTGCATATACCCGGGACGTCGGCCGACTTCGCCATGCGTTTGGCTTTGACCAAAGCCGGGATTCCATACAAAGACATCAAAGCGGTAACACTCGGCGGCGCTCCCGCAAGGCTCGGCGCGACGATCAATGGCCAAACAGATTTCACCATCGTCAGCGAGGGAGAAAAACTCCACGGCGAAAAAAACGGGCTCAAAGTGATCATCGACATGGCCAAGCTCAAGGTGCCGTTCCAATTCAATTGCAGCGTGGCCACGAGGAAGAAAATTAAAGAGAATCCCGACGAGGTTCGTCGCGTCGTCTGGGCTTTGGCCGAAGCGGGCCACTATTTCAAAACGCACAAAGACGAGTCGATTAAAGTCATGCAAAAATATACTCGCGGCTTGGATCGCGCCGTCCTCGAGGGCGCCTACGCAGCCAACTACGAGTTTCTTGTCGAAGATACTTACCCGACGCTCGAAGGCTTGAAGCAAACGCTCGACATCCAAGCCGTGACCGACCCGCGCGCCGGCAAAGCCAAAGCGGAGGACTTCGTCGACCTTCGCTTTGTCGACGAATTGAAGAAATCCGGCTTTCTGGACAAGCTTTATGGTCGGCGGTGAGACCAACTTCTTACCGGCGGCAGACTGTGTGAAAACTACGTTCATGGTTCGACGGCGCTCACCACGAACGGAATCGCTTCATTTGCAATTAAGCACTTAGCCGTTCGCCCTGAGCGCCGTCGAAGGGCTCCGAAAGAGTTTTCACACAGTCTGGCGCAACAAGTGATCGACCCGACGTTTCGCCGAGCTCCCACCGACCCTCATTTCACAAATCGCGTTCGCGAAAGCCGTCTTTCGCATTTGGCTGGCTTACCGAATCGGCGCGACAGTCTGCACGATAGATATTTTTCTTGAGTTGCGATAAGAACAGCTATTCTCGATTGCGAAATACAGTCGAAATCGGAGAAACAATGAAATTTGGCATATTCGTTTTCGGCGACAACCATCCCGACCTCGGCCGTTCCAATCAGAAGTATTACGAAGAAGTCCTGACGATGGCGGAGTGGGCGGAGGAATTGGGCTTCGATTCTTTCTGGCTGGGAGAGCATCATTTTTATTGGTACGGCACCTGCGTTTCTCCGCCAATGATCATCGCCGCTCTCGGGCAGCGGACTAAGAGAATACGGTTGGGGCCGGCAGTAAGCGTTCTGCCGTTTCACCATCCGCTGGTTGTGGCCGAGGAATATGGGTTGGCCGACAATCTCTGCGGCGGCCGGCTGAATTTCGCCATTGGCAGCGGCTTTTCGCCAGTCGAATACAAGACCTTCGGCATGTCGATGGAGGAAGCGCGAGAAAGATACTGGGAGTCATTCGACGTTATTTTAAAAGCGTGGACGCAGGAGGAATTTTCCCACCAAGGAAAATATTTTCAGATCGAGCATGGCTCGTTGTTCATGAAGCCGATGCAGAAGCCGATGCCGCCGACTTGGGTCGCCGCCTCTAGCGACGAGACCTTGACCAGGACGGGAGAGCTGGGATTCTCCACCATGGGGATTCCCTTTGCGCGTTCCGGCAATATGCTTGAGGTCAAGGAAAAAAACGATCTCTTCAAGGAATCCTATGTTCGGGCGGGCCATAAGGAAGAACCGGATATCATCGTTGCTCTCCACGTTTACCTGAAACGAGGCGAAGAAGACGCGGTTGACTCAGCGCGTCCTCACTTTGAGCGCGTCGTTGACTATCTCAAAAAGTCTCGGCGCCCGGGAGCCAAGGTTCCTGATTTCGATAACATCAGAAAAGAAAAACTTGCCGTGATTACCACTCCTGATAATGCAGTCGCAATCCTAAGGGAATACGAAAAGATCGGCGTCACTCACGTCATCAGCATGGTCAACTTCGGTGGCGTCCCGATGGACGACGTAAGGCGCACACTGGAGCTCATGTCCAAGGAAGTCTTTCCAAGATTCAAATGAATTTTCTGTGATGGAATTTTCCTCACGACACTCTGTCGCATTGTCATTATAGGGCGGTCTTTGGGTCCGCCGTATTTCCACTGATCATTAACCCCATCCAAGGCGCGCGTGAGGTCGACGAAAATTATCTCCGCGTCGGCAGGAGTCTTTCCGCGACAGATCTCCAGATGTTTTTCACCATCACTCTGCCGTCTTCCATCCCCTACATTCTTGCCGGACTGCGCACCAGCATCGGCCCCGTCGTCGCTGAATTTTTCATGTCCTCCAAAGGTCTCGGCTACTTCATCAACCTCAAAGCCAATGCCCTGGAGATGGCGCCGGCCTTCGTCGCCATCGTGCTTCTGGCTTTTTTCGGCATCACGCTGGTCAGCCTCGTCACCTATATCGAAAACCGCTTCTGCAACTGGTAATAAGAATGAAGATGCACCACCGACTTTTGCCGAGGTCGACATGAGTACGATTAATAGACGCTTCGCTAGGATCGTTATCACGGTTATCCTACTCATTGTAATTTCTCCTCTCGCCGCCGCCGAACTGTCTCCCGTCGGTCTTTGGAAAACCATCGACGACAACTCCGGTCAAGCGAAAGGGTTGGTTCGCATTCAAGAAATAAATGGCCGGTTCGAAGGCAGAATCGAGAAAATCTTTCCTAAGCCGGGGGACGACCCCGCGCCCAAATGCGACAAGTGCGATGGCACTCGGCACAACCAGCCGGTACTCGGCATGACGATCCTTTCGGGTCTTATGAAGCAGGGCGAAGAGTATCAAGGCGGCGAGATACTCGATCCCGAAACCGGCAAGATTTACCGCGTCAAGATGAAGGTCACCGAAGGCGGCAAGAAGCTCGAAGTGCGCGGTTTTATCGGCGTGTCGTTGTTTGGACGCAGCCAGATTTGGCTGCGCGAAGAGTAACACCATCGCGTCTGCCGTCGCCTACGAATATGAACACGCATTGTGCGAATAGAAGCACGCATTGAAAGATCCCCAATGACTGAAGTTCGTTTTGTCGACACCACGCTTCGCGATGGCCAGCAAAGCCTGTGGGCCTACAATATGAGAACAGGAATGATCGTTCCCGTGGTCGAGCCGATGGACGAGGCCGGTTTCGAAGCCATCGAGTTCGGCGGCCCCGTGGAATTGCCGAAATGCGTGAGGGAGCTGCGCGAAGATCCATGGGAACGCTACCGGCACGTCATTCCAAAATTCAAACGAACACCACTGAGACTCATCCATGGAACACGCAGTGGATTTGCGATTTATCCATACGCCCTACACCAGCTTTACGATACCTGCATGGCCAACGTCGGAGTTACTGAGGTGCGAATCTCCGATTCCTGGAACGATCCGGCTGATTGGGCCTGGCGTGTCAAACAAGCGAAGAACGCCGGCCTCAAACCGATTATCAATCTTATTTATACCGTTTCACCGCGTCATACCGACGAACACTTCGCGGCCAAGGTTCGCGAAGCGATTACCCTCGACATCTATCGGATCATTCTCAAAGACCCCGGCGGCATCTTAACTCCCGAACGAACCAAGACGCTCGCTCCAGCTGTGCTCGACGCCGCTCACGGCACGACGGTGGAATTGCACACCCACTGCACGACGGGACTCGGCACGCTATGTTGCTTGGAAGCCATCAAAGCCGGCATGACTAACGTCAATACGGCCATTCCGCCCCTCGCTGACGGCTCATCAAATCCGTCCGTATTCAACGTCGCGATGAACGCACGCGCTCTACGTTACGCACCATCGATTGACGAAGAGCCGCTCCGTCAGGTTACCAAACATTTTACCGCCTGCGCCAAACAAGAGAATCTCCCGATCGGCAAAACACCCGAATACGATTACGCGCAATACGTGCACCAAATTCCCGGCGGCATGATTTCGAACTTGCGACACCAACTGGGTCTCGTCGGCATGGAAAACAAACTCGATCAGACGCTGGAAGAGGCGGCGCAGGTGCGCGCCGAATTTGGCTACCCGATCATGGTCACGCCGCTGTCGCAGTTCGTCGGCAGCCAAGCGGCGATCAACGTCATTGTCGGGGAACGCTACAAGCAAGTGACGGATCAAACAATTGAATACGCCATGGGTATCTGGGGCAAAGAAGGCGCGGCGCTCATGGACGCTAACGTTAAAGAGCAGATTCTCAACCGCCCGCGTGCGAAAGAAATCGCCGAGCGGCCGCATCCGACCGATTCCCTGCAAGACTTGCGGCGAAAGTACGGCGGGCAGGGTGTTTCCGATGAGGAAGTACTGTCGCGCTTTTTTACCAGCAAAGAAGATGTCGACCGGATGCATGCTGCTGGTCCGGCGCGAACTTACGCGACGAACGGCAATCCGCTGTTAAACTTGGTCGCGGAGCTGAGCAAACAAACCGAGCGCACTAGCGTCTTCATAGAGAGGCCGAACTTCTCCATCCGTTTGGAAAAGCGCCGGGCGCTTTGAAGGGCGACGGGCTCTGACATAAGCTCAAACTTTTTGAGGTAACTCATGGCACGCGTGCCGCTGATCGAGGAAAATGAACATCCGGAGCTGGCCGATTCCATCGCCAAGATCAAAGGCGCCCGCGGCGGCCGGCTGATTAATATTTACCGTTTGATGTTGCATAGCCCGGCGTTGGCCAATGTCTGGTTCGATCTCAACCAGGCCGTGCGCTACGGCACTGAGATTGATGGCAAAAGCCGCGAGTTGGCCGTGATTCGGGTGGCGATCTTGAATGACGTGGAATATGTGCAACGCGCCCACGGTCCGGCTTATGCGTTAAAAGAAGGACTGACGCCCGAGCAAGTCGACGCGGTGGCGAATTGGCAACCGTCGAAATTATTCACAGAACAACAACGTGCGCTGCTCGCTTACACGGACGCGATGACGCGTGAGATTGCCGTGCCGGATGGCGTTTTTGCCGATGTCCGAAAACATTTCACCGAACGTCAGACGGTTGAACTGACCATGCTCGTCGGCGCCTACAACATGCTGACGCGATTCTTGAAAGCACTTAAGGTCGATCCGGAACCATGAGTTGGTTAGTCGTAGAACCAATACCTTTATGCTTTGCCATCAGCTCCTCATAAACATACCCTCGCCCGCTCGCGGGAGAGGGCAAGGGTGAGGGTGCAGCGCGCCTATGAGCAGCTCCCCCCGTCTCAAGTTCGTCGTCGAAAACGACAGCTTTCTTCGTCTCATTCAAGTTGTCCTCGATCCAACTGCTCCTGAAGAGCGCATCGAGGCATTTGCCCATTTTTGCAAGCATGATCTGCCGGACTTTCGCGGCTGGTGCAACCGAGTTCGCTCAAAAGCGCCGGGTCTTCATCCCGTCGATGTGTGCCTCATCGATAATCAGGCCGAGCTGCTGGCGAATCTCTCCGGCGCCAGCGTTGCCGTCGTAGAGGAATTAACCATCGGCCCCAAGGAAATAGCCGCCGCCGGAAAAACGCTCAAGTTCGTCCAAAAATATGGTTTCACGACGCGCAATATCGACCGCGCCGCTTGCGAGCGCGCAGGTGTTCAAGTCCTGACCATCAGGCGCCGGGCGAATATTTCTACGGCCGAACAAGGACTGACGCTGATGCTCGCGCTCGCGCGCCAACTTACGCAGAATGCCAACCTCATAAGCGTCGAGCAGCTAAAAAACGCCGGCTACGAGCCGACCACATATAAACGTTCACACACACCCAATGGGAATTGGGCGCGTATTCCGGGAATGGTTACTCTCTATGGCAAGCAATTGGGTATCGTCGGTCTCGGTGAGATCGGCCGAGAACTGGCGCTCCGCGCCATCGCGCTGGGAATGCGCATCGTTTACTCCCAGCGCACGCGCCTGCCGGCGGAGATCGAACAGCAGTATCAGGCGTCGTATTGTTCTTTGGATGAGTTACTCGCGACTTCCGATTGTGTCAGCCTGCATTTGCCGCGCGGCTCGGCAACCGTTAACTTTATCGGTGATCGCGAACTTTCCGTGATTAAAACCGGCGCGTTTTTGATCAACGTATCGCAGCCCACTCTGGTCGATCGCGAAGCGCTGCGTCGAGCTCTCGCTTCCGGTCACTTGGGCGGTTACGGGCTCGACACCTTTTACGAAGAGCCGGGCGATGCCGACGACCCACTCATCAAATTTCCCAATGTCATCGTCACGCCCCACCTCGGCGGCTCGCCGCGCTGGAACTCCCTCGACGATATTGAAGAAGTGATCGTTAATCTCGGACAGGCGTTAACACTCTAAAATTTTCGTTGACCGACCTGTCACCAAAGGTTCACCACGAAGGACGCGAAGAACACGAAGTTATAATGAACTAGCCTGCGGCAAGCTGCTGGATATCGACCGACTTTTGATATTCCAATGTTGTCACCCCCGAATGTTTTTATCGGGGGTCCAGTCAGAGATTCGCCTGGATTCCCGCTAAAAGCATGCGGGAATGACGGATTGTAGAAGGCCAGGAATCGCCATTACGCAGACCCCGGATTCCGCTGCCTTACATCCGGCTACGAACGGACCGGTGCGCGGAGCGCACCCTACGAACCTTCGTGTCCTTCGTACGCTTCGTGGTGAAGGATTGCTCTCTTTTGGTTGCGGCTTTGCCGCGCTAGGCGCTTCGTGGTGAAATCCCTGCTTCTCAATCGGAAGGCATTACTTCAGCACGGCCTCAGCCAACTTCGCGCCGGGAAACCAGGAATTGTTACACTTGTCTTCCGTGAAGTTTTGAAAGCGGCGAAACTCGTCTACGGTCAATACATCCTTGGCGGCTTGGCCATCCAATCCTTTGGTATCGACGTCCAGGCGGCGTGTCGGCTGTTGCGCGGTTCTTCCGTGCAGTTCTTGCCCCTCTCGACTGAGTAACCAATTGAAAACCAGCTTCGCGGCATTCGGGTGTGGCGCGCCTTTGATGATGCCGATGATGCCATTGCCGCCGCTGACGTAAGTGCCCTCCTTGAGCGTCGGCAGATGTTTGACCGGCAGGTTCGCGTCGAGAAACGCATCAAAATCACGGTAGCCGACACCGATGGTCAACGACAAAGTTCCTCTAGCCAGAGCATCGGCGATCTGGCGCGCATTGCGGGCCGCCGAACATTTCTTGCTGCGCCAGCTTTCTATATTCCTCGCCCTTCAAGTCCAAGAGAAAAGCCCACATCGCCAGCCCGCCGCCGGGCACTCGTGGATCCCGTAGACCGATTTTGCTTTTCCATTTAGGATCGAGCAGATCGTTATAGCTGCGCACTTCCTGCGGCTTGACCAGTTGCGTGTTGTAGTACAGTGACGGCGTTATCTGCGCGACGAAGCTGTAGAGTAAATTCTTACCGGTCTGATTATCGGCCCACAAATGGCCGCCGAACCATTTCGCCGGGTCTTTGACCTCGGCTAGAACCATTGCCGATGTGAGCGGTTCGAACAGATCCGCTTTGAGCAGAGAATTTCCCGTGCAGGGACCGATCAAAAAAGCATCAACCGACACTGCGCCGGCTTGCTTCTCTGCAACGACCTTGCTCATCAGGTTTGGTCCCGGCGCTTGGATGAATTCGCTGTCGATATCGAAACGTTTCTTCAACGCCGCTTGCGCTTCGTTTCTGAAATCGCTGCCCGGCGGCGCGCCGATGACGACTTTGCCTTCTTTCTTGGCCGCGGCAACCACGCGTTGCCATTCCGCGTTGGCATCCGCGGCTTCGAGTTTGATGGGTAGCATTGCGAGCAGGAAGATCGCCGAAAGTAGCGGCCATCTTTGCAGGTTCATTTTTTTAACCTTCTTCTCGGTTTCCTTTATGATTCGCCTCATCATCGCGGGCTCGACAAGCTCTGCGCGAGCGGGAAGTCACCGTTGTGCCGATAATAATCACGATCATGATGGTATGCCAACGGCCCTCGCGCGTATCCCGCGGCTCCGATTGACAGCAAAATCTCCCGGACGATATATTCCGCCCACTCGATTTAGCCTGGTTTAACGCCAGTCGATTATCGCACGGGAGGAGAAGTTGATGCGTCAATCGTTGCCGTACGTGGTTGCCATCGTCGTTTGTCTTTCATTCGTTAAAATCGCCAGCGCCCAGGAACGCATGCGCATCGCGTGGGCGGGAAGCACGCCCTCGAATACGCCGATATGGGTCGCCGATCAAAAAGGATTTTTTAAAAAGAACGGTTTGACCGCCGAAGTGATCGCCATCAGCGCAAGCACGATCGTGATTCAAGCCTTGCTGACCGGCGAGGTCGATTTCATCATCGCTCCTTCCGCCACGCTCGTGACCTCACGGTTAGCCGGCGCAGACACGGTGATGGTTTCGACCAATCTGCCGCTATTCATCGATCATATCGTTTCTCTCGCTGATATCACCGGCGTCGAGCAGTTGAAGGGTAAGATCGGCGGCGTCAACCGGCTGGGAACGACGTCGGACATGACCCTGCGCCTCGCGCTTCGCCGTTTCGGCCTCGATCCCGAAAAAGATACGAAAATCATCGCCACGGGAGAAAATCCCCAGCGCCTCGCCGCGTTGTCGCGCAACATCACGCAATTTACGCTGCTCGGAGAACCGTTGGTGAGAGAAGCGGAGAAGATGGGCTTTCGCGATCTTATCGATATCGGCACGCTGAAGATTTCCTACCACGTCAACGCCGTGGTGACCCGTGAAAAGACCGTAAAAGAGCGACGGCCATTTGTGCTGAAAGTGGTGCGAGCGTTCACAGAAGCGCTTCATTTTATCAAGACGAATAAAGAAGAAACCAAAGCGCTGATCGGTAAAAATCTCAAGACGAGCGACCCCGAAGGCTTGGAGCGCGCTTATCGCGCCTACAACGCGGCATTTCCGGAAGTCCCATATCCGAACGCCGAAGGCGTCAAAACGCTCCTCGACGATATCGCGCCACGCACGCCGAAAGCCGCGACAGCCGATCCGAAGAGCTTTGTCGATATGAGCGTGGTGCAGGAACTGGAATCGTCGGGATTTATTAAGCGGCTATATAAGCGGTAGGGGCGACCGGCCGGTCGCCCCTACAATCTTTGCGTTTTTTGCGCTGAAACGATTTTCCGTCTTCCGTCTCGTGCGTCTAGGGCGCGATGAATCGCGCCCCTACTTTGCGACCTTTGTACTACTATCGTTGAACGTTTGCGCAGCTTGCGCAAATTTTTCTAACCGAAAGACCCCGGATTCCGCTGCGCTACATCCGGGCTACGAACTGACCGGTGCGCGGAGCGCACCCTACGAATACCTTCGTGACCTTCGTGCGCTTCGTGGTGAA
>DASYUV010000311.1:0-4516 GCA_036000865.1 Binatia bacterium | reverse complement strand
GTCGCCTCTTTATCGTATTGATCGGTGTTGAGACCCGCCTCGGGATACCAGCGCTTAAAACCGAAATCTTTCGACGGACTGCCGAATTCCAAATTCTCCAGAATTTTTTGTCCGTCCGGGCTGAGAATAAAATCGGCCATCAGCATCGCCGCATGCGGATGCGGGGCTTGGTAAATAATCGCGGTGGCGCCGGCGTTGGTCGGCACTCCTTCCATCGGCACCCAATCTATCGGCGCACCCTTACCCTTCGATTCCATCGCGTGATCGCGAAAGATCGATGGCGAGATTGGCACCTCGCCCGAAATTGCCATGTCGGCCATCGCCCGTCCGGACACCGAATGTAGACTGATGTCCTGGCTCTTGAGTTTACGCGCGAACTCTTCGCCTTTGAACTTTAGAATCGCCCCCATCATGCGCACGCCCGTTTCGCTTGTCGTAAAACCCATTTTGCCCTTGAGTTGGGGATTCAAAAGGCCGTTGAAGTTATTGGGTACCGCGGTCGCTGGAATCAATTTCGGATTGTAGCCAACCCCGATAAAACTCTCGCGATTGACGCCCCAATAGTAAAGCCCGTTTCCTGCACTCTCCTTTGCGTGGGTTGGATACTTGGCAAGATGAGGCGACGTGTAGACGGCAAGAAGTCCGTCTTCGCGGAGACTCTTCAGCAGCGGCAAAGTTGTCTCGATCGTGTCGACCAAGTACTGCCGCGCTTTCGCCTCGGCGGTGATGCGCGCCATTAGCTCGTTGCTGGCGGCTCGATAGACGTCGACCTTGATGCCTGGATATTTCTTTTCGAAGCCCAGAGCCAGCTCTTTGTACGAACTTCCCGCCAGCGAGGTGTACCAAATCACCTTACCTTCAGCTTTGGCGCCCGCGACTAAAATTTGTTCGCGGTCCGCGCCTGTGTAGGCAACGAGCTCGGAAAGCGTTGCCGGTTTTTTTCCTTGTGCGCACAGGAAACCCGGCAAATTGAGCGCGGCAAGAAAACCAATTATGAAAAACCGACTCGATCGAAAAATCATGCTCTCTCCAGATTAAAAGACTCTAGCAGATGCTGAAAAACAGTTCGGAATGCTTCGAGGGCCTCAGCATGAACGGAAAATCCTCAATGATATAAAGCTCCTCCGTTCGTTCCTTCGATAAGCTCAGGACGGGCTCTGAGCACCGTCGAAGGACTCCGACAGAGTTTTTCAGCAGCCTGCCGGCGATCACGTGCCGGCTCATTATCGTCGTTTCAACGCTTGGTAAATTTTCTCCGCCTTCACCGGCAACTCAAACAGCCGGACGCCCACTGCGTCAGCGATGGCGTTGGCGATGGCCGCCGGTGGACCGTTGTTGGCGAATTCGCCGATCGGTTTGGAATCGAGCGGTCCCACGCCGCCCGTGGTTTTGACCAGCACGGTTTTCAGCTCCGGGATGTCCTTAACCGATGGCAACTTGTAATCGCCCAGATTGCTGTTCGTGACCTTGCCGCCGTCCATCACCAGCTCTTCCATTATGCCTTGGCCCATTCCCATGATCGTCGCGCCGTCGATCTGGCCCTGGTGCGTGACCGGATTGATGATTGTGCCGACGTCGTGAGCGCTCACTACTCGGTGCACGCGCACGGCGCCAGTATCCGGATCGACCTCGACTTCGGCCACCTGCGCGCAGATGTAGGAAATATCTTCCGGATATGGATAGTCCTCGTAAACCATCACTTCGAGGCGTTCCGTCGCTTGCGCGACCAGGCGCCGCAGCGCCACTTGTTGTCCCGGATCTTGGCGCAGCGAAAATCTGCCCTTATCGAATTCGATTTCATCCACTTGGCACTCCAGCACCCGCGCCGCCTGGTCGAGCAATCGCCGGCGCAGTTTTTCGCAGGCTTGCATGATGGCGTTGCCGGCAACGTAAGTCATGCGGCTCGCTCGCATGCCGCTGTCGCGCGGCGCGGTGTCGGTGTCGCCCACGACCACACGCACCTGCTCGATCGGCACCTTCATCTGATCGGCGACCAGTTGGCGCAAAATCGTGTGCGTCCCCGACCCCTGATCGATGCTCGGGCTGATGATGGAAAAGCCGCCGTCAACGTCCGCGCTTAACACGACGCCGGTGTCGCCGCCGCTGATGTGGCGGCCGGACAAGGCGATGCCGCGCCCGTGATTGCGCTTCTTCGGTTTTTTCCAACCCGCGGCGTCCAAAGCGCCCTGCAACACTTCACGAAACCGTACACTGCGCAATTCATGGCCAACGGCGTCAGCTTCTCCTTCGCCGAGGAAATTTTTCAAACGGAACTCGGACGGGTCCATGCCAAGCTCCTTGGCCACGATGTCGGTGTGACAATCGACGGCGAACGCCGTTGCCACCGCGCCGGGGCTACGATAGTAACCGCCCGGAACCGTATTGGTGTAAATCTGCAGAAACTCGATATCGGCGTGGTCGATCCGATATTGTCCGCCGGCATAGTGCCATGTGGCGAGCGAAGAATTGGACTTGAGCGCGCCATAACCGCCGCTCGCATGCGCCGCGCGTATCTTGCGCGCCACGATGCGGCCGTCGCGCTTGACGCCGCTCCGGATCGTGATCACTGTCGGATGCGCCGGATTGCTCGCCGATAGTTCTTCAGCATAGCTCATGACGATCTTCACCGGGCATGCCGTTTTCTGTGCCAGGAAATACAGCACCGGAAGATCGACACCGTCGCCTTTTCCGCCGAATTCACCGCCGACGTTGACGGGATTCATGCGGATGCGCTCCTCGCCCACGCTTAAACATTTCGCCAGCTGGCTGCGCACGCCGAAAGGATTTTTCACCGAAGCCCAGACTTGGATGCGGCCGTCGGGGTCGATCGCAACCGTCGCCGCGTGCGGTTCTAGATAACCCTGATGGCGCGCGGGAATCTGGAAGGTATGTTCCATCACCAGATCCGCATCGCGAAAACCCGCCTCGACGTCGCCCTTCTTCCACGCTAACCGCGTCAGTCCGTTGCGGAGATCGGTGGCGAGAAGATTCTTCGGCGCCCCGTCGTAATCGCCGACGTTTTCATGAATCTTTGGCGCGCTTAGCGACATCGCCTCCAACGGATCGAAGACGGCGGGCAGCGGTTCGTAATCGACCTCGATTAAATTCAATGCTTCCTCGGCGGCATCCACCGTCTCGGCCGCCACCGCGGCAACGCGATCGCCGGCGAAACGTACCGTGTCCCAGCAAAGCACGGGCATATCGCGAATCTGTTTGCCGATCAGGCGACCCTTCACATCCTCGCCGGTAATGATCGCGCGCACACCGCGCACGTTCTCCGCTTTTGATATATCGACGCGCCGGATGCGCGCATGGGGGTGCGGACTGCGCAAGATTTTCGCCCACAATAAGCCCGGAATCTTCACATCAGCCGCATAAACGCTCTGTCCGCGCACTTTGTCGCTGCCATCGGCTCGCGGCACCGCGGTGCCGACTACTTTTAATTCAGCCATATCGTTGTGTCCTTCGTCACTTGCCGATTTCGCAACTGAATCGTTGACTGTGATGAGATCCAAATCCAATTCAGTGAATGATCGGCTATTAATACGCCGGAACGCCGGACGTCAAGGCTCGAGGTTAAGCCGAGTGTCGATCATTCTTTCCGCCTCTGCTAAGCTGGAGCCATGAACTGGCAAGAAAATTTGCTGACCACCGTAGAACAGGTTCGCACGGTGATTCTGGAAACAAAACGCATCGCCGTCCTGGGCATTAAAACCGAGGCGCAAGCCGATCAGCCCTCAGTCTATGTGCCGATGTATTTACAGAAAGCCGGTTTCGAAATCATACCCGTGCCGGTTTACTATCCGGACGCCACGGTGATTCTTGGCGAGAAGGTTTACCGTCGCCTCAGCGATATTCCCGGCGAGATCGACATGGTCGACGTCTTCCGCCGTTCTCACGACGTCAACGGACACGTCGAGGATGTTCTGGCAAAGAATCCGAGATCCGTCTGGTTTCAGTCCGGCATCCGCAACGACGCCGCGGCGGAGATTTTCGCTAAGGCGGGAATCAAAGTGGTGCAGGATCGTTGACTGATGGTCGATCACCGGCGGTTCGCCGGACAGTAAGAACGGTTCACGTTTTCAAAGTAGTCCGGAATATGTATCGCTGATCGTGATACCGAGGGCTCTCTTTGACATCCTTTACGCCTTTGCGCATAGGGGGCGACCGGCCGGTCGCCCCTACGATGCCAGTCCCGCAAAGATTGTTTCATTCTGTATGCCTGAGAGTTTTCGCGGCTTGCGCAAATTTCTGGCGCGACGATCCTAAGTTACTGCAACGACAAGCAAATACGATCTCACCACGAAGAACGCAAAGGTCACGAAGGATTCGGACATTTATACTTTTAAACTTCGTGCTCTTCGTACTACTATCATTGAACGTTTGCGCAGCTTGCGCAAATTTTTCTAACCGAAAGACCCCGGATTCCGCTGCGCTACATCCGGGCTACGAACTGACCGGTGCGCGGAGCGCACCCTACGAATACCTTCGTGACCTTCGTGCGCTTCGTGGTGAA
>DASYUV010000310.1:0-9738 GCA_036000865.1 Binatia bacterium | reverse complement strand
GATCGCGTGCCGGACGATAGAGATCCAAACGGCAGCCGGTTGGAAGGGCCGAAAAAAGTCGAGCTGCCGGTTGCTTTGGAGTTCCTCGCTCGCCCCTTCGAGGAAACAACGCTCTTCGCGATCGCTTCTGCGTTTGAAAATATCAAACGACATCGCCGCCCACCGCCCGGATTCGGCGACTTTGTTAACCGAGAATAGCGCAAGCAGAGTTCAAAGTTCCATGCCTGCCCTGAGCTCGGTCGAACGGGTTCAAGGTTCAAGGTTGAAATGGCTAAACGCGCTTAAGTCGTCGTTGAAACATTTGAACGACTGGAACGGCTGGAACGAAGCGTAGCAGATCAAATTCCGTTCATGGTGAGCTGAGTCGAACCACTGGAACGGGCCGCGGTATTTTGTCTCGTCCAATAAAACAAGGAGGAAGAGCATGTCTGTCGGAATGACATTGCTTGCAGTCTGGTTAATTTTGCAGGGGCTACCATTGATCGTGCGCTTTGTTATCCCGAACAAGGTTATGGGAATTCTCGCGCTGCTTGCAGGAATCCTGATCTTGATCGGCCGATAGTACATGGCACGGGACTGGGGCAGGGCAAGAAGGAAATTAGCCGCCGGCTCCATCGGGACCCTTCGATCAAGCCGATATACTCGGCTCATGCGGCTGCTCGCGATCGGAAAAAGAAACACAAGTTGGCCAAACGATCCTTCCAATAACGCAATACGAAAACCTGACGCTATATCTACACTATTCGGTAATAGC
Source organism: Binatia bacterium (assembly GCA_036000865.1). Taxonomy (GTDB): domain Bacteria; phylum Desulfobacterota; class Binatia; order UBA9968; family UBA9968; genus DP-20. The sequence continues at coordinate 8,984 of DASYUV010000310.1, read as the reverse complement.
AAGTACAAGACCGACCCAGACACTCTCCCGCTTAAGACAACCGAATGTCAAAATACAAGACTTGACCCTACTGCTCTCGACCCTACTGCTCTTCTGTCTTGCTGAAACAACCGTATAAGCATTACACCCCTAGATGTCCGGGTGCAGGTTGCGAACCGGGCTCACGCCCTCCACCAGCGAAGCCAGGTGCAGGATCGTGGACTCCGCCTGCCACTTACCGACAATCTGCACGTTGATCGGCAGCGCTTCCTTGCTCGTGCCGAACCGCATCGCCACGCCGGGCAACCCGGTGACGTTGAGCGGCACGGTCGCGCCCTGGAGGTAGGTGGCGTCCACGGTCTGGCCGTCGATGGTGAACTCCTCGACGCCATGCTTGTGGGCCGGGATCGGCAGCACATGGGTAATTAGCGCGTCGTAGCGCGAGAAGTAGTCGGCATAGCCGTCGCGCAGCCGCTCGGCCGCCTGCTCGGCGTCGATGTAGTCCTTCATCGACGTGTCCGGCAGTGAGAGCATGGTCTTGGCCATCTTGTACATTGCGTTCTCGTGGCCGGCTGTCGCCTCCGCGAACGCGGGCTTCATCTCCATCACATGCAGGCGGTTGAACACGTCGAGGGCGAAATCGCGCTCCAACGCCGGGATGCTCACCTGCTCGACAAAGACGCCGATGTCCTTCAGCGCCTCGGCTGTGGCCTTGACGGTCGCCGCCACCTCGGGATCGACTGGCCCAAAGCCAGGTCCGACCATCCAGCCCACCCGGAGCTGGCGGTAGGGCTGGCGGCCGATGCCCGCATCGAACTGGACGGTGCTCGTGGCGAACGCGTCCTGGCCGTCAGGCCCGACCAGTTGCGAGAAAGCGAGCGCGATATCGCGAACCGAGCGGGCCATCGGCCCGACATGCCAGAAGCGGCGCGGCGCGCGCGGCCAGATGCCGGTCATGGGCACGCGGCCATGCGTCGCCTTCATGGAAGTGATGCCGGTTTGTGCGGCCGGGCCACGCACGGAGATGGCGAGATCGGTGCCGAGACCGATCGGCGACATTCCCGCCGCGATGGCCGCCGATTCACCGCCGCTCGACCCGCCCGGCGTGCGGGTCAAATCCCAAGGATTGTTCGACCGGCCGGAGAGCAGGTTGTCGCTCTCGATCCAGTAGGAGAATTCGGGAAGGTTGGTCTTCGCCAGCAGAATGCCGCCCGCCTTCTTCATGCGCGCCACGCTGGTCGCGTCGGCGTCGGGGAGTCGGCCCTTGAAGATCGGCGATCCACGCTGGGTCAGCACGCCGGCGGTGTCGATGGAGTCCTTCACCGTGAAGGGGACACCGTGCAGCGGGCCGAGTTCTTCTCCCGACAGAACCGCAGCCTCCGCCGCCTTCGCGGCTTTCAGAGCGTCATCCGCCACCGTGACGATCGCGTTGATCTTGGGGTTGACGGCCTCGATGCGATCGAGATGCGCCTGCATGACCTCGACCGGCGAAATCTCGCGATTCCGGATCAGTTCAGCCAGCCTGGTTGCGTCAGAATAAAAGATTGAAGTGGTCATTGTCATTTTCCCTACCTGTCACTTGGTAGACAACACTTAGGCCTTTCATTTTCCCCCGTCAACGCCTATCTGTCACTTGGTAGGTAATTTTTGAAGTGAGATCAAGAATGAGCACGAATGCCAAGGAAGTCACCGATCTTGGTAACGTAACTCACTTTCTTCACGGGCTTGGTACCGCCGGGTTTGGGCCACATGTAGGTCACTTCTTTGAACTTGCCCTCTTCGGCCACCTTGAATCAGAAACCCAGCAGAAACCCAGGGTCACAGCAGAAACCCAGAACCCAGGGTCACAGAACCCAGGGTCAAGTCTTGTTTTTTGACATTTCGTAAATTCGTCGGTCTCATCCTCGATCACGGGTCGAACCAGCACAAGTATTGATTCGACGAAGCCAAAGCGGCGGTTCAAGGGTTCAAGAGCCTGCCCTGAGTCATATCGAAGGGTTCAAAAGTTCAAAGCCAGATCCGCAAACTTCGCTATTTCAGGAATTTTTGAAAGATCGATGCTGAGTGGCGGGCCAAGAATTCTGCTTGTCGACGATAGCATGGCGCTCTATAATTCGGCGATTTGCAGCTTAGACTGACGGCCCGACGGATAACCCGATTGGAGGACAATCATGAGATCGCAATCATCGGCAACCAGCTTGTTGGCGTTCGTTCTACTGTTTGCAACTATCGTCAGCGCCGCAGACTCAACATCGAAGGACGCTACAAAAGATTCCCCCGTCGATGGAATTAAGTGGCAAAAGGGACCATCCAGCGGCGGTTTGGGGAACTTTGCCCAAATTAAAATCCCGGAAAAATATATTTTCGCCGGCGGCGAAGACACAAAACTTCTGATGGAAGCGATGCAAAATCCGGTTTCCGGCCGGGAGCTGGGGTTTCTCGCGCCCGAGAAGGCGCGTTGGTTTATCGTTTTTGAATATGATGACACGGGGTATATCCGTGACGATGAAAAGGGCTCGCTGGATGCAACGGCCATGCTGGAGTCGATAAAAGCCGGCAATGAAGAGGGGAATAAAGAGCGGGTTGAACGCGGCTGGCCGAAGCTCGAGATCACGGGCTGGGAACAGCCGCCTCACTACGACGAGAAAAGCAACAATTTGGAGTGGGCGATTCGAGGACAAAGTGAAGGTCGGCCGGTAGTGAATTTCAATACTCGGATCCTTGGCCGCGGCGGCGTCATGAGAGTAACCCTGGTAACCGGTCCGGAGGAGTTGAACGCGACTTTGCCGCAATACAAGGCTGCTCTGGCGGATTTCAGCTATAACTCGGGTCACAAGTACGCCGAGTACAGGCAAGGCGACAAGCTCGCCACCTATGGCTTGTCGGCTCTCGTTGTCGGTGGCGCAACGGCGGCAGCGGTAAAGTCGGGAGCCTTCAAATGGCTCTGGAAAGTCGGCGGTCTCGCGGTTCTCGCTGCTCTTGGTTTCGTGAAGAAGTTGTTTGGCCGGCGAAAGACCGACGACATGCCCGCATGACCGAGGGCGTTACACTCTACTTGCTTCTTTGGCTGCTTTACCTTTCCGAGTGTTTTATCGGGGTCAGCAAACGAAGCCTTGCTTTTGTCTGGGGTTGGAATAAGCAGTGGCATCTACGCGTTCCCAGCTCCTTCATTGCCACAATCAAACGCGGCGCGGTTCTGCTGAATCCCTTGTGGCCGGGAACGCGGGTAGTCCTGGGGTCCCTTACCCCGATCTCGATCTCCCCTGAGGGCATCTGCGCGTTCAACGCGCAGTCGTTCTTCGACGCCGGGCGACCGCCGCAAACGCCGCATTATCTTGCCTTCGGAGATATCAAGAGCTGCGCGATCCAGGAGCGATCTGTCCTGATCAACGCGGCGCCCTTCGTCGAATGTGCCAACATCGCTGAATCACAGCAGATCGCAGAGTTGATCAATCAGGCGGTGCGCACTTCGAGTTCGCAGCGGCAGCAACTAATCGGGAAATTTCTCGTCCGTCGCTTCGACCAGCGCGAGGCGTTGGGCAGCTTCGCCGCCATGTCAGACGGCCTGCATTCGCTGGAAATCCTCTGCTTGGTATTTTTCCCGCTGCTGTTCATTCTCGCCCCGCTGATGGCGTTTCGCTATGGGCTGGAAGCGGTCATCATTCCAACGGCGATTGGTATGATCGGTTTTGCCGTCGCGATCGCGTGGCTCGTCTGGTACCGGCACAAAGCTCTTTGGCCGTCGCTCTCGAACGAGCGATGGTCGAGCGTGCTTAAAATCATCTTCTGTCCACCCGGCGCAATCAGGGCCGTCGGGGATCTAACGGCCAATTTTTCCATGGCCTGTGATCCGCTGGTGGTCTCCGCGCTGCTTCCGCGCGATGACAGAGAACGATTTGCGCTGGCTTACCTGCGGGATCTGCATTTCCCGATCAAAGACGGATTGGAAGGACCGGTCAAGGAAGTCGTCGATTGGTACCGCGCTGAGTTGCTAAAGCAGGCTATGACGTACGTAAAAACTCAAACAGACCTAAGGTTCGACTCCATATCGATACCGCCGGTGTTTGAAACCGATTGCCAAAGCTACTGTCCCCGCTGCCAGAGCCAGTTCACTACGGAAGCAGGCGACTGTTCGGGCTGCGACGGGGTTCATCTACTGCGACGGAGCCCGAGCCCAGCGATTTCACTAGCATCGGCAAAAGCGCCTCTATGAATGAGTTTTCCGACACCGAAATATGGTTGGCCGTCGTCCTCGCGTTTGGCGCCGGCTATTTTCTTGTCAGCTTCTTAGCGCGTCTCATGAAAACCGAACCGCCGGTGTCTGCGGGAAGAATGAATCCGGCTTCGTCGAAGCCGAGCTACGACCCGATCGCTCTCCAGGAAGAAAGGTGCGCGCAAGTCTTGGGCATTCGTTCGGGCGCGACTGAAAGCGAGATCGAGCAGGCGTATCAACAATTATCGGCGAAATACCATCCTGACAAAATTACTGAGCTCGGGGACGAGTTCACACACCTTGCGAGCGAGAAGATCAAAGACATCGAAGAAGCGTATACAATCCTCAAACGAGCGCGCAGCGCAAAATAGAGCGCTGTGTCCCGCCATGCCGTCCCGCCGACTGAGCGCGTTCAAAGCGTTTCAACCGCTACCCTTCGAGTTTCCTCAGGGCCATGAGGCTGTCCCTCGACATGCTCGGGACACTGAGCCAAGGTCGAAGCGTCGAATGACGCTCCGTTCAAATCGTTCAAAACGTCGGAAGATCAAATTTAACAAGACTTGTTCCAATCGGTTCCAGACGTTCCAATAGTTCCAATTGTTTCGAAGCCGAGGCTCTCCGGTATTGCCAACTGGAGGATTTTTTGGGTCGCAGCCGGCAGAAATCATGGCGGTTGGGTCTGGGAGCCTGGGCTCTGCATAACTAAACAAATCGCTTCAGCCGCTCGATTTCTCGCGCAAACTCATTCTGTTTCTCCAACTTCCGTTCCGGAAACAGCTCAGTAACGAGCTAATCGTCGGGTCGTGCGCGGATACGATCGATTTCTCGAACTATTGGCGGTAAAAGTGGAGTTAAGAATTGACGGACAAGCAAGGAGTAAAAACTATGGCTACTCGATTTACCGGAGGCTGCCTTTGCGGCGCGGTTCGCTACGAATGTTCCGCCGATCCGTTTTTTATGGGTAATTGCCACTGCCGCGATTGCCAAAAGGCAACTGGTGGTGCGTATGAACCTGACATCGGACTACCGGCCGCAGCGCTGAAGATTACGGGGGCGGTTAAGTATTACGACACTAAAGCAGACAGTGGTAACACGTTGAGCCGCGGTTTCTGCCCGGAGTGCGGTGCGAGTTTGTTCGGAAAGACCAGCGCTATGCCGGACCTCGCGATGATCGCGGCGGGGAGCCTCGATGACCCGAGCCTGTATAAGCCGACCTTGGACATCTTCACAGCCAGTGCTCAACCTTGGGATCACATGAATCCGGCGCTGGCTAAATTTCCAAAAATGCCGCCGGTGGGAGGATAGGCCGAGCGATGCCGCCGACTATGCAGCAGCCGGTTCAAATCGTTCAAGCCGTTCAACCGCTTTGCTCAGTTCGTTTAACACGGTCAGAACGCAGAACTTCGATGAGCGGTGAATTCAAGCATCGAAGTGAGGCGCTAAGATTAGACGGTTTTCAATCGCGCGGCGGACGAAATACGGCGAAGACTTTATCCGAGTTAGTGATCCACGACTCTAAAAATTCCGCCTCGTCGGGTTTGCGCTTGAGCTCGGCCATCGCGCCCGCGAGACAAAACCAGTTCAACAATTCGTGATGCCTCGGTCTTCGGCCTGAGCCAAATCGGTGTTGCGCCAGGTCTCCCAATCGCCCGCGCGGAGCGCTTCGAAATAGCGCCGGTCCGATTCCACGTCCGGATACATGCGCCCGTGTTTCTCGGTCAGAAACGAGTGCGACCAACTCGAGGATGCGATCAATGCGACTTTCCACGGGCTTGCGACCAGGGCCCGGGCGGTGGCGGCGCCGACTTGGAAACAGCGCCACGGCTGCGGCCCCGGAGGATCTTCGTTGCCCGCAAAGCTTTTCGCTTTGGACGGCGTCGGCGGTATGCCTTCACTTGCCGTCAAGTAGCGTCCGTAGGCGTTCGTCGTAAACGGCACCACTGGGTAAGAAAACCCGCGGCGGTCCCAGTCGAGGAATAGAATCGAATTGGTAAACGCGTGCCCGAGAGCGGCGTGGCGCGGCTTGTACGCATAGGGAATATCGAATCCCTCGTTCAATAATCGTGACGCCAGGTATTTGGCGCCCTCGCGGTGGCCGGAAACCAGGAAGCACTTCTCTTTGGGCTCATCCCAGGAATTTGCCCCGCGTCGATCGCTGAGCCAAGGTTGGACCTCGACGCTTTCATAAGCGAGAATCGAAAACGGCGGCACGCAGTCATCGCGGTAGTTCTCGAACTGATCATCGCCCCAGATCAGACAGAAATCCGGGTTGAATTCCTCCAGCGCCCGGCGCGCCCGGCGAAAGCCCTCGATCATCGCCTGGCGATGCGCTTGCGCATGCGCCTGTCCTTCGTCCGATCCCCACTGCTCGCGCATCGGCTCGGGCCAGTTGTCCAGGGAGCGGAATTTTTCCGGCAACGCCGGATCGGCCAGACACATCTTGATGCGCCGGCTGATATTTCCTTGAAACGCCAGGCCAGGGTAATGCGTGATTCCGAGTCCGAGTATCTGTCCCATAAGTTCCTCCTCGAATTGCTCTGTCCCTACGTCGAACCAGCCTATGCGGCTTTGCGCGGAACCAGGGCGACGACAACGTCCGCGTCCAAAACAGCGGCGATGCGACGAAGTAACGGCAGTGAGTGCCGTTTGTAACCGGCTTGTTCGACGGCTGATACCGCCTGCTGGCTGCAACCGACCTTTTTGGCCAAATCTTTTTGTGACCAACCTTTGGCTTCTCTGAGCCGGCGAATTTGGAACGCGACCTCGGCTTCGGTTCGTCGTTTGTCGAAAGCCTTCGCGAATACCGGATTGCGCTTGAGACGTTGTAATTGTTTCTGAAAGTCATCCATAATTCTGCGAGGCTACAAGATATATTTTGTTCGTTCAAGCTGACGTGGTGGTGGTCAATCCATTTTGGCAGCAAAGGCCAGGAGTGCAATCATTGAGGAAATATGCGATGCCTGACCAGGAATGGTCATGAAAGCCAAACAGCTGCTTCCAAGATCCAAGGCGAAGCTATTCATGCAGAAGTTCGAGTCGCTGGCCAGACCGGCGATTCATAGACCGACAAATTTCCTGACGCGGCTGAAGAGGTAATTGCACCATGACACTGATCATCAACAACCAAGAAGTCCAACAGGTTCTCACCATGGAAGACACTATTGCGGCCCTGGAACAATCTTATTTGCAGCTCGCTGCCCAGGAGGCGGTCTGCCGGCCGCGCATCGACATCCGCATTCCGACCAGTGATCCGGCGCGGAACTATCAGTGGGGCACGATGGAGGGGGGATCGACCGCCGGCTACTTCGCCATCCGCATGAAGTCCGACATCGTCTACGAAAAGCAGTACACCGGCGTGGTCACCCAGGAGAAGTACTGCATGCGGCCCGGACTTTACTGCGGGCTCATCTTACTCACGTCGATCGAGAACGGCGAGCCGCTTGCGTTTGTCAACGACGGCCACTTGCAGCACATGCGCGTCGGCGCGGACGGCGGCATCGGCGTGAAGTACCTCTCGAACAAGGACGCCGAGGTGGTCGGCATGCTGGGCGCCGGCGGCATGGCGCGCACCCACATGGAAGCGTTCACGCGCGTGCGCAACATCGAGAAGCTGCAGGTGTTCAGCCCGACAAAAGAGAGCCGCGAGCGCTTCGGCCGCGAGATGGCGGAAAAATACAACATCGAGGTAAAAGTCTGCAGCCGTCCCGAGGACGTCTACAAAGGCGCGCACATCCTCGCTGCCCTCACCGACTCCGCGTTGGAGGTGACCGACGGCGCATTGCTCGAAAAAGGCACCCACATCGTGGTGGTCGGCGGCACCGGCAAACCCGACGCCGAGAGCCTGAAACGAGTCGACGTCTACCTGCGGTTCGGCGACACGCCGGCGCCCACCGGCCATCCCGAGCTCGCCACCGACGCCGAGCATATCGGCTACGAGGCGCGCCCACAGCAACATAAGTATGGCGATGGCCGCCGTGACCGCCGCAAGCACGGCAACACGCTGCCGGATCGGCGCATCACGCTCGCCGATCTCGTCGCCGGCAAGGTGAAAGGACGCAGCTCGACGGATCAGATCACGTATTCCGAGCGCGGTAATTTGCAGGGCGCCCAGTTCCACGCGGTGGCGGGCAAAGTCTACGAGCTCGCCAAGCGAGCCGGCCTCGGGCGTGAGATTCCGACCGAATGGTTTCTGCAGGACATTCGGGATTAAAATACGGTGGCCCGTTCCAATCGTTTCAAAGGTTCCACTCGTTCCAAACGTTTTCGAACCAAGAAGCACTTTGGCTTGTCGGTACTTATCAAAAAACAATCGACCCGTGGGTCGCGATCAGCGCAAGGTGTTGATTCGACGATACGAGATCGCATAAATAGAGCGACATCGAAGCTTAGCGCTCTTTTTTGGCGCCGCTCAACTATTGGAACGATTGGAACCTTTGGAACGTCTGAAACTGATTTCGTTTGCATGGAGGTAATTAGGTATGGCTTTGGTACGGTGCGTTACAGAAATGGGTATGGGAGTGGATGTTCACGGATTGGATTACACCAGTGCCGCCAGGCGGGCGGTATTCGATGCCTTGCATCACAGCAGCTTGGGATTTCAGCGGCTACTGGGCAAGACCGCCGACGATATGCGGGTGGATGTCACCATCGGCGTTCCCAAGCCCGAGGCAGTGGATGGCCAGGCCGTGATGGAAACGTTACCCCACGGCGGCGGCCACATCAACGTCGTCCACGGCGGGTTGCAGGTGCTGAATGAAAAGGGCGACGACGGTTGGCTAATCGCCAACGCCAT
>DASYUV010000309.1:0-10405 GCA_036000865.1 Binatia bacterium | reverse complement strand
TGCGCGAAAGTGGCGGAATTGGTAGACGCGCAGGATTCAGGATCCTGTGGGGTAACTCCCGTGGGGGTTCGATTCCCCCCTTTCGCACCAAGTCATAAGGTCAGTACCTATCACACAAGCCCGAGTTTCTCTAACGTCCGCAGATCTCTCCCGTATGCCGGCGGCAACGATTAATTAATAATAAAAGCCGCGCGCCGCCCGACAGTTCAGCTGGATCCGGAGCCAATCCATACGGCAGGGAAGCGAAATTTTACTAGAGAAGCTTGAGATGTGAGCCCGACGGATTCATCGCCGCGGTATTGGAATTGAAACTGATAGTCGCGATGACATGAAGACAACAATTCGACCGAGCCACGGGACTATCGATGAAACTATTCTTGATCGCATTATGTGCTTTCACCCTGGCAGCCTGTTCGAAAGATTCAGACGACTCGGCAAAGTCAGGAAAAAATGCTGACCCCGCAAGAGGCAGAGCCGTCTACCTAGCAAACTGCGTGGCTTGCCACAACAACGATCCATCCAGAGATGGGCCGGTCGGCCCTGCCATCAAAGGCTCGTCAAAGGAACTCCTCGAGGCGCGAGTGCTGTCCACCAGCTACCCGCCCGGTTACAAACCCAAACGCCCTACCAAGGTGATGCCGCAATTCCCGTTTTTAAAAGATGAGATTCCCTACTTGACCGCGTACCTGGCCAAGTAACACTCACGACTTATGTAAGCCCGAGGTTCAACAGAAACAGGATCCCGGTCAACAGAAAGCCAAACCACAGGGCTCCCTTCACTGAATCGAGCGGTTGTTTCGCCACGCCTTGACTGCCTATCAGCGCGTTGCATTCAAAGGCCCCCACGAGCACGATCACGATAAACCAGAAATATCCGTGTGAACCCCATGGACCCATTGAGCCCACCATCGCCGAATAATGGCTGGCGGCTCCCATGTAAAAAAGCATGGGGATCGAAAAAACGGTGTTGGTTCGAGAAGTCAAAGCGGCGCGCCGAGCGGCGCCCGCGGCGGCGGGCAAGGCCTGGCCGCCTGAAGCTACCTGATTGGTCGAAGCAATGACGATCTGTTGCTTAGGCCAGATCACCAGCCAAACATTCAAAAACATTATGGTGCCGATCAAGCCGCCGACGGTAATTGTCACGCCGTAGGACGATGAATAGAACAGCCCAGCGCCCATTTCGCTCATGCGCATGATATACATCAGGATACCGGCGAGGAAGGTGACCATCGCGCCCCAGCGAAACCACCACAGCGCGCGCGGCACCAGCTTCTGAATCGCTCCGATCCTGACCGGCGCTTCGGTCTCCGCGAAAAACGGTGTCTGCACGAAATTAAAATAATAAAGAATTCCGATCCAAGTAATGCCCGCCAAAAAATGAATCCACCGCAGAATAAACAATGTAAACTCCATTGCTCTCTCCTCCTTCTACGCCATTTGATGTTTTATCGAATCAAACAATGCCTGGGTCTTGGGCGTTATATATTCGGGGTGGCTCAATTTTGTCAAGGAAAAATCGCCCATATTTCAATACACAACGAGTTTTTTCATGACTGCGCACGGTGGTGTATTTCGGCTTGCTGCCGAATAATCATGGCGCGCTCCGGAGCGATCATCACGGCGCCAAGTCTGACTTGACCAATCCGGTGATCTATGCCATTTTCCGAGCTAGCTTTTGATCGGCGCGCGGAGCGTCTCTGATCCGAGAAACAAAAATCAATACATCGCCGGCAGATTCCAGCATTGCACTCGATGTCGAACGGAGAATTCCCTTGCTTCAGGGAAGCAACGATCCGTTTAGCTGCGTCACCGAGGAACTGCAACTCGTCGAAGACAATCTTGTTCGTGCCATCGGTTCCCGAGAGCGCGATCTCACCAATATTTCCGCGCATTTGATCCACGGCGGAGGCAAGAGAGTCCGGCCGATGGTGACGCTCTTAGCGTATTTCGCCTTTGGCGGACAACGCATTCGGGACATCGTCGATATCGCGACGGCAATCGAACTTATTCATACCGCCACGCTGCTACACGACGACATTATAGACGGCGCCGAGACGCGCCGGGGTAAAGTTTCCGCATTCAAGAAATTCGGCCTCAAGTCGACGCTGGTCGCGGGAGATTTTCTCTTCATTAAGGCCTTTGAATTCGCCGGAAAATTCGACGAGACCGTAGTTCAATGGACTGCGGACGCCTGCACGCTGCTTACCGAAGGGGAGATCTTGCAGAGCCATTTCAATCGCAATCGGTCCGTGACGCTTGAACACTACGTGGAGATCGTCAAACGCAAAACCGCATCGCTTTTCCACACCGGCGCGAAAGTCGGCGCTTACCTTGCCGGCGCCCATCCTTCTTTAGTGGACGAGACCGAACGTTATGGACTGAACATGGGCATCGCATTCCAGATGATCGATGACATTCTTGACGTGGTGGGCAATGCCGAGCTGCTCGGCAAACCGACCGGGATGGATTTGCGCGACGGCAACCCCGCTTTGCCGATCATTCTGGCCATGAACGGCGGCGACGCCACCGTGCGTAAAACATTCGACTGCAGCAAGCCGACCGAGGAGCAAATTTTAGCCGCATTGACGGCCATTAAGACGGGTTCGGCGATCCAGGAAGCCAAATTACTCTCCAAGCGCTACGCTCAAGAAGCTCTTAATTCGGTCAAAAAACTGCCGCCATCGCTCCATCGCAACGGACTCAAAACTCTAGTGCAGCTGATCATCGATCGAGATTTTTAACCGCATCTCGGCGCTCTTCCCCGCATCGATCCAGTAGTTTAGATCTTTGCTGATGTCCGCTTTAAACTCTCCGCGCGACCGAGCCGTTCAGAACATGTTCGACCGGATTGCGGGACGCTATGATTTACTCAATCGCGTTATCAGTTTTCGCCTTGACGTGCGCTGGAGGCGTCGAGCGATTCGCAGCATTCTGACGGGCGGGAATTCGCTTCTTCTGGATATCGGCACCGGAACCGGCGATCTCGCCTTCAACGCGGTAAAGGAAGCCGGGGGCAAGGCGCGTATCGTCGGGTTGGATTTCTCCCTGAAAATGTTAAAGCTAGCCCGCACCAAACAGGTCACATTTGCGCGGGGTGAAAACACAGCGTTTGTCATGGGCAGCGCTATGGCTTCGCCGTTTAGGGACGCAATCTTCGATGGCGCCATGACGGCCTTTGTGCTGCGCAACGTCTCCGATTTGTCGCTTTTATTTGCCGAGGCGTTCCGCGTCCTCAAGCCCGGCGCCAAATTCGTTTCTTTAGACATGTATCCACCGTCCGCGAGCTGGTTCTCGACACTCTACGCCATTTACTTTTATCGCCTGATGCCCCGGATCGGCGCACTGTTATCGAGCGACCGCGATGCGTATCAGTATCTGTCTGAATCGGTTCGCCAGTTTCATACCCCCGAGAATGTCGAAAAGCTGATCCAACGCGCCGGATTTGCAAATGTCGCGACCCGTAAGTTTATGAACGGCGCGGTATGCATGCACGTTGCGCAAAAGTCGTCTGCGGCTTGAGAATCAACGCATGCAAGGGTTTTCCAGCAGTTTTTTGATTTTCTTTTATCAGGTCGCATTGGGCGGTCTTTTCGCGTTGGCCGGTACGCCGTTTCATGAAATTGAGCGCGCATTTTACAAGTCGACGGCCGGCGTTCTCTATGCGATCGCATTGCTCGGTCTGTGGGGCAAAAGCACGTTCTATTGGCAGAGCTTGTCAGAACATCTTAGTTGGGGGGTCGGCCTCGAAGTTCTTTTTCACATCGCATTCATGGTTTTTTTTTCCTGCTATATGATCTCTCTGTGGGGCGAAAGACAGGCCTTTCGGGCGCGCAGCTTCGCGTTGTGCGTTCTGACAGGGTTGGCCGGACTAATATTCAGCGCCCATAGCTTCTATGCCGCACCGTTGGTTTCGGTCGAAACCCTGGTTTACCCGACGGCGTTTTTTTCATCGTCCCTACTGCTTGGCAGCGTCACCGTCGGCATGCTAATCGGCCACTGGTATTTGATCGACACCGGACAGAGCTTAGATCCGTTCATCCGCATCTATAAGTTTTTTGTTATTGCGTTGATCGTTCAATGCGCGTCTTTTGCGCTATCGCTGCCTACGCTTTACTTTTTTGGCTCGGCGCAGAGCCTGCTTGGCATAGAGCGACTGTGGCAATATCATTCGACGTTACTGCTTACCCGCGCGGTCACCGGCCAAATCGCGCCGTTAATCCTATCTTGGATGATTTGGCGGACACTACAGATACCGCATACCATGGCCGCCACGGGATTGTTTTATATAGCGCTACTGGGAGTCTTTGTCGGGGAAATTTTGGGGCGGCAGATCCTCGCCTTAACTTCTCTGCCCTTCTGAGCTCGAGTGATTGGTTTCGCCGCCTGTTTTTGGATAAGTTTTGAGCTTGGTAATTCTTAGCCCGTTCGACGTCCACCCGAGATCGTAACCCACCGGGTCACCGACCTTTAAATCGAGCGGCGATTTCGCCTCGCCGCAGAGAATTACCAAATCGTACGAAAAAGTAAGCTCGCGGCCGCTCTCCGTCCGCACAACGCCGGTATTGTTTGACGGAAACAGTTTAGTAATGACGCCTTGGTGAAAAAAATCCCCGCGCGGCGATGCCAATGGGTCACTTTCTTCCTCGGCCATGAATTCACTCACAATTCTCGATCACCGCGACCGGCATAAGCTCACTCGGTGATTTGAAAAGCTTACTTTCATTGAAAATGGACCGGCCCGTCGAACAGAAATACCGCCACTAACCGATCGGATGTTTCTGCGAAGCTATGTGCTTTTGTAGTTCCATGAGACCGTCTAAAACCGCTTCCGGACGGGGTGGACAGCCGGGAACATAAACATCGACAGGAATGATTCGATCAATGCCTTGAACCGTCGCATAGTTGTCATAGAAGCCGCCGCTTGCGGCGCAAGCTCCAAAGGCCATTACCCACTTCGGCTCGGACATCTGGTCGTAGACGCGCTTTAACACCGGAGAGAGTTTGTGGTTCACCGTCCCGATGACCATTAACAAATCCGCCTGGCGCGGGCTGAAACGTGGCAGCAGCGCGCCGAATCGGTCGATATCGTACGGCGACATCGACAGCGACATGTATTCCATCGCACAGCACGCGGTAGCGAAGGGATACGGAAAGAGCGAATACTTGCGCGCCCAACCAACGGCCTTGTCGAGACGCGTTAACACAACTGTCTCAGAAAGGAGCTTTTCCTGCCCGAAGCGCGCTCCGCTATTGAGAGTTGATAGTCCCATAGATTTTGCTTGTCTGTTCTAAACCCATCCCGACCAATTTCGTTGCTCTTCTGTCAAGTTACTCTTTTTCTTATCGCTAGACAAATCGATCTGCGACGGCACCTTTGTCGCTCTGCTACACAGACGGTTGCGATTGCGGACCAGTCTTGCTGATGAATTGTTTTCGGCCGGCTAAAGGCGAGGAAAACTGCAGTGGAAATCTGAACGGCCTGAAGATAATGCGGCAAGCGCCGGCTCGGGGTTGAACTCGGCGCTTGCCGGAACAACTATTTACATTCGTTTCACAACATTAACGGCTTGGGGCCCCTTTTCTCCCTGGGTTATTTCAAACTCGACATTCTCGCCCTCGTTCAACGTCTTAAATCCGTCCCCCTGAATCGCGCTGTAATGAACGAATACGTCGCCGCCCCCTTCTTTTTCGATGAATCCGTAACCTTTCGCGTTGTTAAACCATTTAACCTTACCGCTCGCCATTACCCGAACCTCCCTTGCATACGCCGCAACTCGGTATGCCATTCATTCGTGCTCGCCCCAAAGCCGCTCACGGTTATTGCTGCGTCTCTTCTTCCATCCTCGAAGCTCGTGAGGAATGGGGACGGATTCCCAACGGTCAGGCCTATCTCAGACTGAAAAAGAGACTTCCTCTGATTTTAGGGGGCGAGATTAGGAAAAGCCGGCTATCCTTGTCAAGAAAAAAAAGAAATCTCTACCTATTGTTTGGGCGGCAGTTCTGGCGGTATGCCCCGATCGCACTCGTCGATGAGCTTCACGACGACCTGGCAAATCGCTCGACCGCTGGCCGGCCCGTCGACTTCACTCCATCTCGGACCATTCGAAAATTAGATTTCGACCATGGCGGGTCGAAACATGCGCTAGCGATGGATATCTCGGCCGGCCGCAAGGTCACATTAGCAACATCCCGGATTCGAAGCTCACCCAGCAACTTGGGGTGGCCTACGCATTAAAGTATAAGATTAAGTTAATTATTTATCTTATGGAATTGTAAATACTAAATTCTGGCAATCTTGACCTTTCATCAATTTTCCGTTATAAATAGCCTAGTTAAGGCGATTCGGGATTCGACAGCTAAAGCCCAGCGCAAAACTAAAAACTAAGAAACCATTTGATGGCTATCTATACGGCACTCTCTAAAAGGGACATCACCAAGATCGTCGACGAGTTTGCGCTTGGCGATCTCGTTACTTTTAACGGTATAAAAAATGGGTCGGTAAACACTCATTATCTCATCGAAACCAAGCGCGGCAAGTTCTTCGCGAAAATCGATGAAGTCAAGAGCGAGCTTGAGCTCAAGCAAGAGCTCGAGCTTTTACTTCACCTTCGAAAACAGAATTTTCCCTGCCTGCAACCGATCAAATCCAAGACCGGCAGATTTCACCTCGACTTCCAGGGGAAGTATCTGACTTTGACCCGTTATCTCGATGGCATAGAGTTACCAGTCGAGGCGATTACTCCGACACATTTGAGTGCCCTCGGTCACGCCTTGGCCAATCTGCACCTGATCGGTCGAAGCTACAAAAAAGGCATCGACAATCGTTTTGGCTTCAACCGCATTGTCACGATCTACAGGGAAGTCCGCCGACAACTACCCTCGCATCTTAAAAACATTGTGCGGGTTTTAGATGATGAGTTTTCCTACCTCGAGAATTACCTCGATAATAATCTGCCCAAAGGCATCATTCACGGCGATTTGTTCCCCGATAACGTCAAGTTCAAAGGCAACCGGCTCACCGGCGTGATGGATTTCGAGGCCGCTTGCCGCGGCAAGCTGATTTATGATCTGGCTACGGCCGTCAATGCGCTTTGCTACATCGAGGATCGCTATCGCATCGACCGATTCGAAGCGTTGATTTCGGGCTATGAAAGCTTGCGGCCTCTTTCACTACCGGAATGGGATTCGTTTCCGAATGAGTTGCGATTTTCGGCGCTGCGCTTCACGGTGACCCGCATCAAGGATTTTTACCTTCGCAACACCGATGATAGCCAGCGCGTCTACAAGGATTTCAAAGAGTTCTATGATCGGCTATTGATTCTTCGGCGGGAAAAGAGCGGCGGCATGGAGGATATCCTCCTGGCGATGGCGACCGGCTACGACTATCGCAAATACCAGAAATCCAAGCCTTCGAAGTAGCCGAACAACGAACGCCTGCTTATCCCACATGCTTATTCGGCAGCACTGAAAGCCGCTTTATCTTCAGTTGACTATCGCGTCGAATCAGACGCACCAATGCCGCCAGCATTAACAACGCGCCGCTAAGAAACAGCAGCCTTCCACCAACCAGGACAATATAAAAAAAGTTTAGCTTGACGCGCGCCGCGTTAAACTTTTCACGGTCATCGTTGATGCGCCGAAGCACTTCTTCATTTTTCTGGTGATCGAGCTCCTGAAAACTCCGATAGGTCTCTTCTAATCCCGTTCGGGCGGTTTTGTACAGCAAAGCTTGATATTTGCTGGTTTCGATCGCGCCAACGGTCCAGTTGCCAATTCCAAGAACCAAGCATACCAAGCCCGAAATCATCAAATGACTAGAGTAGAGCTCGCGCGGTTTCATTTAATGTCTCTCTTTCGCTAGAGAATACCGGGATGCAAACGAATTTTCCACCTGTTGAATCATTTGCACATGCCCAGTGAGTAGCTTAGGATTCTCTTAACATGAGCCGCTACGTAATCGGAGATATTCACGGCTGCGCTGACGAGTTGCGTTATTTGGTCGAAGCATTACCATTGGCTCGCGGCGACCGCTTGGTTTTTCTGGGCGATTACATCGACCGGGGCCCGGATTCACGCGGCGTCGTCTCATTCTTAATCTCTCAGCAAAAATCGCATCACGAAATTGAATATGTCTTTCTAAAGGGCAACCACGAGGACATGCTGTTGTCGTATCTCGGTCTCAATGGCCAGCACGGCGACATGTTCCTGGTTAACGGTGGCAAGGCGACCTTTGAAAGTTACGGGATCGCGGCAAGCAGGCCGGCGCCTCATGAAGTCCTCTCGATAATTCCCGCCGAGCACCTGGCTTTTTTTGAGCGGCTGGAGAGCTACTATGTGATGAACCCATTCTTGTGTGTACACGCGGGAATTCACCCGCGAAAAACTCTCGCCGAGCAAACCGATGAGGAATTGTTTTGGATCAGAAACGCATTTATCTATAGCTCTCATATGCTTCCTTGTACCGTTCTCTTCGGGCATACCCCGCAGCCGACCGTGTTATACGATCTTCCCTACAAAGTCGGATTGGACACCGGACTGGTTTACGGCAATATGTTGACATGCCTCGAAGTAGATGAGAAAGTTCTTTACCAAATCAGCCGAGGAAGAAGGAGCGTCAATAGCACTTCCGTGCAGCGAAAGTGGAACTTAGCTCCGGCTTTTCCTTGACGCTTGATCCTTCCCCCATTCACTATAACGGTCCACTGGCGGTGTAGCTCAGTTGGTCAGAGCACGCGGCTCATATCCGCGGAGTCGACAGTTCGAATCTGTCCACCGCCACCAACCTTTCTGTAGGCGTTTTGCTGAGTTATCAGCATTTTAGCGAGTTCGGCCATTTTCGCTTGAAGGCTGTTTTGTACACTTTTTTGCCCCGGCAAGTCGTTTTGACTTGCCCCCAAAGTTGCCCCCAAGATTTTATCTAACGTTTCACTTGAAGTTTTACCCAAGCCTGAAACCGCTTCTTTCATGCGCTCATGCATGGCTCTGAGATACTTCGTTGTGGTTGTCAGGTTAGTATGTCTCATCAAGCTCATCAGCACGCGTGGGTCATCAGTCTGGACGGTGCTGGCGAAGTAATCTCTTAAGTCCTTCGGCTTGAGCTTGATGCCCGTGAGTTTCTGAATCCGCTCGAACATGCGGCGTCTGGAATAAATCTTCTTGCCCTTCGTCTGCGCCGACCGCCCGGCGAAGACATATTCCGACTTGCTCCCGGCTCTGTGCGTTTTGAGACTTTCAACCAATGCCGGCGCCAGCGGCAGGTAGGCGTCTGAATCGTCGGTCTTCGTTCCCCGGCAGTGAAAGTAGCCTTCGGCGAAATTGATATCATCCCACTTGAGCCGGTTTGCCTCGTCCTTTCGGAGTCCCGTGAATCTCAAAAAATCGAAGTAGGCTCGATCGACCGGGCTTGTTATGCTGGCTGCTGCTTTTTCTACCCCGGCTAGGTTGAGCGGCGCCTTCTTGGATTTGGTGTTACCGATGATGCTCGTGTCTAGGCCATCAACCGGGTTTTTCATGAGCAGGTTTTTTTCGACCGCCCAGTTGAGCAGCGCCCGCAGGTTCGTCACGTCATGCCACAAGGTCTTAGGCTTCACGCTGCGCTTTCGCTGTACCACCAGTTTTTGAATCTGCTCTGTGGTAATAGCCGCAATCGGCGTTGCAGCGCCAAAGAATGGAATAATCACTTTGTTGAAGTTCCAGCGCATGCCGTCTATCCGCCAGCCCGAGCGGCCCTTCTCTGCCGAGTCGACCAGATACGCGCTAACCACGGTGATCAATGCCGTTGGCGGAAGCTCTGGCTCTTTGGGTTTGCTCGCGAGCTCTTGCTTAAAGTCAGTGAGCGCTGCCTTCGCCTCTTCCCGCGTTGCCCAAACGAATCGCTTGTAGGTGCGCCCTTGATGGGAGAGCCTGTATCCCCAGCGGTCCCGCTCCACCCTGTACTCGACCCCGTTTCTCTTTTTTCTCTTTGCCATCGTTCCCCCGCTGGTACTGGACGCGTAGGTTTATATATGCGTCAACATCCTCTTGCCGATAACGCTTAACGCCCTTGCCGGCGCCCACGCGCACGAATGGAATGCCGAGCCTTGCCACGGTTCGCTTTTTTACCTTCAGCTGCTTTCCGACTTCTTCGTCCGTCAGTAGGATCAACGCCGGCCTCCCGCGCCACATACGAGATCAACAGCGCCATGGATTCGGTGATGGCCACTTCGTCGCGCTCCATTCGAGCCACGCTGTTGCCGGTGATCTTCAACCGCTCCCCCAGCCGGGCTTGTGTCAACCCCATTCGACCGCGAATATCTCTCAGTTGGTTTCCGATCATTATACACAATGTATAACCTATTCATGGCTATGGCGTCAAGCGGTTTTTTGGCTGGCACGCTCATTTTCTCGCCGGCGAGAAAATTCAGCG
>DASYUV010000308.1:0-70752 GCA_036000865.1 Binatia bacterium | reverse complement strand
CTACACGCAGAGTCAAGCAAATTCTTTTATTATCTCCGAATATTAGTGCCCCTATGATAATCGCCCAAATGCCGGCTCCCCTCTTGATTTCGTTAGGGTTTTTCTGCTTCAACCGCCTAAACCCCGCAAACATGCGCTAGGATGCAGTATACTCGCTCCCTGTGCAACGCAATGGTCGCTTTCAAGGACGGGCGCACGGAGCAGACGAGTCCAATTTCAATCATTGATCGGTGCGATAGATTAGAATTGAGCCACCTATAATCACCACTGGTTCTTGTAGCAAGAACTTCGCGTAAGGATTACTCGGTCCCAAATAAACCCCAACTAAGTGCGTTGCGCTGATCGCGATGTACGGCGCAACCAGAGTCTCGTCGTCGTTGCCATGGTTTGAAAGCACCGTCGACCATGTTCCAAGTCTATGGACTGCATTGACGCCGTAATAGGCCGGATCTGCAGTGCCGAAGTAAGCCAACGGGATTTTGTCCACTCCGTTTCGATCCATCCATAGTTTCAGACCTTTGAGATCCTGCCCCCAATCTAAGTTTGAGTCGACGAGGATCTCGTGAGCCGCACGAGGCTCAACCGTTTCATTGAAGTACGCGAGAAAATCCGGATACGATTTCAGAGTCGAGGCCGCCAGCCAAATCCCGAGAACCAACACACCGCACTTCTTTACAGCCGATTGGCTAGCCCAAAGGGTCGCAATGTTCCCACCAAGCCATACAAACAAAAACGGATAAATGGCCAGAATGTGCCGCAACCCAATATTCATTCTTGCGTAAACCGCGAAAAGGGAAAACAATAGGATCGGAATGAGTAAGAATTTCTCATCAAAGCCACGTCGAGATCGGTAGAGGTACATTAGCAGCGATGTAACGAGGAGAACGAGTGTCGGGACCGGAGTCTTAACGGCAAAGGCGATTGGAAAGTAAAACCAAAATCCATCGGAAATCTCGCCGAGCAAGTACGCCGTTCGATTAGTTGCTGACAGTGCGTAAACGATTCCAGACAACCAAGCTTCTGGTAATAATTGGTAAGCAGCACCAAAGCGAATCAATGGCTTCAACCACGTCGATAGTTGGACAAAGCTGCTGACACCCAATGCTCCCCGCTGCTCATTGACCGCCTCATAATGAAATCCATACGCGGCCCAAACAGTGAGATATGCCAAAACAAAAGATGAAAATAATATGATTGCTAACCAGCGTGCTTTGCTCCTATAGCGCGTGAAATTCTTAATAGTGGCGATCCTTAATCGGAACGGTTCGGCAGAGAAAACTCTAACGAGGCCTAAGAATCCCCAGATGGGCGGGATTGTCAAGAAAGAAAATTTAGTAACCGCCGACATTGAAAAGAAAACACCCATCATGAGCCAGTTAAGCCAGGTTATCTCTTTCAGCGTACGCCAAAAAAAATAACTGCCTCCAAAAAAAGCCAGAGCGAACGGTATATCGGTGTGAATGATCGGCGAATGAGCGAGGACATTAGGGTCGAGTACGTATAGTGCCAGCGCGGCAAACGCCGCGCTCAAACCGTAAAGCTCGCGTGCCCAGCAAAAAACCAACAGCCCTAACACGGCGCCGAGAGTAACCATTGGCAACCTGGCATAGAAAAAAAGTTTCTCAGCGTCGTTGCCTGAGAAAAGCCATTGGTTCGCCAGCAACCATCCATACTTCCCGTTTGCCTGAACGGCATCTCTGCGCTCACGAGTTAATGGCCTGTCGTTAATCTCCAGACCAAGCAAAGGTAAGGCAGCTAACAACTTTACGAGTGGCGGGTGCTCGGGGTTTATTCTATAGTCACCCCACTTTAGATAAGAATAACCGGCAACGAGGTGAAAATTTTCGTCGGCGGTCGGGGATTTGCGGAGAGCAGCGCCGAGCGAGAGCGTGACGAAGAGAGCAAGTAGAACACTCATCCCTGCAATAACTCTCGGGCCATTCCCCGTACGAGCGTAGGTAAAATTCCTTTCTTCGATCGTCTCTATGGCGGTCATTGATCCTGAAGAATTCGGGTTGGGATGACAAGGCTTCGTGCCGCAAATTTACGCTGTCTCAAGAATAGAACCAGTGAAATAGCCACAACGCATACCAGGGTGAACGTCGAAATAATTATTCCAAGCCTAAAGGACCAAGGTTCATATCTGAATTCGATTCGGTGGTTTCCTTTAGGCGAAACCACTGCGCGAAAAAAATGATTGGCTTTGAAAATCTTTGTTTCCTTTCCATCCACAAACACTTTCCAGCCGGGATAATATGAATCCGCCAGCACTAGGATGCCGTCTTCGCTAGCGGCTGTTTGGATTGTCACTACGTTATTTTCGTAACGCTCAATGATCGCCTGTGCTTTCAAATGTGACGACGGTCGGATTGGCGCATCGCCGTCGAGAATTACTTCCCGGAGCGGCTCGAATTCAGCGGTAGACAGCCGCTGCAAGGCCTTGACCGATTCCTTTTCAACAATTGCCTTGCCGACCACATATGCCCGTGGCACCGCCCTATCGACGCGATAGAGCCAGGAGAAATACTTTGGGAAGCGCCCCATGAGCCGGACCCCATTTTCCGGTAACTCTCGAAAGCTCACCAAGTATCCGACATTGAAAGTGCTCAATAGCTTAATTTGCCGCTCGAAGTCTAAATTATTGGCGAAGCTTAGAAAGTCACTGTATTGGCGACGGTTTAACGCATCAATTTCTTGAAAGTAATCGACGCCGTGAAAAACACCAACATTAGGCAAGTAATTTTCAAACGACAAAGCGACGGCTTGCTCGAATGTCGGCCGACCCATGACCGAATAAAACGCCGGGTGCAGATCATGCGGAGATGGATAGTAGAAAAACCGGGTCAATTTAGCCTCGGCGGGTTGAATCACCGGAGCGCTACCCAACGCCCGGTCCGGTTTTACGGTGAATAAAAAACTGCGATGCGCCCACGCGAGGTCGACATAAACGACCGACAGAAGCAGGACGGAAAACAGAAGTGGGCGAATTTTGTCGACCTTAACCAGGACCAGAAGGAAAAAAAGTGCCAACGACAATATGACTTGCCGTTGTAAATTTGTCAGCACTGAAACTGTAGCCCGGGCGTGGATGTCGGAAAGAGGCGGAATACTACTGTTTTCGGCGATAAAGTCGCTAACGATCCCGGAGTGAAAACGCAGACTCAAATAAAGACCGAGCCATGCGACGCAGATCGACGCAAGGATAATCACGGGTCCTCGTAGCTGCTTTGTCTCGTCGAGCAATAAACTTCGCAGGCCCCCTATCGTCATGAAGATAACGAGGCTATATGTCAGAAAGAAAAATTTTTCCGGAAAACGAACGGCAGAAAGAAAAGGAAAGTGCTTAAACAAATATGGATAGACGAGCGCATTACCTCCCAGCGCTATTGCCAGAGAGCCTAATGCGAGTGCGGTCAGCAAAATTCTTTCGCGGCGCGTGGCGTAGTAGGTCCAAAGAGCGATCCCGAAAATAGAGATAATTCCGAAATAATTGGTTATTAACAACGATACATCTCTCGTAAAAAACAGCCTAAGTCCAGTGGAGATGTTCAATTCAACCTCTTTATCGAGAAAAAAGAGGTTAATTAGACTGGAAGGTTTAAATGACCACATAAAAGCTTCGGCGGCGGGGATTGACTGACTCCGACGCGATCCCATAACCAATTCTGCCGTAGGCAGGATCTGCGCCATAATGACAGCAACCATCAAGAGATTGCACGCTAGCGCAAAGCCAAAAACCCTAAAGCAAGACACTCGTGGCTCGGAATCGCGAATTCGAAAGCCATCAAACAATGCCAAGCCCATACTCATCGCGAACAGTTCCGGCGACCCGGCCAAAATTTGCAGCGACGCTATGAAAGTGACGGCGATAAAGTTTCTCCACTTGGGCGTTAAAAGCAGCTGCTCCCAAGTTAATATCAACCACGGCAGCCAGACGGCGGTTTGAAAATGATTTAGTAGATTACTAAGGGAGACAATGACCCCGCCGAAAGTAAACAGTAGTGATCCAACGATTGACAAGTCCCATGAATAGCTCCAACGGCGCAACAGTGCATACGTGCCGATGGCGGCGAGGAAAAAATGAAATACGAAAAGCACGCGAATCGCGGCAAAAAAAGGAAGAAAGAAAAAAACGAAATGCGGTGGATAAAATGCCCCAGACTGAAAGCCCGCGAGATTCGGAAATCCCTGAGCAAAATGGCGGTCCCAGAGAGGTAATTCTCCGGCGCGATAACTTTCATACAAGCTATAGCGGAGAGGATAGAAGTAATTGGTCAGATCGCGATAAAACGGAACCTCGCCATTGACCGCGAGATCTTGGCAAAACCATAGGACAGATAGTATCAGGGCAAGAACTGAAACGTAGTCCGCGTGCTTTTTGTCCAACGGTTTCTTTCAGAATAGAGAAGCACAGAATGTTGATTTAGGCCTTTGCGTTTGCATCGTAATCCGTCCGATGCAAAAAGGGGTGGCTCCGAGAAGCCACCCCTTTTGGTACCTGTAATCTGCGGTGACAGGGTTACGGACAGGCGCTTCCGCTAATTTGTCCGTTCACGCTGCTAAATGTCCAAGTGTTAGTGCCGCAGTTGGCATGCTGGGCGGTCATCTGGAACGTGTTGGTCCCGATGGTGGCGACAACCGTCACACCTGTGGTCGCATTAAAGCCAACTGGGTTATTACTCGCCATCGTACCAGCCTTATATGTTGAGGACTGCGCAAAGTAAGCTTCCTGAGCCACGGCCGCGTTTCTCAAGTCAGATTTAACCTGGGCGTCATGGCCCCGCTTTCTATAGGCAGCAAACTGCGGGATCGCGATGGCGGCCAAAATGCCGATGATGGCGACCACAACCAGCAATTCAATAAGTGTAAAACCTGATTCGCTCTGCAAACGTAACTTGTTCATCATATACTCCTTTGTTGTTAAAGACTTTTCAAGGTCTCGTTCTGGTTTATCAACTGGTCTTTTCTTATCCAGGTGCAATCGTTCAAGTCGTCACCTGAGAATTGGTTAGCCTTCACCTCCTTTAAAGATATAAATGTCGTTTCAAGCTTTAAAACGTTGGATCTTGCATTGAGCAAAAGATAGGCCACAGGGGTTTCGTGCGCTTCTGTCGTTGAATTACAAGAGCTGACCAGAGAAAATAATCTAGGAGAATTAATATAAGCTGTGGGTTTTTAAAAGGTTAGCGTTCGCAGCACGATGGATAATTATTTTTTTTGTAAGAGGGTGGTCAAAGCTCAATCTCTCGATTACGGAATTTGTAACGAGAGTTAGTGACAAAATTTGTTACTGTTGATCAGCAGGCTGTTCGGTCACCGCATAAGCCTTGGCATTCAATAAATCATACTTTTCTAGCCGGTGGCGCAGCGAACGATAATTGATGCCAAGAATTTCGGCGGCTCTTTTTTGCACTCCATTGGCGCGTTTCAACGCGCCGAGGAGTATGCATTTTTCATGGGTTTCCAGCTCCGTATCAAGCGATAGTCCTTTACTAAAAAAATGTTCGGGCCCACCCGGAGCGGTTTTTTCGAAAGTGTCGGCGTCTTCTGTGATCGGAATACCCTTTACATGCTGAGGTAAATCCTCTTCTGTGAGAATGTTTTTATTGGTTACTGCGACGGCGTGCTCCAATATGTTTTCAAGTTCCCGAACGTTTCCCGGATAGGAATAGCCTATCAAGCGCATTAGGGCGCCGCTCGAAATTTCTTCGACTTTCTTGTCATGGGAATCAGCAAATTTCCGCAAGAAGTAATGCACAAGAGCGGGTATATCTTCTTTTCTGCTTCGGAGTGGCGGCATAACCATTTGTACGACGTTCAGTCGATAGAAGAGATCTTCGCGGAACCGCCCTTCTTCAAGTTCTTTGCGTAAGTCTCGGTTAGTTGCGGAAATGACTCGAATGTCAACTTTGAGCGGCTTACTCCCGCCAACTGGGGTGAAGCTCTTTTCTTGTAAAACACGCAGCAATTTGACTTGTAAATGGAGCGGTAATTCTCCTACCTCATCTAAAAAAATAGTACCCTGGTCTGCCTGTTTGAACAGACCCGCGTGGTCCGACACCGCGCCGGTAAAGGCGCCTCGAACATGACCGAAAAGTTCGCTTTCCATAAGGCTCTCTGGAATCGCACCGCAGTTGACTGCGACAAATGGCTTGCTTTTTCTCGGTCCATTAAGATGGATCGCGCGAGCAACCAGTTCTTTGCCGGTTCCGCTCTCGCCCGAAATCAATATGTTCGTGTTGCTCGCGGTCACCTTCCGAATCAGCTGATAGATTTTTTCAATGCCGCCATTTTTTCCGATGACTCCCTCGAAGTGAAATTCTGAGTTCTCTATCTCCAGTGTGCTCTGCTTTAAGTCAACTTCCCTAGCCCGGCGTAGCTCTTCTTCGAGCCGTACTTTTTCCTCGATCTGCTTCTGTTTGGTGATGTCTTCGAAAATAGACACGAAGCCTATCAGTTGTTCGCTGGCGTTGCTGAGAGGCGCGAGTGTGAGGCGGATTTGTTTTTGTGCGCCTTGAGACGGCGCGAATGGTAGTTCGTCCGTAATGACGGTCGCGGTGTTGCGGTTACGTTGAAAATCATAGCTCAAGCCTGGAAAGATTTGATCGAGACGTTTACCCTTCACAGTGGCTTCGTCCAGAGACGTGAGAGCTTGCGCCTGGCGATTGAAATAGTTGATTCGGCCTTCGTCGTCAGTGATCGCGACTCCACTGCCAATGCCTTGTAAGAGCGCGTCTTTAAACGCGTCCAATTCCTGATAATCGATCTGTTTTTCTTTTAGTAATTTCTCGGTTTCGCTCAGTTTGTTCGTCAAAAACCCACTGAGCCAAGCAATAACGAAAAAACTGCCGATGCTTAGAACGATGGGCATTAGCGAAGTCCAAGAAAGTGCCAGGCCGTTTACTGGATTCGGATATCGCGACCAAACAAGCATAGCTAGATAACAGAAGCTGGAGCATCCTGCAGTAAGAAATGCGCCGCGATAAAAGAGCAATATCGCTCCATTCATCACTGCTAAGTTATATAGAAATGGAAATGGACTGGCGAAATCTCCAGTGATCCAGATTATCCCCGTGATCAGAAGGACATCAAACCAGATTTGCGCATGCGCAAAAGGGCGCAAATCATGGATTCGCGGGAAGATGATAGCCGACCCGATAGAGATGACATATGCAATGATCAACGGCACGGAAAGGCCGAAAAGATAACTAATATCTCCCGCAGTTCCGAAGAAATGAAAGACCGCCGTAGCGCCCAAGAAAAAAGACAGGATGACTACGCGCAAAAGCAGTAACCAGCGAATCTTCTCGGCCAATTCTTTTCGTTCGTCACTCAAGGTTAAATGCTCAATGCGCCGCCTTGCAATACGCCGCGAGACTTCTCTTGAATCATCCGCCGACCAAGGATCCCATTTGGAATATCGGCAGGTACATGGCGATAACAAGACCACCCAGAACCACGCCGAGGACCACCATGATCATTGGCTCCATCATCGCGGTTAGATTGTTCACAGCATCGTCAACTTCCTCTTCGTATAGCTCGGCCACCTTCTTAAGCATCGCGTCGAGCCCGCCGGTGCTTTCACCGACTGCAACCATTTGACAGACCAAGGGCGGAAAAATCTTGCTGTCGCGCAACGGCTCGGCGACGGTTTTGCCCTGGCTGATGCTGATACGACTCTCCATGATCGCTTTTTCAACCACTTTATTTCCGGCGGTTTTGCCGGTGATCGCGAGACCGTCGAGTATGGGCACACCGGAACTCAGGAGCAGGGACATGTTTTGTGAAAATCGTGCAACGGCGACTTTGCGAAGGAGATCCCCGATAATCGGCATTCGAAGTAGCAGTCGATCGATATTCATGTGCCCCTGCGGCGTCTTGTAATACATCGAGATCGCCATCACGACGCCGATCGCACCACCGAATAGCAAATACCAATAGGCGACGAACCAATTGCTGATATTGATGCAAATTTGCGTTGGCATAGGCAGGGCTTTTCCCATGCTGCCGTAGAGCTCGGCGAATACCGGTATTACCCAAATCATCAAGACGCTTACCACAGCGACGGCAACGAAAACGATGGCGCAGGGATAGATCATCGCGCCCTTCACCTTCTTCTTCAGCCTGTTGGCTTTCTCGATAAATTGCGCAATACGATTGAGAATCGTGTTCAAGATACCGCCGGCTTCGCCAGCCTCAACCATGTTCACGTAGAGGTCGTCGAAGACTTTGGGATGTTTTCGGAGCGCGTCGGCGAGCGTGCAACCTCCCTCAACATCTTTGCGGATAGTTGTGATCGTGTTGCGCAGTAACTTGCTCTCGGACTGCTGAGCCAAGATATCAAGGCACTGAACAATCGGCAGACCGGCATCGATCATTGTGGCGAGCTGACGCGTCGCTAAAGAGAGGTCCTTTGTGGTAACCTTCTCGCCAAATCCGGGAATTGAAATCTGTTTCTCTAGTCCTTTACCTTTTTCGCGCACCCGGTTCGGAATCGGGCGAATTCTTTGCTCGCGCAGCCGTGCCAGCGCCGCATCCAAACTCGGCGCCTCAAGGTTATCGCCTTTGATCACTCTTCCCTGGGCCGTTCTGCCCTCCCAAACAAACGTCGGCATAAATCTAATCTCTGTCAGCTCGAATCAGTCTAACAACGTCCGCCCCCCGGTGATTTTTGAGTTGCGCAACCCTTGGATCTAAGATCATTAGAATCCCAATGAAAACACTGAGCCAAACCCCTTATCTGTATCGGTGACTCGAACGGTTTCATCGACCGTGGTAAGGCCTTCGCGGACTTTGTGAAGAGCGCTCATGCGCAGCGTACTCATGCCGAGCTTAACCGCTTCCCGTTTTAGCTCCATGGCCGATACGCCTTTGAGGATGAGCTCTTTAAGCGCCTCGTGCATCACCATTAGTTCATAGACCGCCAAGCGCCCACGATAACCAGTCCCGCCGCAATTATTGCAACCGCGACCGTGACAAGTTGGAAATCCGGCGCTCAATTCCGCGGAATCCACTCCTAAATCGGCCAAAATCTCCGGCTTGACTTCGATCGGTTCTTTGCACTTGTCGCAGATTTTCCGGACCAATCGTTGGGCAACGATCAAATTAATCGACGATGTGATCAAAAAAGGTTCCGTTCCCATGTTGAGCAAGCGATCGACGGTCGCAGCACAATCATTGGTGTGAAGCGTGCTCAGCACCAGATGACCGGTCAAAGCGGCTTTGATGGCGATTTGGGCGGTTTCAAGATCGCGCATCTCGCCGACCATGATAATATCGGGATCCTGCCGTAGGAAAGAGCGCAGGCATGCGGCGAAATTGAGACCTATTTGGTCCCTTACTTGGACTTGATTGATTCCCACAAGATTGTACTCAACGGGATCTTCGGCAGTTGAAATATTGACGTCAGGTTTGTTGAGTTCCGAAAGGGCGGAATAGAGAGTGGTCGACTTGCCGCTGCCGGTGGGACCGGTGATGAGAATCATCCCGTTCGGCTTATGAATCGCTTCTTGAAAATCCTTTAGGTTCTGCGGATCGAAGCCCAACTTGGCCATGTCCAACTGCAAGTTGGACTTGTCTAACAATCGCATGACGACCTTTTCGCCAAACAATGTTGGTAGTATCGATACGCGAACATCGAGCTCGCCGCTGCCGCCCATCTTAAGCTTGATGCGACCGTCCTGGGTGAGGCGCCGTTCCGCAATGTCGAGTCCGGCCATTACTTTTAACCGAGAGACCAAGGCGTTTTTGAGCCGCAAAGGCGGACTCATGATTTCCTGCAGCACTCCGTCAACGCGAAAGCGAACACGAAAAATCTTTTCATAGGGCTCGATATGAATATCGCTGCACCTACGCTTGGCTGCATCAGCGAGAATGGCGTTCACCAGCGTCACCACCGGCGCGTCCATCGTTGCTTGCTGCAGCTCTTGAAGGTTTATGTCCTCGTTTTCCTGGACGACCTCCATTTCACCATCGCCGAACTTCTTTAGGACGTCATCGTAGCTGACTCCCCCGAAACGATGGTCCAGAGTTTTCTTGATAATTGACGGAGTGGCCAAAACCACCCGTACGCCGTAACCGGTGATGAACTTGACTTCATTGATCGCCACCAGATCCGTGGGATCAGCCATGGCGACAGTCAAAGTCGAACCGAAAAGCTTATAGGGAATAAGTTGATGTTTTTGGACGATCTGAAGCGGCACTAAACTAAAGATCGCGTCTTCGATTTCACCAGGGATCAGCTCGATCGCTTCAATGCCGAATTGTTTTGCGAGAAATTCAATTAAGGATTCTTCGCTTGTGAAACCTAGTCGTACCACTTCCCGAGTGACGCTGGAATTGTTTTCCCGTTCCTTTTTCTGGGCTTCCCCAAGTTGCTCCCGGGTGACAATTCCGCCTTTGACTAGCAATTCTGCGAAACGGGGTTCCATAAATTAATATCTACGAAAAGTACTAAATTATCGTAGATCACTCAGATTCTGTCAACAAAATGTACAGCATGAGATCATAAACGAATGCCGTTTTATAAAATAACGGACGCGAAGTATACCCTTGAAAGCACTAACGTTTTTTGCGCAATGCAGCTTGCGCGGCGGCCAGTTTGGCAACGGCGACCCGATAGGGTGAACAACTGATGTAATTTAGTCCAATATCATGACAAAACTCCACCGATTTCGGATCGCCGCCATGCTCGCCGCAGATTCCCATTTCCAACCGTTTGCGTCTCTTTCGCCCTTTGGCCACAGCTAGGCGCATGAGCGCGCCGACACCATCCTGATCGATACTCACAAACGGGTCTGCCGGGAGCAAGCCTTGGAGAACATAACTGGGCAGAAATTTTCCCGCGTCATCGCGGGACAAGCCGAGACAGGTTTGAGTGAGATCGTTGGTGCCAAAGGAAAAAAACTCCGCTTCTTCGGCGATTTCATCCGCGACCATGCAGGCCCGCGGCAACTCGATCATTGTCCCCACGAGGTAGCGCACTTTGACGCCGTATGATCTTTGGGTCTCTTTCGCAATGCGTTCGACGATACTCCTTTGTTCGTGTAACTCCTGCCGTGAGCTGACTAGCGGAATCATCACTTCAGGAAACGGATTTTTGCCTTCGCGTCTGAGCTCGCACGCGGCCTCGAAAATCGCTTGCGCCTGCATTTCGGTGATTTCTGGGTACGAGATACCCAAGCGGCAGCCGCGATGACCCAGCATGGGATTAAATTCCTGCAAGACATTGACCTTGTTCCGCAGGAGCTCGACCGGGACGCCCATGACCTGAGCAAGCTCGACGACTTCATCGTCGTTTTTCGGCAGAAATTCGTGGAGCGGCGGGTCGAGAGTGCGGATGGTCACGGGTAGACTTCCCATGATGTCCAGAATACCTTTGAAGTCTTGCTTCTGCATCGGCAACAATTTGGCCAAGGCGCGGCGGCGACCCGTTTCGTCATCCGCTAAAATCATTTCACGCACGGCTTGAATGCGATCATCTTGAAAGAACATATGCTCTGTGCGACAAAGGCCGATTCCTTCGCTGCCGAACGCCTTGGCGACCGCGGCTTGGTCGGGTTGATCGGCGTTGGTACGCACCCCAAGCGTGCGCACTGCGTCGGCCCAATTCATCAGCTTGGCGAACTGCTGATAAATCCGCGAATTCTTCGGACCTGACGAAGGAGCGAGGAGCACCTGTAGTACCTCAGAAGGCAAGGTTTGGATTTCTCCTTTGAACACTTCTCCGGTACTACCGTCGATCGAAATCCAATCACCCTCTTGTAGCGCCGCTTCATCCACCTTCAAAGTCCGCGCAGCATAATCGATATGCAAAGCTTCACAACCAGCCACACAAACCTTGCCCATTTGCCGCGCTACTAGCGCCGCATGCGAAGTCATGCCCCCCCGAGCCGTGAGGATCCCCTGCGCCGCATCCATTCCGCGGATATCGTCGGGGCTCGTCTCAACACGACACAGTACAACCCGCTCGCCGCGCTTTTTCCACTCGACTGCGTCCTCGGCATGAAAAACGATGCGACCGGTGGCTGCCCCTGGGCCGGCGGGCAAACCTTTGCCGAGCAGGCATCCTTCTCTATGGGCTTGCGCTTTTTTTTGCTGATCGAAGATCGGGCGCAGAAGCTGATTGAGTTGATCCGGGTCAATGCGCAGCAATGCTTCCTTTTTACTGATAATGCGTTCGCCGACCATGTCAACGGCGATACGTACGGCGGCGAACCCCGTCCGCTTGCCCGTGCGCGTCTGAAGCATCCAAAGCTTGTCGTCCTCGATGGTAAACTCAATGTCCTGCATGTCTGTGTAATGTTTCTCGAGAAGCCGGCAGATCCGTTGTAGCTCTCTTGCCGCTGCGGGCATGACTTGAGTAAGCTCGGCGATGGGTCTCGGAGTGCGAATACCCGCAACAACATCTTCGCCTTGGGCGTTGGTTAGAAACTCGCCGTAAAACCGCTTGTCGCCGGTTGCCGGATCGCGCGTGAATGCCACGCCCGTTGCGCAGTGATCACCTAGATTGCCGAAGACCATGGCCTGAACATTGACCGCCGTTCCCCAGCTGTCAGGGATATTGTAAAGTTCGCGGTAGGTGATGGCCCGCTCATTGTTCCACGAGCCGAACACGGCGCCGATCGCGCCCCATAATTGTTCCATTGGATCATCGGGAAATTCTTTTCCTAATCTGGCTTTGATCTCGTCCTTATATTCTACGACAAGATCTTCTAGATCTGCCGCACTGAGTTCAGTATCGAAACGCACACCGCGGGCTTTTTTTTTGCGTTCGAAAATGGCCTCGAGTGGATCGGATTCGGTTTTGTCCTTCGCCTTAATCCCCAGGACGACGTCCGCATACATCTGAACGAAGCGACGGTAACTATCAAAAGCAAACCGAGCATTGTTGGCGCGACGAATCAAACCTGTCACGGTCCGGTCGTTAAGGCCTAAGTTTAAGACCGTGTCCATCATCCCCGGCATCGATTCGCGCGCGCCAGAGCGAACCGAAACCAATAGTGGATTGTCGGTATCACCGAAGCGGCGGCCGAGAATTTTTTCTATTCGCGCTAACGACGCCGCGACATTTGTCTCAACGCCATTAGGATATCTCCGGCGATGCGCGTAAAAATAGCTGCAAACTTCAGTGCTGATCGTAAAACCGGGCGGTACGGGTACGCCAATGCGAGTCATTTCATGAAGACCGGCACCTTTGCCGCCGAGCAATTCGCGCATTTGGGCGTTGCCTTCGGCTTTACTATTTCCAAAGAAGAAGATGCTCTTTTTCTTGTTCGGCATTTTTTGATCCTCGTCACATTAGTGGATGATTACTATTGCCGTGTTGCGACCGAACGAAGCTCAAGCCGCGCCAGACTAAACGGAAGAGAATTGAGACAGAAAGCACGCCGATTTAATTTCTCGATCGACGTGATATTGGATGAACCGCAGCACCACCGAGCGGATTTCCTTTATAACCGATGAGGGCAGTGAGAAGCGGCACGGCAAAGCGGCGCTGTCCGCCTGTAGCGCCGTCAACACCTCGAGGGCGGTTGCGCTAAGCGGTAGGAGCTCCTTGCGCGACCGCGAACACGTGTCACAAAGAATCCCGCCGTCAACGGGACTAAAATTCCAATGCGAAACAACTACGTCGTTGAGTTGGCCTTTCTCTTTATGGCACCGCTTACAGTTACCTAGCACTGGTTGATAGCCGGCTAAACGCAATAGTTTTAGCTCAAAAAAAGTGAGAAAACGGAGCGAAGTGCCATTTTCTTCCAAATAAACCAAACCCTCTTTTAAATGTTGGAAGGCCGCCGGATTTTCCTCCCGTTCACCGGTCAGTCCATCAGTGATTTCGACCAAGTAAGCAGCGTAGGAAATTCGATCCAAGCTAGTAATCAATTGCCTAAAGCCCGGTCTAAGATCGGCGGCGAGTATAAAAGCCAGATTACTATGAGGACGATCCTGAAAGCAGAGATTTATCAGTGCGAAAGGTTCTAACGAATTCACGAAGCGCTTGCGTGACCGCAGTGCTCCTTTGGCGATGCCGGTGAGCTTTCCATAGTTTTCAGTAAGAAACGAAACAATCTTATCCGACTCACCAAAGGGTCGTGAACGCAGCACGATCGCCGGAGTGACATGGTTAGCGCGCATAATGAATTATCATGGGAATTGTTGGGACTTACCCTAGCATTTTTTTGCAAATCGCGCAACTATCTAAAATATCAAGAGAATTTCCCCGCTATGTCTTGACACGAAAACGTTTCGTGATTACTTTGTGACGACCGACACTAGGGGGAAAACTAAGGATGTCCGAAGAAACGAAAAAAATCGGCGCAGATATCGGTGCTGATGAATCAGTGGCCGAATCCACGCAAGAAGCGACTCAGAGCCCTCTCGAATCCGAAATTGCCACTCTGAAAAAACAGCTAGAGGCGAAGGAACAAGAAGCAAAACATAACTACGATCGCTTGCTTCGCCAAATGGCGGAACTGGATAACTTCAAAAAAAGAAGCGCGCGCGAACGCGACGAGGCGATTCGTTCCGCTAATGAAGCATTGATCAAAGATGTGCTGCCGGTGGTCGACAACTTAGAACGTGCGGTTGCCCATGCTTCGGGTGGCGGTAATGGTAAGCCGCTAGTCGAGGGTGTTGAAATGGTTCTGCGGGGTCTTTTAGATGTTCTAATGAAGCACGGAGTCGTTCAGGTCCCAGCAGTCGGGCAGCCTTTTGATCCGTCGAAGCACGAAGCCATGGCTCAAGTAGAAAGCACTGACCACGAGCCGAATTCTGTCGTCGAAGAATTCCATAAGGGTTATACATTTCGCGACCGACTGCTCCGTCCGGCCCTCGTAAGTGTCGCTAAGGCACCAGGAACAAAAGAGAAAAAAAACGGCGAAAGCACGGTTGAAAATGGACCAAGCGATGATTAAATAAACTTTCGTTTACACTATCTGACAATAAGTACCGAGGAGTAACAGAAATGGCAAAAGTTATCGGGATTGACTTAGGGACGACCAACTCCTGCGTGGCGATTATGGAGGCTGGGGACCCGAACGTCCTCGCCAATTCCGAGGGTAGTCGTACAACCCCCTCCGTTGTCGCCTTTACCGACAGTGGTGAGCGACTCGTCGGACAAATCGCCCGGCGACAAGCAATCACTAATCCTGAGAATACGATTTCAGCTGTCAAACGTTTGATCGGAAGACGGACCGACGATCCCATGGTTCAAAAAGCGTCTAACCTGCTTCCGTATAAGGTCGTGCGCAATGATAACGGCGATGCCTGGGTCGAAATTCGCGGCAAACGGTATAGTCCTGCCGAAATTTCTGCTTTCATCCTGCAAAAAATGAAGCAGACGGCGGAAGACTATTTAGGCGAGAAGGCCACCGAGGCGGTCATTACAGTCCCGGCATACTTTAATGATAGCCAAAGACAAGCAACCAAGGATGCCGGACGCATTGCGGGTTTAAATGTCCTGCGTATTATCAATGAGCCGACGGCAGCGTCTTTGGCCTATGGTTTGGACAAAAAGAAAGATGAAAAAATCGCTGTTTTCGATCTCGGCGGCGGCACTTTCGATATCTCAATTCTGGAGTTAGGTGACGGCGTCTTCGAAGTAAAAGCAACCAATGGAGATACCTTCTTAGGCGGCGAAGATTTCGATCAGAGAGTGATCGACTATTTGGCCGACGAGTTTAAGAAAGACCAGGGCATCGATCTGCGCAAGGACCGGATGGCGCTACAGCGTCTCAAAGAGGCGGCAGAGAAGGCAAAATGCGAACTTTCTTCGTCGATGGAGACCGACATTAATCTGCCGTTCATCACCGCTGACCAACAGGGGCCAAAGCATTTGAACATGAAGTTGACCCGGTCGAAACTTGAAGCTTTGTGCGCCGACTTGATCGATCGAGTGGAGGGTCCGTGCCGTCAAGCGTTAAAGGACGCGGGGCTTAGCGCCGGAGACATTCATGAAGTCATCTTGGTAGGCGGTATGACTCGCATGCCTGCCGTCCAGGAACGAGTAAAGAAAATCTTTGGTAAAGATCCTCACAAGGGCGTGAACCCGGACGAGGTCGTCGCGGTTGGAGCGGCGATTCAAGCCGCCGTGCTTACTGGCGAAGTGAAGGACGTGTTGCTCTTAGATGTTACACCGCTCTCACTCGGCATCGAAACCCTCGGCGGTGTTTTTACCAAATTGATTGAACGCAACACGACTATCCCGACGAAAAAGAGTCAGGTTTTCTCCACAGCACAAGACAACCAGTCGGCGGTTTCGATTCGCGTCTTCCAGGGCGAGCGGGAAATGGCCGCGGATAACAAGTTACTCGGCCAGTTCGATCTCGTGGGTATCCCGATGGCGCCGCGCGGCGTACC
This sequence comes from Binatia bacterium, assembly GCA_036000865.1. Taxonomy (GTDB): domain Bacteria; phylum Desulfobacterota; class Binatia; order UBA9968; family UBA9968; genus DP-20. The sequence continues at coordinate 54,396 of DASYUV010000308.1, read as the reverse complement.
ACAAGTCGAAGTGACTTTCGACATCGATGCCAACGGTATCGTCCACGTAGCGGCGAAAGACCTTGGAACGGGCAAAGAACAATCGATCAGAATCACGGCGTCGAGCGGCCTTAGCGAGGAAGAAATCAAGAAAATGGTGCGAGACGCCGAGGCTCACTCTGCTGAAGATAAGAAGCGAAAGGACACCGTGGAAGCGCGCAACCAGCTCGACTCTTTGATTTATTCGACCGAAAAGTCGCTCAAAGAGTATGGCGGCGATCTCGATCCGAGCGTTAAAGAGAGCATTGACGAGGCGCTCAAGAAGGCCAAGGACGTTTTAGAAGGCCAGGATGCCGAGGCCATGCGCAAAGCGGCGGAGCAATTGAGCCAGTCCTCACACAAGCTCGCGGAAGCCATGTATGCCAAGGCCTCGCAACAACAAGCGGCACCGGATGAAACCGCTGGGAAACACGATGATAAAGGTGGGGGTACGAGCGGGAAGAAAGACGACGTGGTTGACGCCGATTTCACGGAGGTTAAGGAATAATCGCGGGGCGAGCTAGACTTTTCCTCACTTGAAGCCCCTACTCCCAGCGACATAGAGGAGAGGGGCTTTCTTGCTTATACGGAAATTTAAAAATCTAAAGGATTGGATTTGAGCAGCAAAAAAGACTACTACGATTTGCTTGGCGTCAGTCGAAACGCCAGCGAAGATGATATCAAAAAGGCCTACCGAAAACAGGCACTTCAACATCATCCAGATCGTAATCCGGGCGATAAACAAGCTGAAGAAAAATTTAAGGAAGTTTCCGAAGCCTATTCGGTGCTCTCCGACGCACAGAAGCGTGCGCAGTATGACCAGTTCGGCCACGCAGCATTTGGCGACGGTGGTCCATTCGCGGGCGGGGCCGACTTTTCGGGCGGCTTTGAAGATATATTCGGCGATATCTTTGGAGAGTTTTTCGGTGGCAGTACTGGCAGACGACGTGGCCGCGCTCGCGGCGAAGATTTGCGATACAACTTGTCGCTGAAATTTGAGGAAGCCGTTTCGGGCACCGAAAAAAAGATTAAAATTCCCCGCCATGGTCCCTGTGACACTTGCCACGGCAGTGGTGCCAAGGCCGGCACGGCGCCACAGACTTGTCCGACCTGCCGCGGTCGCGGCCAGGTGAGCTTCCAGCAGGGATTTTTCAGTGTGTCACGGACATGCAATCAGTGCCAAGGCCGGGGCACCATCATTAAAGATGCCTGCGGCACTTGTGGTGGTGCGGGAAGCGTGCGCACAATGCATACGCTGAGCGTAAGGATTCCGGGCGGCGTGGATACCGGCTCGCGGTTGAAACTCCGGGGCGAAGGGGAAACCGGTCCGACGGGAGGAACGCCTGGGGATCTATACGTTGTCCTCCATGTGGAGCCTCATTCGATTTTTGTCCGTGACAACCTCGACATCATTTGCGATGTACCGATTAGTTTCGCGCAAGCGGCTCTCGGTGCGGAAATCGACGTGCCGACATTGGAAGGTAAGGTCAAAATGAAAATCCCGCCTGGCACACAGTCAGGCAAAGTATTTCGCATGAAGGGTAAAGGAGTCAAGGACTTTCAGCGATATCACCAAGGCGATCAACATGTCCGTGTCACCGTGGAAACTCCCACGCGGCTGACAGCCAAGCAAAAAGACCTACTGAAAGAGTTCGCAGAACTTGGCGGTGAAGAGTTCAATCCCCTAGCTAAGGGATTCATCGACAAGATGAAGGAATTATTCGGCTAACCGCACAATTTTTTACCAACGCCCAGTAGAGTTTGCGCGGCAAGAAAACCGTTTCGGGAAGGATTCTTGTTGACGCCGGGTGCTGCTCCGAATAAGTTGTCAGATAGATTGGAGTCATCATGAGCGAGACTGAATGGAAAGCTGAGAGTCCGGATAACAAAGGTTCTCAAGTTGAGATTCCCGATGTCCTGCCGCTCTTGCCGATCCGCGACATCGTCATCTATCCCTACATGATGCTGCCCCTGTTTGTTGGTCGCGATGTGTCGATTCGTGCCGTCGAAGAGGCGTTGTCGCGAGACCGCTTGATTTTTCTGGTCTCGCAAATCAATTCCGCAGAGGAAAATCCCAGTCCCGCAGACGTCCACCGCGTCGGTACCATTGCCTCGATCATGCGCATGCTCAAATTGGCTGACGGACGGGTTAAGATTCTAGTCCAAGGTTTGGCTAAGGGCGAGGTCGACACCTACCTGCGCGAACGGCCATTTTTTGAAGTCAAAATTCGCAAGGTCATCGAGCCAACCTTGGCAGAAGTGCCCATTGAGGTCGAGGCGCTGATGCGCACGGCGAAAGAAAAGATCGAGCAAATTTTGAATCTCAAGAATCTGCCGCCGGAAATCGTGATGGTGACAGACAACATCAGTGATCCCGGAGTCTTGGCGGATTTAGTCGCGTCGAACCTAAGACTCAAAATCGAAGAAAGCCAGGCGATCTTGGAAGTGTTCGACCCCATAGAGCGTTTGAAGAAAGTCAACGAGCTGCTGACCCGCGAGTTGGAATTATCGACAATGCAGGCGCGCATTCAGAATCAGGCCAAGGAGGAGATGAGCAAGACCCAGAGAGATTACTACTTGCGCGAGCAGCTAAAGCAGATTCAGCAGGAGCTCGGCGAAGGCGATGAGCGCGCCGAAGAGCTCAACGAAGTCAAAAAGCAAATCGAAAAGGCCAAGATGCCGACGGAGGTCAAGCGCGAGGCGGACAAGCAGTTGCGCCGCCTTGAACAGATGCACCCGGAGTCGTCCGAGGCATCACTAGTGCGCACCTATCTCGACTGGCTCGTTGACTTGCCGTGGAGCAAAAAGACCAAAGACAATTTGAACATCAAGAAGGCCAAAGAGGTCCTTGACGAAGACCACTATGATCTAGAGAAAATCAAAGAGCGAATCCTTGAATATCTCGCCGTCAACAAACTTCGGCGCAAAATTAAAGGGCCGATTTTATGCTTCGTCGGCCCTCCGGGGGTAGGCAAAACTTCATTGGGGCGATCCATTGCGCGCGCGTTGGGACGCAATTTCGTGCGCATCTCCCTCGGTGGCGTGCGTGATGAAGCGGAAATACGTGGTCACAGGCGTACCTACGTCGGCGCGTTGCCAGGGCGCATCATCCAGGGCATCAAACAGGCTGGCTCGAATAATCCGGTTTTCATGCTCGACGAAATCGACAAGGTCGGCGCCGATTTTCGCGGCGATCCATCCGCGGCGTTACTGGAAGTCCTGGATCCAGAACAAAACCATGCCTTCAGCGATCATTATTTGAATCTGCCCTTCGACCTTTCCAACGTGCTTTTTATCTGCACGGCGAATTTGCTCGATCCCGTGCCGGCAGCCTTGGCAGACCGCATGGAGGTCATCCAGCTTTCCGGGTACACCAACGAAGAGAAACTGGAGATCGCCCGCAAATATCTGATTCCACGCCAATTGGACGACAACGGCATCTCGGTCAAGCACTTGGAGATCTCCGATGACGCGGTGCTCCGCATCATCGCGGAATATACCAAGGAAGCGGGCCTAAGGAATTTGGAACGCGAGCTGGCTTCGATTTGCCGAAAGGTAGCCCGCAAAGTAGCCGAAGGGAAAAACGAGCTGACTCGAATCACGCGGGCCAACATCCATTCCTTCCTCGGTGCGCCAAAATTCCTGCCGGAAGCCGAGCAGGAACACCACGAGATCGGTGTCGCCACGGGCCTGGCTTGGACCAGTACCGGCGGTGAGATTCTTTATGTCGAAGCGTCGCTGTCGCGCGGACGCGGCAACTTAACTCTCACCGGTCAGCTTGGCGATGTCATGAAAGAATCAGCCCAGGCAGCGGTAAGTTATGCACGCGCACACGCGAAGAAATTGGGGATCGAGGAGGATTTTTATCAGAAGCTAGACATTCACATCCACGTTCCGGCCGGGGCGATTCCAAAGGACGGGCCTTCAGCCGGCATCACCATGGCCACCGCGCTAATTTCCGCGCTGACCAAGAGGCCGGTCAACCGCGATGTTGCGATGACCGGAGAGATCACGCTACGCGGTAGAGTCCTGCCCATTGGCGGGCTTAAAGAAAAATCCTTGGCGGCGTTTCGCGCCGGGATGAAGACGATCATCATTCCCGATCGCAACGAGAAGGACTTGGATGAAGTCCCGAAGGTGCTGCGCCGTAAGCTGAACTGGGTCATCGCAGAAAACATGTCCGATGTCCTAAAAGTTTCTTTAATGGGACGGGGAAACTCAGCGGGCAAGCGCCGCTTGTTGGCCGCAAAAGCGCGGCTTCAGCCCGGAAAGAAAAAATCGTCGAAGCGCAGCGACCGACCCCTTCACAAGGGTCGACGGGAAAGTTCCATTCCGCTGCGACCGTAAGAGTCACACAAAAAATTTATCGCAATTACCGCATTTCCGGTCGCTTTCGAAGAACTCTCGAAATCATCGTCTCACTTCGCAAGGTTCTCGATTCGTCCTGATGAAATTAAGTCAGCTCGGAGAATTCGGCCTCATCGACAGAATTCGAGGCACCGTGCCCGCTGGCCCTGGAGTACGCATCGGCATCGGTGACGACGCAGCTTGGGTAGCCAATTCATCTGGGTCATCTCTCGTCACGGCAGATTTGCTGATTGAAGGCGTTCATTTCGACTTGCGATGGACTTCGCTTTTTAACCTCGGCTATAAATCTCTTGCCGTTAATTTAAGCGACATCGCAGCGATGGGCGGCGTGCCGGCGTACGCCATTCTTTCGCTCGGGATTCCGGTGAGTTTTGACAGTAACGATATCGACAATTTGTACCGCGGCATTAACACGCTAGCTCGCCAGTGTGGTGTCTCGATCGTGGGCGGTGACACCAACATTGCCAGATCACTGATCATATCGGTCTGTGTCATCGGTCGCCCCCCTCCGCAGCCAGTTCGCCGAAGCGGCGCTAAAGTAGGGCACGACATCTACGTCACCGGAACCTTAGGCGACTCAGCAGTGGGATTAAACCTTTTGCGGCGAAAATCGCCGGGAATGAAACAGAAGAGCCCGGTTGCCCATTTGCTCAAACGTCATCATCAGCCCACCCCAAGGATTGCGGCCGGTGTGCTCTTGGCGCAGCAAAAACTGGCGACGGCGATGATTGACGTGAGCGACGGCTTGCTGCAGGACTTGGGGCACATTTGTCGAGCCAGCCATACCGGTGCAGTGATTTGGGAGACGCGACTGCCGCTCTCTCGTGCTTATCGTGCAATTGCCGGGCGGGATGGAACACACTACGCCCTCACCGGTGGTGAGGACTATGAGCTTCTGTTTTGCGCGCGACCGTCAGATCACTCGCGGATAGAAAAACTGGAACGGCGCGTCGGCCTAGCAATCACTAAAATAGGTACCTGCGTCACGGCAAACCGAGGAATTACCGTTCTCGACAGTTGCGGCAAGTTAGTATCGACTCGCTTCAAAGGGCACGATCACTTTAAAAAGTAGTGGTCCGCCAATCCGCGAACGATTAGAATAAACTGATGGACTCCGAGCGACTGGTAGAGTTACTTGAGCAAGTGCGGCGGCAAAAAATTACCGTCGCGAAGGCTGTCGCACGGCTACACCACTTACCCTTTGAAGATCTCGGTTTCGCTAAGGTTGATCACCATCGCGCGCTGCGTCAGGGTTTCCCCGAGGTTATACTAGGCCAAGGGAAGGAAGCCGGAGACATTGCCGCCATTGTGCGCGCCATGCGCCGGCGTGAATTAAATATCTTGATAACGCGGCTTGACCGGGAAAAGATCGCGCAGCTAAGAAAGCTCCACACGGGGCTCAAATTTCACCGCGCCGCCCGCGCCGCTACCTGGGTTCGGAAACCAGTTACGATAATCGGCAAAGGCACGGTGCTCGTCGTCTCCGCCGGCACTTCCGATATTCCTGTCGCTGAAGAAGCGGTCTTGACTGCCACAATGATGGGTAACCGAGTAGAAAAACTGTTTGATGTTGGCGTTGCTGGCATTCACCGGCTGCTTGAAAACCGAGCGCGCCTGGCCGACGCCGGTGTGCTCATCGTCGTCGCAGGCATGGAAGGAGCGTTACCCAGCGTCGTCGCCGGATTGATCGATAAGCCGGTGATCGCTGTGCCGACGAGCGTAGGTTACGGCGCGAGCTTCCACGGAATTGCGGCCTTACTGGGAATGCTCAATTCCTGCGCCGCCGGTGTCACAGTCGTCAATATCGACAACGGTTTTGGCGCCGGGTTTGCGGCGAGCCTAATAAACCGGGTATAAATAGAGGGTCAATGCAGTGTTATCACTGCGGCAGAGAGGTTCTGGGAACCACCCATACTCAGAAGAGTTATGAGGTCGACTACTATCTACTTCACACGGGTTACAGCCAATGGGAGTATTTCCTAAATCCTAAACCAGACGCGCCACCCCTCCGATATCTTAAATTAATTCAGCCGATCGATATTCTCACTTGTGTTCAATGCTATGGCCGCGCGGAAATCCGGCAACTTTTGGACGATGATTTCTCTGGTCGACGCTCGCTACTCCCTGACTCCGCCGATGCGGAGAATCTACGCGGGCTCAACTTCAAGGGCTGACGAATAGTGGAGACCCAAAACAAATACCGTGTAACCAGGCGTCAATCTGAATTGGCGGTACGAGTTATCGGTGGTTCTCAAGCCGACCTCTTCGCCAACTCGGCCTTTGCGCTATTTGACGTGATGGCCGACGTCGAGAAAATCGAGATTAAAGAGCACGTCGCATTGGAGGTCGAAGGAACCGATCGCGATGATTTGATGGTAAACTGGATGCGCGAGTTACTCTACCTCTATCAAGGCAGCGGCTATTTGCTCAAGGAGTTTAACATTCGCGAGGTCAGAGATACCGTCGTCAAGGCGGAAGTTTGCGGCGAGAAGATTGACCCGGACCGCCACGAGATCAAGCAGGAAATCGGCGCGGTAGCGTTTCACAAGAGCCGCATGGAAAAGACCGGTAACCGGTGGACCGCCCAGGTCATATTTGAACTTTGAGGCCAGTACTCCGACAACCGTGGTTGGAATGCGGAGTCAAGCGAGAACATGACACAACTCAGCGATTATGAATACGGCGGCACGGCCCTGATCGCCGACCCAATTCACCGCTACATCCAGTTCACCGTGCCCGAAAACAAAGGCGAGGTAACTGAAAAGGCGCTCATCGATTCTCCTTGGGTGCAGCGTCTGCGCTATATCTATCAGCTGCAGAGTGCCCGGTGGGTCTATCCGTCGGCGGAGCATAGCCGGTTTCAGCACTCGCTCGGCGCCATGCATCTGGCGGGGGAATTTGGCAAGCATCTCTACCCCTCACTGCACAAAGTCCTGGGTGATGAGTGTCCATCGGCGCCCTTTATCGAAGAATACATGCGCGTTACCGGGCTCCTGCACGATATCGGGCACGGACCTTTCGGCCATTTTTTTGATGATAATTTTCTCTGCAACTACGATCTCACACACGAAGACCTGGGTCAGACCATCATTCAAAAACACCTTGGCGATATCATCCGCCAGCTGCGCCGTAGTCCGAGCGGTTCGTTCGCTGCTGGTGAAGAATTGCGACCCGAAGATGTCGCGTTCCCAATCAAAAAGAATGGCAGGGAGGATAACCGCAAAGCGAAGTGGGTGCGCTTTCTCCAACCGCTGACCGGCGGCATTTTTACTTTTGATAATCTAGACTACGTGTCGCGCGATTCCTACATGTGTGGGGTTCATCCCGGCCCGATCGACCGCGAGCGGCTGATGCATTATACCTTCTTCACCCCCAAAGGGCTCACGGTGCATAAAGCTGGCAACGGTGCTCTCACCACTTTCCTCAATGCCCGGCTCTACCTGTACACCAATGTCTATTATCACCGTACGACCCGTGCCATCGACTTGCATCTAAGAGAAATCTTTCCGGAAACCATGAAGGTGCTATTTCCGGGCAATCCTCTGGACCGTATGGAAGAGTATCTCTACTTGACCGACTGGTCGCTGCTCGAAGAGGTGTCACGCTGGCGACGCGGTAAGGGCGAGCTGGAGAGCTTAGGGAAAGAGTGGGAAACCGTCCTGCACCGTGAGGTGAAATGGAAGATGGCCTACGACCGCACGCTGTCCCTCAATGAGCTCCGCTACGGCGTGGCGCTCATTCAAGACACGGATTGGGAAAAGCGCATCCGCTCGGCCCTACCGGCGGCGACACGGGACTTGATTTTTCGCGTCGACATGGCAACCCAGGACCCGCGTCCGGAAAATCCCTTCGCCATGGGCAAGAAACAGATCCATATCTTCGACCCTTCCAGCGGCGAGATCACCAAGGAATCGCTCGCCGAGCTGTTTGAATTCATTCCATCCAAAGTTGTTCAGTTCCGCGTCTTCGCCCTAGACCACGAGCACGATCAGCTCCTGGCTGAAGTTGCCGAAAGCGCGCTCAAGGGCCAGTCCCCTGCGGTCAAGACCAGTGTCTAGCCTAGGTCCTTACAAGATCACTATCGTCGACCTGCGCGCGCAGCATGGCAAAATTCGCGAAGAGGTGCGCATGGCCATCGATGAAGTCACGGATTCGCAGCAATTCATCCTCGGCCCAGTGGTCAAACGTTTCGAAAAACAGATGGCGCAGTACCTTCAATGCGGCTTTGCCATCGGCGTCGCCTCAGGCAGCGATGCGCTCTTACTAGCGCTTATGACGCTGGGAGTCGGCCCGGGTGATGGCGTCATCGTGACGCCGTTTACATTTTTTTCCACAGTCTCAGCGATCACTCGTCTCGGCGCGAAGCCGCTATTCGTCGACATTGACAGCGATAGCTATCTACTTTCGGCCCAGGGCGTCGAGCGGCTACTTGTCGAGCGGGGACGAACTCAGAACGGCCACGCGGTCGATATTCGGACGGGATTGCGCATCAAAGCGCTCTTGCCGGTTCATCTTTTCGGCCAGTGTTGCGCGATGGGTGAATTCCTCGCACTTGCTGGGAAGTATGAGTTTCACATCGTCGAAGATGTTGCCCAGGCCTGCGGCGCCCGCATGTCGATTGCCGGTGAAACAAAGTTCGCCGGCACCATCGGCGACCTCGGCTGCTTCTCATTTTTCCCGAGCAAAACTCTCGGTGGTTTTGGTGACGGCGGCCTCGCGACGACGAATGATAAGGAGGTTGCTCAGAAGCTTCGAATGCTCCGTATGCACGGCGAGAGTGAAAAATACTACCACGAATTAATCGGCATCAATTCCCGTCTGGACTCACTTCAGGCCGCCGTCCTGGCGGTGAAACAGAAATACTTAGAAGCCTGGTGCGACCTGAGAATTCAAAAGGCGAATCAGTACAACCAACTGTTTCGACAAAGTGGAGTCGTTGGTAATCGGTTGATAAGCATACCGTCGACGACCGCCGACAAATCTCACGTCTATAATAATTACGTCATCCGCGCCGAGCGCCGGGATGAGCTAAAACAATTCCTCGCGGAACAGGGGATTCAAAGCGAGATTTACTATCCTGTGCCGCTGCACGTACAGACTTGCTTTGCCGATCTCGGTTACAAAAAGGGCGACTTTCCGCAGGCGGAACTTGCTGCGCGCCAAGTATTGGCATTACCTCTTTATCCCGAGCTGACGCCGGCGCAGCAAGAAAGCGTTGTCGAAAACATTCAAGCCTTCTTTCGCCGTTGAGCTCCGCTTTCACTTGGGTGGGCGCTGTGGTAAAAATTTCCACACTTTCAGGGCGGAGAGATCATGGCTAAACCTAACACCCCAGAATCCCCGACAGTCGCTGACGGCACCAAGACCAGTTACGACAGGTGGGTGGAAGAAGAGGGTATCCCGGTTATCAAGACCTTCTTTGTCGAGGATATCCGCGACGTAAAGTTGGAATGGTGGGAACGCAAAGGTGGCAACGGCGCGTTTCTGCAGATGGAAGGGGCGGGTCAGGTAAACAACTGTTATATCTGTGAGATCCCGGCGGGTAAGAACCTCAAACCGCAGCGCCAACTGTTCGAGGAATCCATCTACGTCATCAGCGGGCGCGGCGCGACCACGGTTTGGAACCGCGACGATCACAAACAGACGTTCGAGTGGCAGGCGGGCTCGCTCTTTTCACCGCCGCTCAATGCCTGGCACCAGCTCTTTAATGGCAGCGGCAGTGAATCGGCGCGCTACCTCGCGGTCACCACCGCGCCGACGATGATTAACCTGTTGCATAATCTGGATTTTATCTTTCACAACGATTTTGCCTTCACTGATCGCTTCGACGCGCGTCAAGGTTATTTCAATGACGAAGGTATGCTCCACGGCGGAGACTACAAAGGTTTCAAGTTCGCGGGCAACGTCTGGGAAACCAATTTCGTTCCCGACGCTCGCAGTTTCAAGTTAATGGAGTACAACGAACGCGGCGCTGGCGGCACCAACATCAAGTTCGAGCTTTCGGAAAACACCACGGCGTGTCATATATCCGAATTCCCGGTCGGAACCTACAAAAAGGCCCACCGCCACGGCGCCGGCGCGCATGTGATCATACTCAGCGGGGACGGTTATTCTTTGATTTGGCCGGACGGAGCGGCAATCAATAAATATGATTGGCACGAAGGCAGTATGGTAGTGCCGCCGGAGAACTGGTGGCATCAGCATTTTAATGCCGGCGACAAACCAGCGCGTTATCTGGCTTTACGCGCTTTCGGCAGCAAGAAATTTCACGGTGTCAGGAAAAATTATCAAGGCGCGGTCGACCGCAAGAAGGGCGGCTCACAGATCGAATACGCTGACGAAGAGCCCGTCGTCCGCCAGTGGTTCGAAGAAGCCTTGGGGAAACGAGGCGTCAAGAGTCAAATGGCCAAGCATTACGAGAAGAGTTCATGAAAGACGCCATTACCAAAGCCTTTGATGAAAGCATTCGCGTCAAGCAAGCCTTCCTGAGGGATAATCTGGAAACACTCATGAGTGCCATCGACGCCGTCAGCGAGTGTTTTCGCCGCGGCAACAAGCTAATGGTTTTCGGCAACGGTGGCAGCGCGGCGGATGCGCAGCATATCGCTGCGGAGTTTACTAACCGCTTCTTGATCGAACGACCGCCGCTGCCGGCCATCGCACTGACAACTGATACTTCTGCGCTAACCGCCATCGCTAACGATTACGACTATTCGCAAATTTTCGCCAAACAGGTGCGCGCGCTTGGGAAGCCGGGCGACATGGCGCTCGCGATCTCGACCAGCGGTAACTCCGCTAATGTGATCGCCGCCATCGACGCCTGCAGAGAACAAAAGATTTCCACCGTCGGTTTAACCGGCGGAAGCGGCGGTAAAATGGCCACCAAGGTCGATTATCTCTTGCGTGTCTCCGAAGGTAAGAACAGCCCGCGCATTCAGGAAACGCACATCCTAGTCGGCCATGTGATCTGTGACGTCGTCGATCAGACGCTCTTTCCCGGCCGAATCCCCAGCGTTTGACCCGGCGATCGCTGTTGAGACAGGCGATCACTCAAAGTCGAGATGCAATTAGACGTTCTCGTGTTCGGTGGCGGGGCTGCCGGCCTGTGGTGCCTCGATCGCATTCGCCGCGCTGGTTATCACGCGATTCTGTTGGAATCGAAAGCCCTCGGCGCTGGACAGACGATCCAGGCGCAAGGCATCATTCATGGCGGCGGAAAATATGCGCTGCGCGGCGTGCGCGACTTCGAGGCGGTGCGGGCGACAAGCCTGATGCCCGACCGATGGCGGCGCAGCCTAACGGGTAAGCTCGAACCTTATCTCGCTGACACGGAGATCCTTTCAGACCGTTGCCATCTTTGGCTGCCGCGGAACTCCGCCGTCGCGTGGCTCCAATCATGGGGGGGCATGGCCTTTGCGGCCAAGATCGGCCTTTTAGCAACTCGTCCCGAAAAACTTTCGAAGACCGATTGGCCTGAGGCACTGGGTGACGCGGCTTTGGCGGTCTATGCGCTCGCTGAGCCGGTTATTTCAACAGGGGCGTTCTTGGGTGCACTGGCGGCTCACCATCGGCATGCGATTTTTTTGTATGATGCCGCTTCGCTGCAATTCTCCGCGGAGGAAGTGCGGGTTCGCGATGTCCGTCTCCAGCCGCACGCGATTGTGCTGGCGGCTGGCGTGGGAAACGGCGAACTCTTGCGCCGCGCCGGCATGACGGCAGAGCTGATGCAACGCCGCCCGCTCGGCATGGTACTTTTGCGCGGAGACCTGCCTCGGCTCTTCGGTCACTGCGTTGTCGGCGGCAAAACCGGGCTCACGATAACCACCCCAGTCCCGGGGCTTTGGCAAATCGGCGGGGAGATCGCGGAGCGACTCGCTGGTGAAGAAAATGCCCCGGTCGCGCGCCGATTGGCGCTGGACGAAATTCGCCGCTGGCTACCACGTCTCGACTTAAGACGGGCCGAGATCGCCATTTACCGCGCTGTCCGCGCGGAGGCGAGCACCGCGGCGCACAGGCGACCAAGCGGAGTCCACGTTAGTCGGGTCGCGCCGGGTAAAGTGGTCGCCTGGCCGACTAAGCTATCGATGGTGCCCATCTTAGCCGAAGAAGTCTTCGAAATTTTACGCCTCGATCTCAAGGCACCGGGCGGCTATGATGAAACACCGCCATGGTCCAAGCCGGAGGTGGCGCGTTATCCCTGGGAGGAGGCCGAATGGTTCCCCGTCAACTAGGGCGTACCGGACTGGCCGTCAGTCCAGTCGCGCTTGGAACGACAAAGCTCGGTAGAAATACGGACGTCAAGTATCCAGAAATTTTTGCACTGCCATCCGACCAAGAGGTCACTGCGTTGCTCCAATCCGCCCATCAATTGGGTGTAAACCTCATCGACACCGCACCGGCCTATGGCGAGAGCGAGCGGCGGCTCGGCGCTTTCATAGAAAGCTATCGAGATGAGATCGTACTTTGCACGAAATGCGGCGAGCAGTATGTCAACGGCCGCTCTATCTATGATTTTTCGGCACCGGCGATCACTGCCAGCGCGGAGAAGAGCCTGCGAAGGCTGCGCACTGATCGTATCGATATCTTGCTATTGCATTCCGATGGCCGTGACGTCGAGATTCTGACGCAAACCGACGCTGTGGATGCGCTTGCGCGTCTTAAAAAAAGTGGCAAAATCCGCGCCGCGGGAATTTCAGCGAAAACCAAAGCCGGTATTTTCGCAGCGTCTCACACCCTCGACGTCGTCATGGCTCCCTTTAATCAAAAAGAGTCATCCCTCGCCGAAGCCCTCGCAGAGGTTCATAGTGGCGGCCTAGGTGTACTGGTGATCAAGGGACTTTTTAGCGGTCATCTAAAGGCCGGGCCGGCCATCGAGTTCGTGCTCCGCCAGCCGTTCATTGACGCCCTTGTGCTGGGAACCACGGACCCGGCGCATCTCGCTGAGGCCGTAGAGATAGTGGAACGTCTGCGCGGTCCAAACTGAAACCCGCTCCTTAACGCTGATGACGTAGGCGGCAACGGTGCTGGCGAGAATCATTGGCGTAGCGGCGACGTAGCGTAAGCCAGCAAAAAATTCCTGCAGGACATTTTGTCCTGTCCTTCCCGACGGACGGGTCGCCAGGCGGATTCCGAGCAATTCCACTGCCGAGATCAACAAGCTAACGGCATAAACGACGAGACAACCGCCGACACCGATCCAGAGGATCAACACGCCGCCGATCGATGGACCGACGATGCGGGCGAAATTGAAGCCAATGGAGTAAAGCGACACGGCGCTCATCAGCTCCGACTGGGACGAGATCCCGCAACATGGATTGGCCGGCGGTCGGATTCATGCTACGGATGGTCGCCCACAGGGTCTCCAATACCGTAATATGCCAGAACGCCAAGATACCCGTAAAGTAAAGAATCGCGAGACCCAGCACCGGCAGGCAACAGATAAACTGAATGCCCGTGAGCAAGCGCAAACGATCGTAGCGATCGACGATAACGCCGCCCACGGCGCCGAACAGAAGGCGCGGCGCTGCCTCACAAAAACCGAGAATGCCCAATGCCAAGGCCGACCCGGTGATCTCATAGGCAAGCCAATAGAGCGTGACCTCGCGGACGAACTGACCGACCGACGCGATCAGATCGCTCGACCAGAAAAGCGCGCAGTTCTTATGCAACAGCGATCGAAAGACGCGAATCGGAACACTCCCGTGGAATCAAGCTTTTGCGAGGCGATGGAATTTCATATCCCGCCCGGTGGTTCGCTGACTAGGGCCAGCTTTACGCGAGTAGACTTTTTTGCTTAGATTGGGCCTGTTATTTGTAATTGCGGCATGCTTATTACGCTTACCACAGACTTCGGTCCAAAGGACTCATTTGTCGGCATCATGAAGGGCGTTATTGCCGGCATCAATCCGCAAGCGCATGTCATTGACATAACTCACGGAATTCCGCCGCAGGATATCCTTGCCGGCGCACTGACCCTGCGCCATTCCGTTCGATTTTTTCCGCGTGGGTCGATTCATGTCACTGTCGTTGACCCCGGCGTTGGCAGCGCGCGCCGGCCGCTGCTGATCGAAGGGGACGGTAATTACTTTATCGGTCCAGATAACGGCGTCCTAAGCTTGGCAGTGGAAAATATCGAGCCGACTCATATTGTGCATCTCTCTAATCCGGTTTACCATCTGAAACGAACCGGCACGACATTTCACGGCCGGGACATTTTCGCGCCGGTTGCGGCTCATCTTTCCGTTGGTGTTTCGCCGACGGCCTTGGGCGAAGCGTCGGAAAATTTCGTCAAACTGGCATTGCCCGAAGTCGCGCGCCAAGGCCGCAGCATCGAAGGTGAAATCGTCTACATCGACAGTTTTGGCAACCTGTTTACAAACATTCGCCAGCATGATTTGACAGGATTTCCAGGTGATCGACTCGACATCGCCGTGAGATCTGCCACAATCCACGGCCTGGCACAGCATTATGCCTCGGCTCGCGAAGGAGAATTGGTTGCCCTTATCAATAGCTGGGACGTGGTCGAAATCGCTGCTTATAAGGATAATGCGCAGCAACGCATTGGGGCAAAAATCGGCGATAAGGTCGAGATCGTTTTAGCGAAATAAATTCGCCGGAGATTAAAAATGAGCGAACGTTTGAGCTGGGATCAATATTTCATGACTATCACGCAACAGGTCGCTGAGCGGTCGACCTGTGCGCGGGCTAAAGTTGGCGCGGTGATCGTACGCGATAAAAACATTCTTGCCACGGGGTATAACGGCGCGCCGGCGGGTATGCCTCATTGTACCGACGTCGGCTGTCTCATATATGAATCCAAAACACCCAATGGAGAAACAGAGCAGAACTGCTTTCGCACCATCCACGCGGAAATGAATGCCATTGCCCAGGCGGCAAAAAATGGCGCCAGCATCAAAGACGCAGCAATCTACATCACTCATACACCGTGCATTCATTGTCTCAAAGTGCTGGTAAATACCGGGATCAAAGAAATCTTTTACGAAAAGGCTTACAAACTTCACACCTTAGACGAGCTGCTGCGCTACACCCAGGTCCATCTTTACACAGTCGAGCTTCCCGGCAAATAAAAAGGGGCAAGGAGTTTTCTCCTTGCCCCTTTGGTAAGGCGGTTCCACCGAACCCGCTATTTAGATCTTACCCTGCAGAAGAATCGCGATAACGAAGCCGTAAAGAGCCAACGCTTCGAGTAGCGCGAGAGTCAGCACCAACGGCAGGAAAATTCTATCGGCGGCGTTCGGATTGCGCCCGATGCTTTCCATGGCGGCGGCGCCGACACGGCCCTGGCCCAATCCGGCGCCGAACGCGGCAATGGCGACCGCCAGGCCAGCCGAAATAGCGATTGCGGCGCTCTTTGAATCAGTGCCGGCGACGTCAGCAGCCATAGCCACTCCAGTCGCCATAAGGCTCATAAAAAGCGCGGCGAAAAATGCCAACACCCTTTTCATTTCTCCTCCTTTCCAACGAACGCGGCCTACCACTCCTCTATCCTCATCTGCTACCGAGCGGCCCGTCGTTTAGTGATGTGATTGATGTGCGTCATGTCCATGTTCCTCGTCGTGTCCGTGGCTTATCGCCAAAGCAACATAGATCATGCTCAACAGGGTGAAAACGAATGCCTGAATAACCGAAACAAGTGTTCCCAATAAATAAAATGCGACGGGTATAACGACTTTAGTTAGGGTAATAAACGCTGTGATGACCTCATGGTCTCCCATCATGTTGCCGAATAGACGCAGAGACAAAGACACCGGCCTGAAAACATGAGAGAAGAGCTCCAAGATAAGAAAAAATACCATCGAAATTAACAGCACGGGGACGAAAGCCAGTTTCGAAATGAAGGTTCCCCCGGGAAGACTCGTCATGGGTCCCAGGAAGTGCTTGAAGTAGACCAGGCCCTGTTCGCGCACGCCAATGATGTTGTAGCCGAGGAAGGAGCATAGAGCCAAACCGAGTGTGGTGTTCAAGTTGCCGGTCGGCGGCGCAAAACCAGGGAAAAGCCCAAGTAAATTGCTTAACAGGATGAAAATGAAAAACGTTCCAAAGAACGGCACGTATCTCCGTCCTTGCTTGCCGATGATTTGATCGCTTAGGCTGACCACGAGCTGCACCAAGAGCTCGGCGACGTTACGCGAGCCCAATTCGGCGGTCGGTACCACAGAGTCCTGAGCCTTGGCGAGCGCGCTGCGTGCTTGTATCGCGAAAAGGACTAATAAAATTCCCGCCACAATGGCGAAAAAAGTGTGGTCGCCGAACGAATGCTGCAATCCTTCCGGAAGCAAGTTATACCATGTAAATGGGTGTTCCATTTATTCTACCGCGCCACTACGCTCGTTTTTCGCAAAACTTCCACAAGAATTGCGATGATCAACGTCGAGAAACCTAGGGCAAATGAGATCGCATCTAAATCAAAGCGGAAGAAAAGCGTCGTTAAAAGACCCAGAAAAAGAATGATCTTTAGAACCAACAATCCCACACCAGCGCGTATTCGACCTTTGCCCGCCAGTGGCGTGAGCACCCAAGCGACGCCGTAGCTCAGCAAAAAAAAATTGATCCCCATAAAAACGCCGCCAAGTACGAGCGCTTTGGGATCAACCCACCCCGTCCGTCTTAGGGTAACGAGCAGTGTGAACAGTATGAGCCCCTGCCACAGCTCAATTCGCAGTATCGTCTTTTTCGCTGCGGCTTCCATCTCGCTCGCGTGCAAAAAACTTAACCCACCTCACCAACCTCACGAAGGCGCCGGCAAATGCGATCGCGGTCACCGCAATGAGGAACCAAGGAGAGGTGCCGAGATAATTATCCATGAAGTAGCCCACGACCAGGCCTCCCAAAATCGTGCCTGGCAGCTCGAAAGCAACTCCTAGATACAGGCCTGCTCGGCGCAGGAAGTGAGTTTGATTGTTTTGCCGGCTATTGGGGCGATCCCCGACATTCCCCACTGCGGTGGTTTTTTAACATGAAGGTCTGAGGGGGTCAACCTGCTGTTTCCCTTTTGGCCCAGTCGTCGAACGCGGCGATTGTTTCGTTTAAGTCGGAATTGGCATGGGCCAGCGAAACAAACATCGCTTCAAACGGCGCCGGCGGCAAATAAATTCCCCGCTTGAGCATGCCGTGAAAAAATCTGGAAAATTGCTGGCGATTGCATTTTCGCGCTTCATCCGGAGTGACGACTTGATCGACGCCGAAGAACAACGTCATCATAGAGCCAAATCGGTTTATCGCAGCTCGAATAGCGTAATTATTGAGAATCGATCTGAACCCTGCTTCGAGTTTTTGTCCCTTGCTCTCTAAGACTTCGTAAGTGCCGGGGCGGGCCAACAGGCTCAAAGTTGTCATCCCGGCCGTGACAGCGACGGGATTTCCAGAAAGCGTCCCCGCTTGATAAACCGGCCCGACCGGCGCGAGCAGATCCATTATTTCACGACACCCGCCAAAAGCTGCTAATGGGAAGCCGCCGCCCAGTATTTTGCCCAAACAGGTGAGGTCGGGTTTAATATGAAACACTTGTTGGGCGCCGCCGAGCGCTACTCGGAAACCGGTGATGACTTCATCGAAGATGAGAAGGGACCCGCGGCGCTTTGTCATGTCGCGCAATTGTAAGAGAAAGTCGGCGTGCGGCGGAATGACACCCATGTTGCCGCATATCGGTTCGACAATCACGGCGGCTACTTCTTTCGGATGCCGCGCAAATAATCTTTGCACCGACATAATGTCGTTGTATTTGGCTGATAAGGTTTCGCGCGCGAATCCGCCTGGAATGCCAGGGCTGTCAGGAAGCCCCAAGGTCGCCACACCGGAACCTGCTTTGACTAGCAGACCGTCTGAGTGGCCATGATAACAGCCGTCGAATTTAATTATTTTCATGCGCCGGGTAAATGCCCGAGCGAGCCTGAGCGCACTCATCGTTGCTTCGGTGCCCGAACTGACCAATCGTAGCTTCTGAATCGATGGCATCCGTTGACACACGAATTCGCTTAGCTCGACCTCAGCCTCGGTCGGCGCCCCGAACGAGGTCCCCTTGACGACGCAACGTTTCACGGCAGAAATAATTTTTGCGTGGGCATGACCTAAAATCAGCGGTCCCCACGATTCAACAAAATCGATGTAACGCTTGCCATCCGCGTCAAAGATGTGACTCCCTTTGCCACGAACAATAAACAGAGGATTGCCACCGACAGCTTTCCATGCGCGCACCGGGCTATTCACACCGCCTGGAATTCTCTTCAGCGCTCGACGAAAAATCTGACTCGATCGTTTCACGGGCATGAGCGAGTGTTGCTAGCACCGCGGCAATAGGGTGTCAAGAAAATTAGAGACGCGCGAAAAAAAGTTTTGAATATTTTTTCTTGCAAAGAAATTTGAAAAGGACTATTACAAATCCTTCCGAATCTCGCGCGTGTTATTTTCATTTTATTTTTTTGGATAGAATGAGGGAAAAAATTTTCCCGCTGTAAGTGGTCAGTTTGTCTCTGCACTTGTTGCTGAAGCACGGTTGATGGTCTGGTCGTGTCGATTGCTATGTCGTTACTTCCTCTTACCCAAACAAAGTTGGCGTCTACAGAGTTATCCACAACTGTGGATAACTCTGTGTGTAACTATTTTACCTTTTGTCGCAATTTTTCAATGACTTAGTGGTGTTATTATGCCTGAGTTATGGAACCAAGCCCTGATCGAAGTAAAAGAGCGAATTGGCAAACAAAATTACGAGACGTGGATCAAGCCGATTCGTTTTGCCTCGAGGAGTAAGAGCGAGATCAACCTCGAGGTTCCCAATAAATTTTTCCGCGATTGGCTCACCGAGCATTATCTCATTCAAATCGAAGATGTCTTGAGTTCGTTGGCAAAGGATAGAATAAGAGTTGTTTTTGAAATCAATGAGAAACTCGAGAGCCGTTCAACTGTCGATAGAAGCGTCAAAAAGGAAGAAAAGGAACGTGAAAGACCACCGCGAAACACCAACCTAATTCCGAAATACACGTTTGACAATTTCGTTATCGGCGCCAGTAATCAGTTTGCTCATGCCGCCTGCGTCGCAGTGGCAAACCAACCGGGCGATCACTATAACCCGCTTTTCATTTACGGCGGGGTTGGTCTGGGCAAGACTCACCTTGTCAACGCGATCGGCCATCACTCGGTGACTCAACATCCCAGTCTGAAAGTCGTGTACTTAAGTTCTGAATCCTTCATGAATGAGCTCATCGCCTCCCTTAGAAGGGATAAGATGGACGAATTTAAGAGAAAATTTAGGAACGTGGATATTTTGATCCTCGACGACGTTCAGTTCATCGCCGGCAAGGAAAGAACCCAAGAAGAGTTTTTCCACACTTTTAATTCCCTTTACGAGTCTCACAAACAAATCGTCATCACTTCGGACAAGTTCCCCAAAGAGATCCCCGGACTCGAGGACCGTTTAAGAAATCGCTTTGAATGGGGCTTGATCGCCGATATCCAGCCGCCCGACATGGAAACCCGGGTTGCGATCTTGCAAAAGAAAGCTGAAGTGGAAGGTGTTCAACTGCCGCACGACGTGGCAATTTTTCTAGCGTCCAACATCGACTCGAACGTGCGCGAGTTGGAAGGCTCGCTGACGCGCCTCGGGGCTTTTTCTTCATTGACCAAGGCAACCATCACCGTCGAGCTGACCAAGGAGCTATTGCGCAATACCCTGAAGGGTGCCCAGCGAGAGATAACCGTTGAAAACATCCAAAAAACCATTTGTGACTATTTCAATATCAGGATGGGAGATCTGAAAGCAAAAAGGCGGACTCAGAACATCGCGCTACCGCGCCAGGTTGCGATGTACCTATGTCGCAAACACACGGAAACTTCTTTTCCCGGCATCGGCGACAAATTCGGCGGCCGCGATCACTCAACGGTGATTCACGCCTCGAAAACAATCGAACGTAAAATAAAAGAAGATCCGCACATGCAGAAAACCATCGAGAAGCTCGAAAGAAACCTGAACATAAGAAAATAATTGTGAATAATCTGTGGTTAACTGTGAGCGTCGCTGTGCATGGCTGTGCATATAGCCGGTGGCTGGACAGTCTGCCGTGTTAAAGCGGCACAGACTGCAGGAATAAACCACAAGCTACGTTGCTGATTTTTCTCGTCAAAATACCTTCTCCGCTTTGTTCACAGGCCCTACTATTACTTCTTAAATTCTTATATATATAAAGAGCTAAGAGTTACGCGGAGGAAATATGGAATTTAAAGCCAAGCGGGGGGATCTTCTCGCAACGCTTTATTGGACACAGAGCATTGTGGAACGACGCAACACGATGCCAATTCTTGCCAATGTCTTATTAGAAGCACAGAAAGGTTCGATTCGTATTACGGCGACCGATCTGGAAGTTGGGGTCAGAGGTGAAGTCGACGGTGCCGTGGCAAAAGAAGGGACGGTGACCGTTAACGCGAAGAAGCTCTACGAAATTATTAGAGAAGCGCCGGATGATCAGGTTCAGCTCAAGCGTCTAGAAAACGACTGGGTGGAAATTCGCAGCGGAAAATCGGTATTCAAAATTGTCGGCATGGAGGCGAAGGAATTTCCCCAGTTTCCAAAGTTCGATAGTAAATCTCTGTCAACAACGCCGGCTTCGACGATTCGCGAAATGATTGAGCGCACGATTTTTTCGGTTTCGACAGACGAGACCCGCTACAGCTTAAACGGGGTATTTATTGAGCAAGGCGATGGCGGGACAGTTAGAATGGTAGCAACCGACGGTCATCGGCTTGCTTTCGAAGAGAAAGCCGTCGGTTCCCTGGGCCTCACAAAGGGCGTGATCCTACCTCGTAAAGGCTTATCGGAGCTAAAAAAATTGCTGGAAACCGGCGACGAGGGCGTGGTCTCTTTGGGATTCAAGGATAACATGGGGCTGGTCACTAAAGATAAAATTGAGCTTTTCATGCGCCTGATCGACGGTGACTTTCCAGACTATACGAAAGTCATACCCAAAGGTAATCCGCATATCGCCAAGGTCGAACATGATGAATTACTACAAGCACTGCGGCGTGTATCAATTTTATCGAGCGAACGCTACAAGGGAATTAAAATGGAGTTTGCCGATGGCCGGGTCTCGATCTCAGCGAACAACCCGGACTTAGGGGAAGCGGTTGAAGAAATCGAGGCCGAATACAAGGGTAAGCCACTATCGATCGGTTTTAATGCTCGCTACCTTATCGATGTGTTGGCCGTGCTTGGCGGTGATGGGGAGATTGATGTCGAACTTAAAGATGAACTTAGCCCGGGGATTATTCGAAAAATCGGTGTTGAGAGCTATCTCTATGTGCTGATGCCGATGAGACTGTAATACTTGCCTAATACCACGTTACGTAATATAACAGAAGACATCGCTAACTTTTGCCGTACTTCGCGTCGAGTACATATTTTTCGTCCAAGCCGACAATCCCATTAAACTCATTGAATGGCATCAGGCGATCCAAAATCTCTAAGGTCGACCCTTTGCACCGTAGCGTACTGTAGACGTCGGTCAAGGATTTAGCGACGGCATAGAGCGGCGCGAGCGGCCACACGATCAGATCAAAGCCTAGATCTTTTAGTTCTGTTGGTCCCATGAGGGGCGTTACCCCGCGTTCGAGCATATTTGCTACTAATGGACCCGGTACCTGTTGAGAAATCTCTTTCATTTCATCTTTAGATTCCGGTGCCTCGATGAATACCGCATCGGCGCCAGCCTGTTTAAAAGCAATCCCCCGAGTGATCGCCTCATTGAGCCCCAATGCTTGGCGCGAGTCAGTCCGGGCAACAATGAAAAAGTCGCTATCTCCCTTTGCCTCTACAGCCGCAGTCAATTTTTTGAGCTGCTCATCGAGAGCAATGACCTGTTTTCCTTTCATATGGCCGCAACGCTTAGGCCAGACTTGATCCTCGAGAAACATACCGCTCGCACCGGCGCGAATGAGATCTTGTACTGTTCTAATGACGTTGATGGCGTTGCCGTAACCGGTGTCGGCATCGACAATCACCGGGGTATCCACAACTGAACAGATTCTTCGCGCAGCACCCACTACTTCTGTCTGGGTCAACAGGCCAAAGTCAGGTTCGCCCAAGAGCGTCGCCGAGACGCTATAACCGGTAATAAAAATGACTTCGAAGCCGGCGCGCGCAGCAATCTTTGCGCTCAAGGCGTCATAGACGCCGGGCATGATCAGCTGGCCATGTTCAACCAGGGCACGCCGTATAAGCTGCGCGTTCGTCATTACGCTTTGTCGCTATTTCGTCGACTTTTCCTATTCTATCTTCTTGGCCCACGCCGGAAACCGCTCCGTTGCGGGGTGAATTCTGGTTTCGGCGACGCCCGTAAAAGCCTTGCTGGCTTCAAACCAAGAATATCGTGGGCATAGCGGGACATGTCTAAGTGATCGCAACGCGCTTTGAGTTTCTGGCGAATTTGGTGGCGCCGCACCATGTCAGTCCTCGCGGCTTTCAAATCCTCAATGTCAAGCATTACGTCGGCCTCATGACTACCTAGCTTGACGTGCACAGTGAACCGCGATCCCTGGCCCTCTTTCGCCGTATAGTCGACCTTCTTATCAATGCTGCGAATGATATCTCTGAGCAGATTCTCTTCTTCTTGGAATACTCCCTTGCCAAACATGAACCCCTCCTTGGCCGATGTCATGAGTAACTTGTGGACGTACCCAGTAGATGTGGGGAAATCTACGCCAATACTAGGGCAAGATCAACGTTAACCAAGATGTCGCATCAAAAGCTTTCGGCGGCGGGGGAATGTCGATCTCTTGTGACCAAGCAGTTCGTGGTTGTCGCAGGCATGCGATGACCGCATCCGCGATACCGCTCGGGGGGGATGACCGTTTCCGCAGGCCGATTGGGCTCACGCTCTCTCAGCCTTGGCGTGCCGATTTGGCCGCCGCTGGCAGCAATTTCTTCGGCCACCGGATTGCGTGTTTCGGCGCGACCTAAAAGCAGGCCGACCGCATAACCCGCACGAGCAAAGGCGCGTCCTAGGGCCGCGCCCGTTCCCGGTCCAACACCAGCGATGACAGCAACTTCCATAACTTACGAATGCGCCTCAGTGTTAACGAACAGTTCGTCGAGAGACATTTTTCTGCCAAGCAAGCCTTGTTCTTGGGAATATTGCATCAGAGTCGCCAATGCTTTCTGATTGACTTCGCCGAGGCCATAGACCCAGGGATCCGAACCGAGGATTTCCTCTTCCTCTTCCTGAAAGTGACGGAACCACGCCAACGGCACAATCCGCGGATTTTCCATGCGTTTGTACGCCACTTTTTTGGATTCCTCAAAGGCCTGCATCAAATTGATCGGCACCCAAGGATACTTATCCACGACCGCTTGCTTGATCGCCGCGGCGTGCATGATCGGGAAAATTCCCGTGCGCTTGTAATAGTCTATTTCCAGCTCACGATAATTGTGGAATAGGCGGGTTACTCTTTTGTCTTTATCGAGAATCGGTTGAATCAATTCGGGGTGAATGAGGGCATCCAGCTCGCCTTCCACGAGCATTTTCTCGACGCTTTTTCCCGGCGCTATGCGTTGAATTTTCAAATCAGCCGGCGGCGTCCAGTCTACTTCCTCTTCATCCTGTTTGAACCAATTGACACTGCGGTGCGGCACGCCGTGTTCATGCTCGAGAATACCGCGGATCCACAAATTGGCGGTTGCTTGAAAGTTGCGCAGGCCGACTTTTTTGCCGGTCAAATCCATCGGTTTGGTGATACCCTTAGCGGTGTTGATATAGATGAAGCTATGGCGGAAGCGGCGATGCAGGAAAACCGGAATGGCGATGAACGGCAGACCCGTATATTTGGCCATCAAATAGTTCGACATGGACAGTTCAGCGACGTCGAACTCGCGATTGCGCAACATCCGCCAGTGCCGGATATCCGAGGTCATGTCGGTGAGGACGGAAAGCTCGATGCCGTCGGGCTTGACTGAACCTTCTTTCAAAGCACGAATGCTTTCGTAATCTCCAACGGCCAACGTGAGATGAATTCTCTTGCTCATGGGGGCTTATCTACCATGGTTATCCAGCTATGCCAATTGCCGAATTGAATGAATTGACTCAGTGTGGCGTCTTTGTTAATAGCCTCTGGACGCAAAAATCTTGAGGAGTGAATCGGATGAAAACCCGTGCGTTGATATCGAGTCTAATAACTCTCATCGCCATTTCTGCAATACCAGCGGCAGCTCAAACACCGGTTCGCGTCAACTGGACCGCCGTGACCGGCGCGCAGAGCGGCATGTTCATGGCAAAGCAGGAAGGTCTCTTCAAGAAAAATGGTTTGGATGTTGAATTGATCCATATTCCGTCAAGCTCTAGAGGGATACAGGCTATACTTGCCGGTGAAATTGCTTTTTCTTTTATGGACGGCTCCAACGCCGCCCAAGCGAGTCTCAAGGGAGCGAACATCGTGCTAGTCGCCGGTGCGACCAACCGCCAGGTCTTTTCGCTCATGGCAAAGCCGGAATTAAAGAAGATCACGGAATTGAAGGGCAAAAAAGTCGGCATCACCCGGGTCGGGTCATCGACTCACACTTCAGCTCTCTATGCGCTCGGTTCCGCCGGACTTAAGCCGGCCGACGTGCAACTGCTGCCCTTGCTCGAAGTTCCCAATATATTTACCGCATTGGCCGCGGGGCAGATCGAAGCTGGCGTGGTATCGCCGCCGACCAACGCGAGAGCGAAGAAAGCTGGATTTGTCGAGCTGATGAACATCGCCAAAGAAGGCCCGGAATTTGTTTCAGTCGCTGTCGGCACAAGCCGGGCATATATCAGGGCTAACGAAGATATCGTTCGTCGCGTGGTTCGCGCTTACGCTGAGGGAGTGCAGATCTTCAAAACCAACAAGGCAGCGGGGCTGAAGATGATTCAAAATCAGCTCAAAGTGAAAGAGGTCGAGATTCAGGAGGATACTTACAATCAGTTTCGTGAGTATTTGGAATTTCCGCCCTACGTCAGCCGGAAAGCAATGGAAGCGGTATTGACTGATATTGCAGCGAACGACCCGGCCGCTAAAGGCGCAAAGCCGGACGACTTCATGGATATGCGCTTTGTTGCCGAGCTGGACAAGAAAGTTGGCGGTAAGTGACCAGCCCTTCGATGAGAAGTCTGAAGTTTACTTCAGCATCAAGCCCGGCGAGTTCTAGGTCGCGCAAACGATCGAATATATTTGCGCTCTAGGTCTGAGGGCGATCCGTTAACTCGGGACGATTTTCCGTGCCGCCCGATCCCACCGCAGGCGCCAGCGAGCTACGGCAATCGATGAGGTCATCGAGCACGTCGCCCGGGGCGGGTGTAGAAAGATATTTGGCAAGCTCGCGTTGGACGTAATCGGCATGCTGATGCAGATGGTGAAAAACCGCGCAATCGAAGACAAATGACTCCAGCGCGCCGGGTCGGTTCCACAGTATTTGCAAAAGCGCTTTCCAGAAATAAAACCTGATCGCCTTCGCGCGGAGACCGAAATAGTAGGATTCCTTCAAGAGAACCGCCAATAGTTTCTTCCCGTGCCGCCGCACGGCGGCGAGCGGCGCTCTGGCCTGTAGCGCCAGCAAGGCAGGGAGACTGCGCGCGAAATATGCCCTTGGCTGGTAGATCTCTCGGACGAGCTCGCGGTAGTTTTCGAGGTACTGCCGCTTTGTTATTTCGCCCTTGGGGATAAAATTAATTCCCTCCACCGTATGATTGCCGGTCGAGTTGAGTGTTTCCAGTAAACGCCCTTCCGCTTTCAAGCGACGGGAGAGCTGGGTATGAGGAATGGCCTGCAGCAAGCCAACCATCGCAACGCCGATGCCGGACGCTTGGATGAATTTCCGCTGGGCCTCGAACACGCCCGCTCTTCGCCGTCGAAGCCGACGATGAAACCTGCGGTGACGTGGAGCCCGTGTCGGCGAATCCTGGCGAGCTTCTCCAAAGAGTCCCCTGGGATATTTTGCATCTTCTGCGTGGTCTTGAGCAGCTTGGGGTCCGGCGTCTCGATGCCGATGAAGACGTGGAAGAAACCGGCGTGGACCATGCGCTCGAGCAGCTCATCATCGTCGGCCAGATTGATCGAAGCTTCGGTGTAATAGCGAAAGGGATAATTGTGCCGGCGGTTCCACGAAGCCAGCTCCGCGAGCATGTCCTTCGCTTTTCTCTTGTTGCCGATGAAATTGTCGTCGACCAAAAAAATGTAGCCTTGAAAGCCGAGCCGTTCGACGGCCGCCAGTTCGCCGCAGATCTCTGTGGGCGTTTTCGTCCGCCGCACGCGGCCGTAGATCTCGATGATATCGCAAAATTCACACTTGAACGGGCAGCCGCGCGAGAATTGCAGCGCCATCGTGGCGTAGTCGTTGACGTCGGGCAAAAGCTCGAAGCGGGGAATCTTGACGAGATCCATGTTGGTAGCCGAGCCGCCTTGATATTGTTTGCCGCGACGATTCGCGCGCAAATCGCCGACCAACTGTTCCAGAATACTTTCCGCTTCGCCAAAGCAAACCCAGTCGGCATCGGCGCAGGCGGCCTCCGGCAGCGCATGGGTAAACGGCCCGCCCACGGCGATCGGCTTGCCGCGCATTTTGGCATTGGCGACACACTCCCGATAATCTTTCCATTGCGCCATCATCACGCTCAAGAAAACAACATCTGCCCACTCCCAGTCGGACGTCGACTCTTCAGCGACGTTGCGATCGACTAGGCGAAGACAAAAATCTTCGGGCAGATAGCTCGCGATGGTGAGCAGACCCAACGGCGGCATGATGGCCTTTCGCCCCCATAGAAGCTTGACCGAGCGCGTGGTATTCCAAAAAGTCTGCTCGGGGAACTTAGGATAGAGCATCAAAATATTCATTGACGGTCACGGCGGTCGAGCGAAAGTATCCGGATGCGGGTCAACAAGATTCTATTTCTTTTGAGTGACGGATGAAACAACAATCAGCAAAAGTAAGAATTTGGGTTCTCCATGCCGACAAAGAAGCCAAGGACGGGCACAGTCATCGCACAAACGATCGCTGACGTCGGCTCCGATCATTTTCTATTAGCGGCGGGATTTTCCGTACCAGTACTTTGCATATCCGCAATTACTCGTATCGGAGGAGTAAGAGAAAATATTCTACGGAACGAGGCGGCAGAGTGCATTCAACCAGTTTCCTATGGTCGAATACCTAGTCCGCACCAGCCCGGTTTGTAAGCACTCTTATTAGGAGATGTTTGAGGAGAAGATTAGAGGGCGGCAGATCAGCCCCGACGAGCACACGTCAATCCAGTTAACGGGAAAGCGTGGAAAAAGCGAGTCCGCAGAGCCCTACTCAGAAAAAGCGAACGACAAACCCCGAGATTATACTCAAGTAGGTGAGCCAGAAAACAAGAAATTGCCAGTTAATCGCCCCCAACCGAGAAGTAGATCTGGACCTAGAGCTAGAGATTGTTGCGACTATTTCCATCTGGTTTCTCCTTTCGACCGTAAAGCTAAAATGCAACAGGTATGCCAGCTGGATTTGGGGATAATCTGAGATAAGAAGCGCCAATTAAATAATCTACCGCCATGACAACAATTCACAAATAGCTGACTAGCTTAACTGAATGCCGAAAAATGGCCCCCTGTTTATTGGGTCGTTATCATATGGCCGTCATAGATTTGACACCATGACTAGCCGATCTGTTTCGCAAAGACAGTCCTTGCCTTTAGCAGCGCGCGATTATTTTACATCCTGTCTGTCGTCGCGGGACACTGTCGAAAACGCATTGACGCCACATCGATTTTTGGGCTAAGAGAAGAAAACGTGGTGCGCTGCTGATCGCGCCACGTCGGAAAAAATGGATGGACCGCGTCGCTAAGCTTTGATCGTCGCTCGAGTAATAAAATTCGGTTGAAATTTAGCGTTTCATTACTTCGTCTAACGCTATGGTGCGGAAATTGATGTCTCGTCTCGAGCAAACATCGAAGCGAGCGATTGCCGCGTTCGGTGTTTTTTTAGTCATTTTTATCGGTGTTGTCGACTTCGCCACCGGGCTGGAACTACATTTGATGTTTTTCTACCTCCTTCCTATCGCGCTGGTGAGTTGGTTTGTCAATCGAAGGACGGGAATTTTGATCGCTGCGCTGTGCACGTTGACTTGGCTCTTGGCGAATCATGTAGGTGGCCGTCGATATTCCTCGGATTTAATTACGCTTTGGAATTTTTCAATGCGCGCGGCGGTTTCCATAGTGATTGCCTCCTCGATCGCGCAACTAAGAACGATGCTCGACCAGGTTTCCGACGTGGCGAACCGCGACTTTCTTACCGGCTTGCCCAACGGTCGGGCTTTTTACAATCTCGCACGGCATGAAATGGAACGCGCATTCGGTTTAGAGCCTATGGCTTTGGCGTTCGTTGATGTCGAAGGTCTTAAATGGATCAATCATCGATTCGGATACGCGACCGGTGATCAGATGTTGTGCACCATCGCTCACGCCATTCGAGAGAGCGTGGCGCGGCCCGAACTCGTCGGCCGTATTGGCGGGACGTCGTTTGCAATTTTACTGCCCAATGCCGGGTCCGAAGAAGCACGGTTTGTTCTGGAGAAAATACAGATTAAATTGAAGGACCAACGAAAGCGATATGCGCAGCCAGTAACCTTTTTCATTAGCGCAATTGCGTGTACGAAGGCACCTCGAAATATTGCCGAGCTAATGCACGAAGCCGAATTGCGCATGATTCGAATGAAGAACGGCAGTCGCGACGCACTAGAAATTGCCCTTGTCGATTCCTCGCCCGCTTTAAATTAGCTCGAACACCGGGGCCGCTACGACCGCCGAAACGGCGGTTAATCATCCATAGGTAGGTAGGATCGCAATCTTTTCGTTCGACTAATGCACGAAAGGTTACGCTACTTTCAGACGTTTCAATACAGAGTCGTTGCCGATCACGTGGAACTCCATGTAGTCGATCAACCGGCGGGCGATGAAAAAATAGCGCTGTAATTCTTGCGAAGAAGTCTCTCCTGAAGGTGGTTGGGACATAGCATTTTTTGTTGATCGATAGGACTCCACTTCTTGAACCAGGCCCTTCAAGGCGGGCGGTAACACATCCCACACACCCGTTGTCTGGCAGATCGAAACCAATTTACTATGATCGTGTTCGGTCGGCAGGCTTCCGTGGTTCTCGATCAGTGCCGCCTTAATCGCCTTTTCCACCGCTTCGGCCAGTTTAGCGAAGTCATCTGGTCCGAAATCATCGCTGGCGATATCCGGAAAAGACTTTATCTTGTCTCGCGCCTCACGCAACCACGGCGCGGCGTAGAAACCCATTCATGTGCCCCTGATGAATATTTCTCCTGTTCCTCATATGATAAGAGCAGGAAGCGACTTTAGCAAGATGTTTTAATTGGTGGAAGGCGGCTATCGGTGGCGCTTATGTGCAAGCCGATACTAAAGCAATGCAGAGTAGACGGGTGCGTTCGTTCGAACGCGCAGGCTGAGCTGGCGGGAGCAATATACCATCTTCCTGCGCATGCCCCTGCAAAAAGCCCCCGGCATTCGCCGGGGGCTTGCAAAATGAGTCAAATTTGCTGGGTGATGCTTATGCCGCGGAACGGGAGCGCGCCGCCTCAACCAGCGGGCGGTACTTTTCGTTGAGCTTCATCCAATGCGCCGCTCGGCGTTTTGCTTTCGCGAGCTCAGCTTCAGGAAAAGTAACGAATGGAATACGAGTCGGGCCAACCTTGCAATAATCGGCGAACTCTGCCGGACGTTTATTACCGGCACCGGGCACCGGTCTACCACCACCGCCGTCGCCGATAAGATCGTCGATCACTTCGATCGCCTTTTGAGTCTCCCCGCGTTTCATGAGGTCGACCAGATAGAGAACTGGCCATGGTCCCATCCAAACTTCCGTCGACCAGCAGCCGGCGGCGCCCATCTCATAATAAGGATAGAACTGGGTCTGGTTCACAAAAACACTGATCTTTCCGCGGACGATCTTTTGTAGATTCATAAATGCCTGAGTCGTGCGGTGGCTATCTTTCATGCCAACAATATTCGGTTTCTTTACGAGTTCCTTAAACGCCGCTACGGGAATGGTGAACTTATGATTTTCCGGATTGTGGTAAATAACGATGTTTAGGTTCGGAAACAGATCCGCGATATCGTGATAAAACTTGATTGCATCTTGGACATGAAGGGTTTCGTAATAGGGCACGCCTAGCAGAACGCCATCGGCGCCCAGATCTTTAACAAAATTCATCTTCTGAACAACTTCCCGCGGATTAGGACTGGTGCAACCGATGAAAAGCGGGACGCGTTTTTTTACCGCCTCGACCGTGGCCACGGCTAACGTCTTGAATTCGTCGAAGAGCAAGTTATAGCATTCACCGTAGGTGCCCGTAGTGGCGATGTTGTTGAGGCCGTCTTTAATAATCTTATCGACACCTTCTTTGAGATTATCGACGGCAATGGTTTGGGTCGCCCTGACGTCCACGGCGTCCGACGTCGCAAAAGCCGGCATCATTCCTAAGACCCCATTAAGTTCGCTGGCAGTTATCATGACTGGATTCCTCCCTGTGAGTATTTGGCCACTTTTCTGATTCGCCGCGCCCGCGCATCAGAGCGCCACTTGCTTTGAATCACCGCCTTGTTAACAGTTTCAAGAACAGGTTGTCAAATTGCTCGCGTCTCTGGTTTGGGCCCATCGGCAAATGACCCAATAAAAAGCTGGAGCCACCCGCCGGAGTCGAACCGGCGACCTACTGATTACGAATCAGTTGCTCTACCAACTGAGCTAGGGTGGCTTAGGTGGGTTTTATGAAGTGGATGATCGCAGCGACGAAGAAGGAACCGACGTACGCAACGATGAAGTCGAAAAAGATTCGGAATTCGGAGATGTTTTCCAAATACTTAACGAGTTGGAAATAAATTAACATGAACTCGCCCAGGAACAAACCGATCAGCCCGACGATAAAAAAAACGATAAATCCTGATCTGCGTTCATAGGCGACAGTGCGATCCGCGGCAAAGCCGGCAAGCAAGGCAATACCTAACGCCAATAGCGGATTGGCTGTAAGATATGCGGAAACTTCCTGTGCGCTTTCTTGCAACGGCTCACCTCTGGAGTAATCCCACCATCTCTCGGGCCGCCTCATCCGGTCTGTCGGCGCCGATGATCGCCGAAATGAGCGCGACTCCTCTGGCGCCTGCAAGCCGCACGTCAATAATGTTCTCCGGCTTGATGCCACCTATAGCATAGACAGGGAGAGCGACATTTTCCACTATTTTTTTTAGCGCCCCTGGTCCCTGTGGCATACCGTACCGCGCTTTTGACTGAGTAAAGTAAACTGGACCAAAGAGAACGAAATCCGTGCCGATTTGCTGTGCGATTTGCGCCTCTTCCAGTGAATGGGCGGAATAGCCGATCAATTTTTGGGGGCCGACCAGCGCTCGCGTGGTTTCGATCGGAACCGATGTCTTTCCAAGCTGCACACCGGCGGCGTCCACGGCAAGGGCGACGTCGATGCGATCATTGACGAAAAGCTGAGCGTCGTATCGATCGCAGAGCTCACGGGTTTTGGCGGCGAGCTGGAAAAGGTCTTTGCCGCTCAAATCCTTCTCGCGCAACTGGATCGCCCTGACTCCGCCCTCGAGGGCTCGTTCCAGCACCCAGAGCAAATCTCGCCCACGCGTTTGGCTTCGGTCGGTTACGAGATAGAGGTCAAAATCAGGAGTGGGCACTTGAGATGTCAACTAAGGATGCCGTCCAACGGAGTCGAAGCAGTAGCATAGAGCTTTTTGGGAATCCTTCCTGCTAAGTAGGCCTTACGTCCTGCTTCTACACCCAGCCGCATCGCTTCCGCCATGAGAATCGGGTTTTTTGCGCTGGCGATGGCCGTATTCATCAGAACGCCGTGACAGCCCATCTCCATCGCCATGGCGGCGTCCGATGCGGTACCGACGCCGGCGTCGACGATGACGGGTACCGTCGCGTGTTCAAGAATGATGCGAATGTTGTACGGATTCCTAATTCCCAAGCCAGAACCGATGGGTGCAGCGAGGGGCATGACCGCAGCGCAACCAATGTCTTCTAGCTTCTTCGCCGTGATCGGATCATCATTGATGTATGGCAAAACGACGAATCCTTCTTTGACGAGGATCTTTGCCGCTTCGAGCGTAGCCGGGATGTCGGGAAAAAGTGTCTTGTCGTCGCCGATTACTTCGAGTTTGACCATTTTCCCCACACCGGCTTCGCGCGCCAGGCGGCACGTACGCACGGCGTCTTCCGCGGTGTAGCATCCCGCCGTGTTGGGAAGAATCGTATATTTTTTCGGATCGAGATAATCGAGGAGATTATCCTTGTTTGGGTCTGTGATGTTGACGCGACGCACGGCGACGGTGACGACCTCAGCGCCGGAGACTTCGATGGCCTGTTTGGTCTCTGCAAAGTCTTTGTATTTTCCAGTGCCGACAATGAGCCGTGAGCGATAATGGATTCCTGCTATTTGGAGAAAATCTTCCATAAACTATCCTCCGCCGACAAAGTGGACGATCTCCAACGTGTCGCCTTCCGAGAGCATAGTGCCCCCATAGGCGTCGCGCGAGACGATATTCCGATTGCGTTCCACAACCACGCGCCCGGGACGGATCTGCATTTGCTCGAGCAGAGCGCCAATGCTAAGCCCGGCGGCGATTTCTCTTTCTTCCCCGTTAATCTTGATCTTCATGGGAACAAAAAAACCGTATCCACAGCGACCACCCGAGGGTGGCCAGGGAATACGGTTTCAAGTTTGTCCCGCTTTGATCGGTCGAAATCGGGACTTTGACTCTCACGCTTCCCTACGCCGGTGCGACCCGGATCAGGTTCGAAGGGTTACCTGCGACTTGTCAGGCTCTCAGTCTGTGTCAGACAGACACCCCTAGCATTGGTAGCACCATTAACAAAGGGCTGCTGCCAAGTCAAATTCAGTTGACTTTGAGCGCTATAGCGGCTCCAAGCCGATGGCGTCGCACAAGCGAATCACGAGGCGATTCGAACTGGTGGAATTAATGGAGTTCCGGAGTATGGCAGCTCAAATGGCAATTCAAAATTCGATCGCCACACTGGCGTAACCGACGACATTGCGCATCGGTGTTACGTCCCCGGAATGACAATGCTGCAGCAGACGCGCGCGTTTTGTACCGAGCGCGTTGGCCGCATAGAGCATGACCGCGGTAGGTAAAACGCCGCACATCGTAATGTCATTTTCTTCGACAACTTCGAGCAGGCCGGCGGGATCCAGAGCAAGGACTCGATCCAAGGCGATTCGGTCGAGCTCATCGGTCTGCCGAGGAGAAAGATAATGGCTTAAATCGCTACTGGCCAAGATCACTGTCCTGGTTTTTTTTGCTGCGCTTACAAAGACTGCGGCGATCGCGCTTCCCAGCTCCGCGCATTCCTCGGCGGAAAGATAAGACAGGGAAATCGGCACGAACCGGAATTCGTCGAGCACGCGCTGCAGAAAAGGCAACTGAATCTCGATGCTATGTTCTTCCGCGTGGGCAGCCCCATCGCGCTTCAAAAACTCGATTCTGGATTCTAAAAAATCGCCCAGATCGTCGTCAACGATTACATCGCCTAGAGGGGTGCGCCAACGATCCCACGGGCTCAAAGACGCTCTGTGTCCATGCGCGCGGTGATTGACGCCGAGCAAAATGATGCGTCGAACCGATGGTTCAAGCTGGGAGTACAGATGCGCCGCGCAAGGACCGGAATAAACGGGTCCCGCGTGCGGCACTACGCCGCCAGCGAGAGCGGGGTTAGGCATGCTCGCTCCCTGCGGCCCCAGCGGGCTTGAGACAAAACACTCGTTGAGCAGCACGCCGAGTTCGTCGGCATCAGCCGGATAGAACGAGCCAGCTACGGCGGGACGCCTGACCGAGTCCATGACTCCCAAACCTTCGCTTACGGTGCGACGACCTCGACCTCAAGTATGCCGATACTCTCCACTTCGCCTTCGACCTTGTCGCCGGGCTTGAGAAATACCGGCGGCATGCGGGCGAAGCCGACGCCTGAAGGGGTTCCTGTGCTGATCATATCGCCTGGTTCGAGGGTGATGCCAGCAGACAGGCTTTCAATGATCGTCGGAATGTCAAAAATCATATCCCGGGTATTGCCGTCTTGCATCACCTCGCCGTTGACCCGGCAAATCAGGCGAACTTGTTGCGGGTCGGGTAGGGCACTTTTGTGGACAATCCACGGTCCCATCGGGCAGAACGTATCGAGGGATTTTCCCTTAAACCATTGACCATGCTGACGCTGTAGTTCGCGTGCTGTCATATCGAGACACACGGTGTAGCCGAACACATAGTCGTAGGCTTTCTCTTTAGGGATATCGCGACCTTTCTTGCCAATGACCACCGCCAACTCGACTTCCCAATCGAGCTTGGATGTAACTTTGTGATTTACCACTTTGCCCAAATGACCAATCACCGATGTGGCGGGCTTGGTGAAATACACTGGCCATTCGGGGTACTTTATCTCCATTTCGCGCGCCCGGGCGCCTTCGTCGACGTGCTCCCGATAATTGATGCCGAGCATGACGACGTTTTTTCTCGGCGAGGGAATCGGCGCAATAAGTTTTGCCTGGTTGGGCTTAAGCAATGCGCCGGCGGCAATGAGTTTCTTCTGATCGTCACCATTCTTGCTGGCCACATACTTTTCGGCTTTGCGGGCGGCTTGAAGCGCCTTGGCGCCGCCTTCGATGAAAGCCTGCATGCTTGCCAAGAACGGCGGGTTGCCGCCTTTCAGATAGCGCCGATTCACTTCGGCTAAATCAATGATTTGTTCCTGCGGTCCCATCAGGCCGACGCGCTGTTGGTTCTTGCGTGCAAAGGTGACAAATCGCATGGATTCCTCCGTCAAAGATTTTTGGTTATTCAGATGCCGATTCGCAAAAGTTTACAAGCATTGCTAGCGGCAATCTGCGCTATTTGCTGGTTATCGATGCCGGTCGCGCGCAGCGACCCGACTGGCTCGGGATCGCCCATGTCGTACGGATAGTCGCTGCCAAGGAGCACATGGTCGGCGCCGAAGCTGCGGACCAGGTATTCCAGGGCCATTGGGCTGTGGGTTATCGTATCGAAGTAAAGCCGCTTCATGTATTCACTCGGCGCCTTGGAGATCTTCAATTTTGAAGAGTCCTGAACATGGTAGCCCCGATCGAGCCTGCCCCAGGTATAGGGAAGAAATCCGCCCGCGTGGGCGAGCAAAAATTTGAGGCCAGGATAACGTTCCAATACACCGCCGAAGATCAGTTTCGCAAAGGCGAGCGACGTGTCGGTCGGATTGCCGATCAAGTTGGCGAGGTTGTACTCCTTCATGCGGTCGGCGCCGACCACTCGATTAGGATGGACGAAGATCAGCGCATCCAACGCTTGCGCCGCCTCCCAGAAAGGTTCGAAGCCGGGGTCGTCCAAATAACGGCCGTTGATGTTCGAGGCGATCTCCGCGCCGCGCAAACCGAGCTTGGCCATCGCGCGTTCTAATTCGACGGCGGCCAGCGCACCGTCTTGCATCGGTACCGACGCCAGGCCCACGAAGCGCCGAGGATGTTTTGCGACGGCTTCGGCGAATCGATCATTGAGCCAGCGGGCATATTCGAGCCCATTGGCAGCAGGCAGCCAGTAAAAAAAATAAGAACCGGCGGGAGCCAACGCCTGCATGTCGACACCCTGATGGTCCATGATCGACAAGCGCAAATCGAGATCGGAAAATTCGCCTTTAGGCTGAGTGAGCAAGGGCCTATCGTCGCGCGTGAGCACGTCGCGGTCCCGCTCGTCCTTTTCCAGCTTGAGACCGAGAGATCGGCCGACATCGCTGGCTGCCTTAAGGCTGCCGGGCGGAATAT
The DNA here is from genome assembly GCA_036000865.1 of Binatia bacterium. Taxonomy (GTDB): domain Bacteria; phylum Desulfobacterota; class Binatia; order UBA9968; family UBA9968; genus DP-20. The sequence goes on along the minus strand of DASYUV010000308.1, from coordinate 18,157 downwards.
AATGAGCGTGCACGTCGATGTTCATATGAAACTGGCGGCGGGCGCTTTCCACGGAGAGCTATCGGAGGGAAGCAGGAATGTCAAGTTGAACCGTGTTCATGGTAAATTTTCCGACGTGGCGCGTCAGGACAGTTGCGCTTCTGTGCGTCTGTCTCTTTTTTGGCAAACCTGAAAAATAGATTTGCCTGCCAAAATCTGCAATGGTAGCTTTGGTCCATGAACGGCAAGCGCAGGAAAGAAACTCGCGCGAGCATGCGCGAGGGCGACCGTATCCTCATCAATAAGGGAATCTCGAAGAAGGTCATGATTATTGCTCGAACCGAAATTCCTCATTCGATGGAGAGAGTGTTTGTTACCAAGTCGGGCGGCAAATTTACGATCGGCCTTAAAGTGTGGAAATCGGATTACGCTTGGAGCGAAAAAAATCAAATGTGGATTCCAAAGCGCTGATGTTGATCCTTAAAATCATCAGTTTCTAACGTCATACTTGGTTATCCATTTCCGGAGCCGAAGACGCCTAACAATTTACCCAGCAACGTGAACCCCAACCTAATGAAACTCATGGCTGGCCTCAAGAAGGGCCAGGCACCGCAACTGCTGCTGCTTTTCGGCGATGACCTACAAGTGCAGGAAACCTGCAAAGCGGTTTTGCATCACGTCGTGCCGGAAGAGCGAAGAGGATTTAATTTCGAGCGTTTCGACGGGCGCGCCGCGAGTTGGGAGCAAATCGAGGCGTCGCTCATGACGCCGCCTTTTTTTCCGGGAAAAAAACTTTTGTGGGTTGAAAACGCGCCGTATTTTTTTTCCAGGGAGCAAAAGGGCGAGTTCGGCGAAAAAATTCTTGAACTGTGGCGCGGCGGAAGGAGGGATGACGCGGTCAAGCTGCTGATCGATTTGCTCATCCTCGAAGGCTGGACCCAAGAACAGTGGGAGCGCCTCGATGCCTCATCGTCAAGAGCATTATTGGATCTGCTGGACGTCGATGGCAGCGATGCACGGGAGGATGTCGACGCCCTGCTGGCTCATTGCAAGAGCCGCGATCTCGACTTGAGTAAACCCAGAGCCGGCGAAGGACACAGGCTAGTTAGCCTGTTAGAACGAGGACTCCCGGAATGGAGCTTCCTGTTGCTCACGGCGGTGCAGGTGGATCGGCGCACCCGGCTCTACAAGCGCTTTGAAGAATTGGGCGCAGTGCTCTACCTGGGACTGGAACGCGATCGCAGCGGTAAGATTAGCCGGGAAAATTTGTTGGCGTTCGTTACCGACCGGCTCCGCCAAACGGGAAAAAATTTGGACCCTCAAGCTCGGGAAACAATCCTGGCCCGAGCCGGCGATGATCTGCGCGCCCTTCAGCAGGAGCTGGACAAATTGCTGCTCTTCGTCGGCGATCGCCAGTCAATTCGAACGGAGGATGTAGAAGCGATCTTTGCGGATCAGGGACAAGGTTGGATCTTCGATCTGACGCGAGCCATCGCGGACCGCGACGCTAAAACCGCGCTCACTCAGCTGGCGCGTCTTCTGGGCCAAGGGGAACATCCTCTTAAGATTTTGGCAACCGTCACCGCCGAAGTGCGGCGTTTGCTCTCCGCCCGACAGCTCCTCGAAACCGAATTGGCCAAACTGTGGAAGCGGGGCATGAACTACCAGCAGTTTCAACAAACCGTAACGAAGCCAGGTAGACCGCTTTTGACGCGTAACCCCTACGCCGACTACATGTATTTCCAACGGGCCGAGCACTTTTCGCTGGACGAGCTTACTCGGAGCCTGGAAGGATTGTTTGATTCTGATTTGCGTCTGAAATCCACCGGTAGCCAGCCTCGTTTAGTGTTAGAAAGGTGGATCTTTGGCATGTGCCTAGGCTCGCCACAGAAGAGTCCTCGCCGCGAGCGAGGCGCCCTATGACACGAAGTCTTAGTGCGGCCGCGGTGCTTATTCTTGTCACGAGTCTGATGGGAACCAGCGTGCATGCGGACATGATCGTCCAGGCTTGTTTCAGTCCGCAGGGAAAATGTTCGGTGCACATCCTGCGCGAAATCGAATTGGCCAAGAAGGAATTGTTGGTTGCCGTCTACGCCTTCACGAGTGACGACTTGTCGAACGCGCTGGTTCAAGCGAAAAAGCGCGGCGTCGCTGTCCAAGTCGTGGTCGACCGGGAATTCGACCTTGCCAACCAGAACTCCAAAGGCAAGTTTTTCGAGGCGCAAAAAATTCCCGTGCGCCGTGTCTCCGGAACCAAACCGAAAACTCCGGAAAAGGACGCCGGCCTGATGCACCAAAAATTCGCTGTCATCGACAGTCGGATCGTTTTCACGGGTTCTTACAATTGGACATATTCGGCGGATAGCTTGAACGACGAAAACTTGCTCCTCTTCCGCGATGCCGGGCCGCTGGCGGAGGAATATCGCAAGGCTTTCTTTAGCCTTTGGGACAGAAAACCGTAATGCGCCATTTACCCGGTACCTCGTTCGTCATCCTTCTATTGTTTTTCGCCGGCTTTTTTAGCCATGTGCTTTACCAGCGCTGGAACCCGCCGACACCGGAAACGCAACTGTCGATGCCCGGAAATCAAAGCTGGCCAGCGCCTGCTTCCCGCGAGCCGCAAAGTTATCGAGTGAGTTTTGCACCCTTGTCGTTTTCGCCAGCAACCGAGGAGACCAACGTTGAGACTCCCATGGTGGTTGCCCGTGAGGTGGAGAAAATTCGCGCTCTTACCGGCAAACAGGCGCGCATACGGGGGCGGGTTTTTCGCGTCGGTCATTCGGCCAAGAGCAACACATACTTTCTCAACTTCGGTCCTTCCCGCGAGGCTCTCACCGCCGTCATATTTAGTTCCGCCGTCGAGCTTTTCGAGAAGAACCAGCAACCGCCGAAGAATTTCGAAAATAAGGACGTGGAAATAATCGGCGCCATTAAAGACCATCCGCAGTACGGCTTGGAGATCGTGGTCGAGAATCCTAAACAGATCAAGATCATCAACTGATCGATTGGCAATTTATTTATTTGCGGTACACTGCCAGCGATGTCTGAACCTACCAAAAAATGCATGGTCTGCGGCAAACCAATGGCGGTGCCGAAAGGGAGCATTTGCCAACCCTGCCAAGACCGCATTCGCCGGGAGGCTATCGGCGAACAGGTTGGGGCTAGCGAGCGGGCCGATCGCGAGTTGGCGCACCATGGCGTCGCGCCGACCAAGAAATAGCTTGTCGGCCGCAATTCAGCTTGCTCGGAGCCAATTTCAGCCGACGCAAACTTCGGCGCACTGCTTGAAATCACTGGGTCGCCAGTTGGTTGTCCAGAGAACTTCCCATTAGGGCGCAATCGCGAGGTTTTGCGCTGTCAAAGGGAAGTAAGGACGAAACCGTCGAAGCGATTTAGCCTTATGGCGCAGCGAAATAGGGCTGCGGGTGTTCGGGACTGTTATTGCAGATCAAAGCATGGTATAAACCGGTTTTATTTTGTGCCAATCGCAAGGTTCCGACCGTTGCCGTCCAAACAACTAGCAGGGAGGTCGATAGATCTGCGTTTCCGTGAGTTGATCTCGGTTGGTCTGACTCTAGCCGTCCTCCTTATTTTCACCTCGATTGATCCGGTTTGGTCTTTCTCTCCTGACGAAGAGTTGACAGCTCGCGCGGCAATTCTCATCGATGCCAGCACGGGGAAAGTTCTTTATCAAAAGGAAGCGGATTTACGCCTGCCTCCGGCGAGCACGACCAAGATCCTCACCGCCATACTGACTTTGGAAAGTGGGCGAAAACTCAGTGAATCACTGACCGTATCGAAAGAGGCGACCCGGGTGCCTGCGTCGAAACTTTATTTGCGGCCGGGGCAATCGGTATCCATTGAGGAGCTGCTTTATGGGATCATGCTCGCTTCAGCCAACGATGCCAGTGTGGTGTTAGCCGAAGGCATTGCCGGTTCGGTGGAGCGTTTCAGCGAGCTGATGACCAAGAAAGCTCACGACATCGGCGCCATCAACAGTCATTTTACCAATCCCCACGGGCTGACTGCGCCGGACCATTATTCCACCGTCAGGGATCTCGCCATTGTTTTTCGCTACGCCATGAAGAACTCGACCTTCCGTGAAATTGTCCAAACCAAGTTCAGCTCGGTTAGCACGACCGCGGTGGTGCGGAAAAAAGTCGTGCCGCGGCGTATTTCGGTACGAAACCATAACCGATTGCTGTGGGGTTTTGACGGCGCAATCGGCGGTAAGACCGGTTATACGCACGCGGCACAAAAATGCTTTGTCGGCGCGGTGCAACGGAACGGCACCACGTTGATTGTTTCGATATTGGGCGCGCGTGATCAGTGGGGCGATACCAAACGACTGCTGGAATACGGCTTCGATAACTATGACGTGCTAAAAACCCCGTCGCTTCCGGCCGGCAGGCTAGCGCCCGCCGAACAACAGGTCGGTGTCCGCAGTGATCGCACGTCGGCCGCGGTGGCATCGTCACAGGACAATCATCGGCCCGGGCTAACGGACGGTTACATTTTGCAGATCGCTTCGTTCCGCGAGAAGGACCGTGCGGAATCGCTCTCGCGCCAAATAAGTGAAAAAGGCTTCGATGCTTTCGTCGAACAAACTTCGGTCAATCGGAACGAAACCGCTTACCGTGTTCGGGTCGGTCCCTATACCGAATTGGCGACTGCCCAAGAAACCGCGCAAGAAATTCTCAGCAAAATCGGGCAGCGCGTTTTGATTTTACCATTCCAGGCGCCGCGACTGGAGCAGGGTGATCCAAGCTGAGCGCTCGTGTCAGGTCTATTCCGCTTAAATTTCGATTACCATTCCGTCTTCCGCCAGCGTTGCTGTCACTTCATGTCGGCGGGCGAGCATTTCTTCGCCCATATGGGTGAGGACCAGCTTCTTACAATCGAGGCGGGATAGGTTTGCTTGCAACCCAAGATAGTTCACATGCATGCCGGGCTGTTCGCTGTAGAATGAGCATTCGCACAGGAACAAGTCGACTCCGCGTGCGTGATCAATGAAAAGATCGGTCCACCTCGAATCGCCGGAAAAAAGAATCTGCTTTCCTTCATAACCGACTCTTAATCCCAGCGAAGTGTCGTGCGTCTGATGCGGTACCCGGAAAGGAAAGACCACAATTCCATTCACTGATTGCTGCTGCTCGGGCCTTAGAACGCGGAAACGAGTGGGCGGAATTTCTTTCACACTCTGGCCGTTGCCGTACATCAATCCGAAGAGTCCACGAACGCGTTCTTCCGTTCCCGGCGGCCCGGCAATCGTTAGCGGATTGTCCCGCGGCTTCCGATAGAGATACTCGATAAAGAAAAACGGAATGCCGCCGAAGTGATCACCATGAAGGTGACTCAAAATGATGGCGTCCACATCACTTGGGTTTAGTCCGGCTCGCTTCATGGCCAGCAGCGTCGTCGGCCCGCAGTCCAGGAGAAACAGCCGGTCGCTAGCTTCGACGAGGTAACCGCTTTGATGGCGGCCACCGCTACCGAAAGCATCTCCGCAACCGAGAACGTGAAGTTTCATGCTTTTTCTTTCCGCTCACTTCGCCAATGCTAGCCAAGTGGGTCCTTACAACACCGTTGCCCAGGCTCAATCCGTCTCTCTACTCCCTTTGCCGAGCGAAAGCCAAGTTGCTTTTTAGCGCCTGTGCGACTAAATTAACGGGCGTGACCGTTTACAGCCGTCCCTTTTTTTCGTCCTACGCGACTAGTCTTTGGGTTCGTTTTCTTCGCTTCAGTCTACAATCACACAAGAAACTGGAAGCTGATTTAGAAAAGCTTGGACTGACGCCGCCGCAATTTTACGTGCTCGCGACCATTGGTTACGCCGGCGGGTTACCCTTTGGTGAGATCGGCGCGAAGATGATGGTGACCGTTAGCAATCTCACGGGCATTGTCGATCGGCTGGAAGACAAAAAACTGGTGACCCGCAAGCGCGATGAAACCGACCGTCGCGTAGTTCACGTCATACTCACCGACAAAGGCGCTAAGCTCTACAAGAGCACCATTCCACAATTTGAAGGAAGTGTCTCGGAAATCTTTGAGAAACTCAATAAACCACAGCAGAAAGAACTTTCCGCGCTCCTGCGCAAGCTCAATCAAGAATCCTCAGCAGAATAGCCCGGCTGATGTTGGGCCAAAATATTTCCATTCACAACTCGCGAAAGTAGCATTGCCGTAATAAAGCCGAGAGTGTTGTCGACTCTGTGAGAGTGCTTTCCAGCCCTTCAATCGAACCGACTACGGAGACTTGGTTGACAGGAGTTATTGGCGAGCTATAAAAGGTTAATGCTTAAAGTAATTTTCAAGGCGTTCGTCTGTCAGTGAAAAACCAAAACAAAAATCCCATTGGGCTCGAAAGAGTCAAAAAGTGGCTTTATGCCAAGGGGCTTGATGAACGCAGCAGCGGTTGTGTTCTTTGTGGCTCATGTTATGGCCACGGGCCGGCCAATCCCATGGAGGACAAACCAGGGCCCAAGGAAAAATGCCCGCCCTATGAATTCTACCGATTCCAGCGTCATACACCCAAGTCGCGCTGGCTAATGGCGCAGCGGGTATTTCACGGCCTTGATCCGATCACCGCCGAACTCAAAGAAGTCATTTACGCTTGCACCAATTGTCTGATGTGCCAGGAACTCTGCGGCGTGCGCGACGACGGCTATGGACCGTGGGACATCACCGTCGCCATGCGCGAAGAAATTACCGAGAAGGAAGGTCCTCTTGATGCGCATCGACCGCTCTACGACGGACTGACCCAGCATGACCATCCCTGGGCGCTGCCGAAGGCGCAGCGTGGCGCTTGGGCTGGGGGGCTTGGAGTTAAGAAATTGGGCGAGTCCGGCGCAACCACTCTGCTCTTCGCCGGCTGCTCCGCCGATCGGGCGAGTGGTCGAAGCGGTCCTATGGCACTGGCCCGGCTGATGCAAAGAGCAGGAGAAGACTTCGCCATCCTTGGCAGCGATGAGAAATGCTGCGGTCTTTATGCTTTTGACCTCGGATTCCGGCGCGAATATGAGCGATTGCAGGAAGCGAACTTGGCGACAATCCGTAATGCGAGAATCAAAAAAGTCGTTGTCGCCTGTGGCAGCTGCCAGAGAATCTGGCGCGAGTACGCCAAGACATCGGAGATCGAGGTAGTCCACGGCGTCGAATACGTCGATCAATTGAATCGAGCCGGCCGACTAAAATTCTCCACCTCCCTCAATAAGAAAGTCACCTACCATGACTCCTGTCACCTGGGTCGGGGTTGCGGCGTTTACGATGCACCGAGAAATATTCTGCGCGCGATTCCTGGAATCCAGCTGGTCGAGATGGCACGCAATCAACGATGGGCTTGGTGTTGCGGTGGCGGTGGCGGTGTGCCAGAAGCCGACCCAGAGCTGGCGCGATGGAGCGCGACAGACCGCATGCGCGAGGCGAAGGAAACCGGTGCCGAGTTAGTGCTGACTTCCAGCGCGCTGTGCCAACGTTCCTTCGCCGATCTCAACCAGCCGGCGCTGCCCGTCCAGGACTTACTCGAATTCACCTATCAGGCGCTCCGATAATGCTGACAGAAGCTCACTTCACGACGCAGCGCATGCTGGCAATGCTCGGTCTTAGGGCCGACTCTCTGGGTCCCTATGCCTTGATTCCCGGACCCAAAGAGCGCAGCGAGATGCTGTTAAAGCTACTGGACAATCCGCAGAAGAATTTCACGTTTTTGGACTACGAGATGCACAGCGGATCGCTGGAGGGCAAACGAGTCACCGTTGGCAACGGCGGACGTTACGCGCCCGACACGGCGATCACCACTGAAATCCTGTGCGGCGCAGGCGCGCAATCGCTGATCCGTGTCGGCAGCTGCGGGTCTCTCCAAGAGCACATAAAGATCGGCGATCTCGTGATCGTCACCGGCGCCCTGCGCGGCGAAGGCACGTCGCGTTACTACGTGGCGGACAATTTTTCAACGACGGCGCACCACGACATCATCGACGCGTTGAAAACCGCCGCAGACAGTCTAAAGGCGCGCTATCATCTCGGCCGGATCTTTACGACCGACGCGCTGTTCCAAGAGACGCCCGAACTGATTCAGCAACTGAACGAACAAAACATTTCGAGCATCGACATGGTGACTTCGGCCTTTCTCACCATCGCGCAAGTGCGCGGCAAGAAAGCCGGCGCAGTCCTCGCGGTATCCGATGAGTGCCTGCACGGCAAGTTTGGCTTCCGCGATCCGGCGTTTCTTGAAGCCGAGCAGAAAACCATCGAAGTAGCGCGCCGAGCGTTGCAGTATCTCTAACTTTTTTAGTTTTAGTTTCGCGCTAATGACGAACACCGCACAAAGCCCGCTGTTTGAACCGGTGCTAGCGCACGGAATCGGTTTCAAGATACTCGATGAGTCCCTCGTGCCCGAAACGATCGCGTTCATCGAGGTGAACGAAGTAGCGCAAGCGCTTGAGGCGGTGCGCGACATGAAAACCCGCGGCTACGGCCAGGTGCTGACGTTCTTGTATAGCGGTGCGCTGATGGCGCAACGCTATGACGGTAAAGAGGCTGGACCCCTACGTGATCGGATTGCGGAAATGACCCGGCAATTCTGCGCGGTGCGGCCGACCTTCGATTTCAGCGGGCTCGGCTATTTCTTTGAAGAGTGGTTTAAGAAACTACCGGCCGGCGTCAACGCGGGGGAAACCATCGCGAAGCAAGCTCGTGAATTGGCCGGGCAAATTACTCGCGGGCGCGTCGCGCGCGCCGCCCGGGCGGCGTCGATCCTACCGAACCCGGCGCGGGTGATGACGCACTGCAACGTCAGCGGTGAATTGGTCGCGGTGGCGCATTTTTGCAAAGAGCAGGGTAAGGCCTTCACCGTCATCGCGACGGAAACCCGACCTTACCTGCAAGGCGCGCGTCTCACCGCGTGGGAACTGGCGCAGGCGGGCGTGCCGGTGTCGTTGATACCGGATTGCGCCGTGGCCCAGGTCATGGCCAAAGGCGAAGTCAACGCCGTTATCGTCGGCGCCGACCGTTCGGCGCGCAACGGCGACGTAATTAATAAGGTTGGCACCTATCCATTGGCGCTGATGGCGAAGGAGTATGGGGTGCCATTTCATGCGTTGGTGCAAGATCCGCGTTCGGTGGAAACCGCAGACGACGTGGCCATCGAGGAGCGTCCGGCGTCAGAAGTGCTTTTTTTCCAGGGGCAGTCGTTAATCGGTTCGAGCGATCGCGGAGTTAAAACCCGCTATCCAGCATTCGATGTGACGCCGGCGCCGCTGATTTCCCATCTCATCGGCTTTGATGATCTCTATACCCCCGAAAGTTTCCGCCAAAAATACCAGATCGAATCAAAAGCCAGCGTCGCTTGTACCAAGCAGAGCCGAAAATATCTTTTGATCTACGGTATCCCGGGCGAGAGTCAATGCAGTTACTTGATCAGCGCTTTGAAGGCGGCTCAGAGCGAAAGCCTTTTGGTTCCCGAAATGCGGCCAGAGCTGTGGGGCGCGCAAGTGGTGGTACCGCGACTGCTCGAACGCAAAGCATCGGCCACGTTGATTTCCGACAACATGATGGGGAGTCTCTTCGCGCGGGGTGAAATCAGCAAGCTCTGTCTGTTCTATGATGGCCTGAGCGCGGCGGGTCCGACCGGCATTTGCGGTTCGCTGCTCGCTGTCCGTCTCGCCCGCTTACACGGTGTTCCCGTCGAGTTGCTGAGCGGGGAAAAACCAAGCGGCGCGCCGATCGACCGCGACGTCTCAACATTTCTGGGCAAAAAGATTTGTCCCGCAGGTGTTTCCATTCGCGCCGTCGAAGCGGAAGCGCTTCCCTGGGGATTATTCAAAGAGTAAAGAGCCTGATGACCAAACTCGAGCGCGAAATGATTCGCTGGGGCAAGACGCTCTTTGAGCGCCGGCTCATCAGCGGCTGGGGCGGCAATTTAAGTTGCCGACTGGGTAAGCATACTTTTTTGATCACCGGACAGCACGCGCCGCTTGGTTTTCTCACGCCGAAGGACTTGGTACGCATCAACCAGGACGGAAAACCGGCGACGAAGAACCGCAAAGCTTCCAGTGAAACGCCGCTGCATATGGCCGTTTATTCCCGTACGGAGGCCCAAGTCGTCGTGCATGTCCACCCGCCGATGGTTTTGGCGTTTTCGCTGACGCGCGGGAGCTTTATCCCTGTGAGCTTCGAAGAAAAATATACGATCGGCGAGGTGCCGATCATTCCGCAGGACACGCCGACGGTGACGAAGCTCGACAAAGTCATTGAAGAACTGAGATATCACCCGGTAGTGATCATCAAAGGTCACGGCACTGTGGCGATCGGCAATAATTTTCAAGAAGCGTTTCTGCTAACGGATTTGCTCGAGGAGGCGGTGCGCTGCCAGTTTTTCAAAGAGGGCGGTTCTACCTATCGAGAGGCCGAAAGACAGTCGTCAAAAAACGGCAAGCGGACGGCCGCTGCAGGAAAGCGTTACAAACTGTTTTCCAGAGACCACATGACGGCTCTAGTTGACGCGGCGAACAGTGATTCGCAGTTTCGACGTGACGGCGCAGAAAGCAGCCTCACGACGTCTCTGACGCTCTTTCTTGATGAGGCCCAGAATGCCTGGACCGTGAAATTCGTCGATGGAGAAATCACCGACATCATCCAAGGCGATGACGGCGACTTTTTAATCAGCGGAAAGGCGGAGTGGTGGAATGCGGTTTTCAGCAATCGGATCGACGCGTTTCTCGCCACCCAGCAAGGCAAACTTAGACTTAAACGCGGCGAGCTGGCGCAACTAGCGCGCTGGTACAAACCCTTTCAGAGGGCTTTCGAGCTATGGCAAACGATACCGGTTCAGTAGGCTTCTTCGCGGCTGAAGTTCTCGAGAAAACCGCGCTGCGTCAGCCGCACAAGACGGCGGTGATTTCAAAAGAGGAGGAATTGACTTTCTTTGAGCTGAACCGGCGAGTTCACGCGTTGGCGGTGCATCTGCAAAAGGAGGGGGTTCAACAGGGCGAGCGAGTGGGAATCCTCTTGCCGAATTCGTCCGCCATCCCGTTAAGCTACTACGCGACCCAGAAGATCGGCGCCGTGACCGTCATCCTCGACGCGCGGCTTAAAGGCAAAGAGCTCGAAGGAGTTCTTAAGGACGCTGATCTCACACGGCTCATCGTTCACAAGCAGTTGTTTCCGGAAGTCGAAGAAATTTTCAAAACGATGATGCCCGTTCCCGTGTGGGTGGTGGGCGGTGACGGCGAGCCCAGCTTCGAGAAGCGACCGTTAACGCCCGCTGGTTCGCTGGTAGCGCCGCGATTAGACTCGGACGCCGATGCATTGATTCTTTATACATCGGGAACCACCGGCGAGCCTAAGGGCGTCGTGTTAAGCTACGCGAATCTCGCGCAGTATCCCCGGGTCATGGGTGAGATGGGTGTCACCGATGCCTCGACGATGCGGGGCTGCATCTTGCCCATGTCCCATATTGTCGGTCCGGTGGTTTGCAACGAGCTGGCCGAAAGAGGTTACACGCTGGTAATCTTCGATCAGATCAATCCAATCACGCTCCTGGAAGGCATTCAAAAATATCGAGTCAGCGTTTTCGAGAGTGTGCCGATCGTTTTTCAGCTCCTGTTAGGCGTAAAGAATCTCGCGAGTTACGACACCCGCAGCATGAAGATCGCGGCGATGATGGGCACCAGCATTCCGTTTCCCTTATTGCGCGCTTTTCAAATCGCCCAGCCGCATATCAAAGTGATCCAAGGTTACGGCCTGACGGAAACTTCGCCGATGATCACATTGGTCGAGCCCGATAAAGCCCAGGAAAAAACGGGCAGCATCGGCCGCGCCGTGCCGGGAGTCGAGGTGAGAATCGTTGACGAAGCTGGCAAGGAACTCGGTATCAACGAGCCCGGTGAGATCATCACCCGCGGCCCGCATGTGATGAAAGGCTACTTTCGCCGACGCGACGCCACGGCGCAGCGCATCCGCGATGGCTGGCTCTACACGGGGGACATCGGTAAGCGCGACGCCGACGGTTACTACTATCATCTTGGCCGGCGCGACGACATGATCATCACCGGCGGTCTCAACGTTTACCCGGCCGAAGTGGAAAACTTGATTTACACCTACCCGGGCGTGCAAGAAACGATCGTCTTTGCGATTCCCGATTCAAAGCGCGGCCAGGTGATCGGCGCCGCCATCGTGCCGCGGGCAGGGTCGAGTATTGCCGAAAAGGAACTGTTGGTGTTTTTGCGCGCCAACCTGGCTAATTTCAAAGTGCCAGGCAAGATCGTCATGCGCGAAGCGCTGCCGCGCACATCCTCCGGCAAGACCATTCGCGACGCGGAAACGCTGCTAGCCAGCTCAAATTCGCTCTGATCATAAAGGAACATAGGTCACAAAATTGAGAAAGATTTAGTCGCAAAGGCGTGTCCTGAGCCCTTCGACGTCGCTTAGAATAAACTCCGTCGAAGGAACACAAGGGGAGCAACAAAGAAATCAGGATAGGGGACAGGCTGCTTTTTCCTCGTGTTCGGAAAAAAGCTGCCTGTCCCCTTTTCAGTCCGACGAAAGGCATGGCTCGGAAAAGACCCAGCTCGCGCAAAGGTGGAAACCGCGCCAAGGAAGCAGCGATCACCTCTCACTGGGGTTACAACGGTGAATCTTCCGGCATGGTTGGCCGCGAAGAAGAGTTACTCTGTTCGATACAGAGCGCCGCTGGCCTGATTCTCGCCGTGACGGAAAATCGCGCCTGGATCGAAGTTTTTTTCGAAGGCGATTTGATGCACACCAGGACCGTTAATCTGCCTGGCGGTGTGCTGTTCAATATTTACATCGAAGAGATTCCCCACAAGACCACGGTCTACGAGCATCCGCGCACGATGATTTTTTTTGACGGTCCATCCGACCTGCGCGTCACTCGTGACGGCGACAAAGTGATCGTCACGGGCGTCGCGCCACAGCAAAACCGCGCTTAAGGGGATGCATCAAGGGTGCGTGTTACCTTCCATGCCACCGAAAATTCCCGATTGTCGATAAACTTTTGGACGAAGCGGCCGATATAAAGCAATGTGAGAGTTGAGCCGCCGCGCGCCAGCAGCCCCACGTTCAGGAAGCTTCGGCAGCTTCAGCTGTATCCGGCCAGCGGCTGCCCAACGTCGAATCGACCGTCCGACTCAGAGATGGCCGGAGCATTCTTTCGCGCCTCGATCTTGAAGAGGAAATTCCGCCGGAAGTTTACAAAGCCGTGGCCGAGATCTTGGCTTTTATTTACCGATTGAGCAACCGGCCGATGAAAATGAGCGGCTGAAGGCAAAATATTCTGCCAGGGTAAGCGACCTCGCGGCACTCATTGACGGGCACCATCGATTCCTATTCGGATTTCAGGTAAACATATGCGTGATTGACCAAAAGCAGTAGGCAGCCTTAGCTTTACTGAAAGTATAGGAACCCTGCGAAGGGAGAGTTCGCGACCGTGCCGCACCACGATCCATCGAATACGAGCTGGGCTGTGCCGCCCGTGAATCTCGCGTTGGCGGAAAACACGGTCGATGTTTGGCTGATTTCATTGACGGAGCCGGGAGACTCCTATGCATCGCTGACCGGTCTGCTTTCTTCCTCGGACCGAGAGCGAGCGGCGAGATTCAAGTTTGATCTCCACCGGCGACGGTTTGTCATTGCCCATGCCGCGCTACGCTCGATCTTGTCGCAATATCTGAAGACCGCACCGACGGACTTGCAATTCGTTGACAGCGTCAATGGCAAGCCAAGACTAGCCGCCGAACTTGCCGGGAGCGGCGTTCAGTTCAATCTCTCGCATTCTTATGAGATGGCGGTCCTTGGAGTGACTCGTGGCCGTGAGATCGGCGTCGATATCGAGCTCGTCAAAGAAGATTATGCTTTCGACGAGGTGGCCGCGCGATTTTTCACCGCCAAGGAGTTGGCAGCGTTCCGCGCTCTGCCAGCGCACCTACAGCGACAGGCTTTTTTCAAATGTTGGACCTGCAAGGAAGCCTTTCTCAAAGCCAAGGGCACGGGCCTATCGGGAAAACTGGACGAAGTGGAGATTACACTAGCCGACGAGCAACGCGTTCTCATCCATGCGGGTGTGCCCGGGTGGACGCTCATGGAGCTCAATCCTGGCAACAATTACGAGGCGGCGTTGGTCGTCGAAGGCGGTCGTTTGCCGATCAATGGCTATCGTTGGCGATAAGCGCATGGTAGACCGCAGGACGAAATGCCGATCACTCAGCCGCAAGCGTGCTTCCCGTGCGCCGTCAGGCTCGCCACAGCTGCATCAATATTGCTACACGGCGTAGCTAAATTGCTGCGCCGGATGTCATCCCGAAGTGGCATCTTCGAACTCCTCGGTAAGATTTCTTCCGCAACTGCGTAAGCTTACCTCGCTTCAACTAACTTTCATAAAGATTGGTACAGAGCTTGCCTTATCGTCCGCTGAACGATGGACACGGGAGAGTGTGAGTTTCTAAAGCCGACCGAAAACCCGCCGTCGGAACGCGCAAGGTTTCTCTGGACAGGAAGCGCTTCATGGCAGTAAGTTGCGCGGACCATTAACGATACCTGACCAGGTGCCCTAGGGCAGGGAGCAAAGGTCAAAACATATGCTTGAAATAATCGTGAGAAGAAAAGCTACTGGCTTCGCACTGAGCGCTATGCTCTTTGCGTTTTGCTTTTCCGCTCAGGCGCAGCAACTGAAGAAAGTCCCTCGGATAGGGTACCTATCGAACGGCAGTCCAGCTAGTGAGTCCGGCCGTGCCGAGACAATACGGCTGACTCTGCACGAGCTTGGGTACATTGAGAGACAGAACATCGCCTTCGAGTACCGATATGCGGAAGGGAAGCAAGATCGGTATCCTGAGCTTGCGGCTGAGTTGGTTCGTCTCAATGTTGATATCATCGTGGTAGCAGGGGGATCCAGGCCGGTCCGAGCGGCCAAGAATGCGACCAAGACGATTCCTATCGTTATGATGGGCTCTGGAGTCGATCCAGTCGAGGCAGGTCTGGTGGAAAGCCTAGCCCGTCCCGGCGGCAACGTTACCGGCATCACAAACCTTTACGTAGAACTAGGCGGAAAGCGGCTGGAGCTGCTCAAAGAAACGGTCCCCAAACTTGCCCGTGTCGCGGTTCTCTACACTCCAGCCACTCCGTCCGCCGTGATCGAGCTGAAAGAAGTTCTTCCAGTCGCCGCGCGTGCGCTGGGGTTGACTATTCGGACTTGGGAGGTACGCAGTACGGACGATTTAGATAGCGTTTTTGCTGTGATGGGCAAGGAGCGCCCGGATGGGCTCTACGTGACGTCGAGCCCATTATTATCTACTAACCGGAAACGGATTGCGGGCTTTGCTTTAAAGAGCCGCTTACCGATGGTGCACGGGAGTAGAGAAGCTGCCGATGCCGGCGGGCTCATGTACTACGGGGCGGACGTCGTGGATAGTTATCGACGCGTCGCCTATTACGTGGACAAGATTCTCAAAGGGACGAAGCCAGCTGACCTTCCCGTTGAGCAGCCAACCAAGTTCGAATTCATCATCAATCTTAAGACCGCCAAGCAGATCGGCGTGACGATTCCGCCGAATGTGCTGGCAAGAGCGGATAGGGTCATAAGATAGCATGGAGCAGGGAGCAAAGGGCAAAGAGAGCAAGACAAATATGGAGAGAAACCTCATGAGGGTAAGAGTTATCGGCCTTTTGCTTAGCCGTATGTGCTTTGCTCTCTGCCTGTTTAGCGCCATACTCCTTGCGCTTTGCTCCATCGCGGAGGCCCAGCAGGCGGGAAAAATGCCTCGGATTGGTTACGTGGCTCCGCTCTCACGAGCCGCTGAATCCACTCGAATTGAAGCATTCAAGCGCGGGTTACAAGATTTCGGTTATGTTGAAGGAAAAAATATTCAGGTTGAGTATCGCTATGCCGAGGGAAGTTCGGACCGCCTGCCAGCGCTTGTGAGCGATCTGGTTCAACTCAAGTTAGATGTACTGGTCGCCGAAGGGCTCACAACAACCCGCGCGGCGAAGGATGCTACCACGACGATCCCAATCGTTATGGTCACGGCGAATGATCCGGTCGCAACTGGGATAGTCGACAGCCTGGCGCGCCCGGGTGGAAATATCACGGGACTCACCAGACTCACCCGAGACTTAAGTGGAAAACGGCTGGAATTGCTTAAGGAGGCGATTCCTGGGATATCGCGTGTCGGAGTCCTTTGGGACGCGGATAACGCCAATGCGGCAACCGGTTTTAAAGAGTATGAGGCCGCGGCGCCCACCTTAAAGGCAAAGCTTCAATCTCTAGGGGTACGAGGGCCAACTCCGGATCTAGAGGGCGCATTTCAAGCTGCCGCTAAAGGCCGCGTTCACGCCCTGATCGTTATCCTCAATCCAGTAATCCGGCGTTACTCTAAGGAGATTGCGAACCTCGCCATAAGAAATCGCCTCCCTTCAATATACGAAGTGAGCAGTTTCGTAGAAGCCGGAGGACTTATGTCCTACTCATCCAACGACACCGAGAACTTCAGGCGCGCCGCATATTACGTCGACAGAATTCTGAGGGGTTCCAAGCCCGCCGACCTTCCGGTTGAGCAGCCGACGAAGTTCGAGCTGGTGATCAATTTGAAAACAGCTAAGCAGATTGGGCTTACGATTCCGCAGTCAGTGCTTTACAGGGCAGACAAGGTGATCAAGTGAGACTTAGTTATGAGGCGCGAGGCGAAAGGCGTGAGAAAAAAACAATGAAAAAAAATATTTTTGGTGTTGCTCTCGTTGCTGTGCTCTTTACTCTCAGCTTTCCCGCCACTGCGCAGCAGCCGAGAAAAGTTCCACTGATTGGTTTTTTGGAGGGTGCGTCCATTTCTGAGAGCCAGGGCATCGAACCATTCCGGCAGGGGCTGCGCGAGCTCGGATATGTTGATGGACAAAACATCATTGTCGAAGTTCGCGCCATCGAGGGTAAGCCCGATCGGATTCCTGATATCGTGGCCGAGTTCCTCCGCCGCAAAGTTGACGTTATCTTCACGCCGGTTACGGCAGGAGCACAGGCTGCCAAGAAAGCGACTCCGACAATTCCAATTGTCGTTGTGGTTGCCGACCCAGTGGGCTCGGGGCTTGTCGCTAGCCTCGCGCGGCCCGACGGGAACGTGACAGGTTTGTCCGGTTTTGCAGAGCTGGCCGGGAAAAGACTCGAGATTGTCAAGGACACCGTTCCCAACCTCAATCGCGTGGCTGTCTTTTGGTGGAATGCGATTTCTAGGTCCATGGGACTTCAGCTCAAGGAAACGGAAGCCGCAGCGAGCGTCTTAGGCGTCAAGCTCCAAGCGCTTGAGGTTCGCGGCCCTGAGGATTTTGAGAGCGCATTCAAAAGCGCAGTCGGTGGCCGCGCCGGCGCTTTGATCGCCTTGAGAAGTCCGGGGCTCGTTAATCATCGAAAACAATTTCTGAAGCTGGCGGAAGAACACCGCCTGCCGGCGATGTATGACGATAGGAACTTTGTGGAACCGGGAGGTCTAATGTCCTATGGGACGGATCGCGCGGATTTGTTCCGGCGAGCCGCGGTGTATGTCGACAAAATTCTGAAAGGTGCCAAGCCGGCTGACCTGCCCGTGGAGCAGCCGAAGAAATTCGAGTTGGTGATAAACCTAAAAACGGCCAACCAGATCGGCTTGACGATTCCGCCGCATGTGCTGGCGCGGGCGGATAGAGTGATCAAGGATGCGCCGAGATAAACCGGCATGGAGTAGCGGATGAGAGAGCCGCACAAGAAAGGAGTAGCGCACCATTTTGGCTCCGAGTCATGCGCCTGGGTCCGCAAGGACGCGGGTGAAGCGTTGACAGGGGTACACACAGGCTAGGTATTGAGCTCCGAAATCACCACTTCGGTGTGCCGACCGTGTCTTGATACAGGGAAGGCTACATGAAGGGCAGCGTTAGTTGCGCGAGCTGTCCTTTGACACCGCGGAGTCAGAGACCCTAGGCATGTGGGGAAACTCCATGCGCGAGAACCGGGAGGCCCTACAGGCGCCCACATTCGATGGAGTGGGACGGTCGAAGAAGGCTAACCCCACTTCGCGGATTCGATGCTAGGTAAAAATTTATTGCGCGCATAAGTGGTTGGATTAAAAAGGGTGCGGTGAGTCAAAATCGCCGAAACGGTATGTAGTGCAGACCTACCCCCTGTTCATCCTCTCTTGGATAT
>DASYUV010000307.1:0-6544 GCA_036000865.1 Binatia bacterium | reverse complement strand
TTTCTCGAATATTACCGTAACGGCGGCGGCTTTAGCCGAGCGCAGATAAAAGACTTCATCAGTTTCGTGGATGATAGTTATCGGACATTCGTGAAAACTGGCAACGACAACGGCATGGTGCGGGCGGCCAAACTGCTCGATGGTCCCTACGGCATGGCCAATCCCGGCCGTCATTATCTTTACTTTCGCGCCAGTCAAAAAGAGCCATTCGATATCCTCTATTTTACGCCCGCCGTAACATCGATCATGAATTTGACCGATGCCAGCCTGACGCTTATTCCTGAGCTCGCCTACAGTCCGATTACCAATCTTGAGTTGCGCTTCCGCACCGCCGTCCTGCTCGGCAAAAAGGGTACGGAGTATGGCGAGAAGCAAAATGATTATCGAATTGAGCTCCGCTTGCGCTATCATTTCGGTTTGTAGCAATGATTAAAGAGGCAACAGCGGCACATAGCGCAGAGTATGATGGAGAAATGAAATGGAAATCCAATTCAAGCGGATCGGACTGATCCTACGTCGCAGTCATGGCGACGTGAAAAGCGAAGGGCGCGCAGGACCCGCCGAAAGGCGACAAGCTACTAACCTTCGTTGATTTCGCGCGCAGCGAAGGCCGCTTCGCTAAACAGTTCGACAAAGAGGGCAATCCGTCGGCGGCATTGTTGCAAACACGACAGGATCGGTTGCAAAACTGGCGGCACCTGCAGGAATTGGCGGGGTTGCGTTGAGACGGGTGAAGAAAGAGGCATTATGGCGGCTAACATCTTTCTCGTGCCCTTGGATTTTTCGCGCGGCTCGGAAAAGGCGCTCGATCATGCGCTGAAATTGGCGCGCGAAAGGCCCGCCAAGGTGATTGCCTTGCACGTCGTGCCAGCGGAGCTAATTTATCCGCCCACCGGGGGAAGGTTCGACTTCTACGGCTTGATGGAGCGTGACGCGCGGGAAAATTTTCGCAAGCTTTTGAAGCGCAAAGGCTTGCAGCCTAAAGACTGCGAACTCGTGCTCGCGCGCGGTACGGACTTCGCAGAGATCATCGCACGCCAGGCCAAGCGCCTGTGCGCCTCGATGATAGTCATGGGTAGCCACGGTCGGACCGGTTTGAGCCGTTTTCTTCTCGGCAGCGTCGCGGAAAGAACTTTGCGCTACGCGGCTTGTCCGGTGTTGATCGTGAAATAGCTCCACCTTCGCTTACTCTCAACCTGTCTAATCCAATTCCGTAGCCTGACGGGACAAATTCGGCATTCCTCCGTTTGTTGCTGTGGCTTTTCCGAAGTGGCGGATTTCTAACAAGTACATCTGCGGTGGATAGAGGGAACACTCGAGAGATAGCTGGTCCGGGACGTTTGCCGGCGGAAGGAAAATCTCGCCGGCGTAAACTTTAGTAAGAGATTTGACGATAATTCTCGAAACCTCAATGAGGCGCCGCCTACCAGACTCTGAGGAAGGGCGATGAGAGATCCGCGTTGCGTACGAGGTAAAGAAGCGGTGGGCCGTACGCGATAGCAATGAGAATCACGGTCGCGACCAGCCATGGCGTCCAGCGATCGAGCCATGCCGGCGTCTCCTCCGAATCTCTCAATGCCTCCGCCACAGGCATCTCCACAGGCTCAGCCGTCTTCTGTGACGCGAAGACAGTGCCGAGAACGATCACGAAGTAAAGCATCAGGCTCAGCCAGAGCAGCACTCCGCCGATTGCCGCGAGGATCAGCCACGGGTTCCACTCGGGAGAAAGATAGGGCGCCGCGCCCAGCATGGTGCGGCGCGGAATACCGTAGCGGATGCCGGCGTAGTGATGGCTGAGAGAAAACGGTAGCATGCCCGCGAGCCACAGCCATACCTGGAAATTGGCGGTGCGCGAACTCCACAACTGTTTTCCCGACAGGCGCGGGATCAACCAATAGGTGATTCCGATAAAGCTCAGCGTGACCGCGACGCCGAGCGTCAGGTGAAAGTGGCCGACGATCCACAGCGTGTTGTGCACGACGAGATTCACGTTGTACGACGCGTTGATGATCCCGCCGACGCCGCCGAGGGCGAAAATCACGAGCGCCGTTGCCTGAGCGGAGAACGAAGGATCGCGCCAAGGCAGCGTGGCAATCCAGCCGAAGAGTCCCGTGCCGCCTCGCGCGCGGCCGCCGAGCTCCAGCGATGCGATGACGGTAAACGCCGTAAGCAGGCTCGGGAACGTCACTGCGTAGGTCAGGACCGCGTGCACGCCTTTCCACGCCGCCGGTATTCCCGGGTCTGCAAACTGGTGGTGCAGTCCCACCGGAATGGAGAGGATGAGAAAAAGCCAGAACGCGAGACGCGCCAATGGATCGCTGAAGAGTTTCCCTCCGGCCTGTTTGGGCAGCATCCCGTACCAGGAGAGGTAAGCGGGCAGAAGCCAGAAGTAAACGATCGGATGGCCGGTGAACCAGAAGAGCGTTCTCGCGAGGAGCGCGTCGGTGCCCGAGGTGAGGCCGAGCGACCACGGAATCAAAAGGAACAGCATCTCGGCGGCGATTCCCAGTGACGCGATCTGCCACATCGCCATCGTCAGGACCGCGCCGAAGGCGATGAACGGGGTGCGCTCGCCGGGGTGAGCCTTGCGCCACGCGGCGAGGGAGAAAAAAAGCCCGTAGCCTTCGAGCCACGAGCCGACGACGACCAGAGTGAGACCGATGTAAAAAAACGGGTTGGCGCCGAGCGGCGGATAAAATGTGTATAGCACGCTCGCGGTATTCAGCAGCAGCGGCACAGCCGCCATCACGAGACCCACAGCCATCAGCCCGAAGCCGGCTATGTTGAGCCATGGAATGCTGAGCTTCGCTTTCAAACTCTGGACGGTGGCAAAGGTGAGAAAGCCAACGATGAAAAAAGTCGTCCAGACGAGCGCGTTGAGCACTCCGTGAAGCGTGAGACCCTGGTAGTAACTCTGGATCCCCGGCGCGAGCTTGCCGTAGAGATCGATGCCCGCATGTTGGAGGACTTGCAGCGGCCCAAACCAACTGCCGAGAAAGAGCGCGCCGAGCGAGATGCCGACGTGCCACGCCGTCAGTCTGTCTTCCAGTCGAAAATGATTCTCCGCCATGCCGTCCCCTAAGAGCGCGGCCCCACGACCACCTTCCCGAACATGATGTGATGGGCGATGCCACAGTACTCCGCGCAAAAGAAGCGGTACTCGCCCGGCTCGTCGAAACGCGCGGTGATTTTCGTCACCTGGCCGGGAAGGACCATCACGTTGACGTTGGTCCGCTCGATCAAAAGGCTGTGCTGCACGTCGCGGCTCGCTATGTGGAACGTTACCGTCGAGCCGGCCGGGACCTTGATCTCGTTGGGAGCAAAGCTCCAGATCTGCGCCCAGAGATAAGCGTCGAAGCGCCCTGGCGTCCGTTCCACTATTCCCGGTTTGGCAAAGGGAGAATTGGGGGAAGCGGGGTTTGGCTCGACGTGCCCCTCATCGCCCGGCAGGCGGAAGCCGTAGAGAGCGCTCACACCGAGCGCGAGAAGGAAAATGAAAAGCAGGACGCCGCTCGCGAGCATCCAAACCTTTTCATAAGGATCGACTCGAAACGCGCTCATTGCGTGGCGCCTCTTAGCAGCAACGCGAAGTAGGCGCTGCCCCAGAGAACGATGATGATCAAGGCGTAGATCAAGAGGATCGCGATGGTCCCGGAGGGCTTAGGATTCGGTTCTTCCATGGTCGGCTTTTTCCTGCGACAAGGCGCCAGCCGAATTTTTACGCATACAATAGGGCGGGGCTGTCGGAGAAGTCAAATCGCAAAAGCAGCAAGGAGCAGGGAGGAGAGTCAGCGTGGCGGAACGAACTTTGCGCTACGCCGCTTGTCCGGTGCTGATCGTGAAATAGTTTCACGTTCGCTTTCTCTTAACTGTCTAATTCCCCGTAGCTTGACGGGACAAATTCGGCATTCTGCCGTTTGTTGCTGCCCTCTGCTCCAGGCTCTTTGCCGTCCCCACCCTACGTATTTTTCCGTACTTGCCCGAAGCCCACGTAATCCAGTAGACTCGCGGCAATTTTGGCCAAGCAGTCATGCCTCGCAACGACCAGATTACCCGCCAGTGGTATCTCCTGCGCCTGCTTGAAGGCTCGCCCGGTAAAAGCCTTCAAGATCTAGTCGACAACGTTCCTGATGATTATCCGAAAAATGCCCGCACAGTGCGGCGCGACCTCGAAGCGCTGGAGGCGGTCGGCTTTCCTCTTGTTGTCGAACGCCGCAACGGGCAGACCAGCTGGCGGTTGATGGAAGGCTTCCGCGATATTCCAGCGCTCGGCTTTTCCGCCACCGAGCTGATGGCTTTGCTATTCAGTCGCAATTTACTCAAGCCGCTCGAAGGCACGGAGATCGCCGAGTCGCTCAACTCAGCGCTCAACAAAGCCTCGGCGGCGCTGCCGCCTCAAGGGCACGAGTATCTTCGAGCCATGGAACAAATGTTTTCGGTAGGCATCGGCCCGCACAAAAATTTCCGCCAGCACAGACAAACCATCGATTTGATTTCCCTGGCGATCGACAAAAGGCGCACGGCGCAGATGCGCTACTTCTCGGCCTCGCGCGGCAACACCGCACGCCGCGAAGTCGATCCTTATTACTTGAGGTTTGCCGGTGGAGGCCTGTATCTCATCGGCCACTGCCACTTGCGCCAAGAAGTCAGGATGTTCGCCGTCGAGCGCATCCGCTCGATCACGCTCACCGATCATCCCTATCAGATGCCATTTGACTTCAAGGTTGACGAATACGTCCAGGACGCGCTCGGCATCATGCGCAGCGGCCGACGCATCGACGTCGAGCTGCTGTTCAGCAAGAAAGCCGGGGCATGGGTGAAGGACAAAAATTGGCACCCGAGCCAGGAAACCAAACTTTTGAAAGATGGCCGGTTAAGGATGACGTTGAAAGTCGCCGACAACGAAGAGCTGGTCGGCTGGATTCTAAGCTTCGGCGGCCAGGTTAAAGTCGTCCGGCCAGATACATTGAGGCAAAACGTGCTGGACGAAGCAAAAAACGTACTGAAGTCGAGTTTTGATGGTTAGAGATTAGGATTTCACGAAGGAAATCATCCCACTGGCAAGGAACCACTTGAAATCACAAATTGTGATTTCAAGTTGGGGAGGCTCACGACGAGCCGCCTCGTACGCCTTTACAGAGCAAGGGATCGCCATGCTTTCGTCAGTGCTAAACAGCCGACGCGCGATCCAGGTCAATATCGAGATCATGCGCGCCTTCGTTCGGTTGCGGCAGATGCTGGCATCCAACGCTCAGCTGGCTCGGAAATTGGCTGAGTTGGAGAAGAAGTACGACACGCAATTCAAGGTCGTCTTCGACGCGATACGCCAACTGATGACGCCGCCGGAGCCAAAGAAAAAAAAGATCGGATTCCTGGTCGAGGAACAACCGGCGCTTTACGGGAAGCGGTAGCTACAGATCCGTCTTGTGTTGGTTTTGAACGGCGCTAAAAGGTGGATGGCCGGAACAATGGAAACGGGCTGGAACCGCCCGCAGGGCGGAAAGGAATCGTGACCTCACGTGTCAAAAATTATTTTTCGGGCATGACCTCACATGTCACAAATGGATTGTAACCTTTCGGTCATGAGCATAAAGGAGAGCGATGCCATACGTGGATTTAGCGTTTAGGTTGACCGGCAGCAAGGTGCCTGTGGATCACGGATACACGCTCTATTCGGCGATCAGCCGGCTTTTGCCGGAGATCCATGGAGCGAAGAATATTGGCGTACACCCTATCAGAGGCACGTATTCTGGCAACGGCGAGTTGATGCTGAGAGATTCCTCGCGATTAGTCATAAGACTGGAAAGCGAACGCATCGGAGAAGTTTTGAAACTGGCCGGGAAACGATTGGACATAGGCAACCATATCCTTCGCGTTGGCGTTCCAGAGGTTCGCCTTCTGCGTCCGCGTGCTTCACTGTACTCGCGTCTTGTCACAATCAAGGGATTTATGGAGTCAGGAGCGTTTTTGGAATCAGCTAACAGACAGCTTGAGAAACTTGGAGTTGAGGCAGAAATCCAGGTGGGCGAACGGCGGACCTTGCGAGTCAAAGACAAGCAAGTGGTTGGATTCGAGTTGGCAGCATTAGAACTCGATGCCGAAGGCTCTTTACGGTTGCAGGAAATCGGACTCGGTGGCCGTAGGCACATGGGCTGCGGGATTTTCGTCCAGTCTTCTACTCAAAAATCTGCAGCATGAACAATTATCCGAGACTATTAGCCAAGAGTAGTAAAGCGCCGAGTTCCCCGCGTGGATTAGAAACGCTTCCTGGCCACACGGCTAACGTCCTTGCAGCTGCTGAAGCTTTACTGGATGAAACTGCTGACGCGCAGTTGGCTGCTGTCGGCTTGCGCTCGGAAACGTGGCGTGAACCTTTTCGTCGCGGCGTCTTGCTTGCGGCTTTTTGCCACGACCTCGGCAAGGCGAACGACCAATTTCAGGCAATGGTCCGTCATCAACGCGACGAAAAGCAGGCAATCCGTCACGAGGCATTGTCACTTTTGATCGTCGAGGAGACGACTTTACGGGGCTGGCTTGCGGCGGC
>DASYUV010000306.1:0-9028 GCA_036000865.1 Binatia bacterium | reverse complement strand
AGGTCCGGATGGGCTTTGGCGCTGAACTGCAGGGCGAGCAACAGATCGTTGGAGTCAAGTTCCTTGCGCCAAGTCGACCGGAACGATTGCCAAGAGTTGCTCAGCCCACTTACCTCGCCGCTTTCGAAGGCCAGCCGAATGGGCGCCGTACCCTTGTAGCCCGATACGATTTGGATCGGCAGCCCGAGGGTGACCTCGGCGACTCTGGGAATATCGTAAGTGCCGTCACCGGCCGCGATGGCGCCAAATTTAACCACGGTCTTAGTCGTCAACCATTGCTCGACGCTGGTGATGCCGGCGCGTTTCGCTAGGCCGAAAACGAAATCATCCTGGGCCGGCACGCCGATGTATTCAAACTTGAGCGCGTCGAACTCAATGCCAGGCCGAGCGAGCAGCTGTTGCAGAAACTGCCCGCCGACGAAATGGCCGATGGTAAGACCGTCAGGTTTGGCTACCTTATAAAGGTGATTCGCGGCGAGTAAGCCGCCGGCGCCAGGCATGTTGTCGACGACGATCGTTGGGCCGCCAGGGATATATTTGCTGAAGTGGCGGGCGATGACTCGCGTGTAAGTGTCGTAGCCGCCGCCGGGCGAGGTGCCGACGATAATTCGGATAGTTTTCCCTTCATAGAAAGACGTAGCGCTTAGTGCGAGCTCAGCACGCGCACCCAGGACAATCAACAGAACGGATAGAGCGGTCGTTAAATGCGACCTCACAGGCGAACATCTAAATATTCTCTTTGGCATTTTTCTGTTGCTCCTTTCACGATCGGTTTTTTGACAGGACCGACTTCTTCAGTCGAGTTAAGCTCGCAGGCCGCTATTTTTTTTCGCCCCTGAGGTGAGCTTCCGGCGAAATGCTTCCTCGCCTCCGGGCAGCGTGTCGAATTTTGTCGTACCGTCTGTTTGTCGGAGGATTTTCTGCCCTTCATCATCCTGGTGCATGCTCAAAAGTATCTCTTTGAGGCGCTTTATAACTGCTTCAGGCAGATTCCTGCGCACCGATACGAGGTGCCGAGGCACCGATCCACTCTCGGCGAGCATCGAAAGCCGGGCTTTACTCGTCTCGTCTAAACTCGCATAGTCATCGTTACTGATTGCTCCTGCCGCCACTTTCTCTTCGCGCACCAGTTTTACGACATTTTTTTCCGAACCGGCAAAAATGTAGCCGATCTCACCCCCCGAAACCTTGGCCGAGAGATCGGGTTTTTCCGTCACCCGGAATCTCTTCTCAAATAGCAAGAGCTTGGGCAGAAAATAACCAGATGTCGATCCAGGATCTTCGAAAGCGATCATCTTGCCGAGTAGATCTTCGAGACGAGTGATGCGGCTTGCCTTGCTCGTGAAGATGACACCCCGATACTCGCTCATGCCGCCTTTCCAACGTCTGAGCAATAGCCTGCCAGTGCCGGGGCGGTTGATGAGATAAGTGAGAAATGGACTTTCCAGGTAGAAATCAACCTGCGCCCGCTCAACTAATTCTATGAGCCGGGGGATGGTGTCCGCGACGATAACGGTGCTCTTTATCTCCCCAGCCGGCGCAAGTTTAGCTTGCACGCCCGTCGCCCCCAACGCCGCCAGCCATACCACAGCGAGAATAGACGCCGCCCAATATTTTACCGATTTCATGAGAAGCCGTGTTGCCATCGATCCGCTTCCTCCGATTTCCGGCGACGATGCGGGATCAAAAAAGATGGGACGCCATCGAGCAAGTAAGCCAGTGTCGGCTGCGGCAACATAGAGCAGAATGTAATTCGCCCGTCAAGCGAAACATCGTTGTTGTGACGCGATTCGCTCTATCGCGCTGGGTGACGAACATCAGAGCGTCTGACGCCGTCACATGGTTGCAAACCGGCCCTACTTCGGCGACTCGCAAGAAGCGATTGCTCTTTCAGTGAACTTTGGGGCAGGTCTTGTTGCTTAAGATTTTGTGAGTTCATCCGTCTCACCACCGATCTAATGTTAGAGCGCAGTCTAATTGTTCCGGAGTCCCGCTGAAAACTTCGCGAGCCAGGAGTAATGAGTCACGTTACGCAAATTTTTAAGCGCTAGCGCTCAGCCCGCACCGCCATCCAGCCGGTTGGGCCGGCATTCCGATTGCCTTCCCAAGGGCGTTTGCCGTGAGGCCCAGCGGTTTAAAAAACTCCTGGCTGAGAATTTCTCCCGAAGCTGCCCCCGCCACGCTAACGCCTGTAGCGCAGCGCATCAACCAGCAAGGCGAATGCCGGTGAGGAGTGGCGGCGGCTCGGGTAATAGAGGTGATATCCCGGAAAAGGCGGGCACCAATCCTCGAGCACTCGCTTGAGCCGTCCTTGAGCCACATGCGGCTGCGCGAGTTCCTCCGGCACATACGCCAAACCAAATCCGGCCAGCGCGGCATTGAGCAATCCGGGACGAGTTGGTCGTGCATCTAGCACCCGGGCGTCGTGAAGAAGGCGACGCCAGACGCTTCGCGCATGGCGAGATTTATGGTGCGGCCCTTCAGGCGACCCGCCAAGCCGTTCTCGCCATGCGGGCCAACGACGAAATCGGCGATGATGCCTTTCACGTAATGGAAGAGGCATTAGACTGGCTTGAAATGGCAGTCGGTAGCAAGCCGGAGTGAAAGCCGATGTCACACAGTAGAGAAACAGCACCCTTTTCAATAAGCTACTAGAGAGACCAATAACTTCCTTCGATCGGCTCGGCCGCGACAAAGTTGTTTTCGCGCGAGCGTGATTCAAGCGGGTTGCCCGTAACTCCGGGTCGGGAAACCTCCGGTCGGTCCGGATCAGCGCCGAAACGAAGGAGCACCAGCGGCTTGCCGCCACTGTTGTGAAACCGGTAAAACCAGCCCTTGGGCAAGAGGATGCCTTTGCCTTTATTAAGCACAGTCGTATTGCCTGCTCTGTCGTAAAAAGTCGCTTCTCCATCTAACACGATAAAAGCGTGGTCTTCTGTCGGATGCGTATGCAAGGAATTCTCGCCGCCTTCGTAGTAGTACTTGATTGCCACGTTGATGAGATCAGTTTGGGCGAGAATATTGTGGCTACGGCCTGTCTTCAGATACGGTGTCTTCAACTCGAAGGTTTGAGCTACCATGATTGGGGCCCTCCGGTTAGTCCTCTAGTGGCTAAATGGCGTACAGTGCCTTGGCATTTTCGTACAGAAGCTTATTCTTGGTGTCGTCGGAGACATCCGAACGCTCCTGAGTGTGGCGCAAATTGTCCGGGAACTCGCAGTCCCAGTGCGGAATGTCGGTGGCGTAGACGAAGTGATTCTCGCCGACATAGCGAAACGTCTCTGGCAGCAAGGTCTCGTCTGCTTCAAAGCTAAAAAAAATCGGATGCTCGCGCACGCAATCGCTCGGGCGCTGCTTGAGCGAGGGCGTCTCGAGAGCGCCGCGTTTTTCCCAGTGTTCATCCATGCGATCCAACCAATAGGGCAGCCAGGTCGAACCAATCTCGAGGAATGCCAAGCGTAACTTAGGAAAACGCGCGGGCACACCCTGATAGATCATGTTGGAAAACTGGACGAACATGCCCACCGGAAAAGAGACCGTATGCACTTCGGTGAAGGTCTCGAAGGCGCCCGAGGCAAGTTCTTCGGCGCCATTGGTGCCATGCACCGCGAGGGCGCAGCCCAAATTTTCAGCCTCCCGATAAATCGGATCATAAAACTTATGCCCTAGGGGCAAACGCAATCCGGTGGTGCGCACTACCGCGCCGCGACAGCCGAGATCGCGCACCGCGCGCCGCAACTCGATCACAGCGCTTTCCGGATCTTGAAACGGCAGGATCGCCACGGGCCGCAACCGGTTTGAGATTTTTGCGTAGCGGTCGTGAACATAATCATTGTAGGCTTGGCAAAGCGCCACCGCATACTCCGGTTCACGGATGCGCGAGACATTGCCAAGCGCCGTCGGATACAAAAACACCTGCTCAATATTGTGATCGTCCAAGAGTCGCAGCCAGTCCTGCGCGGTAGGCGCGCTGGGGAAGGTGCGCGGCTCAGGCGGCAAGGTTTGCTGGAGATCGCGGTCCCAGGGCTCTGATGCAGTGAGCGGTCCGCCGCGCTTATTGAACGGCGATTTTAGGTACTTTCGCAATTCGTCGGTACGCTCGATGATATGTCCATCAGCATCGATCACTTTTGTTCCAGCCATAAACGACCTCGTGATTTCTTACGCTCCGGGCACTACAACTTATATGCGAGCATGATGCCGTCGCGAAACGGCAGCAGCACGTTTTCGACGCGCGGGTCGTTGTGAATGCGGTCATTTAAAAGGTTGACGATGCGCGCGTCTTCTTCGGTTGGATTGAGCACGCGCCCGTAGCGCAGCATATTGTCGAGCACGATCAGCCCGCCCCGGCGCGCCAGTTCTAAACAGCGATCGTAATAATAATCGTAACTCGGTTTATCGGCGTCGATAAAGCAAAGATCAAACGGGCCTTGCAACGTCTTCAATGTGTCGGCGGCGCGGCCTTCGCGGATTTGGATCTTTTCGCGATGCGGGCTCTGGGCGAAAAAGCGCCGCGCAATTTCGATCGCATGCGGATCGAGCTCGCAGGTGATAATCGAGCCATCCGGAGGCAGCGCCTCGGCGAACGATAGCGCGCTGTAGCCGGTAAACATGCCCACCTCGAGAATTCTTTTGGCCTGAGTCACGCGTACGAGCATTTTGAGAAATGCGCCCTCGATCTCGCCCACCAGGAAATTCGCGGTGGTGGTTTTCTCTTCAGTCTCTTTGAGCAACCGCTCGTGCAGCTCGGTCAGCGCGGTGGTGTGGCGCTCGCAATATTCTTCGACGCCTTCGGGCAGCACTTTTACGCCGACCGCGCGCCGGTCCTTTCTTTGTTCCATCGTAGAAAACGTCCTTTCATGGAGCAGGTTATTTCTGAGTGCCGGTATCTTGGCCTATTACCGGATTGGCAACCGCGGCTTCGAGAGTCTTGATTCCCTTCCATTCGTTGGCAGGTCGGACATAACCGCTGGTTCCGATCAAATCCATACCCCAATAGATCTCGAGACAATGGCCGTCGGGATCGAGAAATTCGACCGCGATTTGACATCCCGCCCGGCGCCGGCCCTCGAATGTGATCGTCGCGCCGTGTTCGCGCAACCGCTCGCGCGCGGCAAATACTTCGTCGAGGCTCCCGACCTCGAAAGCGACATGGTGTAGCTCTGCGTGTTGAGACCGCCTCGTTGCGCTGCCCACCAGCGCAATGGAATGATGGTCCGTACTACAGCGAAGAAACGCAAATCCGCCGGGCTGCAGGTCCTCGGAGTAAAGTTCAGTGACCTTGAACCCCAAGACTCGCGTGTAGAAAACGAGCGAGCGCTCCAGATCGCTGACCTGTAAGACTACGTGGCCGAGCCGCCGGATTTTAAAGGGCATGACCTCCGGTGGCGCAATGGTTTTCAGCCTATCGATATCGATCGCCATTGTTGCCCCATCAAATTCATTAATCGCCCCTAGGCTACCACCATCACCGTTCTTCGCGCCAGAGAGTTTTCTTGATTCGGAAAGCGTAATCGTTAAATCCAATGTTGCAGCAACGTAACCAGTACGGGCAGACGACATTGGCGCTTTTGTGCCGATCTTGTTTGTAAACAGTGTAAGGTGTAGGGCGATTTATGAATCGCTCTCGGTAAAAACATTGTGGGCTGAGGAGGAGAATTATGGATACCGTTGCATCGAGAAAACTAACCCGAGAAGGCGCGATGAAAGTGCTTAATGCCGCAGTTGAGAGAGCGCATGCGTTGAATTGCCATGTGAGCATCGCGGTGGTCGACGACGGCGGGCACTTGATTGCGTTTACGCGCTCGGAAAAAGCCGAGCTCTACTCAATTGCCATTGCGCAGGCGAAAGCGAAGAGCGCGGCGCTGACGCGCTTTCCGTCGGGAAAGAAAAGCCCCACTGGCAACGAACGGGATGATCATCACGCATTGGCGATTACACTGGCCGCCGGCCCGGGTTCGTTCGTGACAATCCCCGGCGGGTTTCCACTTTTTGCCGATGGTGAAATCGTCGGCGCCGTCGCCGTCAGTGGCGCGGGCGCTAAAGACATCGATGTCGTACAAACCGCCGCGGCAGTGTTGGGAAAATAATTCCTACACCTCGCTATAGGGAGAAACCGCTTAATACTCCACCGCCGCTCCAGGATTGAGCGGTGTTGGTGACGTCGTTGTGCCAGACGTAAACCGACGAGTGTTCGGCGTGCGTGGCGGTAATCTTGATCCTCGGTAGCGGCTCGATCCGGCCCCTCTTATTAAACCGCGGCAGCTGCGCGGGCGGGAGCACCGCAGGGTGGTGAGCGCCATATTGAAATCCCCCGGCGCGTAGAGCGGAATATTGTTCCTTTTCGTCAACACCGGCGCGTCGGCGATACGATCGCCATGGCCGTGCGTCACAAGCAGCAAATCGATTTTGCCCAACGCGTCGAGGTTTTTGTATTGCGCCGGCGTTTTCGGGTTGTTGTTCAACTATGGGTCGGTCACCTTGCCGCCGGGCGTCGTAATCTTGAACGCCGACTGGCCCAGCCAAAAGCACTTCGACCTTGCGCGATGGCGCGCTTGCCGTCTCAGTGAGGAGTCAGAGGCAGCACGTAAAGAGGAAAGAAAGGGCTGGTTTCATGATAGTCGTTCCTTGCATGCATTCGGAGACAACCAAACTATAGGGTCAAACGAGAATTTCCCGTCAACTTTTAGCGCCGTAGGATTCGTTACGCTAATGCAACCTAGTGTTCATCTTTCGCGCTCTTCTCTGACCGCACCCTTGCGACTACTATCGCAGTGAGGAGGACTCAAATGGCTGAAAAACTTGCTCCGTTTCGCGCCGACCATGTCGGCAGTTTACTGCGGCCGCCGGAACTTCTGCGCGCTCGCGAGCAGCATCAGAGCGGCGAGCTATCCGCCGCGGCGCTGCGAGAAGTGGAAGATCGCTCGATTCGCGCTGCGGCGAAGCTGCAAGAGGACATCGGTCTTCAGGGTATTACCGACGGCGAATATCGCCGCACGATTTGGCACGCCGATTTTCTGCGCCAGTTCGCCGGCGTCACGGTCAAGGAGGGCGTCGCCGAGCAATACATCACCCGCAAATTTAAAGCGGGGGAGCAGGAAATCGCGCGTACGCCGACGCGCTTTGAAATCAGCGGCCGGCTCGAACGGCGCGGCGGCATCGAAACCGATAATTTCAAGTATCTGCGGTCGGTGACGCAGCGGACCGCGAAGCTCTGCATTCCGTCACCGACGATTTTGCACATGCGCGGCGGCCGCGCCGCCATTGACAGTCACGCCTATCCTGACATGGACATGTTCTATGCCGATCTAGCGCGCGTCTACCGCGAAGAGATTCACGATTTGGCGCAGCTCGGCTGCACGTATCTTCAGCTCGATGATCCGAATATGGCCTATCTTTGCGACGAAAAGATGCGTGAGAGCGTGCGCCAGATCGGTGAGGACCCTGACCAGCTGCCGCGCACCTACGCAAAACTGATTAACGACTGCATCAAAGACTGCCCGGCGAACATGACGGTATGTATGCATATTTGTCGCGGCAACTTCCGCAGCGCCTGGGCGGCCGAGGGCGGCTATGATCCGGTGGCGGAGATCCTGTTCAACGAATTCAAGCTCGACGGTTTTTTTCTCGAATACGACTCGCCGCGGGCCGGCAGCTTTGCGCCGCTGCGCTTTGTGCCCGAGGATAAGAAAATCGTGCTCGGCCTGGTAACGACCAAGACCGGTGAAATGGAAACCGCCGACAAAGTCAAACGGCGCATTGAGGAAGCCGCCCGGTATGTTCCTCTCGAACAGCTGGCGTTGAGTCCTCAGTGCGGTTTTTCCAGCACGGTGCTGGGCAATAACATCACGGTCGAGGCTGAGATAGCAAAATTATCCCTGGTGGTGCGCGTGGCGCGCGAGGTGTGGGGTTAGACGAGAGCGCAGAATGAGTTGCGGAGCGAGTCCATGCGGTGGGAAACCACCGACTATCGGCACGCATGGGCTTTCTTCAGCGTGAGCTTGAAACAACGCGCGTGCCGCTGACTACGACACCTTCCGTCACTGGCGGACCGCATCACGAAATCAACATGAAGAAAAGGTACCGGGAATCTTTTCTGGGCTTCGGTCGACTTAATCCCAGACCGTACCGATAATAAAGAGGCCTATCTTTACAAGAACCTCGTTGGCAACGATCTCCCATTTGAGATCGATCCGAGCTGCCTCCTTAGGCCCTTCTTCCGACCTTCAGTAATTTCAACTAGTTTCATACCTTCTACTTTTGTCTTGGGCACGTTTTGGGCATGCGCAAGAACTCATTGCGGTCAACAGAAATCATCATCCGCTAAGGACGAGCGAGCCCGCGACCATTAGACTGTTGACCGGGCGACATGAGGATTTGAGTCCTGCGGTGCTGCCGGGACGCCAACTGAATCAATCCAGGCGTCTGGAGCTGCTGCGAGAGCACTCGATTTGCCGATTCGAACCGACAGGAAATTCTAGCAAAGTTGTGACAAAGTAATCTGTGAAAGGTGTTGCAGAATGACAGCGGTATCAACATTTTGAAAAGAGGCTCCAGCTATTGTGAGTGGCTGTTTGGTGACAATTGCGTTGGATTTTATAACTGTAGCAATCAACAGCTTCTTGACTTAGCCAAGTTGGCTTCCATGAAGTTGAGGCAACTGAAGTACGCCGCCCCGACTCATACTGTGAGTGGCTCTATGGAGATAATAGGGCAGGATACCAACCTTGGATGGCCAGGCAGGCGGCTCGTCTTCGGTCTGCCGAATTGACGGTTCCAATCTAGCATAAGAACACTGGGAAGGAGCAGAACGCAACTGCGAACGGCTTCATGCAAACAACAAAGCCGGCACGCAAAGTTGTCATCGTCGTCAATCCGCGACCATACGGAAGGCAGCGTTATCCGGCTCTGAAAAAAAAGCCCCGGTAAACGGGGCTTTTTCTGGAATAGCGGACCTATTCTTATCAACTAAACATGGGTCACACCCGAACAATCCGAGTCTTCTCAGAGGTGGTTATCCTTATTTCTT
>DASYUV010000305.1:0-75486 GCA_036000865.1 Binatia bacterium | reverse complement strand
ATATCCAAGAGAGGATGAACAGGGGGTAGGTCTGCACTACATACCGTTTCGGCGATTTTGACTCACCGCACCCTTTTTAATCCAACCACTTATGCGCGCAATAAATTTTTACCTAGCATCGAATCCGCGAAGTGGGGTTAGGCTCGGCAAGATCAAAATATGCGATGCGGCCTTTTATCTCGCCTTCCAGTTTGTCGGTGGCTTGCTGGGCGCGTTGGCGGCTTCAACGATGCTTTCGACGTGGGCGTCGCACCCTTCAGTCAACTATGTCGTAACGGCACCCGGATATGCGGGAGCAATTGCGGCATTCGTCGCGGAGGTCGCGATTGCGTTCA
Organism: Binatia bacterium; assembly: GCA_036000865.1. Taxonomy (GTDB): domain Bacteria; phylum Desulfobacterota; class Binatia; order UBA9968; family UBA9968; genus DP-20. Next base: position 75,151 of record DASYUV010000305.1, on the reverse strand, counting down.
TCTTGATGACGGTCATCCTATACGTCTCGAATAAGTCGCGGCTGCACAAACTAACCGGGCTTTGCGCCGGCGCATTGGTAATGATTTACATCACATTCGAAGCGCCGATCTCCGGTATGAGCATGAATCCGGCACGTAGTTTCGCCTCAGCAGTTGCGGCATGGTATTGGGCCGATTTGTGGATCTATTTCACCGCCCCGCTCATTGGCATGTTGTCGGCGGCAGAGGTATATCTTCACATTCGAGGAGCTGGGCACGTGGGCTGCGCCAAGCTCCATCATGAAAACAGCAAACGTTGCATTTTCTGCGGCAAACCGGCGACATGATCAAAATCGACATCGAGGAAATTGATCGGGCTCGCCGGGACGAAGCACGGGTCCGATACAGTCGTGGCGAGGACAGCACGGTCGCGGAAAACTACTTCCAAAAATCCCGAATTACTCCTACCGTATCTAAGTCTTAACCTGCACGAAACCCGGAATTAACCGGGGAGCCGTAACATCCTTATAAAAGATCGAAGCTGAACGTGACCTCACAAGCGGGCAGCGCGGTCACGTAAAACTTTAGCCGGTCACGTTCGGCGCAGCACTTTACCGGTTAGGAGGTACGCGCAGCTGGTAATTCCTAACGCGGATGGTCCTCGGGATGAGCAAAAATTGAGGTTAAGCGCAGGCGGAGACGCTCCCACTGAATGAGATTTTTCTCAAAACTTTGGCATCCTTTACCCCGCTGCTGACATCCAATGCGTGATCGGTTGAAACCCCGATTCAATTGTTCGAAGGCCGCAGCGATTAAAGGAAATCGGGAGATCGGCCGATATACCCCCAAAGCTTTTACGAGGTAACCATGATTCACCAAGCGGGCACGGACAAAGTTACCGGCGCATTCAGACGATACAAACATGAATGGGGGGTGATCTTGGCTGGCGGAGATGGCACTCGCCTCAAGTCTTTGACTCGCAAGATCACCGGCGATGAACGACCAAAACAGTTCTGTTCCGTGCTCGGCGGCGCGACCCTGCTCGAGGAAACTCAGAGACGCGCTGCATTACAATTGGCGAAAGAGCGAACGCTCTACGTCGTCAACCGCGTTCACGAGCCCTACTACGCTCAGATTCTCGCGGATACGAATGCTGCCAATTTGGTTGTACAGCCGCGCAACGCCGGCACCGCCCCCGCCATCCTCTACAGTCTACTGAGAATCGCCGCGGCTGATCCCCAAGCCATAGTTGCGTTCTTTCCCTCAGATCATTATGTCTCTGACGATTGGAAATTCATGGCCCATATTCGTACGGCACTTGACACCGCATACCTTAGACGGAACCTTGTGATATTGCTCGGTGTCGAACCCGAAAGCCCCGAAGTTGAATACGGATGGATCGAACCCACGGCTTTGATTAGAGGACATGCGAGCGTTTCTGGCGTCCGACGTTTTTGGGAGAAGCCCAATCAAGTCTTGGCGCAAGTTCTGCAGCTGCGCGGCTGCTTGTGGAATAGCTTCGTAATGGTCGCGTCGGTGCGAGCGCTGCTTGAAATTATTCAGAGCGCTACACCAACACTTCATCGCGCCTTCGCTTGCCTCAACCCTCTTTTCGGTACTGATGCCGAGGTCAAGGCGGTGAGCAAACTTTACCGGCGTCTGGAAGAAACAAACTTTTCTCATCGGGTGCTCGCGCTACTCCCGGAACGGCTCGCGGTGCTGAGAGTCACCGGAGTCAGATGGAACGACCTCGGCGAACCCAAACGCGTGCTGGCATCGCTCCATATGGCCGGTGTACAGCCACAATGGGTGGAATCTGCCGCACCTCAGTTTGCGTAGACCTACCAAGCTCCCCTTCTCCAAGCCTTTACCCCGATCGACTCCCTTCGAACGGCGCTAAACCGCCGTCGAGGATCATCGGCGCGCTTCTATCTCTCTGTCTCCTTGTCTCCTGTCCCTAGCACTTCAACGCTCCGTTTCTCCCACGTAGTCCGTTCGCATCTCTTCTCAAGAGTGCCGCATCTAATTCAGTAATGGAGCGGACTCTGGCCGGGTCGGCCAGGGGGCCGGCCTGAAAATAGTTCGAAATAAATTAACCGGAGGACAAAAATGAAAACCCTTTTTGCCAGCGCCGGCAGTTTGCTACTCGGACTCGTGCTTTATTCCCCAACTCTTGCTCAGACCGTCGATAAGAAAGGTTTGACCCTCGACGGCGCTAAGAAAGTTATCGCAGCCGCGATTGCCGAAGCCAAAAGCAAAAGCGCACCAGGGGGAGCCATTGCCGTGGTCGACGAAGGCGGCAATCTCGTCGCCGTCGAGCGCTTGGACAACACTTTTGCCGCCGGCGCCAACATTTCGATCGGCAAGGCGCGCACCGCCGTACTGTTCAAACGTCCGACGAAGTTTTTCGAAGTCGTAATCAATAAAGGGCGAACGGCGATGACCACTCTCAATGACTTCACGCCTCTTCAGGGTGGCATTCCGATTGTCGTCGACGGGCAAATAATTGGGGCGGTCGGCGTCAGCGGCGCCGCAAGCGCGCAGCAGGATGAAGAGCTTGCCATCGCCGGCGCCAAAGCTCTGGCCACGACTTCGGCCCAAGCGCAATAATTTTCGTTGCGCAAAATCACCAAGGAATCTGTCATGAAAATTATTAAGACTATGATTGTACTCGCGTTGACCTTGCTACCACCGGGTGTCGTTAGCGCCCAACTTCTGGACAAAAAAGTTCTAACTCTCGAGGCCGCGATGAGATCGCCGGCGTCGCCCGTCACACACTTGCCGGCAAAGCAAGTGAACGAGGCGTTCGTCAAGGGAATGCCGTTGATTCGGGGAATGAATTACAAGATCGACGCCAGCCATCGCGACGAACCCGGCGCCGTCGAGATTCATACGCGCGATACGGATCTCATCTACATGCTCGAAGGCTCGGCGACGCTGGTCACCGGCGGCACAGTCATAGACAGCAAGACCATCGAGCCGGAAGAAATCCGCGGTCGCGAATCCAAAGGCGGCGAGAGCCGAACGATCACCAAGGGCGATGTCGTCGTCATTCCCGCCGGCACGCCCCATTGGTTCAAAGAAGTTAATGGACCGATCAACTACTACGTCGTCAAAGTCCGGTCAGCCAACTGAGGTTCATCATGAATAGCCAAAAGTTATTCCACGCTTCGCAACTCAATCGGGTTTATCAGGTTGCCTTCCGATCCTCTCTCACCTTGTGGGAGAGAGTTGGAGTGAGGGGTAAAATCAATCGCACCCTCACCTCATTCCTCTCCCGTCAGAGACTGTGTCGGAATGCGAAAAACCCCTCAAGTGTCATGCTGAGCGGAGCGAAGCATCTCGCATTTTCAGTCAGTTACGAAGACGAGATTCTTCGCCTTTCGGCTCAGAATGACATTACGACACAGTTTCTTAAGGGAGAGGAGGCTAATACCGCGACCATTCAGGTAAGCATCGCAATTATTGTCGCCACCTTTTTGCTGTTGCCCGCAACGTGGGCGCACGCGGCATCGCTCGACGTGCTCGCCAAGCGCAAACCCGAGGCGACGATTCATCTGGCGAGCAAAGACGGCGTACAAGTCGTCAAGGGCGAATGGCACTACAGCGATACAAAAATTATTGAAATCGATTTCAAAGCCGCCGGCGCGGACGGCCAACCGAGTAGCACGCCGAACAGAGCCTACGACTTCACGCCCCACGCGGGCCGCGCAGACTTCGATGATTCCAGGTGGGAGGTGATCGATCCGACCACGCTCGACAAACGCCGCTCCGCCGGCAAGCTCGCTTTTAACTGGTACCGCATCAAGATCACCGTCCCCGAACGCGTTGGAACTTTCGATCCGACCGGATCGACTCTGATATTTTCGACATCTCTCGACGATTACGCGGAGATCTGGGTGGATGGTGAGATTCCCCGCGCCGCGGGACAAAGCGGCGGCTCGGTGATCAAAGGCTGGAATGCGGAAAATCGGCTCATCATCGGCCGCGGTGTCAAGCCTGGGCAGACGATCCAACTCGCCATATTTGGAATCAATGGTCCAATATCAAACCCACCTACTAATTACATCTACCTGAAGTATGCGAAGCTCGAATTCCACAAGGTCCCTATGGGCCCGATCGCCGTCGCGCCGCACGAGGTGAACGTCGAAGTGCTACGGCTCGATCCGGCCATCGACGCGATCGTGCCCGCCAACCCAAAGATTTTTAAATTGGCGGAAGGATTTCAGTTCACCGAAGGACCCATCTGGTTCAAGGCCGGTTACCTGCTCTTTAGCGACCCCAACGCCAATACGATTTACAAGTACACTGCCGCGGACGCCAAGCTCTCGGTGTTCAAAACCAACAGCGGCTACTCGGGCAAGGACATCGCGGAATATTTTCAGCCCGGCTCCAACGGTCTGACCCTTGACCCGCAAGGCAGATTGACCATCAATGAGCATGGCAATCATCGGGTCACACGAGTGGAAAAAGATGGCCGTGTCACGGTGCTGGCCGACAAATATGAGGGCAAGCGTTTGAACAGTCCCAACGATCTCGTTTACCGCTCGGACGGCACGCTGTTCTTCACTGATCCGCCGTTCGGATTGCCCAAATTCTACGACGACCCGCGCAAAGAGCTTCCTTACAGCGGCGTGTTTAGTTTGAAAGACGGCAAGCTCAAACTCGTCAGCACCGACCTTAAGGGACCTAATGGCATCGCCTTCTCACCCGACGAAAAATATCTCTACGTCGGCAATTGGGACCAAGAGAAAAAAATAATCATGCGCTACGAAGTCGGCGTCGATGGCTCGTTGTCCAACGGCAAGGTCTTCTTCGACATGACCAAAGCGCCCGGTGAAGATGCACTTGATGGCATCAAACTCGACCGACAAGGCAACCTCTATGTTTCCGGCCCCGGCGGATTATGGATCATTTCCGCTGATGCGAAGCATCTTGGAACGATCATTGCGCCCAAACATCCACACAATTTGGCCTGGGGCGGCGACGACGGCAAAACGCTATACATGACGGCGCAAGGGAGCCTGTATCGAATGCCGTTGAACATTCCCGGTATTCGGCCCAACCCAGTTGTTGGAGATTTGTCCAGGCGAAGTGATTGATTTCTTATCCAACCCATAAATCCCCGCCCGCGAAAGGAGTTTCAAAAAGAGAAAATACCGCGTTGCGAATTCTGATTCCCTCGCCCGCTTCGACCTGAGGCTGATCCGCCCGTGGAATGGTGAGAGCAAGCGGGACTAGATTTCGTCATCAACCAACAACATCAAGCTGTATGCTCAGTTACGTACCCGTAGTCATCAAATCTTGCCGACCTTCGGAATAAACTTCAGCGCGACGCCGTTGTTGCACCAGCGTTTGCCCGTGGGCTGCGGGCCGTCGTTAAAGACATGGCCGTGGTGTCCGCCGCAGCGGGCGCAATGATATTCGGTGCGCGGTAGAACCAGTTTAAAATCCGTGCTGGTCTCGAAGGCGCTGGGAATTGTCGTGAAAAAACTCGGCCAGCCGGTGCCGCTTTCATATTTCATCTCGGACGTAAAGAGCGGCAAACCGCAACCCGCGCAGGTAAAAATGCCAGGCCGTTTTTCGTTGTTCAACGGGCTCGTGCCAGGTCGCTCCGTGCCCTCCTCGCGCAGAACATGAAACTGGTTAGGGTCCAAACGCTTGCGCCATTCTTCTTTGGTCAATTTGAGTTGCTCCGTGGGCCGCGGCACCGATATTCCTTCGGCCAGAAGCGCCTTCCAGTTATTTTGTAGCTTCTCAACTTCCTTCATCGAGGACAGTTGCGCGGCAGATACTTGCCCCTTCAATGCCGACCAGATTCCTCCCGCCAATATCCCCTGAAGTAATCCACGTCGTGTCATAATCGTCTCCTTTCACCAATTAATTAGACGACCGGCTGGCTCGAAGCGATTTCTTTGGCCTGTGTGCCCACACCTATCGATTCCGCCAACTCTGCATCCATTTGTTCGACACCAGCATCCAATCTAGCAAGAACTGGCTTGAGTGTAACAGGGTTTAGCGGCCTCGACAAAATTAACCATGAGATGGAGGAACCGAAAGTGTTTACAAGAATATTAGGTATAGCTGTAGACGCCTTTTTAGGCGTTGCCGGAGTAGCTTTAGGTATAGCTTTAGGGGCCTTTTTGGGCATTGCCGGACTGGCCTCGGGCAATGGCGATAAGCCGACGAAGTTTATGATCCGTGTCGAAAATACCACGAAGCCCGACGCGTTTACGGCGTCGAACGGAGTGAAATGGTCACTCGCTTTTTCACCCGGCGCGGCGATAGTCCATACCGACAAGGCGCCGATTTTCACATCGGGAAAAAAGGATCGCGGGCAGGGTTTGGAAGCGCAATCCGAAGATGGCGATCCGAGCATGCTCGCCAAGTCGCTGAATGGCGGCAAGGAAATTAAGTCTGTGGCGGTCTTCAATACACCAGTGGGCGCGAGCGCGCCGGGACCGATCACTCCAGGCGCCGCTTATGAGCTGACTGTCTCGGCTATGCCGGGCGACCGATTGTCCATGATACTCATGATACTGATGATGGGACAGTCCAACGATTGGTTCTACGCCCCCGACGAGTCAGGTATCGAACTGTTCAAAGACGGCAAAGCCATCAACGGCGACATTACCCCACAAATCATCCTGTGGAACGCCGGCACCGAGGTAGATCAAGAACCCGGTATCGGCTCGGATCAAGGTCCGCGCCAAAAGGCACCCAACACCGGAAAAGCGGAGAACGGTGTCGTACAAAAAATCCAGGACGGGAAATCGTATTCGCAAGCGCCCGCCGTGATGCGCGTCACGCTTAAGCTAGCACAGTAGTCGTCAGGAATATTGCTGGTCGGGCTGCGTCCATTGGGATCGCCGCCCGACCGGATTTCTCGCCGCCGGATCATCAGCTCAATATCTTCAGCATGTGCCCGCGTCACCGGCGCTAAACAATCAAGGAAGGCATCACCGGTGTAAAGATCCCCCTCAACAAAAACCGCTACGGCGGTTTTGCTCTTTGATCGGCGTGTTAGAATATGACTCGTGAACTTTTTTGATTTTGCCTCGCTCTGCTACGAGCTGGAAAAGACTCCGAGCCGGCTGACGAAGATTGCCGCGGCAGCGGATTACCTCCGTCGCTTGGAGCCGGATGAAATCCGTGCAGGCGTAGCGTATTTGTCCAGCCGCCCGTTTCCAGTTTCCGATCCCAGGACTCTCGACATCGGACCGGGAGCCTTTGCTCACGCCGCTGAGGTACCCGAAAACGAGACCTCTGTCTTACCTCCGCTCAAGATTAAGGACGTCGCGGAAGGCTTTGCCCAAATAGCAGAAGCGAGCGGAAAAGGTTCGCGCGAGCAGAAATATACTCGACTCAGAGAGCTCGTTGAAATGGCTTCCACCCACGAGCGGCCGATTTTGTTTCGCCTGCTGCATAATGAGCTGCGCATCGGGTTGCACGACGGTCTCATCCAGGAAGCGATTGCCCGAGCCTCCGGCAGCGAGCTCAAAACTGTGCGCCGCGCCGGGCTTTTTCTCTCGGATCTCGCTGAAGTTGCTACAATCGCTTTAACGCAGGGCCCGGCCGGCCTGCAGCAAGTCGATATTAAACTATTTGTTCCGCTGCTGCCGATGCTTTCCGAACTTTCCCAAGACTTCGATGAGATTCTCAAGGCTCACAACGGGAATACGGCGCTCGAGTATAAATACGATGGCGCACGAGTGCAGATTCACAAAGATCGCGAGCAGACGCGTATATGGAGCCGCCGCCTAACGGAAGTAACCCAAAGTCTGCCGGAAATCGTCGAGATCGCCCAAAACGATCTACAGGGCGATTCCTTCATCCTCGACGCTGAGGTCGTGGCGACGGGGACAGACGGCCGCCCGTTTCCTTTCCAAGAACTCATGCGCCGCTTCAGACGTGTTCACGGAATTGAAACGGCGGCTGGCGAAATCCCGCTTTCGCTTTACCTATTCGATTGCCTCTATTTAGACGGTCGCTCGCTCATCGATGAGCCCTATGAGACGCGCTGGCAGAAGCTCGGCGAAATTTCCGCCGGCAAATATTTGGCAGCGCAAAAAATTGCCAGGGAGAAAAACGAAGCCGAATCTTTCCTGCAGGAATCCATCTCCGCGGGCCATGAAGGACTGATGGCCAAGGCCCTAAGCAGCCCGTACATGCCCGGCAATCGCGGCAAGCTCTGGTTCAAAGTGAAACTGGCAGAAAGCATCGATTGCGTGATTTTAGCCGCCGACCGAGGTTCGGGAAGAAGACGCGGCTGGCTCTCTAATTATCATCTTGCGGTTGCCGATAACGCCGGAGGATACGCCCCGGTGGGCAAAACGTTTAAGGGTCTTACCGACAAGCAATTTATCGAGATGACGGCCAGGCTGCAGTCGCTTCAGTTGAGTGATGATGGCTATACAGTCGCCGTACGGCCCGAGGTTGTCGTCGAGGTCACTTACAATGAAATACAGCGTAGCCCACAGTACAGCTCGGGGTTCGCACTGCGTTTTGCGCGCATCACGAGAATCCGCGACGACAAAGGCCCGGGACAGATCACGACGCTCGCCGAGCTTCAATCTCTTTATGAACGCCAGTTTCTTACGAAGAGCCGACGGCCATTCTAGGAGCCCGCAAACTGGCTGCTCAAGAAGCTTGCAACGGCGCCTTTGACCTAGTACCTCTAGCGACTTACAATTTCTCCTCACGACAGATCAAAGGCACCCGTACAATGGGAAACCGGCTTGTTAGCTACTTCCGTCACCGGCTGGTGAACACGGATGAAAATTGGCGCTTTCAGACGCTAATTTTTTTCTTTTTAACGCTACTCACTCGTCTGCCGTTCCGCAGCCATTTCCTGTACGATCACGATTCTGTGCAGTTCGCCCTAGGGATGCGGGATTACGATGTGTATCTGCATCAACCCCACCCGCCCGGTTATTTTCTCTACGTTTATACCGCACGACTGGTCAATTACTTTGTTCGAGACGCCAATGTAAGCCTCGTATGGATTAGCATTGTTGCCAGCGCTCTAACCGTTGCCGTTATTTACAACCTAGGCAGCGCGATCTTTGGCCGCCGAGAAGGTTGGTGGGCGGCACTTGTCACCGCAACCAGTCCGTTGTTTTGGTTCTTCGGCGAAGTTGCACTGACCTACGTTGTCGCCGCATGTTTCGCAACTCTCGCCGGCCTTTTCACGTGGCGCTTGCTCAACGGATGCGACCGCTGGATTTACCTGTTTCCTGTTGTGTTAGGAGTTGCAGCGGGATTTCGTCAAGACCTACTGGTATTTCTGGGCCCGCTCTGGTTGGTCGGTTTCGCGAAAGCCAACTGGCGCACTTTTGCGATAGCTTCACTGCTGCTGCTCATGACACTCATGCTGTGGTTCGTACCGATGTTGATCGTCACCGGGGGCAGCGCGCGCTATTTTTCAGCGCTTTCGGAACTGTGGCAGTATAACAACGCTCCCCAATCTATTTGGCATTCGCAATCATCGCGGTTCGATACGCTGCTCACTCTCCTTGGTTTTTTGTCCTACGGCGTCGGCATAGGAATGATTTTTTTGCTATTCAGCGCCTACGCGTTCTTCAGAACCGGGGAATGGCGGGAATTGGCGGGAACCAAACTACTTTTTTTCGCTTCATGGTTAGCCCCCGCATTGCTATTCTTTAGTCTCGTCTTCATCCCTCCCTACAAATACTCTTACGGTCTCGTGGTAGTGCCGGCCTTTTTTCTGCTGACTCCCCCCGCCGTGCGACAGGCGCTGGGAGCCCTAAAGAAACTGACCGGTTTTTCCAGACTCAGCGGAGTGCACGCGCCGACTTTCATTTTGGCTTTAATCGTGGCCGCCAATAGCGTTGTATTTTGTCTCGCTAGCAGCGGTTTCTCAGTATCGGGACTGCGAACCCACGAGCGCTTACTCGCGGCGATCTTTTCCGGCATCAGGAATAATTTTCCCAGCCAAAGCACCGTTATTTTAGGACGCCAAAGATCCACATTTTCAGGCTACCGTCACACCCAATACTACCTACCGGAGTACCTGGTTTATCTCGCCGACCAGCAAAGTAATCTTCACGGGCAAAATTGGTACGTTTTCGGTGCCCGCCAGGGCCGAACGACTCTTTCGGAACATGTCGAAATTCCTCCGGACACGGAGCGTATTGTCTTTCTCGCCGACCCTTATTTTCCAGAATCAAATTCTGATTTGCCTAAAATGAACCTGCGCAATTTGCGAATCAGCGACGATTACACGCTCTTTTACAAAGAGATAGAACCCGCGGAGCGGACCGCGGCTAAAAAATAATCCTCTCGGCCACACACACGATCCGCACACTTCGTGATCGCGCCAGCGACGATCTCGGTTTGACATTTTCCCCAAAGCTCCGATACTTGAAGCGATGCCAGTCAATGTAATTTCTATAAGAAACGCCTTTCAGCTCGCGACAGGTAGTGAAATCACGCTGCGCGGATGGGTGCGCTCGCGGCGGGACTCCAAGGGCATTACTTTCATCGAATTGAATGACGGCTCTCGCTTTAAGAGCATACAACTAGTGGTGGATGCGGGCGTCGTTGCCGACGACACTTTGAAGCAAGTCACGACCGGCAGCAGCATTGCTGCCACTGGATTGTTGGTCGAGTCGCCGGCGAAGGGACAAGCGGTTGAGCTGAAGGTCACGTCGATACACGTCTACGGCACCGCCGATCCGGCGACCTATCCGTTACAAAAGAAGGGACACACCCTCGAATTTCTCCGCGAGATTTCCCATCTGCGCGTGCGCAGCAACACTTTCGGCGCAGCCTTCCGCGTGCGCAACGCGCTGACTCATGCGATCCATACTTTCTTTCAAGATCGGGATTTTATTTACGTACAAACACCGATCATTACCACGTCGGATTGTGAAGGCGCCGGACAGATGTTTAGGGTGACGACACTGAATCTCCAGCAAACAGCGCGCACTCCGGAGGGCAAATTTGATTGGCAGCAGGACTTTTTCGGTAAGCCCGCTTATCTCACGGTGAGCGGCCAACTCGAGGCCGAAATCTTTGCATTGGCTTTTTCTAAGGTATACACCTTCGGCCCGACGTTTCGCGCCGAGAACAGCAACACGCCGCGTCACCTAGCGGAGTTTTGGATGATCGAACCGGAGATGGCCTTTTATGAGTTGCCAGACAACATGCAATTGGCCGAGGAGTTTTTGAAGTACGTCATTCGTTACGTGCTCGATCATTGCCGCGAAGATCTGGAGTTCTTCAATCAGTTCATCGAAAAATCCGTGATTGCCACCCTGGAACATGTCGCCGAATCGAACTTCGGCCACATCACCTATGCCGACGCGGTTCAAGAATTGGAGAAGTCCGGCAGAACTTGGGAATTTCCCGTCAAATGGGGCAACGATTTGCAAACCGAGCACGAGCGATTTCTGTCCGAAGAAGTGTTCAAAAAACCCGTTATCGTCACTGATTATCCGAAGGACATCAAGCCGTTCTACATGCGAGTCAACGACGACGACAAAACCGTGCGCGCGATGGACGTGCTGGTGCCACGAGTCGGCGAAATCATCGGCGGCAGCCAGCGCGAAGATCGCCATGATGTGCTTTTGCAACGGCTGCGCGATGTCGGACTGGATGAAAAACCATACTGGTGGTATTTCGACCTGCGCCGCTTCGGTTCCGTGCCCCACTCCGGCTTCGGCCTCGGGCTGGAGCGCATGATGATGTATCTCACCGGTCTCAAAAACATCCGCGACGTGATTCCCTTTCCACGCACGCCGGGAAACGCAGAGTTTTGATCTCACTCTTTTCGCTTCAGGCACGGCACTTTGGCGAAAAGAAATATTTTTCGCGCAGTCAGAAATCAGCGTGAACGAGCGGCAGATGATTTGGCTGTTTTGCGGGATGCCACCTGCGTTTTGTGCGGTTTTCTCCGCGCGGTAATCGTTTGCGGCCGTAGCAACGCCAATGAGACCGGAATCAATAGAGTGACCGTCGCCAATCAAGAAGTCCGACCCGAGCAAAAGCCAGCGTCGAGTTCGATAAGTGTAACCAGCTGGGGAGTCGCCGCGCTTTGGCAAAAGCTCCGCGGGCTGCGCGAGTTGTTTCATCAAATTCATCCTGAGCTTCGCGCGACCTACGTCGTCCTGGTCTTCGCCACATGGACGAGCTTCGTCCATCGGGTGACGACTCAAAGCATGTTGCCGCTGCTCGCGAATTCCAACCTCGGGCTCTCGCCCAAAGAAGTCGGGATGCTGTTCACGATTTCCGGCGCATCGGTGTTCGCGATGATTTTCCCAGCAGGCTTCGTCATCGACAAGATCGGCAGAAAGTGGGCGACAGTCCCTAGCACCGGCATTCCAGCGATCGCCTTTTTGCTGATACCGTTTGCCCAAAATTTCTTCCAGCTGGCCGTGCTCATCTCGTTCCTCGGCATCGCTAATGGCTTATCCCTCGGTTCGTTGGCGACATCAACTTTCGATGTTGTGCCCGCGAGCGCGCGCGGCCGACTGCAAGCGGTCAGGCGAACCATTGCCGAGACCGGCGGCATCGGCGCACCCCTACTCGGTGGCTACCTGGCTGACACTTTCAATCCCGGCGTGCCCTTCCTCGCATACGCGCCGCTGTTGGTGTTATCGGCATTCCTCTTAGCACTCGTCGCCCATGAAACGCTCGAAAAATAGCGACCAGCTCGGACTTAAGTCCAGCCGCGGCTTATTAGATTTCTCAGTATTTTGGTCTATAATATCTGGATTAAAGAAGTGTCGTGATGAAATACCGTACTGACGATCTTCGAATAAAGGAAATCAAAGAGCTACTTCCTCCAGCGCGTCTGTTGGGTGATTTTCCGATCACAGAGAAAGCCGCCCAAATGGTTTATGAAACGCGCCAGGCGATCCATCGGATCCTGCACGGCGCGGACGACCGTTTATTGGCTGTGATGGGTCCGTGCTCGATCCATGACGTGAAGGCCGCTAAGGAATATGCCGTGAGACTCAAAGAGGCTAAAGACCGATGTGCCGATGACCTGTTAGTCGTAATGCGCGTTTATTTTGAAAAACCGCGCACCACAGTTGGCTGGAAAGGGCTCATCAATGATCCCAATCTGGACGGCAGCTTTCAGATCAACGACGGACTCCGCGTGGGCCGCAATCTGCTGCTCGAGCTCAATGAGCTCGGCGTGCCCTCAGGGTGCGAGTTTCTCGACATGATTACACCGCAATACGTTGCCGATCTGGTGTCATGGGGCGCCATCGGCGCGCGCACGACGGAGAGCCAAGTGCATCGCGAACTCGCCTCGGGACTTTCTTGTCCGGTCGGCTTTAAGAACGGCACCGACGGCAACGTACGAATCGCTCTCGACGCGATTCGCGCCGCGCACGCGCCGCATCATTTCCTGTCGGTCACCAAGGCGGGTCATTCGGCGATCGTTTCGACCGCCGGTAATGAGGACTGTCACATCATCTTGCGCGGCGGCAAGCAGCCGAATTATGACCGCGCCAATGTCGACACCGCGGCCAAAAGTCTTGCCGAGGCCGGCATCCCCGCGCGCATCATGATCGATTGCAGCCACGGCAACAGTGGCAAGGATCCGGCCAATCAAACAAAGGTCGGCCACGACGTGGCAGCGCAGATCGCGTTGGGTGATTCGCGGATCTTCGGCATCATGGTCGAAAGCCATCTCAAAGCCGGACGTCAAGATCTGATCCCAGGCAAAGAACTCGTCTATGGCCAAAGTATCACCGATGCCTGCATTGGTTGGGAAGAGACGCGCAGCCTTATCGACATTTTGGCCACGGCGGTGCGCCAGCGGCGCGTCAAGGCCGCAGACGACAACGCCGAGTGAAGCGGAGCGGGATCCTTCTCGCGCTCTCCCGCGCGCCGCATTGCCCACCATCTCCAGTCACAATTTTTTCTGCATCAGCAGTCCGATTGTCAATTCGTCGCAGCTGTTATAGTGCTTTTTTGTACAGTGATGGGCGATCCTAAATTCTCCGCCTCGTATCCCACTTCCGAACCGACAACGGGGACATATGCTCGGTCAACTCACCGGACTTTTTTATGGTTGGCGCATGGTGGCAGCGTCGGCGGCAGTCCGCGTTTTAGGCGCGGGCTTGCACAGTTATGGTTTCACCGTTTTCTTTTTGCCGCTCAGCCAGGAATTGAATCTCAGCCGAACTGCGACTTCTTTTGCGTTTTCCCTCTCTCGCGCCGAGGGTGCAATCGAAGGACCGATCATCGGCCACTTGCTCGACCGCTACGGGCCGCGGCCGGTCATGCTCGCCGCTGTCTTGATGATGGGAGCCGGCTACCTGTTGCTATCTCAAATTGAAAGCTACGTCGCCTTTCTAATCGTTTACACCGGCTTGATTTCTCTGACCCACGCCGGGGGTTTCATGCACGCGCCGATGGCGCTAACCAACACGTGGTTTATTCGCCTACGCGCCCGCGCGATGACGATCAACAGCGCCGCCTACGGCCTCGGCGGCGTACTGATTGCTCCGGTGCTCAGCTTCATCGTGTATTCGTGGGGCTGGCGTTGGGGTGCTGCTCTCGCGGGGCTGACGTTTTTGATAGTTGGCGTTCCTCTCTGTCTAACGATTCGCCGCTCGCCGGAGAGCATGGGACTCGCGCCCGACGGCGATGATCACGCAGCTTTGCCGGCCGAGGATAAAAACACCTTGCCACGGAGAATAACCGAGGTCGATGTCACCGCCAGTCAAGCGATCCGCTCTTTCGCTTTTTGGGCGCTCGTGTTTGGCGCCGCGGTGCGAAACGCTTCGTATCATGCGATATCGACTCACTTCATTCCGATGATGATTTGGAAAGGAATGACCCAGCAGCAGGCGACGTTCCTGCTCAGCTCTTTTGCATTTCTTGGTTTTATTTCCACTCTCTTGTTCGGCTGGCTCGCCGACAATGTCAATAAGCCGCGCCTGGTATCGTTCATTCTTTTCACCGCCGGAGTTTCCATTTTGTTGCTTATCTTTGGCAGCTCCTTGGGGCTTCTCTGGCTTTTCATACTGCTCTTCACCACTGTCGAAGCCACCTATCCGGTGGCCTGGGCTATGGTCGGCGATATCTTCGGTCGCAAACACTTCGCGAAGATTCGCGGCTACATGAGTGTGTTTTATGTCTGGGGCAGCGTCCTCGGCCCGGTGGTTGCAGGGGCGATCTGGGACCGTTGGCAATCCTACGAGCCAATGCTCTGGGTCGTAGCGGCGATGTTTTTTGTTTCGGGCGCGTTTTATAGCGGCCTCGGTAAGCCCTGGGCACGGCCGAAAATTGCTTAACTCCCGTTCAAAGTTCCATGTCAATCGTTCAAAGTTTCGGATTTTGGCTGACGATCTCGGCCTCAAACGGGGCTTTGAACCTTCAACGGCAT
Organism: Binatia bacterium; assembly: GCA_036000865.1. Classification (GTDB taxonomy): domain Bacteria; phylum Desulfobacterota; class Binatia; order UBA9968; family UBA9968; genus DP-20. The sequence continues at coordinate 59,802 of DASYUV010000305.1, read as the reverse complement.
TTCTCTTCATTTGCCGTGAACGGCGAGCCAGACGGTTTCCCGAGCCGTATTGGAAACCCGGTGTTTGACATGCTTGGCGATTGTTACATAGTCGCCTTGCTTAAGCTCAACTACTTCATTCCCTTCAAATTCTAAAGTGGCGCTGCCGCGCATGACAATCACCCACTCATCCCAGTTTTGATCGTACCAAAAACCCGGCGGGCTGCTGTGAGAATGAGAGATGATTCGTTCGACCTTGATGGATGAAGTTTCAAAAAGAGTTAGGAAATCTTCGTGGCCTATGCGTTTCGGACGCTTCGCGAAAATATTCTGAGCGGGGTGAGACATAAAGATCTTTCACAAGCGAGCGCGCCGAATTCCCGGCACGTCGATGGTTCTTCGCTGGCCCCGCGCGGGCGGATGCTCCAGCGCGTAGACAATCGCATTGACCATCTGCTCAATGGTCACAAGACCTAAACGTTCCGCAGTCGCTCGGGTCGCGGGAATCATTTCGGCAATCCTGTAAAGCGGTACGATCGCTTTTGGCCACCGGCGACCAGGACCGAGAACATACCATGGACGGACAATCGTTGCCGTCACTCTCGCCTCACGAATCATCGACTCGCCGAGCGCGCGCACCCACAGATAAGCCTGCATGATCGGCGCCGGCTGAGCGACACTCAGGTAAATCAGATGAGAAATGCCCACTTGCTTCGCCGCGCTCACCGTAGCCCGGATTGACGCCAGATCCACTTTTTCGAACTGATCGGCCTTGCTCGGAGTCGGATGCGGCGTGCCAACCAAATGCACGACCGTATCCCCCGACCGTATCGCCGCCGTGACCGAATCGACTTGCAATGCATCGCCCACCACCGTCGTCGCGCCAGGCGGCACGCGGCTGAGAGACTCCTGGCGCGCCAGCGCGCGCACGCGATGCCCGCGCCCCAACAGGGCCGGGATAAGATGTTGACCGATGTAACCGGTCCCGCCGGTGACGAGGACGTCGAGTGGCGCGGACATGCCCCCTCACCTTTTCCGCTCCAACAAGCTGGCGAGGGTTACATTGTAGGGTTCGCAGGATCCGATCGGCTCGCAGGAGGGTATTTGGTTATGCATTGGAAATATCGATCGCGCCGGGAGTGGCAACTCGTTTCATCAGCTCAACTTCGGCAGCCCATTGTTCTGCGGCTCGTAGTCGCGATCTTCTTTGCGCCGTTGCTGTACCGAATCATCGATAACTTCATTGCCGAACTTTGTCGCGGCGATCGAGCGATAATGCCGCGGATTCTTCCGGGCGTAAATGCCGCCGAGAAACTGCGCATAAGAATCGGTGAATTCGCCGAGGTAATTCTTCGGTCCAACTTGCACCGCGTCCACCGCCAAGCCTAAGGCGCTCGCTTTCTGCTGTATCCAACCGAGCGCCATATCGGAAAGCCGCCGATCGTTATATCCGCCGCCAATGTCGCAATGGGCGCCGACAAACCAGCGTTGCTCCAGCTTCTGCTGCGGCGCGGTGTCGGGATTCCACAAGGTAGCCATATAATCCTGACGATGTTCGTCGATGGCGACTGCGTGGTAGGCGTTTTCAACGATGTTACTCAATTTCGTATCGTGAAATTCGTAAAATTTCATATTGACGTCCTTGAGCACATCGAGCGGGATGCCGAGCGCGCCGACGGTGTCCCACACACCAATGAATTTGATTTTAATCTCCCGGCTAAACGACGAGCGAAAAAGTTTGGCGGTAAAAGAATCGACGTTGTCGCCCCGCGTCCGATAGATGCCGTAAGCCATCGCGACACGCAGCGGCAGATGTTTCGGATAGATTAATCCGCAGTTGCGAATCATGCCCACCAGGCTACGCGCCGTGTAGGCGCCGCGGCTGAATCCGAGAACATAGACTTCATCGCCGGCTTCGTATTGCTTGGCGAGAAACTCGTAGCCCTGGACAATGTTGATCTCGAGGCCGGCCCCGATCGCGCCGCCAAGGAATTGATCATACCATTTGGTTCCCACGCCCTCGTCGTACCATTTCACCTGCTTGGTGCCGTCCGCCGCTTGATCCTTTACCGACTCGTAAAACCTGCACACGTTGGTTTCCACCCGCCCAGCTGCCGGTAACGCTTCATCCGACGGTTTACTCCAGGTCCCGTCGAAACAGATAACGATTCGTTTCATCGCCGCTCCTCATAAAGAACTTGTCCGTACGGAAATATAATTTTACTCAACTTTGCGCTGACCCGCCAAGTAAATTTTAGCGGCTGCTGAAAACTCTCTCGGAATCCTTCGACGGAGCTCGGGACGAACGGAGGACATCGCATGATTTTCCGTTCATGCTGAGGCTCTCGAAGCATTCCGAATCCTTATTCAGCAACCTGCCAGGCGCTAGCCAAACCACTGCTTCTGTCGCAAAATATATTCCGCCGTGCGGTAACTCAGCGCCGCCACGGTCGCTGTCGGTGGATAACCCGCCATGGTCGGAAGGACCGACGAACCGACGATGAACAGATTGGCAATATCATGAGTCTGACAAAACTCATTGACCACCGAATTTGTCGGGTCGGCGCCCATCCTTGTGCCGCCCGCCCAGCGATTCGGCCGGCCTTTCTCTTCCGTCCACACTTTGCTCGCGCCGGTGCCGCGCATAATTTTTTCGCCGACGCCAGCCATGAACTTTTGCAGCCGAACTTCGTTCCCGTGGAACTCGAAAGTCACTCGCGGCAGCGGCAGTCCCCAGCGATCGCGCTGGCCCGGGTCGAGATCCACGCGGTTGGCCTTGTGGGGCAGCGTTTCGAGCTGCATGTTCAGGTCCATTGTTCGTGTGTAGTAACGGGTGTAAAACTCTTTGAACTCTTTGCCCCACGAACGGACGCCGGGGGGCAACACATCGATCCGTGTCACCGGCGTGCCATCACCGCTGGTGCCGATCGTTCCACCGCGGATGAATCCCAAGCCGGCGTGGTCGAAATTATTGCCGTTGAAATCGTCAATGCGCATTGCCGCTGAGCCTGGGCCGATAAAACCATTAATTATGAAATCGTCGAATACTCCCATCCCCCGCACGTCGCCGTGCGCCATGATATTTCGTCCGACATAGCCGCTGCTGTTCGCCAGTCCTTTCGAGAATCTGCGCGAGTCGGTCTTGAACAAAAGCAGCAGCCGCGCGTGCTCAAAGACAAAGGCGCTCAAGATCACCACGCGGGTGCGCTGTTCTCGCGCTTGGCCGTCGGCGTCGAAATAACTCACTCCAGTTACTTGTCCGTTGCTGTCGCTATTGATGCGAAAAACTTTAGATCTGGTTCTGAGATCGAAGTTGCCGGTTTCAAGCGCCACTGGGATCGTGACATAAAGCGTCGCCGACTTCGCGTGGACATGGCAGCCATAAAAATTGCAGTGACCGCAGTAGACACAAGCCGGGCGTTCAGGAATCCGCGTATCGAACGGCTCGGGCGGGCGATAGGGCTGGGAGAGAATTCCGGCCGCGGTGTCGTATGGATGGTAACCTAATTTTTTGCAGGCTTCAGCGAACAATTTCATGCGCGCGCTGTGGCGTAGCGGTGGCAGCGGAAAACCGCGCTTGCGCGGTCCGGCGAATGGATTGGCTCCCGCTTGACCCGATATCCCAAACTCCCATTCGAAGCGTTCGTAGTAAGGTTCCAGGTCATCGTAGCTGAGCGGCCAGTCGATGATGTCATATCCGGCCAAGTCGGCTTTGGCGCGATCGGCGTTGCCGCTGTCGATTTCATTGGTGAAGAGTTTGAAATCATCGGGCATGTAGCGAGATGATTGTCCGGTCCAGTGAAGCAAAGCGCCGCCCAGGACGTTGAGCGGACTGGTGCGATACTGGAGCTGCGTCTTCTTGCCAACTTTTTTTCTCGCCGTGATCGGCTCATGACGCACCCACTCCAGTTGTTCAGGGCGAATGAGAAAACGGATTGAATCCCGCGGTGCGTAATCTTCCTTTTTCGGAGCGGGACCACGTTCAAAGCCTACGACCTTTAGTCCGGCGGATGCAAGTTCTTTGGCGATGATGCCGCCCAATCCGCCGACTCCGACAATGCAGACATCGGCAATCGATTGCGTCGAGGTCACTTTTTTTCCACCTCGGTGTAATCCACCGCTATCGGTTGCAAATCGACTCGCTTGTTGACGTAGGCATCGGCGTAACCGAACTGTTGTCCGGGAAAGTTGACCAGGCACCAACCGATCATGTCTTTGTTGCCGCCGTACTGCGGCTCGCAGAAGACCCCTTCCAACACGTGGTAACGCACAGTCTCGAGAAATTCAGCCGCTTTTTTGAACCCACGCACCGAGCCGGCCTCGAACTCCGCCAACACGGCATCCTTTTGCTCGTCCGTCAGATCGGAAAAACATTCGGCAAATTTTGACTGCGCAAAGCGCTCGACGGCTCGAAGTCCTTGCCGATACAGAGGTACCAGCGGCGCATAGTCGCCCGCCAAAGCGATGTCGATGTAACTGAGCACGCCGATCTCAACCGCGCCGGGCGTGTCGGTCTTGGGAAATATCGGGTCGGCGATGGCTCCCAGTGTTTCGGCCTCCGCTGGAGTCAGAACCTTAAACCTCAAAGAATTTTCCTCAGTCGAGTCCATTTTTCTCACTGGTCTCCTGCTCGCAAATGTCCTTCTTGAATAACAGAAATTTTCCTCAGATGTGTAGCAGATTCCCCGACCAGAATATGGTCTTGGACAACTTCGCCGCTGGGTCACCGGCAATGCAGCCGGAATACGGGCAAGGCCAACTCGTCAAATTTGTGCTTTAACGAAAATAGATGTCGCGGAATTCGTTGGCGTGTCGCTTGATATCGTCGGAGACTTTGGGATCGATCGCGGCGAGCTTGAGTTTGCTGTGATGCATTTCAGGGACCAAGGGCTCGATATCCACCCGCCCGGAGAGACGGTTGGCGTTGCGCAGCTGTTGTTGCGATTCGTAGGAGAGCATGAAATCGAGCAGTAATTTTCCAGCATTCGGATGGGGCGCCTTGGCGGCCAAACTTGTCGGCGAGAGCGCAACGAAAACCGGATTACTGGTCTTGACCCAATCGACGGGCGCACCCGCCTTCTTCATCGACTCGATGCGGTGCGCGTAAACGATACCGATGGAAAATTCGCCGGCGGCGATCAGCTGCGAGATCAAGGTGTGGCCCTTGCGCCACTGAATTTGCTGCTGCGCGAGCGCCCGATGGTATTTGACTGCCCGCTCGCGTCCCCATACATCCAAGGTCGCGCCGAACCACTCGTATTCTTCCTGATCCATGCCGATCTTCCCCTTCCACTTGGGATGAAGCAGATCCTGCCAGTCGGTGGGCGCCTCTTTCGGGCTTACCAGTCGGCTATTGTAGCCCAAGACGTAATAGTTATTGTTCACGCTCGCCCAGTAGCCTTCGGGATCTTTGAACTGATCGAGGAACGCCGTGTGTTCCGGCGATCGATAAGGTTGTACCAGTCGCGCCTTCTTTAAAGGATTGATCATCGTATTGTTGATCACATCGACGACGTTTCGTCCTGCCCTGTCTTCGGTGAAGACGCGATTGAGCAGCGGCTCCGCGCTCATGCGCAGGAGATCGGTTTTGATGAACGGGTATTTTTGTTCGAAGCGCTGCAACAGCGGGCGAGAGTCATTGATGTTGAGCGGCGTGTAGAAGACCACTTGGCCTTCTTTTTTGGCGCCCTCGATCAGTGCCGCGGTCGTTGCGCTGCTTTGCGCGCGCGCACCGTTGGAGACAATCAAACCAACAAGACAACTTCCTATCAGTGCCAAGAATAGACGGCGAAACATATTGCCTCGATTCGTTCTCTCAAGCACGCTTGCCAGCGACCACTGCAGTATCCGGAAACATATCTTGCTCCAGACCATGTCCAATACGCAACCCATCTTTCTGCGGGTTAGGTAACGGTTGAGTTGAATTGTTTAGGCGGGCGAGATATCCATACCTGCTCAAAACGGTTGAGTAATCTTCCTGGCTGCTCTTCGACGATCATGAGAGCTCGGTCCTTCGATTTGATGAAATCCTGCGCCACTGCGTAATCGAGGAACTGAATCAGGTGATCGTAATAACCGGAGACGTTCAATAGCCCGCATGGCTTTTCATGCAGACCGAGCTGAGCCCAGCTCAAAACTTCGAAGAATTCTTCCATCGTGCCGATACCGCCGGGCATGGCGATAAATCCGTCCGAGAGTTCCGCCATCAGCGCTTTGCGCTCGTGCATGGAATTCACCACGCGCAAATCCGATATGCCGCGGTGCGCGACCTCTTTGCTTACCAAGGAACTCGGGATCACGCCGGTCACGTGGCCCTGTAGTCCAAGCACCGTATTAGCGATCACGTTCATGAGCCCGACATTGCCTCCGCCATAAACGAGGCCGTAGCCGTGCCTAACCAGTTCGCGTCCGAGCTCCTTCGCCGCTTCTGTGTACCCGGGAGATGACCCATGTCGGGAACCGGTGAAAACACAAATTCTGCCTTGCACGTCGTCCATGCTCGTCATGTCGTCATCATCACTTCCACAATTTTTGGATGAACCCTTCCTTCTCCAGATCCTGGAAAAAACGTGCGTCGATGAATTGTTCCGGCTTGAGATTGGCTGCCCGCGGATCGGTTTCCGCTAGCTGGTCGAGGACCGTTTTGACGGCCTCGGGCGATGGCCGCGGGATTCTTGGGATGTTCTGGATGATATATAGATCGTATAGATCGTTGACCAGTGCGAGGTCATTATTACGCATGTATTTGCCCATCACCTGAACGCTGAAGGCGCGCTGCGTCTTGCCGTAGTAGACGCCTTCGGCATAAGCGCGGACGAATTTTCGCACCGTGTTTTCATTACGCCTGATGTATGAACGCGTGGTGACGATCGACGAGGTGGGAAAACTGAGACCCATCTTCGAGATATCCGCCAGCTCTCTGAAACCGTCCCGCCGCGCGAGGATGGCAAGCTCGGCGTTGATCACGCCGGCATCCACGCCGCCGGTTCGAAGCGCGGCCAAGATGTCGGTCACGCCGCCGATCTGGATCACGGCAAAATCGCGTTGCCGCTTGATCGGCCATTGGGTCTCCGCGAAGCGCAAGCCAAAGTCCGTCGCCGAGCCGAACCGTGAGATGCCGATCTTTTTTCCTTTAAGCTCTTCGACCCGGCGAATCTCCGGTTTCGCCATCACAACGAAAGTAAAAACGTTGAGCGAGCTCGCGATGATGACCAAGTCGCCTCCCGCGAGATTGGCGTTGACGACGGCCCCGCCGGTGAAAGTACCGATCGGTACTTCTCCCGATTGCACGACCTGAGCCGCGCGCCCGCCGCCACCGACATAGAGCAGCTCGACGTCAAGCCCATGTTTGCGGAAAATTCCCGCTTCGTAGGGAATCCAAAACGACGCCTGCGAGCCGGCGATGGCGCTGTAGACGAGCCTGAGTTTCTCCATCGGCGTTTGCGCGCGAGCGTCCACGACCGCCAGGCCCAGCAAAAAAACGACCGCAAGGAGCATGCTTTTAAATCGTCTCATAACCGTTCTTTCTGTATGTTCACACCATCGGTTGGCTGATTTTGCCAGGAACACGATCGGGCAACCCGCGCGAAGCGCACGCGCACGTGAACATGCGGGGCCATGGCAGTTGCGGTTTTATTTTCTAGCTGACTCGACCGCGCGCCACAAGAGCTGTTGCAAAGAGTCGTGTGCGGGAGAATCTAGACGATGATCGGCGTGGTCTAAAAGGGATTATCCGGCTTCGTCACGGCGACACAGAAGATGCCCGCCGCGTGCGCCGAGTGACGCCGTTGGGAGAATTTCGCTATCGCGGATCAAGCCATCAAGAACGAAAATGACAGCTTTAATCATTGCGAGAGGGCCATTAAGCGTTCGCTGCGCTCGGCTTTTTTGCTCGCCACTTTTTCAACCAGGTCACGAAATGTCGTACCGGCGTCGCATTTCACACCAAAGGCCACGACAAATAGCGTGATCAGGTCCTTCGCATAGATGTCATTTTCGGCCCATTCGGCAATTTGGCTCAAGTTATGTTCCGGGCGAAGCTGTTTGATCTTCATACCGACGATTTCGGCGAGTCCCGCGGCCAGTTGTTGGGCGACCCCTCTCTGCTCCGGTGGAAAATCCAGCCGAATAAAAGCCACCTCCAGCGCCCAATCGACACCTTTCGAAAGCGGGCGCCAAATCACCCGCCCAAAGGTCATCAGAAGCAGCACTAGGGCAAGCAGTAAAGTTATTGGAGTAGCCATCAGACGTGATTGTAGCGGTCTTATCCATATTTGACCAGTGAATCATGAGCCGCGTTTTCACACAGTCTGGCATGTCGACGGCTCTATACAACCAGCAACAATTGGTGTGATGCGGGCCGTACCTATTTTCGATCTAAGCGAGCACAGCGATCGGTTCGGCCCGCGGTTCACGAATCGGCAGGTTGCAGAGAGCCGCTCCAGCGGCCAGCACGGCATCCGCATACCACATCAAAAGATAATCGCCGTACTGCGAGAACACGAGTCCTCCCAGCCAGGCACCGAGAAACCCGCCGGTCTGATGCGACAGCAGCGTCAACCCGAACAGCGTCGCGAGATAACGAGTGCCGAACAGTTTGCCGATCACCCCTGCCGTAGGCGGCACGGTAGCTAGCCACGTAAAGCCCAATCCGATGGCGTAGAGATAAAACGTCCACGCGCTCTTCGGCGCGGCGAGATACAAAAGCACAAGCATGGCGCGCGAACCGTATATGTAGAACAACACGTACTTGCCGCGAAAGTGGTTGACGCACCAGCCGGCAACAAGACTGCCGGCAATGTTCGACAATCCGATGACGGCAAGCGACCAACTTGCCACCGACGCCGTCAATCCGTGGAGGTTCACCTCACCGGGCAAGTGCGTCACAATCAGCGCGATGTGAAAGCCGCACGTAAAGAACCCCGCATGCAGTAATAAATAGTTGCGGTCCGCGAGCGCGTTTTTAACGGCCATGCGCAAAGTTCCCACGGAAACGAAACTCTCGTGCGTTGACGAAACGGCAACAGGCGACGATCGGCGCATCAAGCGCACGAGCGGCAGTGCGGCGAGCGTGATAACCGCCAACGACCACATTGCGCCCATCCAGCCCAACAGCGTGATAAGCGCCTGCAGCAAGGGCGCAAAGACAAATTGCCCGAACGAGCCGCCGGCGTTGATTATTCCCGCCGCCGAACCGCGCTGGCTTGCCGGAACTCGCCCGGCCACCGCGCCGATCAAAACCGAGAAACTTGCGGCACCCGCACCGATCGCTGAAAGCAAGCCCAGCGAAATGACGAGTCCCAACGCCGATGTCATAAACGGTGTGAGCACGCTACCCATGGCAAGGATAAGCACGCCGCCAACCAACACGCGCGCCGGACCGAAGCGATCTGCGGCGGCACCCGCAAGCGGCTGTACTGCGCCCCAGACGAATTGTCCCACCGCAAGCGCGAAACTGATGGTCACCAGGCCGAGGCCGGTCGAATTATTGAGCGGGAAAATGAACAAACCCAACGATTGCCGCGCGCCCATGGTCACTGTCAAAACGGCCGCGGCGGCGAGGGTGCCAAAAAGCCAGGAGCCGTTGTTGTTATCGGTCATGATGAATTTCGTAGACTGATGAAATGAAACGCAATCCGGGAAACTTGCCCCGATTCCGTGTTATCTCCATCCCGGGCTAGTCGCCCCGAATCGTCTATTCCCTGGGGTGGGAGTCGCCCTCGTCGTCAATATAATCTGAAAAATCCGGTTTACTGGATACGCTGATCGGCAAGTTGTGCTCAACGACAAATTTTACAATTTCGATTGCCTCGATTGGCAGCCTGCCTTTGCCACTTTCACGGTAGTACCAAACAAGGCTTCTGGCAGACTGGGCTTTTGCGAGCGCTTTCTTTACTTTTGTAAGGGGTCGCTTTCTTTCCTTCTAGTAAAATCCTTCCCGAACTAAGCACGCTAATCCAAAGGGCAGACTTCTTCGGTGAACACTGGTCGGAAGGATATTTTGAAAAAGACAAAAGCAGGGCACGAATTTTATTCATGTTGCCTTAGTCTGCTGTTCAACTAGATCTCCACCACCACTCTCCCAATGACACTACCCGCCTTCAACTCATCCAACGTCCGGCTCACCTCCGACAGCGGTCGCTTCTCAAACGGAATCGGGCTGATTTTTCCTTGCCGCGCCAATGCAACGACGGTTTTCAACTCATCCACGCTGCCAACGTGCGAGCCTTGGATCGCAATCGCGCGCAGACTCGTTCCCGCAATCGAGAGCGAAATCTCGCCGCCGAATAGTCCGACGAGAATTAGCTTTCCGCCCTTACGAAGCGCTCCGAGCGCCAGATTCGCGGTGTCGCCGCTGCCGACAAAGTCGACTGCGCCGTAAAGCGCGCCCTGGGTCAATTGCTTGAGTTTCTGGGCGCTATCGCCGCGACTGTTAAGCGTCATAGCGGCCCCGGCTTTTTCCGCTTCTTGTAATTTCGTCCCGTCGATGTCCACCGCAACAATCCTCTTATGGCCGAGCGCGCGCAACATTCCAATTGCGGAAAGGCCGAGACCGCCGGCGCCCATCACGGCCACCCACTCGTCGCCGGGAATGGGCTTCAACTTCGACACGGCGGAATAAGTCGAAAGCCCGGAGCAAGACAACATCGCCGCCCAGACCGGATCGATGCCGCTGGCGTCGATGAGATAACGTGGATGGGGCACGATCAGATGATCGGCGTAACCGCCGGGGCGTTGGATGCCGATCATCCTTGCTGCCATGCAGTAATTGTCCAAGCTGCCACGACAGCGCACACATTCGCCGCAGCCGGTCCACGGATAAACCAAACGGTCGGCGCCGATCGGTACGTCGCCGGCCTCCGGCCCCGCCGCGATGACTGTCCCAAATGGCTCGTGTCCGAGCGTTGCCGGCAGACGCATGCCGCGCTCGCTCATCTCAAGACGCTTGCCGCCGCCGAGATCGAAATAGCCGTCGCGGATGTGCACGTCACTGTGGCATACGCCGCAGTACTTGAGCCGAAGCAATACCTCCGTACCATTCGGCGTAGGCGTAGCGCGTTCGATTGGTTGCAGCGGCTTTCGCCACTCAATCACATCGTAGCTCAGCATATTTCGTCAACCATCGAACCGGCCGCAGAGACATATTTTTTCGCCCCACTCACCGCACCACACCTTGCTTTAACAGCAACGAGCGCAGATTCTCCACTCGCTTGCGATTGACACCGAAATCACCGTAGCCGCGGCGCGCTGCCGAGCGTACGGCAATTAGGTTTTGTGCGGGGCGTAGGTGAAGCTCGAGATCGTCGACGAATCCGAAGACGGCGCTGGAACACTCCGCGTGAATGTAATCGCTGGTCGCCGTCACGAGATGCGTACGAGGAAGATCCGCCATCAAGGAACGCGCCACGCGCCAAGCCTCAGCCGGCGGCACCGCGAGCTCGAATGGGCGAATCGCGTGGATGTTATCGTTTGCATCACTCGACACGCAATTCGGCGACGAAGGACATGGCGCAAGCCTACCGTTATGAATGCCTAGGTTAGTCGGCCTTGGACCGGCACAAGAAAACAGAGGCATAAGGATCAAAATTGCCGCAATGACTCGGCTGCGCCTTTGTTTCACTGCTGCGGACGATTGCGAAGGCTAACTCATCATTTGACTCGTTCCGTTCGTTGATCGAAAAACTTGAGCGCCATCGCGCCGTGCGTCGCCGCGCCGCCGGCGCGCAATGCCGCGGCTATCAGTGAAGCTTCGACGACTTCTTCGCGCGTCGCCCCCGCTGCATGGGCTGCGCTCGCATGCGCTTCCAAGCAATACGGGCATTGCGTTGTACATGACACCGCGATCGCGATCAATTCCCGATACTTTTTCGGGATCGCGCCGTTCTCACGGCCAACGATATCGTTGAGTCCCAGCCATGCGTTGAAATCTTCCGGCGCCAATTTGCGCATCTCGCGCATGAGTTTCAGATCGTTTTCGTCGTGATAATGTTCTGACATCTCAATATACCTCGTCGAAAAATCACGATTCTGTAACGCGAACGATCCTGCTCTCGAATTGCAGCTTCAGTGATTGATCTTATTTGAATGTGGAATCTGATGAAGTAGGTCGAGTTTATATTCGGCAGAGCCGCGGTTGTCGTCCGTGGGATCGCATTCCATCGCACGAAGTTCGGAGGTTTAATATACATATTTCCGAGCCCTTCGTGGCCTTCGTGCGCTTCGTGGTGACAGGATTTTGTCGAGACGGCGTCCACCCAATTTAATCCGTGCACGGCAGTTCCGACTCGTTGGTCTGAACCCAGCTCACGCGGCTGCTCCAATGACCATGGACCGAAGGTTTTCCTGGAGGCGCGTCGTCCAGCGTCCCGGCGGGAACGATCACGCGCTGGCGGTCGCGCGACGCGTGCGGCACAGGGCAATTGCAGTTGCCACAGATCTGCCGTGCGAAGCTTTTCGCCTCGGGCAAATCGAACCGCTTGATAAGATCCTCGCCCTGCGTCCAGCGGAATTGGCTAATGGGCACGGCAATGTTTGTCGAGCGCACGCCGCCGGTCGCCTTGCGGCAGCGTGAGCAGTAGCAATGGCCAAAGCGCGTAAACGGCGTGCTCACCTCGTAGCCAACCGATTTACAAAGGCAACTTCCTCGAAGTGTTTGTTCGGACATGGGTTTCTCCCCTCTCTAACTCTATCCCTCTCTATCCTTATTTCTATTTACCTATCTCCACCAAACCAACTCGATTGACGCCGCTACAGGCGATTGCGATATTGCCGTCCTTCGTGACATCCACGTTGCGCACGACGCCCCCACCTGAAGGAATTTTCCAGGTTTGGAATTTTTCGGTCTTGGGATCAAATCGTACAAACGTGTTCGGACTGACCCCGGCTTCGCTGTACCAGATGATGTCGTTGATGGCGATGATCCCGTAGGGCTGTGATTGCGGCCCGCCCGGAGATGCCCATTCGCTCGCATTGCCGGTCGCCGGATCATAACGGCCCAAATAGCCGCGCGAATAATCGGAATACCAGATCACATCGTCGCTCGTAATGGCGACGCGTCTTGGCCGGGATTCTGGATTTGGCAACATATATTCCCGAATCGCCATCGTGTTCGGATCGATACTGGCGAACTTATTGCTCCCGAACTCGACAAAGAAAGGAATATTCTTCGAGTTAACGACCATCCCATAAGGTCGTGACTTCGGGGTCGGCGATGCTACCAGCCTCAGGTCGCCGGTCTGGGGATTGAGCCGTCCGACCATATTGCCGCCCTGCACCGTGAACCAGAGGGTCCCGCTCTTGTCGAATATCGGCGTGTGCGGATCGCGCGCCGTCGGGTTCGGCATATAGTACTCGGTTACCTCGCCGGTCCTTGGATTGAGTTTGCCCACGGTCGACTTAAAATTGCCCGTGTACCAGATGTTTCCCTCTTTGTCCGCGGTCAAACCATGCGGACCCGACTTCGCTGGCAAATGAAATTCCTTAGTTTTGCCTGTCTTTGGATCCAATCGGCCCAATGTGTTGGCGAACTGCCCGGTGTACCAAATCGCGCCGTCTCCAGTCGCCAGCGGATCATGCGGCCTCGATCCAGGTGTCGGCACAAGCCACTCCTTGATAGTGATCTTGGCACTACCCGGAACGACGACGGCATCCGGCCGCCGGCGTTCGGGAAAATTCTGCGCTAAATATTGCACCAAGGGTTCAACTTCTTCCTTCGGCACGACGGCGCCGACATTTATCATCATATGAAGATTGTTCCGCCATCCCTCCATGCTATACGCCCCGCGGGTTACCGTGCTGAACTCATGACACTGTACGCAGTAAGCCTGCACCGCTTTTTTGCCATTGCCCTCCGGCAAGGTCTCTTGGCTACGCGCCAGACGAGCAGAGACCAATACAATTAGCATCGCTGAAAACAGAATAAGCCTTTTCATCGGAGCGCCTCCGTCAAGAATTGTTCGGCATTCTATTGCCCGCCTTTGATGTTGGCAAGGCCAAATGGTTCCGAATTGGCGAAAACAAGATGCCTAACGCAGTGACTTACCGGTTGGGATTTTTCTTTTGGCTGCTCCTTTGTGGTTCGGGTTCGTCTGGTGAGATCAACCGCCACATCAAACAAGTTAATCGTCAGTTTTTCAGTGAGCGTATTTCCCTACAATTGACAGAATTTCCGACGCCCTTCAAATTCTAAGATTTCGATTTCCTTGAAGTTCTGCAGTGGCACGCGCCTTGCCTTTAACAAGGGTTATCCAGCGGCGATCGCTCTGTCGCACATCCAAGTTAGCAAACAGCTAGTTAATTGCCGTCGTGGCTGCCTCGCGCAATTGAATCGGTCTTAGTCCAGGAAGGAGAAAAATTTATGCTGTCGATATTGTTTTCAGCCATATTTGGATTGGCGATCGGTTACTTTGCCATTCAGAATGCCACGCCCGTTACCATTCAAATCGGCGAGTTGGTTTTGCAAGACGTGCCGATTTATCTGGTCGCGGTAGGATCGTTGATTTTGGGGATTCTGATTTCTGCGATTTTCTTCTTTGCGCGAGTAGTTTCGGCTAACATGACGATTCACGGCAGGCGGCATTACCCAATGACAGAGAGCCGGGAGACTGTTGTGGCCCTCGAGCGGCGAATCCATGACCTGGAGCTAGAGAATACTCGGCTCGCAGCCACTCACGATAATCACATGAGAGACGCCGAATATAGGTCTGGAGCGATGAGTTCATAGAATGGCAGCGGCGGTTTCGCATCACCAAACAGATACGGCGAGCAACCCCCGATACATCAGGTTGGCGAAAAGAGCTCGTCGGCGGTGTCAGCTAAGTCATCCTCAGAAATTCCTCGTTGCGCGAGACCGCGGATTTTCTGACAAAGTGCGAAGAACCTGAAATCGTCAGCATACCAGCGGTTGAGATTCTCGATCGCCTGCTCATCAAGCTTCTTATCAACATGCTCCGGATTGCGATGGGCGGTAATATCATCAGTCGGAAGCTCGAGGTTAGAGGGCAGGCCGAGCTTTGATTTTAGTGTCTCGAAGTCCTCCGCCAGAGTTTCCTGAAATCCGATAAAAAAAATGTCCGGCAATCTGGACAGCAGGTACTCTTCGCTTTCGAACCATTTGGCGTAGCCATTGTTGACGTGTGCGATACTGCGCATCGCCTTCTCCGCGCGCAGTCGTTCCGCATCATCTGCAGAGGAGAGCGCCAGAGCGAGATGGTTCGGCGTCTGGAATTGCGCGAAGGCGATTTTTTCATCAGGCCTCCACGGCTCGAAGTAGCGCGGCTGACCCTGCCGCTGCCGGCTATAAAATCCACTGATAAATCGGCTTGTGGGGCTACGCAAGCAAAAAACGGCTTTGTCTCCGTTCGGCATCTCTCTGAGCGTAAAACGGTGGCCGTGCAGGACGATCGCATGCGCGGAAGTCACACGGTAGGCCTTTAATACATGTTTGATAGCGGTGCCGCCGGTTTTACTAACGTGAAGAAAATGCAAGACTTGCTTTCCTCGCGCCCGGTGAAACTTCTGCCGCAAATTACTTCTGAAAGATGACCAAGCAGATTTGATTTTCAGTCGTGCCATAAGGAACGGACGGCCTGTCTAATAAAAGGTCGTCAGCTTTTCGGCTCGGCGCAGGCAGGCAAAACATCGAAGAGAAACAATAGCCGTGTGTGTTTTTACATTACCGTCGGAGCCGTTGCAATATCTTAGTGATGGCGTGCGACCCGCCGCCGGTTGAGCCTGCGCGTCGAGTTGATCGGCGATACTGCTTAGCCACCCAGTAGAATAAACCCAAGAAATAGCGGCATACATTGGCAAAATTCAATAGGAGAAAAATATCCGATAAATTCCCGGCAGCGGTCATTTTCAATCCACCATGATTCTTAAAATCGAGAAAGATTCCTCGCGGAGTTTATCCTGAGTCCTCCGAAGGACTCGGAATGACAACTAGATAAGCCATGTGTCATCTCGAACAAAAGTGAGAGATCTTTCCCAAACTGAACCACTACCAAATTCCCGCTCCCGTTGACAAACCGCAAGCGGCTTTTCTACAGTCGGAAATATTCGCGAGGAGGACACTCCGATGGCCGAGCCAATTCTGCAAGAAAAAGAGGGCGATATCACCACAATCACTTTGAACCGACCGGAAATCGGTAACCGACAAACGGATGCCACCTGGGCTCAGATGACCGAGATGCTCATCGTCGCGTCGAAAGAGTCGCGGCTGATTTTGTTCAAAGGCGCAGGCGAGGATTTTTGCTTGGGCCGGGAAGCGACGGGACAAGCTCAACCTGGCCCGGCACCCGAAGCTTATGCCGTGCGCGATCGCAGCGAAACTATATTCAATCTCTATGGCGCCTTTCGCAATTCACGAGCGCCGATCCTCGGCGTCGTTCAGGGCCGTGCCGTCGGCCTCGGCTGCGCGCTGGCCGCGCTCTGCGATATTACCATCGCAAGCGATAAAGGACGATTTCAGTTTCCCGAGACGGCGCATCGCATTATGCCGACTATCGCCTTCTCGGCGCTGGTCGACCGCATGCCGCGCAAGGCCGCAACCTTCATGATCTACTCCGCTCAAGAAATCGACGCGCACAAAGCGCTTACATTTGGCCTCGCGAGCAATGTTGTGCCGGCGAACGACCTCGATAGCGCGGTCATAACCCTCGTCGACCATTTTAAGAAAATGCCGCTGGCCGCGGTGCTCGCGGTCAAGGAGTACGCACGCACGGCGTTCAGCATCAGCACGCCGGCCGCAACCGACTTCGCGCGCAACCTGCACGCCACGGTGAATAGTTTTTCGGGAATGCGGCCCTGAGAGTCGACTTATGGCGGGGGTGCTAACATCGTGACTACAACTCACAGAAGGAATCTAATCGTTGCAACCCACGTGGATCGAGACGCAAGACCATCAGCGAGCCGGTCTTCGATGATATAACGCGCGCAGCTCATCCTTAGCCGCGTCAAGCCGGGCCCGTCGAGTCTTGGAAAGCTTGCGGCCGGCGCGATTGAGGTAAAAATTCAGCATCGACATCGCAGAGCGAAAGGGCTCGCTTTTCCGGCGACGGCTTCGGTCGGCGGAGCGCTTCAGCGAACGCGCGATGGCGCGGGGAGTCTCCAAAGAGAACACCCCCTTGTCCAGATCGAGCGCATCGCTTGTCGTGGTCACGCGTTGAGACCAACGGTTCTTTTTCTTCGGAGTCCTTTTTCTCTTTGTCGATGCCATCGGCATTGCTCCGGGAAGCTCTTGAGGAGATTCGACGGAGTTCAGTATTCTGTGTAGTTCCAGGCGATATTTTGCTTCGTAATTGTTTGCTTCATCGGAGGCGCAGACACTGCTGATCGGAGCGCAGCGAGTTCCTCCGTCCATTCCGGTTGCTGATAAAGCCTTGATTCCGCGACTTCGACAAAACCTAATGCTCTTGGATAATCACCGAGATAATAATGAACTCGAGCAAGATAGAAGTAAACGAAGGGGCTACCATCAAGGTCAAGAGCCTTTTCCAAGTAAGATAAAGCCTTGAGATAGTCTCTTTGTTGGATCAGCGTCCGGCCTTTTTCAGCGAAGCGCAGAGCAGCCGCTCGTCGGGAATTGGTGTTGGCCGAAATACCGGCCAGGAGAGACTGATTCGGCAGTACCCTCGGAGAATCAGTCCAGCTGGGAATCTTCGGGGGGGTGGCGTCCCTCGATGGCCGATCGACGTCGTTGCTCCCTTTCTCCGCCGCACGATCCTTGCCAAAAAGCCTGTCTAGGAGATCATTGTCAAAGACCAGCACATTGCTGTCTTCGTTTTTGTCTTGATGCGCCGAATATCGGGCTGAATATATTTTTCCGGTTTCAAAGGCATAACCAGTAGAAGATAGCGTTACGGCGCAAGCGCCGAATGTAATCCCGCCGATGATCACGATCCAGCCGAATGGAAAATGGACTTCTCTCATCGTCATTCCAAAAGTTTCTTTTCGGATACCGAATCTTTCATCGCATCACTGACGTCCATCGCGAGTATCGATTACGACGAGTGATTCACATTCCACTCATGCCTGTCCGCGTGTTGCTCACACAGGTCGTTCGTAAGAATTGTAGCGCAAATAACATGCCAGCAGTTTTTCGTTATGATTCGTTAGTGCTCAGCAACGACAACAAAAAACCGAAAGCCTTTAGGCTCACAGGTGGAGAAAAAAGCAGACAATGAACTGCCCGCAGCAAGCTGCCGGGTATCAGAACATCGCGATAAAGAATCGATCCCTAAGGCGTCACCCCCGAATGTTTTAATCGGGGTCCAGTTCCGGTCTCGCCTGGATTCCCGATAGATCAGTCGACCGGATGCCGCACTTGCGCTGCCGCGAGTTCCTTTTCGTTCGTCAAATCGAGACGCAACGGTGTGATGGACACAAAACCCTGCTCGACAGCCCAGCGGTCAGTTCCCTCTTCGGTTCCTTCAATCGGAATGACGGTGAACCAAAAGTGCTTACGACCCATTGGATCTTCGCCTGGCACGATCTTACCGTCATAGTGCCTGACCGATTGGCGCGTCCAGCGCAAGCCCTTCGGCCTATCGTCGGGAAAGTTGACGTTGATGAGCGTCAACTCAGGATCCTTGAGTAGAATGTCCAACACTCGCTGAACCGAGGGCTTTAAGATTTCAAAATTCGGCTCGTCTCGAGTTGCGGGCATGCTCAACGCGATACCGCGCAATCCCAACAACGTCGCCTGCTTGGCGGCCGCCACCGTGCCGGAATGCCAGATGGAGTTGCCTAAATTGCTGCCGAAGTTGATGCCCGACAGTACCACGTCCACTTTCTCCCAGTTGTGAGCGCCAATGACGACGCAATCTGCTGGAGTCCCATTAACGCGGAAAGCTTCAAAATCCTTGATCGGCGTGCGCTTGTATGTAAGTGGTCGCCAGGCTGTGATCGAATGACCAGCCGAAGACTGCTCGACGTCGGGTGCGACGATACGTACGTCAGCGAACTTTGATGCGACTTCGGCCAGAGCCAGAATGCCGGGGCTGTAGATACCATCGTCATTTGCGATTAAAATACGCATTGAAGCCAGGCCTCCTTAGAAAATAGAGCCTTGCGAGGATCGAGTTAACGGCTGGTAATACAATCAGTATTTCACAAATAATCACTCAGTCCACCCCACAAAATAAATGAAAGTAACGCTCCTACACAATCCGGACGCAGGCGACACCGACCAACCTTCCGGTGACGAGATTCTCAGCCTCATTCGCAGCGCCGGACATTCGGCTGTTTACCAGTCGTCAAAAGAACCGGGGTGGGAGAAAGCGCTCGAAGAAGCCACCGACATCGTCGCGGTGGCCGGCGGCGACGGTACCGTCGGCAAAGTCGCCAAGCGCCTGATCGGCAAACATACTCCCATCGCCGTTCTGCCGCTGGGAACAGCCAATAATATCGCCGCTGCACTGAACCTAACCGATCCACCCATCGAGCATTTGATCGCCGGGTGGGCCACCGCGCGCCGAATGAAATATGACGTCGGCATCGCAAGCGGACCCTGGGGTTCGACCTGTTTTATAGAGGGATTGGGCGTAGGGCTTTTCGTTGACACCATGTCCAGGCTGAACGCCAACAGCAATTTTCCGATTGCTCACCTCGATGACACTTCCGAAAAGATCATGTCGGTACTGGAGATCATAAGAAGTCGTTTGGAAAAGTACCCCGCCAATTGGCTGAACGTAACGCTCGATGGCCAAGATCTCTCCGGCGAATATGTTTTGCTGGAAGCCATGAATATTCGTTGCGTCGGACCTAATCTCTGTCTCGCGCCCGATGCCGATCCAGGCGATGGTCTCCTAGATATCGTTGTGGCCTCGAAACACGAACAAGATCAGATCGACAGATATTTATCGGATCGCATAGAAGGAAAATCGACATCACCCGGACTTACCGTCCGCAAAGGACGACACGTTCGTATCGAATTCAAAGAAGTGCCCGTCCACATCGATGATGACCTCTGGCCGGATGAGGGTTGGCCTCTGCCCGCTTCGACCACCATCGAAATAAAGCTCGATTGCGAATGCCTGCAAATGCTCATGCCCGCCTGAAGTGAGGAAGAGCATTTCCTCTGATCCTCGCAGCCAAATCGCGGGTGGTCGCAGATTAGTTGTTAGATTCGATCTTGATACCGAGCAGCCGCGCAGCGTTGCCGGCGTCGATGGCCCGTCGCTCGGCATCGTTCAGCTGCAGGGCCTCCAGGTCTTGCAGTTGCAGATCGATGTCCTCGCGGAAGGGAATATCGGTGCCGAAAAGCACGTGCTCGACGCCGAACATCGAGAGCGCCATGCGCAAAGCCGGAACGTTGCGACACACCGTATCGTAGTAAAAGCGCTTGAAGTAAAATTCCGGGGGCGCGCTTAGATGTTCATTACACGCCGGAAATCGCTCGTACCCCCACTGAATCCGTCCCATGAGATACGGCGCCAGGCCGCCCAAATGCGGAAAGATCATCTGAAGCTTGGGATGCCGCTCGAAGACGCCGGCAAAAACGAGTCGCGTCGCCGCCAACGTCGTCTCGAACATGAAGCCCACCACGTTGGCCAGGTTTAGCTCCAGCATGCAGTCAAGCCCCGGCGGCGAGATCGGATGGAGCAAGAACGGCAGAGCGCGCCGCTCCAGCTCGGTGTAAACAGGGATGAACGCTGGATCGTTGAGCGGCCGGCCACCGGCGGTGCCCATGAGCGCTACTCCCACCACGTTCGGCTCTTTGGCGAAGCGGTCGAGCACTTCAACTGCGAACTCTGGGAATTGAAGGGGCAGCGTGAGCAACACCCGAAACCGTTCGGGATAAGCGCGAGCCGGTCGCAAGATCATTTCGTTGGCCATGTTTGTCAAATCGACGGCGGCCGATTGATCTTGCACCAGCGCGCCATGGAACGGGACTGACAGCACCTGCATCGCGATGCCCCATTTTTCCATCTCTTCCAGGCGACCTTCGACATCGGTCATGCGCGGGTCGGTGCTCATCCATTTGATCAGACGCTGCGCGTCCTGGCCCGCCGGCGAATTGTCATTGCCGAAGACACGCCGCAGCCCGTCGATATAAGCGCTGGAGAATATATGAGCGTGCACGTCGATGCGCATGGCTGGACCTCCCGAATGCTTTTAGATCTCAGTACGTGCTGAATTTCGTAGCGTCGCGTTAATGTCCTGTCGCCGAAGTCAACCCACGCCCGTCTTCATGCTCGCTGAAGCAGTTGGGTGGACGAACATGCGCGCCGCGGATCTAAAGTTGATACGGATATGAGATTCACTGCGTCCGAGTCAGATGGTTGGGATGTAGAGATTAGGACCGAATTTTCCTGACTTTTTTGCGCTATATAGCGACAACTCGAGACATGCCGGTTCAACCCAGATTCGCTCGCGTATCGGAGGCTGCCTACTGAGCACGAGTTCAGCGTGTCCGCATTTGCCGAAAGCCTTTATTTTGAATGTTTTACCGAGTGCTTCCCGAAACAAATGTTGCGTGTTACGTGGCAGTGCCGAGATATTGGTTGGTAGCTGAACTAGCCGGACCCAATCCCCAATAACAATTTCACGCCCAAATTTGTCATTCGGTTTCAATGATAACATTCTAGCCAGGTCCGCGCCTGCCTCAATTTTATCGAGGAGGAGTTTATTCTGTCTTGTCATGCGTAGCAAGGAGTTTTAATCAGTTTCAGCGCAAAGAATCTAAATGGAATGGCCGGCCGGTCCCTCGAATCACGGTCATCGCTCCAATCAGGGAGACGGAGTTTTGCCGATTAGATAATTGTGCCACGGCGTCCAATAATATTTTTCCCAACCCTGGCTGACACCCGCAAAATCTTCCTCGGGGACATTGACATGGACAAGCTCGATCCGGGCCCCATCTTTCTCGGACCAGAATGAAAGCGTCAGCACCGAATCCATATCCGTCAGAGGCCAATTCGCCGACCGCCATGTTTGAACGATCAGGCTCTTCGGCTCGATGTGAAGAATAGTGCCGGAAAGCATCCCATCGAAAGCCCGAAACACCCCGCCCGCATGCGGTTCGAGAGTCACGGGCAAACCGGTAAACGCCGCGTGCTCCGCCGCATCGAGATACATGTCGAAGAGCCTATCGGGCAGCGCCGGCAGCGAGGCCGCCATGATTATGTTTCGTGGCATTTGTGAAAGCTCCTTTTATGACGATGTTGACCGGCCTATTGCAGTTAACGTCATCTTCCGCGACTACTATAATCCGTGTCGAAAACACTTTCGCGCGAGTCCGATCGTCGATCATTCAACTATTTCAAAGCCTAAAAAAGTAGGGAATTACGGACAGCGCCAATCCCACAACAACGAGGAGAACTGTATTCGACATAAAGTAAGGGAAGGCCATGAGTCCAATTCCGCAGAACAAAGGAACAAATCTTTGCTGTTTCTTTCCGTAAACAAAGTAGGCAAGACCGACCGCACTGAAAACCACTCCCCAAAGTAAGGACGCTTCGCTACCCACTTGAGGCCGCCTTTTTGGTTGCTGAATCAATCAATTGGTTGGTCAATCTATACCGCTGTAAGACTCTCTATTAGCCTGGATTCTATCTTGATTTCCGACGCTTAGCAAAAAACTATCTTTCGTTGTATTCCGCAAACCTTTCAGGGTTTATCAGTCGCGTACCAGGATGACTTGACGGATCAAACTTACAAGTAGGAGAGAATGAAGTTTGTCTTTCAGAGCGGGAGAGCCGAGGCAAGAAAGTCCAGACGTAAAAGTCAGACCCCAAACCCATGCCCCAATCTGCATCCTTCCCGGTCCGATTCACATCTAATCCGCATGCTGATGCACGTCGTTCATCCTAACCAGCGGCGGCGACGGACAAGGCATAACAATCTAGCAACATCATTTACGGAGGGTTTTTCCATGAGTAAGCGTAATATCATTATCGGTGCGGGCATTGTCGTGCTGGCGATTGGCTGGTACGCGTTTCGGCCTGAGTTGATCTTCATCAACAAGACGGTGAACGAGGAATTTCCCGGCGGGGCGGCGATGGCATCGATCGAGAAAGGGCCGATGGCTGTAACCAAGGGCAATTTCAAAGGGCTGGCCCACGAAACCAAGGGCCTCGCTTCGATTTACCAACTTGCCGACGGCAAGCGCACGTTGAGACTAACCGAGTTCGAAACATCCAACGGTCCTGATGTCCATGTCTATTTGACCGTTGCGGAAATCGAGAAAGGCAATGACGCGATCAAAGAAACGGGGTTCATCGACCTCGGTTCCATGAAAGGCAATAAGGGCGATCAGAACTACGACATTCCCGCCGATGCCGATTTGAACAAGTATAAAAATGTCACGATCTGGTGCGCGCGCTTTGGTGTGAACTTCGGGCAAGCGGCTTTGGACGCGCCGGCGTCGATGCCGGTCAAGGTGGCGGAAGGCGCATTCAAAGGTTTGGCCCATGAAACCAAAGGACAGGCTTCAGTCTACCGGCTTCCCGAAGGCAAGAAGGTACTGCGCTTCAGCCGCTTCGAGACCTCCAACGGTCCCGATGTCCATGTCTATCTAGTCGCCGCCGAAGTGGAGCAAGGCAACGACGCCGTGAAACAGGCGGGCTTCATCGATCTCGGCTCGTTGAAAGGCAACAAGGGCGATCAGAACTACGATGTCCCCGCTGACGTGGACCTGAGCAAGTACAAGACAGTTAGCGTTTGGTGCGCGCGCTTCGGCGTCAACTTCGCGACCGCACCGCTCGCATCCGCAAAGAGTTAAGAAGAACTCATTCACCACGAAGGACGCGAAGAGCACGAAGTTTAAGAGTCTTGATGTCCGAACCCTTCGTGTCCTTCGTGCTCTTCGTGGTAAGAGATTCAAATCGAGCCTATGTCTCAAATCACACGTGAGGCACGTAAACGCGGTTGATCCAATGCCAAACAAGACCAAAATTCTCATTCTCGGCGGCGGTTTCGGTGGGCTTTACACCGCGCTCGAACTCGAAAAGCAGTTCGGCGACGATCCAAACATCGAGATGACCCTGGTCAACCGCGAAAACTTTTTCCTGTTTACACCGATGCTGCACGAAGTGGCGGCCAGCGACCTCGACATCACGACAATCGTCAATCCGATCCGCAAGCTGCTTAAGCGAACCAATTTTTTCGACGGCGAAGTCACTTCCATCGACCTTAATAACAAAGGAGTCACGGTCTCTCACGGTATCGACGCAAGCCATGCGCACGAACTTTCTTACGATCATCTCGTGCTGGCCCTGGGGTCGGTCACCAACTTCTACGGCATTCCCGGCCTTGCAGAGCGGGCGCTGACGATGAAATCGCTGGCGGACGCCGTCTATCTGCGCAACCAGTTGATCGAACATCTCGAAGAAGCCGACTTCGAGTGCTCCACGATTCCGCCGGAGCAGCTGCTTACCTTCGTCGTTGCGGGCGGCGGATTCGCCGGGGTGGAAACCATCGCCGCCGTCAATGACTTTCTGCGCGACGCTCTGAAGTTTTACCCCCATCTGACAGAAGCCATGTTACGCATCGTGCTGGTGGAACATGGATCCATGATCTTGCCCGAGCTCGGCCCGGAGCTCGGCAAATACGCGCAACAGAAGCTGGAAGAGCGCAAAATTGAATTCCGTCTGGGCACGAAAGTCACCGCACTATCCGAGCGTGGCGTGGAACTGAGCGACGGCACGATTCTCCCGGCGAGAACACTGATCTGGACCGCCGGCACGGCGCCCTGTCCAATGCTGGAACCGCTCGCTTGCAAGAAAGACCGCGGGCGTATCGTCGTCAACGACTTTCTCGGAGTGCCCGGCTTTCCCGGCGTCTGGGCTTTGGGCGACTGTGCTTTTATCACCGACAAGAAAACCGGTTCTGCTTATCCGCCGACCGCGCAGCATGCCCTGCGCCAAGGACAGACCTTGGGGCGCAATATCGTCGCGACAGTAAAGGGCGGCACGAAGAAGGCCTTCGCGTTCTCGACTCTCGGACAGCTAGCCGCGATCGGCAAACGGACCGGTGTCGCGAAAATCCTTGGATTTAAATTTTCCGGTTTCATTGCGTGGTGGCTTTGGCGTACGATCTATCTGAGCAAACTGCCGCGTCTCGAAAAGAAGCTCCGGGTGACTTTGGACTGGACGCTGGACTTGGTCTTTTCCAAGGATTTGGTGCAATTCATGCCGCTCCGCTCGACAAATACGATAGTAGACTCACAAGCGGCTAGCAAAGCGAACCACACCGACACAGCCCAGGTTGGGGTTTCGTTAAACTAATGCGCGCACCGCTCTTTCCGTCATTCCCGCCCTGAGCGGGAATCCAGGGTTTTGGATTTCTAACCACCGCTACCTGGACGGCCCGCTTTCGCGAGCATGACGATTGATCACGAACCTGGAGCAACTTTTCAGAATTTCCGTGCATCTAACGTTCAGCGCCGGTAAATAAGCAATCAAATTCCCGACCCACGGCGGTTCACGGAGGAAAATGACATGGCAGAGAGCACTCATTACGACGTCATCATTATCGGCAGCGGCGCAGGTGGCGGCACCCTCGCCCACATGCTCGCGCGGACCGGCAAGAAGATCTTAATTCTCGAACGCGGCGGCTACGTGCCGCGCGAGAAAGACAACTGGAATCCGAAAGCGGTCAATCTCGAAGGCAAATATCAAACCAAAGACATCTGGCATGACAAAGACGGCAATCAGTTACACCCGCATACCAACTATTACGTCGGCGGCAATACCAAATTCTTCGGCGCCGCGCTGTTTCGTTTGAGAAAAGAAGACTTCGGCGTCATCAAGCATCACGGCGGTCTCTCGCCGGCATGGCCGATCACTTACGATGACCTGGAACCCTATTACACCGAAGCGGAGAAGCTCTACCACGTGCACGGCAACGCGGGCGAGGACCCGACCGAGCCGAGCAGAAACGCGCCGTACCCACATCCCGCAGTAAGCCATGAGCCGCGCATTCAACAGTTGTCCGATGATTTCGAAAGCCTGGGCCTGCGTCCGTTTCACACGCCGTTGGGTGTCATGCTCGACGAGAAAAACCCGCAAGCAAGTAAATGCATTCGTTGCGGGACTTGCGACGGCTTCCCCTGTCTCGTCTATGCGAAGGCGGATTCGCAGGTCTGCGCCGTCGACCCGGCGCTGCAAAACCCGAACGTTTCGTTAATGACCGATTCCTACGTCGAGAAGTTGGAAACCGGCGGCTCCGGCCGCAAAGTCTCGAAGGTCATCATCCGCCGCAACGGCAACCTCGAAGAACTGTCTGCGGATATCGTGGTTTCTTCCTGCGGCGCCATCAGCTCCGCGGCGTTGTTGCTACGCTCCGCCAACGACAAGCATCCCAATGGGTTGGCTAACAGCTCGGGC
The DNA here is from genome assembly GCA_036000865.1 of Binatia bacterium. GTDB lineage: Bacteria > Desulfobacterota > Binatia > UBA9968 > UBA9968 > DP-20. The sequence goes on along the minus strand of DASYUV010000305.1, from coordinate 33,496 downwards.
GTGGTCGGCCGCCACTACATGGGCCATGTCAACTCGGTATTGATGGCGTTATCGAAGTGTCCCAATCCGACGATTTTTCAGAAATCACTTTCGGTCAACGACTTTTACTTCGGGACCGCAGGATGGAACTACCCGATGGGCCATATCTCTTTCGTCGGCAAGCTCGACGGCGAGACGTTAAAAGGCGGCGCGCCTGCGCTGACGCCGGGTTGGACGCTCGATCTGATGGCGAAGCATTCGCTCGACTTCTGGCTTACCTCCGAAGATCTACCCGATCCCAACAACCGCGTGACGCTCGATGCCGAAGGCCGCATCGTTCTGAGCTACAAACCCAACAACGAAGAAGGTCACAAGCGCTTGATCGCCAAGCTTCAAGAGCTCATGCAGCAGCAAACGAAATGCAAAGTACACGGCCATCAGTGCCATGAAGGCCTATTCGCGCGCAATCTTTTTATTGGCCAGAGAATTCCACTAGCCGGCGTCGCCCACCAAGTCGGCACGGTGCGCTTCGGCAACGATGCCAAGTCAAGCGCGCTGGACGCGAACTGCAAAGCTCACGACCTGGACAATCTCTACGTTGTCGACGGCAGCTTCTTCGTCTCCAGCGGCGCGGTAAATCCAGCTCTCACGATCATGGCCAACGCCTTGCGCGTCGGAGAACACATTATCGAAAGGATGCGCTAATGAGCGTCATCTCCGGGTCAACGCCAAGAATTAACTCCTCACCCCTTCCCTCTCCTATCAGAGAGACTGTGTCGCAATCTGCGCAATCTCATCGATGTCATGCTGAGCAAAGCGAAGCATCTCGCATTTTCAGGCGATTACAAAGTCGAGATTCTTCGGCTTCGCCTCAGAATGACATTACGAGACAGTATCTTTAGGGACAGCATGAGGGTTTTCTTGGCGGTTATGTTGGTACTCCTCGTATGGTCCTCGATAGCATTCGCACAGCTCGTAAAGTCAGTCGAAGCCATCGGCATCACCGTTTCCGACATGGACCGGTCCGTGGAATTTTTTTCTAAAGTCCTGAGCTTCGAAAAAATCAGCGATGTCGAGGTGCACGGCGCAGAATATGAAAAATTGCAGGGCGTGTTCGGTCTGCGTATGCGGGTGGTACGCATGAAGCTTGGCGAAGAGGTGATCGAGCTCACCGAGTATCTCGCGCCAGAAGGACGACCGATTCCTTCGGATTCGCGCAGCAACGATCACTGGTTTCAGCATATCGCCGTCGTCGTCAGCGACATGGACAAAGCCTATCAGCAGCTCCGCGCGCACAAAGTGCGCCATGCTTCCACAGGTCCACAGACGATACCGGCAAGCAACAAAGCCGCTGCCGGCATCCGCGCCTTTTACTTCAAAGACCTCGACGGCCACAATCTGGAAATCATCTACTTCCCGCCCGGCAAGGGCGATCCGCGTTGGCAGCAAAAAAGAGATAAATTGTTTTTAGGCATCGATCACACCGCAATCGTCGTGTCAAGCACGCAGAACAGTTTGAAATTTTACCGCGATTTGCTGGGTCTAAGGCTCGCTGGTGAAAGCCTGAACCACGGCACCGAGCAGGAGCATTTGAATAACGTCGCCGGCGCGCGCTTGCACATCAGCGGACTACGGGCAGCGAGCGGGCCAGGAATTGAATTCCTGGAATATCTCACGCCGCGTGACGGCCGTCCGACGCCCAAAGATATACGGGCCAACGATTTATGGCATTGGCAAACAACGCTCTCGACTACCAGCGCCGAAGCCGCAGTGCGAAAACTCAACGGTGGCCCAGGGCGAATGATTTCGCCGGGCGTGGCCGCGATCCCTGATAAAAATTTCGGCTTCATGAAAGGTTTTTTAGCACGGGATCCGGATGGACATGGATTGCAGTTCATCGAAAAATGACGGCTGGGCTGGCAATCAACCGAGCGCGCTATTAAGGCAATGAATTTCAGATTACTGATGGGCTAGAAGCCGACAGAAATTATTCCCTCTCCACCACGTCTTCGTGGGGGAGAGGGTCAGGGTGAGGGGGCGCCCAACAATGAACCCTCACCCCTACCCTCTCCCGCAAGCGGGCGAGGGAGCAAGATTTCGGATCGTTCGAACATAAGACCACATTGAAAATCGCGATGACGAGCAATCTTGCGCAGATGACGCAGGACGAGTGGCTTGAAGCGGACGGGCTCGGTGGCTTTGCTTCGGGGACGGTTTCGGGCGTTCGCACGCGCCGCTATCACGGCCTGCTTCTCACTGCCACTAAACCACCCGCCGGGCGATTGGTCCTCGTCAACGGCTTTGATGCTTCGGTGGAGACGGCGAGTGGAACCTACGCGCTCTCTTCGCAATTCTACCCAGAGGACATCATGCATCCCGACGGCGCGAAACGCATCGTCGAGTTCAAGAACGAGCCCTGGCCGAAATGGATTTTCGCGCTCGCAGACGGAACCAGGATTGAGCAAGAAATTTTCGCCGTCAACGGCGCCTCTATCGTCGCGTTATCTTGGCGGGCGCTCACCGGAGAGAAAGCGACGTTGACGGTACGGCCGTTTCTCTCCGGCCGCGACTACCACTCGCTGCATCATGAAAACTCCGCGTTTCAGTTTCACCCGGAAATCAGCGACAAACGCTTGCTATGGCGTCCCTATCCCGACATCCCGGGAATCGTTGCCCTGCACAACGGCAGCTACCAGCACCAACCGGATTGGTACCGCAACTTTGTATACGAACAAGAGCGGCAGCGTGGACTGGATTTCACCGAAGACCTTGGCGCGCCTGGCATCTTTCGCTTGGACTTGACTGCGGGCGAGGGAGTCCTGATCCTTGCAGCCGACGGGTTTGCCAACGGCGAGCTTGCGCAACAGCAAACAGCGGAGAAACTGATCGCGAACTTTCGCGCTGAGGAACAAAAACGCCGGGCCGCCTTTCCCTCTCCTATGGATCGCGCCGCGGACAGCTACCTCGTTAAGCGCGGCAAAGGCAAAACCATCGTCGCGGGTTATCCCTGGTTCACCGACTGGGGCCGCGACACGTTTATCTCCTTGCGCGGCCTCTGCTTGGCGACCGGGCGACTCGACGACGCGCGTGACATCCTGCTCGAATGGTCCAACGTCGTTTCCGAAGGCATGCTACCGAATCTCTTTCCCGACCAGGGCGACCGGCCGGAGTACAACTCGGTGGACGCGTCGCTTTGGTACATCATCGCGATCCACGATTTTCTCGCCGCGACGCACGGGAATGGTGACCTGGTTTCCCAGCGGCAAAAAAAATCGTTTCACAAAGCCGTCGACGCCATCCTTACCGGCTATTCGCAGGGCACGCGTTACGGCATTCGCATGGATCAGGATGGCCTGCTCGCCGCCGGTGTTCCGGGCGTGCAGCTCACCTGGATGGATGCGAAAGTCGATGACCGGGTGGTTACGCCGCGCATCGGCAAACCCGTTGAAGTTGAAGCGCTCTGGCTCAACGCACTGTGGATCGGCAGCCGGTTCAATGAGCCTTGGAGAGAGCCGCTGGAACGCGGCCTGGATAGCTTTCGCCGCCGTTTTTGGAATTCCCAAGATGGTTATCTATTTGACGTCATCGACTCTGATCATCAGCCGGGAAGACTCGATGCATCGTTTAGACCCAATCAAATCTTTGCTGTCGGCGGGTTACCCCTTAAAGTCATCGACGGCGAACAAGCGGCTCGGATCGTCGACGGTGTCGAGCAGCGGCTTTGGACGCCTCTTGGCTTACGCTCTCTCGCCCCGGGAGAACCGGGCTACACCGGGCACTATCAAGGCGGCGGTCGGGAGCGCGACGGCGCGTATCATCAGGGCACGGTCTGGCCCTGGCTCATCGGGGCATTTGTTGAAGCGTGGGTCCGTGTACGGAGCGGCAGCGCCGATGCGAAACGCGAAGCCCGTTCACGCTTTCTAGCGCCGGTCATTGAGCACTTGAATCATGCTGGGCTCGGTCATGTCTCGGAGATCGCCGATGCCGATCAGCCATACACGCCGCGCGGCTGTCCCTTTCAGGCCTGGTCCCTGGCGGAGCTCTTACGTCTCGATCGCATCGTTTTGGCATAGCCCGTTCACGTGGTGATCCTCGGTTGCATCTGCGTGATCTTTCCGCACCGAATCTCGGGGAAGCGACATCTAAATGACGATGTACGACACCGCGAATATCAAATCGCTGCCCGGATCGCCCATTATTTTCGCGAAAGGCTAAACAGCGCGGCGAGATCCCGATTCAGGATGTGCTATGATGGCGGATAAAGGAACTGAAACCCGACCGAGAAGGAACATGACGCAGGAAGAGCTTAGACTTCAGGAAGACCGCGCCCGCAAAGCCAACTGGAAGCGCTGGGGACCTTATCTGTCCGAGCGGCAGTGGGGCACCGTACGCGAAGATTACAGCCCTTACGGCACGGCCTGGGAATATTTGCCCCATGACCACGCGCGCAGCCGCGCTTACCGCTGGGGCGAAGACGGACTCGGCGGTATCTGCGACCGCCATCAATACATTTGCTTCGCGCTGGCTCTTTGGAATGGCAAGGACCCGATTCTCAAGGAGCGGCTCTTCGGGCTCACCGGCAACGAAGGCAACCACGGCGAAGACGTCAAGGAATATTATTACTACCTCGATTCGACGCCAACCCACTCCTACATGAAATTTCTCTACAAATATCCGCAGCGCGAATTTCCCTACACCCGCCTCGTCGAGGAGAACCGGCGCCGCGGCAAGCACGACCTCGAATTTGAGTTGATCGATACGGGCATCTTCGACGACGATCGCTATTTCGACGTATTTATCGAGTATGCCAAAGCCGGGGCGGAAGATGTCTTGATCCGGATCGAAGCGATCAACCGCGGGCCGGAAGCGGCCGAGCTGCATCTGCTGCCGACTCTTTGGTTTCGCAATACCTGGTCTTGGGGCCTGGACGCGCGCAAACCGCGCGTCGCGATCGAAGAGGGAAGCGAAGTCGCGGCGCTCAAAGTTTATCATTCCTATTACGGCAATCGTTGGCTTTATTGCGAAGGCAAGCCGGAGTTTCTTTTCACGGAAAATGAAACCAACGATCGACGCGTGTTTGGCACCGAGAATGGCGCGGCTTACGTAAAAGACGGCATCAACGATTACATCGTGCGCGGCGCCAAAGACGCGGCGCGCGCCGCCGGAGCCGGTACAAAGGCATCCGCGCACTACGCCATGACCGTTGCCGCAGGACAGGCCATGACCGTGCGGTTACGTCTGAGCGATGCCGCTCCCGCAAGCGGCAAATCCGTCGACGGCGAATTTGACAAGGTTCTCGCCGAACGAAAAAAAGAAGCCGACGAATTCTTCGAAACGCTCAACCTGGGATCGACCGCGCCGGAGCGCAAGGAGATCATGCGCCAGGCCGTCGGCGGCCTTTTGTGGAGTAAGCAGTTTTATCACTACGACATAAATCGCTGGCTCAAAGGCGATCCGTCTGGCCCCGACGCGCCTAAGGAACGATTGAACGGTCGCAATCATGAATGGCGCCACCTTTATAACGCAGATGTTATTTCCATGCCCGACAAGTGGGAGTACCCATGGTACGCCGCTTGGGATTTGGCTTTCCACTGCGTCGCGCTCGCCATCGTCGATGCGGAGTTTGCCAAGGAGCAACTCCTACTCATGACCCGCGAGTGGTACATGCACCCGAACGGCCAGCTTCCCGCGTACGAATGGGCCTTCGGCGACGTCAATCCGCCGGTGCACGCCTGGGCCGCCTGGCGCGTCTACAAGGTGGAGAAAAAACGGCGCGGCGAAGGCGACCGAAAATTCCTCGAGCGGATTTTTCAAAAGCTGCTGCTCAATTTTACCTGGTGGGTGAATCGCAAGGACGCCGAAGGTCGCAACGTTTTCCAAGGCGGTTTTCTCGGTCTCGACAATATCGGCGTATTCGACCGCAGCGCGCCGCTTCCCACCGGCGGCCACATCGAGCAGTCCGACGCCACCAGTTGGATGGGCATGTACTGCCTCAACATGTTGGCCATTGCCTTGGAGCTGGCCCGGGAAAATTCCGCCTACGAAGACGTCGCCAGCAAATTCTTCGAGCACTTCGTCTACATCTGCGAAGCGATGAACAATCTCGGCGGCGAGAATATCGAGCTGTGGGACGCCAAAGACGGCTTTTACTACGATGTGCTGCACATGCCGGACGGTAGCCGTTTTCCTCTCAGAGTGCGCTCCATGGTCGGATTGATACCGCTCTTTGCCGTGGAAACTCTCGACCCGAGCATCGTCGATAGCTTGCCAGGATTCAAGCGCCGCATGCAATGGTTTATCGAGAATCGGCCGAAATTGGGCGAGCATATTGAAATCGAATCCACCGACGAAGGCCCCCGTCGCTTTCTGTCGTTGGTCAATCGACATCGGCTCAAACGCGTGCTGGGATATATGCTCGATGAAAGCGAGTTTTTATCGGCCTATGGCATTCGCGCGATTTCGCGCTTTCATCTGGATCATCCCTACAGGATGCCGGTCAACGGCATGGAGTATCGCGTGGACTACGAACCGGCGGAGTCGAGCACGGGGCTTTTCGGCGGCAACTCCAACTGGCGCGGGCCGATCTGGTTTCCGGTGAACTATCTGCTCATCGAATCATTGCAGAAATTCCATTTCTTCCTCGGTGATAATTTCAAAGTCGAGTGCCCGAAAGGCTCCGGCCAGTCGTTGAACCTCTGGGACATCGCCGGTGAAATCTCCCAGCGCCTGACGCGAATATTTGTGCAGGATGAAAACGGCCGGCGTCCGGTCTTCGGCGGCACGGAAAAGTTCCAGAGCGATCCCCATTGGCGCAACCTCATTCCGTTTCACGAATACTTCCATGGCGACAACGGCGCCGGCATCGGCGCCAGCCATCAGACCGGCTGGACCGCGCTAGTCGCCAAGCTGATCCAACAGTACGGCGAATAATTCACGGTTCCGCGCATCGTTTTCAAAGCTTTAGCCATCTAACCTAATAGGCGTGGTAGACTAGCGCCATCGGCTCAATTTGAGCAAAATTTCCTTACTCGACTTACGCTAGGAGGCTCCATGGACTACGATCTAATCGTCATTGGTGGTGGAACAGCTGGTCTTAACGCGGCAAAAACCGCGCACAAGCTTGGCGCGAAAATCGCGATCGTCGAAGAAGAAACTTTCGCCGGCACTTGTCTAACCAGCGGCTGAATTCCCAAGAAGGTGCTGGTAAGCACCATCGAGCTTTTCACCCGCGCGCGCCGCGCCGATCATCTCGGCATCAAAGGCGCCGAGCAGCTCAGCCTGGATTGGCCGGCGATGATTTCACGAAAAGACGAAATCGTCGCCAGTTGGTCGAAAAGCAAAAACGCGACTCCCGGCAACTTGGGAATTCCCGCGCTACACGGTCACGCAACGTTTGCCGGACCCCATGAAGTAACCGTTGATGGACGGAACTATTCCGGGGACAAATTCGTTATTGCCACAGGATCGAAACCGGCGCGGCCGCCAATCCCGGGAACGGAGCATGCCATCACCAGCGACGAACTGCTGCACCTGAAAGAACAGCCAAAGCGGCTTGTCGTGATCGGCGGCGGCTTTATCGGTCTCGAATTTGGCTTCGCCCTCGCGCGGGCCGGAACGAAAGTCACTTTGCTGCAATCAGGACCACAAATCGGGCCAGCTCTGGATCACGACATTCGTAATGCACTCCTCGAGAGTGCCAAAGAAGCCGGCATGATGACTAAAACCAATGTGAAAGTAACGACAATCGAGAGCGATAAAACAGTTGAAGCGGAAATCGATGGGCGAAAGGAAGAATTTTCCACTGATCAAGTGCTGCTAGCCACCGGCCGCCCGTCCAACGTCGAGTCAATGAAGCCGGAAGCCGGCAATATTGATCTCGATCACGGTGCGGTAAAGGTCAATGAGTATCTTCAATCGGTCAGCGCGCCGCATGTTTACGCGGCTGGCGACGCCGCGGGTAAGCATCAACACTCGCCGGTTGCCTGGTACGAAGGACCGATCGCCACGCACAACGCGCTCAAAGGCAATGAGCGCAAGGTCGACTTCAGTGTTTTTCCCAGCGCGATATTTACGATTCCCGCAATCGGTCAGGTTGGTTTGACGGAAGAAGAAGCTCTCAAGCGCGGGATGAAAATCAAAACAAGCAAGCTTCCCTACGAATATAATCCCGCGGCGGGTGTGCGCGATGAAACCGAAGGCCTGGTTAAAGTGATCTACGAAGAAGCAACAGAAAAAATTTTGGGCGTGCACGTTATCGGCGCCCATGCTGAAGATATCATTCAGATCGCCGCGGTAGCGGTCAAAGGCGGCATGAAGAAATCCGAAGTCGGCGCCATGCACTATATTTTTCCGACCTTCGGCGGCGCAATCTTTGATACTATGGCCGCGTGATTGAAAAGTAATGAATAATCCCTCAACAAGATGCGGGGTATCAGAACTGGGCGACAAGATTTGTTTTAGCGGCGTCACCCCCGAATGTTTTTATCGGGGGTCCAGTTCCGAACCCGCCTGGATTCCCGCTTAAAGCATGCGGGAATGACGCACTTCGGATAGACAATATACTTAATGCAGCGAGCTGCAGGGAATCGACCCACAGAGATTGAATCGAACAACGTGCTTAACTCCAGCGCAGATCGCCTCAAGACGTTCTATCCCGCTTCAGCTCTCGGCCTGTTGACCGCGGCATTCATCATTGCCAAGACCGGCCGCGATGCGCTGTTCTTCCAGGGCAAAGGCATCTTTCAATTACCGGTCGCCACGTTGATGCTTGCCGCCGCCTCCCTGCCTCTCGCGATGATCTTCGTCAAAGTGATGAAAACCTGGGGCGCGCGTCCGGCGCGCATCGCGATTATGCTATTCGCCGCAGTGGTGATCGGCCTTGCGGCGCCTTTTCTCCAACCCGGCGACTCGCGCCTGCTGTTCATTGTTTTCATTTTCATACCAGCGGTCTTCGGTATCATGTTCGCGAGCCTTTGGCTCCTCGCCGCAGACATATTCGAAAATACTCCCAAGTCTCAAGCCGCTCTCGCTTTCAGTAAGATCGGCGCAAGCTCCCTGGGCGGTGGCATGCTCGGCGGATTTATCGCCAAGGGCCTGGGTTCCTATCTGGAGCCTAAGTGGCTGATCCTGATCGGCGCGCTGATTATTTTGCTGGTCACCGCCCTGGTGGCGGCGATCCATCGAAAGTTTCCAACCAACATCGTCGCGAAAAAAGGTGACAATAAAAAAGCCGGTTACCTGGCGCCGCTGTCGAATCCTTACGCGCTGACGCTATTGCTCATCGCCATGACGGGCGCCTTGGCCGGGCTGCTGATCGACGTGCAATTTTACATTTCGGCCACCACTGCCAGTATGGGCTCCAAGGGCAATGCCAATTTCTTCGCCAACTTTTATATCATGCTCAATTTTGGCTCATTGCTTCTGCAGCTCTTCGCCACACCCAAGATCCAAGAGACGGTTGGCATCCGCGGCGGTCTGATGGTTTTGCCGTTCGCGCTGGTTGGCGGAGCAAGCTTTGCAACCGCTGCGGCGACCGCGTTTAGTCTGTCGGCATTGCGAGTGACCGAAGGCGGTTTGCGTTCTTCCATCCATCGTTCGATCTGGGAACAGGCGTTTATTCCTGTTGACTCGAGCGACCGGTCCCTTGTTAAGATTGCCGTCGACGGCATTGGCGCGCGAATCGCCGAGGGCATTGCCGCGGTCGGTCTCTATATCTGGGTTCAACGCGTCGCACCGGGAGGCACCGTTGCCGGGCCGCTCGATACGCGCTGGATGGCCTGGCTGACTTTAGCGACCGTGATCGCCTGGCTCGTGATCACGCAGAAGCTACGAGTGCAAATTAGGAAAGTACCGGCAACAAGCCGGGCTCGGCAGGCACCTGAGATCGATTGCGAACGTTTCCCCGATCAGTGTCCCTGTACAACCGAACTGGGTAAAGGCATAGCATAACTGTTAGGCTGAGCTTATGGCGAATCTAGAAGTCTATCGCCACAATCGCGTCACGCGTTTTACCCACTGGATCAATGCGGTCGCGCTGATGATTCTTTTCATGAGCGGCCTGATGATCTTTAACGCTCATCCTCATCTTTATTGGGGCAGCACTTCGGAACCGGAAAAGGCTTTCTTTTCGGTCGGCGCGACCAATGAAGATGGCGATTTGCGCGGTTATGTCCGTTTTTACGGCCGGCAACTCGACACGACGGGCTTCCTGGGTGTCCAGCAAGGCGCTCTTGGACCTGCCCCACGCGCCTTTCCGAGTTGGCTGACCGTCCCCGGTTACTATTCCCTCGCGAGCGGGCGCCGCTGGCACTTCTTTTTCGGCTGGCTGTTCGCTTTAAATGGTCTCCTCTACGTCGTCTACAATGTTGTCATCGGACACATGCGCAAATTCTTTTTTACGTTTGATGACGCGAAAAAAATTCCGGCAATGATCGCTTACTACCTCCATCTGAGAAAGAATTCTCCGCAGGAGGGAGAATACAATCCGCTGCAAAAAATGGCCTACACCAGCGTATTCGTGGTTTTGACGCCGCTGGTTTTACTCAGCGGCATGGCCATGTCGCCCCAATTGGATGTCGCGTTCAATTGGCTGCCGGCGGCGTTCGGCGGCCGGCAGTCGGCTCGCGCGATCCATTTTATTCTCGCCTTTGGATTTCTGTCTTTCACTTTCGGCCACGTGTTCATGGTCCTGACCCAGGGATTTATTAATAACATGCGCTCCATGATCACGGGTTGGTATCGAGATAAAATCCCCAGCCATGACGAGCCGCCGCGGCCGACGGGCGAGCGAAGACCCGACATCGCCAGGGCGCTGAAAAACGAAGACGCGTCGTCCCAAACAAATGTGCCGGCCCCGTCGGCGGCGACGGCTGTTGAGATTGAGAAGGCCCAAGCCGTCCCCACAGTTTTGCCAGAAGCTTCGGCTACCACCTCTTCGACGGAAAAGGAGGGAGAGAAAGATGGCGAACCGAAATCCTAAATTGTCTCGGCGTAATTTGCTCCTCGGTGCTCTCCATGGCACGGGCTTGTTGGTTTTGAGCGGATGCGAGAGGGTCTTTGACAGTCTCAGCCGCAACGACACTGTGCAGGCGATTCTCGAAGCCGCCGAAAGCGGCAATCGCCGCGTGCAGCGTTTGCTCACGGGTCGCGCCAAGCTCGCTCAAGAATTTACCGATAAGGAGATCTCGCCTACGTTTCGCGCCAATGGCAATCCGCCGCCGATTACGATGGACTATGCCGCCGACGCGCAGGCTCAGTGGACCAAATGGCGCCTCGAGGTCTCCGGCTTGGTTAAACAGCCGACGAGTTTCTCTCTCACTGATCTGAAAGCCATGCCCTCGCGCACCCAGATCACGCGTCACGATTGCGTCGAAGGTTGGAGCGTCATCGGCAAATGGAAAGGCGTGCGCCTGGAAGAGATTATGAATAGAGTCCAGCCGATGCCCGGCGCGCAGTACGTCGTTTTTCGCTGCATGGACACTGACAGCGACGGCAACAACTATTATGAAAGCATCGATCTCGTCGACGCCGTTCATCCGCAGACGATCCTCGCCTACGAGTTAAATGATCGGCCTGTGCCGATCGACAACGGCGCGCCGCTTCGTCTGCGCATTGAAAATCAACTTGGCTACAAGCACGCCAAATATATCCGCGCGCTCGAGTTTGTTGCGACCTTGGAGAAAATCGGTCAGGGCAAGGGCGGTTACTGGGAAGATCAGGGCTACGAGTGGTACGCTGGGATTTGAGACGCGTAGCAAAAATTCACAACCAGGCTCTTATCGTCAGCAGATGACAAATTCCTCTGCTTAGGGTGTCACTTGAGTATTTGATCGGCAAACTTGGCTGCCGGCCGGCGCACATTGATCACTTTGTCTTCCAAGTGATTTCGTACCCGATGGTACTCCGCCACTGACATTACATCTTTCGCAGCCTCGATGCCGAACTGTGCCATCCACTTCGTATCCACATCCAATCGCCGTGTCGCCTGCTTCATGACCTTGGCATAAAATTCTTGCCCCTCTTTGCTCAAGAACCAGTTGACGAACGCCTTGGTTGCATTGGGATGCGGCGGATTTTTGACAATGCCAAGAACGCCATAGCCGCTACTGGCCGGGAGACCCTCTTTCGGAGGCGGAAGATCCTTGACAGGCAGGCCGGCCTTGAGAAACGGCTCATACTCGGCATGGCCAATGCCGATGGTAAGGGCTAGTTTGCCTTTGGCCAGCGCTTCGGCGATCTGGCGCAGATTGCGGCTTAAGAAGAGATCTTGTTGGACGAGCCTCTTCAAGAAGTCTTCACCTTTTGTTTCCCACATGAAAGACCAAAGCGATATTCCTGAACCGCCGATCCGTGGATCGTTCAAACCGATCTTCCCTTTCCATTTGGGATTGAGCAGATCGTCGAATGAGCGAATTTCTTCGGGCTTTACCAGCTCCGAATTGTAGAAGAGGCCTTCGGTTCCGCCGCCCGCCACGAAAGAATAGAGAAAACGATTTGTTTTGACGTTGTCGTTCCAGATATGCCCGCCCCACCAATATTTTGCGTCTTTGACCTCGGGGAGAATCATGTAGGTGCTGACAGGATCCAACATTCCGCCGTCGAGCAATGACATCGCAGTGGTGGTGCCGTGGATTAAGACATCGAAATAGCGCACGCCGGCTTTGAATTCCGAAGCGATTCGATTGGCCGAATCGGCGCCGCGGGAAACCACCAGTTCCGCCTCGATGCCAAATTTTTGTTTCAATAGAGGCTCCAGCTCTTTTCGTAGCTCGGCGCTTGGCGGTATGGCGACGACCAGCTTGCCTTCCTTTCGTGCTTCCTGCAGCGTTACTTCCCATTCCTTTGGCAATTCTGCGCTCTGTGAAGAATGCCAAAAAACGAGAAACGAGAGCGCGCATGCGACGATAAGAATAATCAGATTCTTCATTCTCGAAGCTCCTCATGGACGTGGCCACCGCTGATCACCATCTATCCACCCGCTCTCCGCGTTTGATCATGCATGGGTAATGATTCCATTTGAGGCGCTCGGATCAGTCGGTTTCTTCGCTGACCGATCTCTCCACGGACCCGCCGATCATCTGGGAGGGACTGTTCACTGGACGCGGTTAAATTTTCTAATTGAACGGGTTGTGAAAATTAGCGAAGCCGCAGCACTCCCGCCACGGCTCCGTTTCGATGGGTTGCTGCTGAGTTTACTTCATCGCCAGGCTTGCCGATCCATACTCTATTCGAGTCGGCGCTGCCAAGCCGGCGCATTCGAGAACTCTGCGCGCTATTTGTTCTGTCGTCGCAAACCATACGCCCTCGTCCCCTTTGACATAAGCCATCAGCTCATCAAATACTTCGATGCGCCCTGGACGACCGACGAGGAAAGGATGCAGCGAAAACTGGCAGTACGTGTGGAAGAATTTCGACTCTGCATAGAACGTGTCGAACGACTTTTTCCAAATCGACAAAGCATCGTCCGGATCCGCTGTCTTGCCGCCCTGGAAGATGAACATATCGCCGAAAGGCTGGCGTGGCACCTCGACAATGATCCGGTTTTCATCTTTCAAAAGATACGGAAGATCATGCGAGAAGGAATTACTGTTCCAGATAAACCCCTGATCTATCCCCAAGTCCGGAGTCACGTGACTCTGGAAGCAACATCTCCAACCATTAACCGGGTTTCCGGTAAGGCCGGTTAACACGTCGACGGTCTTGCGAATGGTTTCCACCTCTTCCGCCGGAGTCAGCCTCCATGCTTTTTCGTGGTGATAGCCGTGTCCGGCGATGTCATGTCCCGCGGCTTGAATCGCTTTGACGGAGTCGGGATAACGTTCGGCAAGCGCTCCACAGATAACGAAAGTTGCCTTGAGGTCGTATTTCTCCAGAACCCGCAGAACTCTCCACACCCCCACTCGCGGGCCATATTCCCGCCGAGCGTACTCTTCGGCATCGATTCTACCTTTGGAATCCGGCTCCAAACCTTCGGCGCCTTGATAGTTGAACACCAAATTGACCGCGCACCGGTAAGGTTTCGGCCATTGAAGCTTTTCACCTAAAAATATTTCTTGCAGCATGTCAGCCTCCTGTTCTTGATGTTAGTTCGATTTTTGTGATCCGCCATTTCGTGAGGTATCCGAAGATCAGTTCAACAATTTATTCGCCGCGGCGATCGCCGGCTTACGCACGCTCTCTTGCTTTGCCTCGGTGTGGCTCTCGAGTTGATGGTATTGCTCGACACTCATGAACTCGCGCGCCGGTCTTACGGCATACGCCTCCTTGGGAGGCTCGACATCCAAACGGCGGGTGGGTTCGCCGATAGCTTTCTGATAGGACTCTTGACCTTCTCGACCGAGAAACCAGTTGATGAAAACTTTCGTCGCATTCGGATGCGGCGGACTCTTGATCACCGCGAGGATCCCGGATCCCGTTACCGGATAAACGCCATCTTTAAGCACCGGCAGCGGTTTCACGGGCAAACCGGATTTAACGAACGGACCGAAGTTATCGATATCCAGTCCGATTGTCAAAGCGACGTTGCCTTTGGCAAAGTACTCGGCCAACGTTCGCTCTTCCCGCATGATCACAAGTTTCTGCTGGGTCAGTTTACGCAGAAAATCTTCTCCCCGCGTCTTCCATAGAAAAGTCCAGTTACCCTGTCCCGCGCCGCCGGCGCGCGGATCGCTGTAGCCGATTTTCTCTGTCCATTTTGACTGAAGCAAATCGTCGTAAGTGCGAATTTCTTCGGGCTTCATCAAAGTCGTATTATACCAGATCGCTTCTTGAACGAATGCTAGAAAAGAGTAAGCGTAACGATTCTCCTTGTCCACGTACATGTGACCGCCCCACCACTTCTGCGCATCCTTTACCTCGGGTAAGACAAAGTAAGACTGAACTGGATCCATGATGTCGGCCAAACCATAGATAATCGTCCCAGCCCCGCCGGTGTGGATATCAAAATAACGCAGGCCCGCTTTGTACTCGTCGGCAATTCTGCGGACTATTGCCGATCCCCTGCCGGTGACAAGCTCCAATTCAATGCCGAAACGGCGCTCGAACTGATCCTTGAATCCGCGCGGCAGCTCGCTCCCCGGCGGTACTGAAACAACGACCTTGCCTTCTTTCCTGGCCGCAGCGACGACTCTCTCCCATCCGGCTTGGCCCTCTTGAGACGGAGGATCTGCGGCCATGGCACTGATCCTGATGATGCTTGCGCCGGCAAGGCAGGCGACCAAAACCCACTTACGACCGCGGTTTATCATCCGATTATTTCTATGAGCGGCTTAGTTCGCAGCACCACCGGTTTGGTATCGTTCGAGCGCCAATTGAGACGGAAAACTAACACAGTTTCTGATTACGTGGAAGCCCATTTCCGCTTGGCAAATCGGCGCAAAACCAGCGCTTTGAATACTTTAATGAGTATCTGTTGCTCGATGTTGATGGAATTATTTTGGTTGACGCCCGAGCTCGTATCAAATATTTAAGCCCTCGAAGCCACCAGTGAAGAGAATTCCCTTCGGAGAGTCGAACTAGGCGAGTGAATCTCGTTGGTACCAAGTACAGTCGCAGCAAACGCTGAGGGACTGAACCATGACTAGACGTTCGCGAATAATTCAAACACCTTGCTCTTCATCGCGGCGTGCGTTCCTCCAAGCGCTTGCGACGTCAAGCTTCGCGATTCCGCTTTGGCCCACCTCGCTCGCGGCGATCAAAGACGCTGACGCCGCCGAGACGAGAAGTGACAAGATCAATATCATGAATCCGGCTTTTTCGGGCGCGGAACGGGAGCGCCGCTGGACGGCGGTCCGGCGGATCAAGGCGAAGCCTCAATGGAACCTCGACGCGATTCTTGCACCGGCGAGCGGCGATACCGCCTACCCGCGCTATCTCACGCAGATCGGTGGGCGCGGCGGCAGTGCCGATGTGATATTTCCGCGCGATGACTCCAAACCCGTTCATGCCCTGGTCGCCACCGCGCGCAATCGCGCCTTCTGGGAAAGACGACTGGATGCGTGGAGTTCGGGCAGCAAACTCATCATCGGCCAGGGTGAAGGCTCAAAATCCATTGCCGAAGTGATGAAAAATCTACGCTTGAATATTCCCGGGACACGTGTGGGCGTGGCCAAACTCAGCGGCAGCCGCTTCGATCCTGAGGGTTTAGTCGCGGCTACTTTCCTGGAAAATCTCAAGGCCGCGCTCCCGGGTCTCCAGGTTGTGCTCATAGAGAAATGGGGAGCCGATGCCGGGGCGATCGATGAACCGGCCATGATCAAGGGCGCCGAGGAACACGAAGCAATTCGGCGCGCCGTGGCGGCAGGAGAAAACGCCATTGAGACGATCCGCCGTGTCGCGCGCCCGTCTGCGCGCCACCAAGGTGATATTTGGCTGCCCACTTTTACGGCGATGTTTGCGGAGACCGGGGAAGACCCTACTCGTCTGTCCATCGCACTCGACGCCGAAGCCAACGCAACCCTAGGCGCGCCCACCGACGATCCCTTGAAGGAGGGACAAATCATCAGCGAGGAAATTGACGCCACCGTTCAAGGCTATCGCGCGCAGGTTAACCACTCGATCTTCGTGGGAGGAACGAAAACTCCCGGCTATCAATATTATCGCGCGGCCATGGAAACGGCGATCAAGCTTTACCAGGAATGCATCGCTTTTATCGTGCCGGGCAAAACGACCTGCGGCGAGTTGGTCGACTATTACGCGGCGCTGGTCGAGAAATTTGCCGCCGAAGATCGCTCCGGTGTCGTTCTCCATTCAAGCGGCATTGCTAATCTCTCTCGGCCCCGGCTGGGCCCGGCCAATTCGAGAGGAGAATCGGATATCATCATCGCACCGGGAATGACCTTCGACTTCAAGCCCGCCATTCGCATGAAGCGGAGCGCCGTCCAAGATATGACGAAGGAAAACCGCGTGGTGCAAATCGGTGAGCATGTGATCGTCACGGAACGGGCCGTCGGGCGCGTCGGCAAGCGAGAATTGAAACCTTTGGTTACTGAAAGTTGAACCGCAAACTCGCGCATGCGAATTTTACTTTCGCTCCGCCAATCAATTTCGCGGGCGATATCGCCGTGGGAAGAGATCGTTTCGGTGGCATAATCACCGGACTTGAGCTAATCGTGAAATATGCGCATCTGTTCTTTACTTCCCGGCGCGACGGAGATCGCTTTCTCGCTTGGATTAAGCGACCAGATCGTCGGCGTCACCCACGAGTGCGATTATCCGCACGAAGCTAGACAAAAACGAATTGTCGTTCGTAGCACGATCGATCCTAATCGACTGACCGGAGGCGAAATTGACCGCGCGGTCCAAGAACTCCTTGAGTCGGGAAAAGGTCTTTACACCATCGATGAGCAAGCTTTAATCGACTCCGCGCCGGATGTCATTTTGACCCAGGGTCTCTGCGACGTGTGCGCTTTGGACTACAACGCAGTGGTCAAAGCCACGCAGTTGCTAGCGCGTCAACCGGTTATCGTGTCGTTGAATCCGCGCTCGTTCAACGACGTGCTCGAAGATGTCCTGCGCATCGGCTCCGCCACGCATTGTGAAGACGCCGCTCAAGCATTGGTTCACGATCTGCGCCGGCGCGTCGATCAGCTTGGCCTTCGCGAGCCCGATTATCGGCCGCGGGTTGTTTGTCTCGAATGGTTTGAGCCTCTCTACATCGCCGGTCACTGGGTTCCCGAAATGGTCGCATTAGCCGGGGGCTTCGACGTGCTCGGGCGCAAAGGCGAACCTTCGTTCAAAATTGATTGGCGCAGCGTCGTCGACTCGAAACCCGATGTAATTTTACTCATGCCGTGTGGCTTCGACGTGCGCCGCGCGGTGAAAGAATCGACGCCGCTACGACGCCTCGAAGGGTGGAACGACCTGCCCGCAGTAAAGGCGGACAATGTTTACGCACTCAATGGCAGCGCCTACTTCAGCCGCCCTGGGCCGCGCTTAGTGAACGGCTTGGAAATTCTCGCCCATATTATTCACCCGAATGAACTTACGGAATCCCTGCCGGAATCCGATGCGGCCAGGTTCCACTGATGCAATTTTGTTTTTGAATAACCCCGCCGCTTGCTGCGGGGTATCAGAACGCGATGAGATTGTTTTAAAGGCGTCACCCCCGAATGTTTTTATCGGGGGTCCAGTTCCGAACCCAACTAGATTCCCGCTTAAAGCATGCGGGAATGACGGACTTCCGACAGAGAATTTGCTTAACGCAGCGAGCTGCAGGGAATCGACCCGCAGAGATTGAATCTACGAATTCCGGCACAACGCCTTTACAAGCGGCGCCGCTGTTTCGATTCTCTCGAAGCAATCGAAGATATTTGACGACCGGCGAGCGCTGATGATAGCGTCGCTAAAATGCGTTACGAAGAGGAGATTGCATCATGAGCAAAAGTATCGTCGTCACCGGCGGCGCCGGCGGAATCTGTTCTGACATCTGCCGCGGTCTCGCAGCCGATGGATTGAAAGTGGTCGTCGCCGATTTCGCCAGAGATGCGGCGGAAAAAGTTGCCGCCGAGATTCGCGACAGCAAGGGCGATGCCATCGCCGTCAAGGTCGACGTCGGCGATCCGCAGAGCGTCGCCGAGATGATGAATCAGGCTATCGCAAAGTACGGCCAAGTCGATTTCGCATTCTGCGGCGCGGGAGTCATGGACCGCGTCCCTGTCGTCGACATGCCGGAAGAAGTCTGGGACCGGTTAATGAGAATCAATCTAAAAGGCGTATTTCTGTCAGCGCAAGCGGCTGCTAAACACATGATTCCGAGAAAAGAAGGACGCATCCTGAGCATCGCTTCCGGGCGCGGCGTCGCCGGCGCGCCACGTTCGGCCCATTATGCCGCCTCAAAGGCCGGCGTCATTGCCTTCACAAAATCTCTGGCCGTCGAACTGGCGCCTCATAATATAACAGTCAATTGTGTTTGCCCGGGCGCCACCGATACGCCCATGTCGCGGATCGGTTATACTCCGGAGCAGTTCAAAACGCGCGAAGAGATTCCCCCGCTCATGGATGGCCTCACCCATAAATTCGAAATCGTCGGTCTCGTACGCTATTTGCTTTCCGACGCCACAAAATTCGTCACCGGCCAGACCTTTTTTCTTCGCACTCCCAAGTAGGGGCGGGTTTCAAACCCGCCCCTACCAACCGCATTTCGCCGGGGCGTGCAGCTCTCGATTGCGCACTGGGAATGCAAACATACTCGACAATTTCTTGTGACGAAATTGGTCGATGAAACTTAGTTAATCAGGCCGGTACTACTGTCGAATGTGAAGCTCGGCTGCGTTCCATTTGGCATGGCCGCGTTCAACGTAAAAGTTGATGTCGTTGGCACGGTGATCGTGAGAGTAATACCACTGGATTTCCTGAAACCGACGAGTTGAATCGCATTCACCGTGGCAGGATATTCAAGAAACTCCCCGTAATAACTCTCCATGGCAAGCGCGGCCGGCCTTCATCAACCGACTTCTGCCGATATGAAAAAAAATTCGACGCTGGAAGGATAGAGATTAGGTCCCGAACATCGCCATGCGCGGTTCGCCGCCCCGGCGCTCGCATTCGGCCTCGAAGATCCTGTGGATTTCGGGATTTTGATCTTCGTACTCGATCTGCGCTCCGCCCTTCTTTACATCCTCGCCGGTATCCTTGAGGTCCTCGACATTGAATTTGAAACCCCAAGGTTTAAGCGCGAGGTAACGCGCCGCCTCCGGTCCGGGATTGAAATGCTGGTGCCACCACTGCATCGGCGGCACAAACATGCTCATGCGACCCCACTCCACCCGCTTCTTGGTTCCATATTCACCTTCCGGCCACAAGAACGAATAGCCCGCCCCGGTCAACATGACGATATGGGCGCCGGCGCCATGGCGATGGGCTTTTTTGTATTTACCGACGGGAAACTCCGACAGATGCGCGCTCATGGTATTGTCGACGAACTCGAAAAGCGTCGTCCGGTTATCGCCGCCCCGCTCTTTGTACTCTATCGGTCGGAACCCCCAGAGGTCGGCGATGAAGTTCGATTCCCAGACCCGTCCTCTTTTCACTTCCGGGATGTACCGTCCACCCTTGCCCCATTCGTCGGCGCCACCGCCGTACCGATCCGAGAAAACAAAGTTATTATTGAAGATGTAGTCGAGATTGCGATAGCGATTGATGATCACCGGCGCGTCGGTTAGCGAGATCATTCGCACCGGCGCATTTCCTTGCGCGTTAAAATGTTGATGCCACGTGTTCAGCGGCGTGGAAAAGAGACTTCCTTTCTGCCATTCGAGCGTATGCTTCTTGCTACCCTCGTTCCAGATCGTGGTGGCGCCTTGACCTTCGAGAATGAAAATGGCTTTTTCATACATATGACGGATCGGCTTGAGCTGCCCGCCGGGCGCGATTTCTTCAATCAGCGTATCGCAAGTGCCGCCGGCGCCGTCCATATTAACGAACGCCGCTTTGCCGCTGGTGCGCTCCCAGTCGCCGAGCTCTAACTTTAGCAGATCCGGAATGATGAAGTCTTTGTAAACCGGTATCCCTTCCCACTCTTGGTAAATATCGTACGGACTTCTTTGTGAAAAGGCCGACGCTTCATTCAGATTCAGATTCTTCATCACGTTCAGTTCCTCCTAGTCCGGTGAGCTAACTCTTAGAAATAAAATACCCCAGAGTCTCGCCAGCCGTCGCGAGCCTACTTTATCTGTTCCATGTAATATCCGAGCGCGCCACGGTAAGCACGGTCGATCGCCATAGATTCTTGTGCCCCTTTGAGCACCAGATCGCGATCCTCGGCACTCTTCACGTAGCGCTCGAACATCTCGGAAATATTTTCCGAATGCTCGGTATCCGCCACCACGTGCACGTCGAGCGATATCATCTTCTTCAGATTGATCCCCAGCTCGTTCTCGAATTTCTTGCCGACCCGAAACGACATTCCCCCGCCTTTCACGATCTTGCCGTTGTTGCGGCGCTCGAGCATGTGCGACGCCGTATAAGCCGCCAGCCAATGGTTATGCATGGCGATGTGATGCCATGCATAAAAGCAAGCCCGCACCATCGACGGGATTTCCGCCTTTTCGAAATCTTCCGGCTTAAGTCCGATCACTTCGCCTTGTTTGACTGTGAGCGCGTAATGATCCATGCCGCAGCGTGGGTCGTTGATCAGCTCGTCGCTCTCGTGTTCCCAAATGACGCGCTTCACTTCCAACGGCGCGCCGCCTTGAACATATCCCCAACAGTCGCGCCGATTGCTGGTGTAAAGCGCGTTCTGCACCACGTAAAAACGCCCGCGCTCCATCGTCAGCGGCACGGCAAGAAAATTCTTGAACTCGATGCTGTCGAACTGCGCGTTGACCATTTGATCCAGCGTCGTCAACAAATCGCCTACCAGATTCATGAGTCCTCCCAATAAGGTAGGGGCGACCGGCCGTCGCCCTTACATCGCCTTTTTAGCGATGATGCGGCCAAAGTGTTACGGCAATGCCGCCAGCATATCCGCCAAGTGGCCGCGGTAAACTCGATCGATCATCAGGCTCTCTTCGGCGCCGCGCAGAATCGCTCGGCGCGCTGATTCCGTATTGGCATAGTTGCACGCCACCTGCATCAACAGGTGCGCATGTTCGACGTCCATGACCACGTGCTCGGCATTATTAATCTGTTGTTTCATCGGAATACCGAGATCGCGCTCAAACAATTCGGCGATGCGACGTGACAAAGAGCCGCCTTTGATCAGCTCCCCGGAATTGCGCATCTCGAGTATTGCCGACCCGGCGATCGCTTCCAACCAGGACCTCTGCGCCAAGCGAATCCAGGCGCTGAAACAGACTTCGCCGCCCTCGAGACGCGCCGTATGCTCAAAGGCATCGGCGCACAGGCCGAACACTTCGCCCTCCTTGATCGCCAAAGTCATATGGTCTATTTTGCCTTCGTTTTTTCTCCCGATCAGCTCGTCCTCTTCGTGCCGCCAAATCAGTTTCTTGATTTCGAACGGCGCCGAGCCTTGAACGTAACCCCAACAGTCGCGCCGGTTTTGCACGTAATAGGCCATTTGAATGGAATACTGCTGTGCTCTTTCCTCGGTAAACGTTGCGCCGAGCAAGCGCCGAAACGGCGGCGTATTGAATTGCGCGTTGCAAAGCCGAACCAATTCTTCCCACATGGCTTCTATGCTATTTACGCCAGCGCCCATCGGTCAAAACCTCCCTGCCGTCGGATGACGAAGACTTCGTTGTCGAGCTTCAGCGACTATATTCAATTTCGATTCTTAACACATGCAAGTTTGCGCTGTCCAACAACGGACTCACTAGGACCTCACATGCCGAAGGCGAGACTCTTGATCACCACGGGTACGAAGCCTTCCCCGGGCACGACTTCGCCGATATCGATGAAATCCAACTCGGACAGACTCACTTCGTCGATACAGGGCATATTCCACTTGGCCGATAGTATGCCGCCGACCACTTGTCCTACGTTCTGGACGAAAACCAATGCCATGGGCCGATCCGCGGCTGGAAGCATTTCCAGCGCGCGATCGATGCCCTTCGCCATATCTTGCACGGCGCCATAACCGGCAAAAGGCGGCGTCGAAAACGCCAACACAAACGGCGCTCCGCAGACTTCCACGTCGCGCGCGCCGAGAACGTTAGCCACTGCCACTGCCGTCTTATCGGCAACCGGACTCTCCCAATCGACGTCGGCGACAAACACGCGCAGATTGCGCACGGGTAGATTGATACTTTCGGGAACAAAAATCGTCTCGCCGCTCAACTGCACCGTATACTGTGACGCGCCAATTACGGTCGCGCGGATGCCCTCGCCGGCTTCGAGAATGTTGAAGCCGCGTTTTTCCGCTTCATGACGAATCGCTCGACCCAAATATGGACCTAAATCACCAAAAGCTTCGGCTTCGCGCGAGTAGATGTATTCAGAAACGCCACCGGAAAAAAGAATGCCGTCTATGGACGGTAATCGACCTAACCC
The DNA here is from genome assembly GCA_036000865.1 of Binatia bacterium. GTDB lineage: Bacteria > Desulfobacterota > Binatia > UBA9968 > UBA9968 > DP-20. The sequence goes on along the minus strand of DASYUV010000305.1, from coordinate 10,570 downwards.
TTGCGTGACGTAAAAATCCTCCCAGGGTGGCGCGTTCGTCGTGAGCGCGTCGAAAAGAGTCTGAGCCATTCGGGTCGCAAGGCGCGCGCGTAAATCGTCAGAAACCTTCGCGCCAAAGTCAAGATTCTCACCTAGATCGCGGAGAAACCGCCGACCGCCTTTTTCAAGCCGGACAATCGCAGCCGCGTCATCATGCGCCACCAGCCGCGCCCCAATGTTCAGTGCGGCCGTCGCACGAATCTTGCCGTTGTCGATCAGGCTAACTTTCGTCGTGCCGCCGCCGACGTCGATATTGAGGATAACCAGACCTTGCTCACGACTCTGCCTAACGGCGCCCGAGCCGTGCGCCGCCATTATCGTCTCCAGCGTCGGTCCGGCCGTGGCGCAGACAAATCGCCCGGCATCGTCCGAAAACAGCTCGGCGATCTTCTGCGCGTTGTCCCGCCGCGCGGCCTCGCCGGTGATAATCACCGCGCCCGTGTCGATATCCTCGCGCGTCAATCCCGCATCTTGGAACGTGAGCTCGACGAGCTCCTTGAGCGGATCCGCTTCGATGTTCCAAGCGCCGCTGAACGGCGTTAGCAAAATCGCTGAGCGGGCAATGACATGGCGCTCGAGCACAATCGGCTTTCGCTGGAGCACGGACGGATAGCCGATCAATAACCGAGAAAACATTAAATGCGACGTGGAAGATCCGATATCGATGCCGACGCTGGTCAAGTGCGTGTGCGGGCCGACCGCGCCCTCGTGATCATGTCCATGCTCGCCGTGCCCCTGGTGTTCGTGCCTGATGATCGCCATGTCGAGAATGTTTCCTTGATTATTCCTGTGGTTCGTCGATTTGAATAAACAGATCTGCAATTGTCATCTTTTTCGCCAGCAGTCCTTGCTCGTCGGCGTAACGAATCAACGTATTGAGCACCTTTTCGTTGCCTTTGATGCCGAATTTCCAAGGATCAGAACCCATCACCGACTGCTGCTCTTCCCAGACTTGGCGGTTCCAGACAAAATTGGAGTAAGTAGCGTCGCCATCGTCGCGCACGGCTTGGTTCTTGGCTGCCACACAAACGGTGAACATTTCCTGGGCGGCCCCCGGATACTTCGCCAAATACGACGAGTGAAAGGTAATGGCGTGACTGGTCGGAAAGATCTGCGTACGGCGGTAATAGTCTTGCTCCACCGTCTTTGAATCGGCGAACAACCGGCGCCAACCCTTCTCCAAGGGAAAATCCGGCACGATGATCGCGTCGAACTCGCCATTCAGCATGCGCGCCGCAAGCGATCCCTCCCCTGGAACAACGTCGATGCGTGTTCCGGCCGGCAGAGACAGATCTAGTTTCGCTTTGCGCGGCGCGATCCAGTGAATATCCTGCGGCTTCACGCCATACTCGTCGCTGAGCATTCCTCGCGCCCAAAGGCCGGCCGTGTTGAGCCAGCCAAGAATCCCGACTTTCTTGCCTTTAAGTTGGGCGGGCTCTTTCAGAGGAGAATTCTCCGGCACGAAAATGTAAGAGTGGCGAAACTTGCGGTTTGGAAAGACCGGAATGGCCATGAACGGCGCGCCGCGGCTCTTCAGCGCGACGTACATCGCAAGGGAAAATTCGCCGGTGTCGTACTTGCCCGCCTGAAACTCATCATGGCCAATGCCGTCCTCTTCGAACGCCACTGCTTTAAGTTCGAAGTTCTTCATCTGAACCCGGCCGTCGCAAAGCGGCTTGGCGCGCAGGTGATAGCCTGCGGCAAGGGATAGAATCGGTCTGTCGCTCATCTTTGACTCCTCAACGTAACCATTCCCCGTGGCCCTACCTGAGACTACGCAGCGGCGCAAAATCGAACATTTCGGCGACCGTCAAACGCTTCGGAAGCTCTCCGCGCGCGTGAGACGTGTCTAGATATTTTTGGATTTGGTCGTCGCGCAACATCAGCCCATCCACCATGACCCCGGTGATGTCTTCGTAGGACTCATTGGCGTTGGCCGTGCTGACCTTGAAGTTTTTCTCGATGTAGGAGACAACCGCCGTCTTGTCGCGCCGGATCGCCGCCGTTACGTCTCGCATGGAACGCAAGATATTTTTCACCTGCTCCGGATGCCTGTCCATCTTGTTGCGATTGGCAACCAGACCAAGCCAGGGCGCTTCAGCCAGAGAGCGGCTTCGCGCCAGGATCTTGTAGCCCTTCTCGGCCATAGTTCCGGTAAACGGCGGACTGAGCACCGCCGCGTTTACTGAACCCTGCTGTATCGCGGCCAGGCTCACCGACGTGCTGCCGGTTTGTATGAACGTAACTTTTTTCGGGTCCGCGCCGCCGCTTTCGAGCATAAGCGAGCCATACCGGTGACTTTCCGAACCAATGCGCGACACAGCCACTTTTTTGCCCTCGAGTTCTCTGACGTTCGAAACACCGGACGGACTGACCAAAGAAAATAGCGGCGCGCGATAAAGGATCGCGAGCGCCCTCAAAGGAAGAGAATTTGCAATCGCAGCGCCGGCAGGTCCCACAGACGGCGTGAAATCGATCTCGCCCGATACCAAACCGGCAAGCTGAAGATCGCTGCGCATTTGGATCAGTTCAACATCGAGGCCGTACCGATCGTAGATCTTGGTATCCTTGGCGTAATAGAAAGGCAGGAAAACGACGTTACGCACGGAAAGCGCTACGCGCACGCGGTCTTGCGCTGACGCCCGTAAAGTTGTGACGGCAATGAAAAGCATCACGACTGCGACGAATCCGGTTGCAAGACTTTTCAATCTAGAGACCCCCGTCACGATCCACTGTAAACCATGTGCCCGGTTTGTTTTGTAAAGTATGTTACCGCTCTGTACCGTCGACTTACCCTCGCCCTCTGGGAGAGGGAAGGGTGAGGGTCTATGCGCTCTTCGCTCGAGCCCGCGTGCTGATAATTTTTAACTCGGTGAACAAGTCTCTCAACTCGTCATGGGCCTCGCGGCTGAGCGGCTTCGACGGCCAGCGCGGATACATCTTGACGTCGAAACCTCTCAGCCGCATGGCTTCGCAGTAGATCGTCCGACCGAACGGCCCTGCGAGACGGAGAAAAATATCGTGAATGCGAATGACAGACTTCTGCACCGCGAGCGCTTCCTCCAATTTGCCGGCGTCGATGGCGCGGATTAATTCGACGCCGATTTCCGGAGTCACCGCGAGCGGCGGGCTGATCGTCCCGGCAACACCCACGGACATCGCGGATACCAAGTTGCTCGCCAGCGCGAACGGCGCGAACGGCGCTTTAACCATTTTCGTATATGCCATCGCTTCATCGACGCTGCCCATCGCCAGCTTGGCGCCGAAGATATTCGGCACCGTCTCGACCAGCCGGGCCATGAAAGCCGGATGGATGTTGTAACCGGAGTAACGAGGATTGTTATAGACGAGAATCGGCATGCCCAGCGCGCGATCGACCATTTTGAAATGCTCGATGATCTCATACTCCGAACGGTCGGCGTAGTAGTAAGGCCCAACGTGGCCGATTGCGTCGGCGCCGATGGACTTGGCATGCGTGCCAAGATCGATGGCGGTGAACGGATCCACTGCGCCAACATGGACCACGACAGGCACCCGGTGCTTCACTTGCTGCACAATGATTTCAGCCACTTTTTTTCGCTCGTCAGGCGTCATCGCCGGCCCTTGGCCATAGGAACCCAAAACGAAAAACGCATGGACACCGCAGTCGATGAACCAATCCGTCAACTCGCGCATGAGCTTCTCGTCGACCCGCCCGTCTTCAAGAAAAACCGTCGGACTCGGCAGAACAATGCCTCTAATTTGTTCCATCTTCGTTCCTCATGACACCTTCCACCACGAAGCGCACGAAGGTCACGAAGGGGTTCGAATTATTAAATTCTGAACTTCGTGTTCTCGGTGTCCTTCGTGGTTAATCATCCTTTGTGCAAATCCTATTTCGCCACCACTCCACTACTCCAGTCCTATTCTCGCTCCGACGCTTCCATCGCCGCCCGCAACATGACGCCGTGTAGGTCTACTGATGTCATGGCGCAGTATTCCAATCCATACGTCGGCCGCTCGTTCGCCATGCCGGTCTCGAGCAATCGCTGTAACGCCATGCGATTGAAGCTCGCGTGGCCCATGACACCTTCTTCATGCTCGCCCAGGTCCGCTTCGACGTGGGTGGCAAAATACGTCGCCTTGTCGCGGTCAAAGCCGTAATGCGTCGTCAGCGCTTTGTAGCAGGCCGCCGACCAGTGGCCGATCTGCTCTTCCGTGGTCACCGCGGCGTACCACTCCGCCGCCGTGCCTTCGTAAACGATGCCGCGCATAAAGTCGATTTTACCGCGAAACTCTGCAAGCATCGGCGTCGTGAAGACTTCTTCTTCAGTAAGGCCGAGCGCTTCGGCCGTTCGCAACATGACCAGAAAGTGGCCCGGCGGTTTCGGATGAATGAATTCGTCCGCGATCTTTTCGCCGATCGGCCCCATGAGATCGCGGTTGACTTTCAGGAACGTAATATTCCGATGATACGTGCAGGCCGTGAGCGTGTTGATTTCGATCGTGTACGCGCCCCAGTTTCGGAAAAACGTCTGCAGCACGTTGAGTGGCAACGTTCCCGCCATGAGTTGCTGCATGAATGGCCTCTGGTTGACCTTCGTTTCCCAGCGTTCACGCACCAGTGAATAAAGCCGATCGACGATCGCTTTCGCCTGATCGGCCGGATACTTTTTTCCCAAGTCAATCTTCAAAGCCATAATTCACCTACCGTGCGGTTACTTTTCGTCATCCTCGATTGCGCTCCAATACTCCCAGCATGATTTCACGACGTCGTCTCGTCACAAGTGTGCAATGACATGGATTGTTCTCAATCCGCGAATCTCTCCGGTGAGAACGGCGCGGCCTTTTGATTCGGCCCGGCGATAAGGAGATCAGCCGCCAATTCGCCCACAGCTGAACTTGTCGTCATGCCATGTCCGCCAAGTCCGGCGATCCAAAAAAAATGTTCAATCCGCGGATCCCAACCGATCACAAATCGCCCATCCGGCGTCAAAGTTCTAAAACCCGCCCAACTCTTGTTGATGCTGACCCCGGAAAGAGCCGGCATGAATCGTTCAATCTTCTCTGCCAGCAGCTCCTTTACACTTTCGTCTACCGGCGGATCGCCCGGTGACAACTCCTGCTGATCGCAAGCGCAGAGCAGCAAACCGTTGCCCTCCGGCCGAAAATAAATGTCATGCGTCACGTCCCAGACAAATGGCCAGCTTGGATCGACCCAATCAATCGGCGGTGACATGAAAAGGTGGCGTCGACAAGGTCGCAAGGACAACTCCCGTGCGCCCGCCATCTTGGCAATGACATTAGCCCAAGCGCCGGTGGCATTGACAATTACGGTGGCATGGATGGTTTCGCTGTTGGTGATCAGTTCAACCCCGCGGCCCGTCATTGAGTGAATCGCCTGAACGCGGCTCCCATAGCGAATCCTTACGCCCTTGCTTGTCGCCGCTTTCAAATATCCCGAAAGCAGCGCGTGAATATCGATGATGCCGTCGCTGGCGCACCACGCCGCGCCATCGAACTCGGCCTGATCGAGCACCGGCACATGGCCCTTGGCCTGCTCCGGCGTCCACCATTCGACATCGATCCCGAGGGATTGGCCGACCTCGGCATCCTTCTGAAGCTTGCGCCAACCGTCGCCGGTCCCCAGGAGCAGTGAGCCATTTTGTTTGAAGCTTACCGGTTCGGGCCAGTCGCTCGGCAAATTGCGCAAAAACACCGCGCCGTCGCGCGTCAGCTTCGCCAAATCCGGATCGGGTACACACTGGCGCATCATCGCAGCATTGCGGCCTGACGAATGAAATCCTGGGATATTCTCCTGCTCCAAAAGCAGGACATTGCTGATGCCGCGTCGCGCCAGATGGTAAGCGGTGGCGGCGCCGGCAAAACCGGCGCCGATGATCACGTAATCGTAAGCGTTCATAATTTCCCGTCAACTCTCCTATTTCTATACGAACTCATAACCAATTCCAAAGGGGTAGTGGTTCCGTTTGGGAAAGATCTCTCACTTTGTTCGAGATGACACATGGCTTATGTAGTTGTCATTCCGAGCAAAGCGAGGAATCTTTCTCGATTTTAAGAGTCATGGTGGATTGAAAATGAACCACCGCCCCAAAGGGTTCAACCAGGCTGGCGGTCAACACGGGGGTGCTCTCCAATGGAACCTCAATTTGGGGTTTGAAACAGCGCCAAACTGCGATATATTCGAAAACAAATGAGAGTCCATCGCTATACCCAATGGGACGGGACGCAGGAGGTTCTGTTTCCCACCACGGATGATTTACTCAAACATCTTTCGGACCATTTGTTAGAAGAAGAAGGCGTCCGACGCGCGCTGCGCGATCTGATGCGTCGAGGCTTTACGTCGGAAGACGGGCAACGGTCGGTCAAGGGTATGCGCGACTTTCTGCGCGAAGCGGAGGAGAAACGGCGCGAATTGCTCAACAAGTATTCTCCTGATTCTTTCAAGCTCACCCCACAGGAACAACACGCTCTCACCGATAAACTGAACAGTTTGGCTGAGAAGCTCGAGGCCTACCACGAGCAGATGCGCAACTTCATGGAGCGCATGTCCGGCAAATACGCCGATCGCATGGACGAAATGAACCAGAAAATGCAGGAGGCTTATCAGCGTTACCAGGAGCTGAGGAACCGCCTGCAGAACCAGATCGGTGAACGGGGCACGCGGGGGCAGCCGAACATGAGTGGTCAGGATCCGCAGTCCCTAATGGACATGCTGGACCGGATGCAAAAGCTTTTGGAAGACGAGAATTTTCTTAAGAATCTGCCCAACATGATGGACGCCGCCATCGGCAATCTCGAAAGCATGTTGGAAAACCTCAACTCGATGACTGAAGAACAGCTGCAGCAACTCAGCGACATGATGAACCAGATGCAGCAGCTGGAACAGCTTTTGAGCCAGTTTCCTTTTCAAGGCTCGCAGCGCATGGGCATGGGCGAAGCGGGACAGATCCTCGGTCAGATGCGCGGGCTCGAACGATTTCTCCGCTGGGGCCAGCGCGGCATGGGTGATCCATCCGAGCTCAATCTCGATGAGTTGCGCGAGCTGCTTGGCGACGAGGCTTATGAACATCTCAAATACCTGCAGAGCGTCGAGCAGACCCTCGAAGATGAGGGGTATATTGTCCGGACCAACCATGGGCTTCGCCTGACGCCGAAGGGAATCAGAAAAATCGGCGACAAGGCTTTGCGCGAGATCTTCCAGATGCTCAACAAGAGCCGCTGGGGCAATCACGCGGTCTCTTCTCGGGGCTCACAGGGCGACCGCATGGAGGAAACCAAGCTCTACGAATATGGTGATCCGCTGAACGTCAATATCGGCGAGACGCTGCTCAATGCGCTGGGGAAACGCAAGAAGGGCGAGCCATTGAGAATTGCGCCAAATGATTTTTCCGTACACCGCGTCGAGTTTTCGACAGTGAGCGAAACCGCGCTGTTGATCGATGTCAGCTATTCGATGCTGATGAACGACGCGCTGCACGCCGGAAAGAAAGTCGCGCTGGCGTTACATCGGCTGATCCAAACCAAGTATCCACAGGACACGCTCCATCTCGTCGCCTTCCGCTCTAACGCGAAGCTGATCCACGCTGAGGATCTGCCGTCAATCGTGTCGCTGACTTACTTCATGGAACACGGCACCGATATCAAAGAGGCGTTGCGCTACGCCCGTCAATTGCTCGGGTCGAATCGAAGCGCCAACCGCCAGATCATCCTCATCACCGACGGCGAGCCCACGGCAGCGACACTCGACCGCGGCGGGCGTCTCCATAGCGGCTGGGGCTCCGCGTTGCTCCACAGCCGCATCGTTCACGAAACGCTCAAAGAGGTGAAGCGTTGCACGCAGGCGGGAATCAAGATCAACACTTTCATGCTCGGCGCCGATTTTTACCGGCAGGGTTTTGTTGACCAGTTATCACGCTTAAATACCGGTCGCGTCTTTTACACCACGCCGGACCAAATGGGCAACTATATTGTCGTCGATTATCTCAACAACAAGCGCAAGCGGATCGGACGATAGCCCCCACACATCCGCCTCCAACCCATTTTGGATTTTAGATTGCCGATTTTGGATTGAAAAGAAAAAGCCGCAATTCGAGCTTCCGGTTTCCCTTTCCAATAATCCAAAATCCAAAATCGCAAATCCAAAATCGACTCGTTCGTTTATCCTTGTTCAGTGATTAAAGCGAGGACGCCCGTGTAGGCGAATAGGTGATTCGTCCGTCCCAGCGGCGCAAGCTCGTAGCCACCGAACATGCCGATCAACGGAAAGTCACCCAGCGCCTGGTGCATATAGGCTGAGTCGATGCCGGGCAAGCCGTAGAGCGATGTGCCGCGCGCACAACAATTGAAATACAAGCCGAAGGCGGGCTTTTTTCCACCGAGTGTCGCAACTTGTCTCTCGAGCATTTGACTAAGGTCTTCCCGGGCGCGCTGACCGTCGCGCATCGCGAAGATCATCGCCTCGCCTTCACTGACTTCCTCGGCGACGCCCAAAATTCCTTTTTCGGGATCCAAGCCGATGATGTTCCGGACCAAATATTTTCCGGCAGCGACAGTGTTTTCTTGCCGGTCCGCGGGCAGCCCGACGAACAAGACCATTAACGCGCGTCGAATATCTTCAGCGAGCGGGCCCTTGAGTAAGCGGGCAAACACATCGATTGCCGGACGGTCATTGATTTCGTAAATTAAATTTCTCTCGGCCTTGGTAATGACCATGGGCTCGGAAATGGGCTGGCAACCTTGGGTGATATCCAAGTGGACGTTGAATGCGCCGGAAACGTAGGCCCCGGCTACAGAGTTGGTGGCGATCTTATCGCCACAAAGCTGAAAGGTGGCGCCCACCGCACCGTTTTCGGTCGATCCCGCGCCAACTACGGGATGAAAGCCCGCTTGGCTCGCCATACTTTCCAGTAACCGTTGCGGATTCCCATTATAGGTATCCGGAAGCAAAACCATGAGGGAATTTTGCTCTTGGGTCTTCGCAAGAAACTCTCCAAAGCTCGTGCCCAAGTTCGTTTCGTTTTCTTTCAGCGGTTCAAATATAAAAGGACGCGCGCTGATTTCGTCCGAGGCGAGCGCCAGCACGGCAATGCCGTGGCTGCCTTCAATTTCATTATCGCCGGTCACCACGCCGGCAGCGCTGGAGCCGACGACACAATCGGTCCCTATTGTGCGAATTAGCGACGTCACGAGTTCGCGCTGTTGCCCGGCGTGATCAGCGGTAAAAAACATCATCGCGAAGTCGGCCCGTGAGATACCGGCGTGCGCGAGCGCTCCGCGAGCGGCTTCTGCAACCGCCTGACCAGTCGCTTGCTGTTGTGATCGTCCAACTCCGGCGCGAATCATAATGGGGGTAATATAAAAAAGTTCGGTTTACTCGGTCAAGGGGAATCCATCGAGCATTCGGTGTTTGAAAAACCCCTGCGTTATGACTACAATCGTAACAGACTCACCGCTATTTCATGCAGGTCGATTCACAAATATGAAAATTCTTCAGATTCCCTTGCTGCGGGATAACTACGGCTACCTCCTAGTCTGCGAAAAATCCAAGCAGGCCGCCATTGTCGATCCATCCGAAGCGGAGCCCGTTCTGCGCCGGATCGAACAGGAACAAGTGACGCTCCAATCGATCCTCAACACACACCATCATCGCGATCATACTGGCGGAAACGAGGGAATATTGGCAGCTCATAGAGTTCAAGTGTACGGCCACAAGAGCGACACCGGCAGGATTCCGGGATTAACTAACGGCGTTGACGAGGGCGATGATATTCAGCTCGGCGAATCGAGGGGAAAAATTCTATTTATTCCCGGTCACACGACCGGCCACATCGCTTATCTATTCGATAATAATCTTTTTTGCGGCGACACACTGTTTACGGCGGGCTGCGGCCGGCTCTTCGAAGGCACGCCGGAGCAGATGCATGCTTCACTCAAAAAGCTGATGGCACTGCCGGACAGTACGAAAGTCTACTGCGGCCACGAATACACGGAAAGCAATCTTCGCTTTGCGATGTCGGTGGAGCCAAAGAATCCCAAGCTGGTTGCGCGCTTTGAACGCGTGCAAGGACTGCGCTCGCGCGGCGCCTCGACTGTACCCTCGACGCTGGAAGAGGAAAAGCAAACCAATCCATTCCTCCGCTGGGACAGCAAAGAAATTCAAGCCAGCGTCAAGTCGACTAAATCTGACACTCGCCTCGATCCAGTCTCAGTTTTTGCGGCGGTGCGGAAGATGAAAGACGCCTTCTAGCGTCGCCCATGTCGGTATCCATTCGACGAAACATTTTCTAGCCACGAAGTGATTCATGATCTTACGCTCGCCCACGGAGGATGAAAATCGAACCCTCTTCCTAAACCCTGGGTTGACCTCCAACGTACATCCTCCCTCTATGCCACGCCATACCAACTCGTCACCCCCGAACGTCTTAATCGGGGGTCCAGTCCGAAATTCCCCTGGATTCCCGCTAAAAGCATACGGGAATGACGAAATCTAGGACTGCCACGCCCCACCCAATTTTCGAAGGAGTTCACG
>DASYUV010000304.1:0-63334 GCA_036000865.1 Binatia bacterium | reverse complement strand
CCCGGAGATGACACGAGGTTTACTGCTTCACTGGCCGGTGGGCGGTTATCGCTGGAAAGTGAACAGCCGGGAGCGCTTCATGCGCCATTACAATTTCGCCAAGCAGAATGGCCTGAAAGGCCTTGTCGACCGGGCGCAAGGTGGAAAGAGTTTCTGGATGGACCCGGAAGCGGGTCCGTGGGCGACCGCGATCGCGCGGGATAGCGGATTCGCCGATCGATTCGCTGCGCAAAATCTAGAGCGATATCTGGGAATCATCCTGACCAGCCGCAGTCTGTTCGATCGCGACACGGCGCCCGGCGCCGAACCCGAAGAGGTCATGGGCGTGACCGCGCCCGCGCTGATCATTCCCGGCGATGATCCGTCCCATGCTACTTCCGGAGCGCATTATTTGCGTGAGCTTCTGCCAAAGTGCGATTTCTGGAACGTCATGCCGCCGGATCAGACAACCCCAAAAGTCTGCGACCGGATTTTAGAGTTTTGCCGAAAACACGATTAAATTTCGGTTCGTTTCATTGGCGCCTGGGTGTGGACCACGAACAAGAAATTTGATAGAGAAATGCCACCGCGTAATTCACAATCACCTCTAGGAGGATGTTTATGGACGTCACGAACTCGACGGTTCAATTGAATACGTCTGATGGCAAGATGGAAGCGTACGTGGCGCAACCAAAGGACGGCGGCACCTATCCTGGTATCGTCGTCATCCAGGAAGCGTTCGGAGTCAACAATCATATCAAGAAGGTTACCGAAAGAATTGCGGGGGAAGGGTACGTGGCCATTGCCCCGGATATTTTCCATCGGGAGGCCGAGCGGATTATTCCTTACTCGGAGATGCCAAAGGCGATCGCGACCATGCAACGGGTGGTCGATAGTAAAGCGATGGAAGACGTCGGCGCCGCGATAGCGCATCTCAAGTCGCAGAGCAATGTCAAGTCCGGCTCCATTGGCGTCATCGGCTTTTGCATGGGTGGGCGGCTCACGTATCTGGCTGCGGCCCATCATAATAAAGATGTGAAATGCGCGGTGCCCTTCTACGGCGGCGGCATCCCGATGGGTAATCCGAGCCCGCTCTCGCGCACGGGTGAGATTAAATGTCCGATGTATCTTTTCTTCGGCGCTAAAGATCCACTGATTCCCCTGGATCAGGTGAACCAGATCAAAGCTGAACTGACGGCCAAGAAAGTACCGTTTCAGATGGAGATTTATCCCGAACCGGGGCATGGTTTTTTCTGCGACGATAGAGGCGGCTATCATGAAGCGTCGGCGAAAGACACGTGGGAAAAGACCAAGTCTTTCTTCGCTCAGCACTTGAAGTAATTCAATTCTTGGACCATCTTGGGGAGAGGAAGGGACGTCGCCTTTCTTCTCCCTTTTTTTTGCCGTCGTAATCGCAACGCGAGATTCCTCCCTAATGGCACGCAGAGTCGTCAAAGAGCAAGTAACTTTGGGCCTCATTCAAATGAGCGCCGGCGATAATCCCGCCGCGAATTTCGCTAAAGCCAGCGAGCGAATCGAAGCGGCGGCGAAAAAAGGCGCGCGGATCGTCTGCCTACAAGAACTGTTTCGCTCGCGTTACTTTTGCCAGAGCGAAGACCAGCGAAATTTTAAATTGGCCGAGTCGATTCCGGGACCGACGACAGAGGGTCTTAGCGCGGTTGCGAAGGAACGGAAGATTGTCATCGTCGCGTCGGTCTTCGAACGAAGATCGGCAGGTCTCTATCACAACACGGCCGTCGTTATTGATGCCGATGGATCACTAGCGGGAACGTATCGAAAGATGCATATTCCCGACGATCCGCTGTACTACGAAAAATTTTACTTCACCCCGGGCGATCTCGGGTTTCCGAGCTTTCAAACGCGCTACGCGAAAATTGCCGCGCTGGTCTGCTGGGATCAATGGTTTCCGGAGGGCGCGCGCGCGGCGTCGCTGTCGGGAGCGCAGATTCTCTTTTATCCGACGGCGATCGGTTGGATTCCCAACGAGCCTCGCGCGGTGGCGCAGAATCAGCGCAACGCCTGGGAGCTCATTCAACGTTCGCACGCGGTCGCCAACGGAGTTTATGTTGCGTCGGTCAACCGTGTGGGGCGGGAAGGCAAGATCAAGTTCTGGGGAAATTCATTCGTCGCCGGGCCGTTCGGTGAAGTCGTGGCGCACGCCGGCGGCGAGCGCGACGAGATCCTGCTTGCCAAGTGCGACCTGGGAAAGATCGAAGAAACCCGTCAAAGCTGGCCATTCCTGCGCGACCGGCGCATCGATGCGTATGGACCGTTATTGTCGCGCTCGCTGGAAAGTCGCGGGCGCAGTTGATCATCGTCCGATTCGACTCGATCATCAGATGAGTCGCTCATTTTCCCATCCGGTTACGCCACGTTCTCTCGGCTACTCGATGCCCGCCGAATGGGCGCCGCACCGCGCCACGTGGCTTGTATGGCCGCACAATTTAGAGACGTGGCCTACCGATTTGAACCGGGTGCGCGACGTGTGGGGACAAATGATCTCTGCGCTATCGGCGCACGAGCGCGTCTATCTATTGGTGAACGACGAATTGAGCGAAACAGACGTGGCAGCGGGGCTAAAAGGCACTCGCGCCGCCATGGAAAACGTGACACTGCTGCAAATCGCCACCGTCGATGTTTGGATGAGAGATTACGGCCCGACGTTCGTGACCAGAGATTCCGTAGACCAACCGCTCGCCTTTAACGACTGGATTTTCAATGGCTGGGGGGAAAAGTACCAGTCCTACGAAGACGACGATCGTGTCGCTCGGGAAATTGCTGCGTTGCTCAAAGTTCCGGTCTTCGAGCACAAGATCGTTGTTGAAGGAGGCTCCATCGAAGTCAACGGTGCTGGAACTTGCCTTACCACCGAGCAGTGCCTTTTGAACAAAAATCGCAATCCCAGTTTAACTCAGCCTGAGATTGAGCAGTGCCTGAAGGACTCACTGGGAGTCGATCATGTCATTTGGCTCGGCGAAGGTATCGTCGGCGACGATACCGACGGCCATATCGACGACATCGCGCGATTCGTCAACCCAACCACGGTGGTGTGCATCGTCGAAGCAAATTCAAAAGATGAAAATTACGGTTTTTTGCAAGGCAACTACGAGCGCCTGAAGAACGCCAGAGATCAAAATGGAGAAAAACTTTCAATCGTAACTTTGCCTTGTCCGAGTCCGATTTATTACGAAGGCGCGCGTTTGCCGGCGAGTTATGCGAATTTCTACATCGCCAACGAAGTCGTGCTGGTTCCGGTATTCGATGATCCCAAGGATGCCGAAGCCCTTGGAATCTTGCAGGACCTGTTCCCCGAGCGCAAAGTCATCGGGCTACGCTGCAACGAAGTCGTCGTTGGCTTGGGGGCGCTTCACTGTGTGACACAACAAGAGCCGGCAGTAAATTTGTCGAGGGGTTGACAATTTTTCGCACTCCCATATTCTAGCCGGTGTCATGGGTCAGGTAATCCAGCTCAACGAGCTGCATCAGGCGCGCCGCCGCCGTTCCGAGAAAGTCAGCATGGAACAGTGCGTGCAGTTGTTGGAGTGGAACCTGAAAAAAAGCGTCGATGATTATTTAAACGCCCCCCGTGAAGAGCGATCCATGCGCGCGACCCAGATCCGCAAACTTAGCGAAATTCTCGAGTACGCACTGAGATTGCTGTAAATGCCCCACGGCCCATCGTGGAATTCACAAGTCTCCTTGCCCTGATATTTATTGTTGTCATTGTTCTGGTCTTCCTCGGCTGGTTCTTCTTAGCCAAGATTCAGTCGTCGCTAAAGACACAGCACGAGGAGCAATCTTTGTTGCTGATGCAGCAGCAGATCGACCAACTGCGCGGCCATTTCACCCAAGTCTTGGACAACAGTGTCCAGTCCATCCAACGGCAGCTCGGTCAGCTCCTTGGCCACGTGAATGACCGGTTGAAAGAAAACGCCGACGTGCTCAACAGCACGCAACAGAGTTTGGGCGAGCGGTTGGATAATGCCGCGCGGGTCGTCGGCCAGGTACAACGTAGCCTCGGCGGACTGGAAGAAGCCAACCGCAAGATTTACGAAGTGGGCAAAGATATCGCCTCGCTCCAGGAAATATTGCGGGCGCCTAAGCTCAGAGGAGGATTAGGAGAATTTTTACTGGAGGATTTGTTAGGGCAAATCTTGCCGTCGCAGCACTACTCGACTCAATATGCGTTTCGGAGCGGCGAGAAAGTCGATGCGGTGATCAAGCTCGGCAGTTGTTTGGTGCCCGTGGATGCGAAATTTCCGCTGGAAAACTTCAAGCGGATCTTGGAAGCGGACAATGACGAGGAAAGAAATCGTGGAAAAAGGCAGTTCGGCGCCGACGTCAGGAAACATATCGATGCGATAGCCGGGAAGTACATCCTGCCTGACGAGGGCACGTACGATTTCGCGCTGATGTATATACCAGCGGAAAATGTTTATTACGAAACGATCATCCGGGACGGATCACCGGAGGAAAAAAGCCTTTGTCGCTATGCGATGAGCAAGCAAGTGATCCCGGTGTCTCCGAATAGTCTGTACGCTTACCTTCAGGCGATAGTTCTGGGTTTAAAAGGCATGAAGATCGAAGACCGCGCTAAGGAAATCATTCAGTATCTGAGTCGGTTGCAGGGCGATTTCGGTAAGTTTCGCGAGGAGTTCGCCTTGCTCGGGAAACACGTGGGTCACGCCCAGTCGAGTTATCAAAACGCGGACCGCCGGCTGGAGCAGTTCGGTCAAAAGCTGCTCGCGGCGGATACCGATCAGATCGAACTGTTCGAAGCGCAACCCACCCGCAGGCCGGGATAGGCTTACGCGCCGACAGAAGAGGAATGTTCCCGTGCGGTTAAGTTTGTTTTCCCGCCTGACCATCGGCTATCTCGCCATATTTCTGATTGTCGCACTCGCCAGCGGCTATGCGATTGTGCAGATCAGTCATTTTCGTGAGCTGACTGAATCTATTCTAAAAGTCGATAACCGGATCCTAGATCACGAGAAGTTTCTTGTGGATCTATTGTTTGCGCAAAGTCGGGCGGAGCAAAAATTTTCGATTACCAAGGATGAGGCCTGGCACCTGGAGTTCGTCCGCATCAAGATTGATTTCGAGGGACGGCTGGAAAGCGCGTTCGCCTTGAACGATCAGGCGGCCGCTCCAGTGTTAAAAAAAATACAGCAGGATTTTCGCCGGTACGACGAGTTGGTCGAGGACGAGGCGCGCCTCGTCCGAAGCAACAAGGCTTACCGGCAAGAGCAGTACAAACAGGAAAAAGACAATTTGATCGATTCCATGTTGGCTTCCTTCGAGAAGCTTCGTTTGAACCAACAGCAGCTGACTTACACGAAAGTGACCGACCTCGCTGCGGCCGCCGATCAAGCCCGCGAGGTTTCGCTGACGATTACCATCGCGTGCTTGCTTGCGATCGTCTTGATGTCGCTTTTCATCACCAACAGTATTACGCGCCCCATAGGATTATTGAAGACCAAGACCCGGGAGATTGCCAAAGGGAACTTTGAGGGCCGTGTCGAAGTGAAGTCGCCGCCGGAAATTAGCGAGTTGGCAGCGGCGATCGATTTGATGTGCGAAAAATTGCAAGAACTCGACCGGATGAAAGCAGATTTCTTTGCTTCGATGTCCCACGAGCTGCGTACGCCGCTGACTTCGATCAAGGAGGGGACCGGATTGTTGCTCGACGGGGTCGGCGGTGAGACCTCGGAAAAACAGCGCAAGCTTTTGGGGATACTCGCCCAGGAAAGCAACCGGCTGATCAGCGTTGTCAATTCGCTTCTCGACCTTTCCAAAATGGAAGCCGGCATGATGAACTACGATTTTGAGCCGAGCAGCGTCGACTCTCTAATCAAACGAGCCATCGCCGAAATCACTCCGTTGGTTGAAGCAAAGCAGATTAAACTGGAAAGTGCGATCGACACGCCGCTGCCGTCGGTGAGAATCGATTCAGAGCGGATTTTGCAGGTACTCAGAAATTTGCTGGGTAACGCGGTCAAGTTTACTCCCAAGGGTGGACAGATAAGCATCACCGCCAATCCAGCTAATGGAAAATTGGCAGTTTCCGTGAGAGACTCCGGTCCAGGAATTCCTGTGGACAGCTTGGCCGCGATCTTTGAAAAATTTAATCAAGGAAGCCGTCAAGGCGCCCATGTTCGGCAGGGGACCGGGCTAGGTTTAGCTATTGCCAAAAGTATCATTTCATCCCATGGTGGTAAAATATGGGCCGAAAGCCAATTGGGCAAGGGCAGCACTTTTATTTTTGTCTTGCCCTGCTAATATTTCTTACCGCCTGCAGCGTAGTTCAAGAGTCGGTCCGGTACCGGGAGATGCAGGATGCTCTCACCACCGGGCAGAATTTGCTCGCGCACGGCGATTATGACGCATCATTGAAGGCCTTTCAGAGCGTCCTACTGATGGCGCCAGACAAGCCGCCGGCCGACGCCGCGACCTACAACATCGGGCTTGTCTACGCGCATCCGCAGTATTCCAGGAGAGACCTTCAAAAGGCGATCGGATCATTCAACCGGCTGATCACGCGTTTCCCGGAGAGCCCGTGGGCCGAACAGGCGAAGATCTGGGTGGGCGTGTTGAACGAAGCCGAGGATTCGAAACAAGCAATCGAGAGTTCCAAACAGGTGATCGAAAAATCCAAAGAGGAAGTTGAAATAAACCGTCTGGCGGTTGAAAGGTCGAAACAGGAAATCGAAAGAGCGCGACTGGAGCTTGAAAAGTCGAAACAGGAGATCGAAAAAACCAAACAAGTGATCGAGAAGTCCAAGCAGGTGGATATTGAAATCGAACAAAAGCGACGCGATCGCGGAAGATAGAGCAGACATGTCCAAAGGTAACATTCTTATCGTTGACGACAATCTAAACCTCCTCGAGGTCATCAGAATGCGGCTCGAGTCAGAGGATTATCGGGTGACCGCAACGGGGGACGAAGAGCAAGCGATTGGGTCGCTCAAGGAACAGGTTTTCGACCTCTGCATCGTCGATCTGATGCTGGCCAACGGCAATGGTCTCGCGTTGATGGAAGATATTCGCGGAATCAATCCGGACGTGCCAACGATTATCTTAACGGCCCACGGCAGCATCGAAAGCGCCGTGGAGGCGATGCGCCGCGGCGCGTATGGTTATCTAACCAAACCGTTTGAGCCGACAGATCTGCTGATGCAGATCGAGCGGGCGCTGGAGACTCGCAAGCTCAACTGCGAAATCAAACGGCTCAAAGAGATTCTCCACGAGCGCTTCGACTTCAACAACATCATTGCGCGTAGCGGTAAAATGCGTGCCGTGCTGGATGTCGTGACACGGATCGCAACGCTTGACTCTACCGTGCACATTCACGGCGAGAGCGGTACCGGGAAAGAGCTCATCGCCAAGGCGATTCATCTCGCCAGCGATCGGCGGGACAAAGGATTTGTCGCATTGAACTGCGCGGCGCTGCCCGAGTCGCTGCTCGAAAGCGAGCTGTTCGGCCATGAAAAAGGGGCGTTTACCGGCGCGGTCAAAAGTACCAAGGGCTTGTTCACACAAGCACACGGAGGCACGCTTTTTCTCGATGAGATCGGCGATATGCCGCGCGCCACGCAGTCCAAGCTCTTGCGCGTTTTGCAGGAACGGCAGTTTTACCCCGTTGGCAGCGACGTGCCGGTCGCGGTCGATGTGCGGATCATCGTCGCAACCAATAAAGACCTGGAAGAACAAGTGAGAAGAGGCTTGTTCCGCGACGACTTGTTTTACCGCATTCACGTCATTCCTATCTACCTGCCATCGTTACGCGAACGCAAGGACGACATCATGCCTCTGGTCGAACATTTTCTGAAAAAGTACAGCCAACACATGAAGAAGGAAGTGAAAGGTTTGACCCCCGAGGCGCTGCGCAAGCTCATGCTGCATGACTGGCCAGGCAATGTGCGAGAACTGGAAAATACTATCGAGTACGCGGTGGCGATGACGCAGAACGACGTGGTGACGGAAGACTATATCTTGCAAAGTAAGAGCACGACATTGGAACGGGGACAAAATTTCCCTCAAGAAAACGCTCCTGATTTGAACGGCGGATTAAGACCGCTCAAAGACGCCCGCGACGCGTTCGAAAGAGATTACCTAATCCAAGTCTTGTCGATGACGGAAGGCAACGTTAGCCAAGCTGCAAAGCTTGCCGGGAAATACCGAGCGGACTTCTACGACCTGCTGAAGAAACATGACTTGAAAGCCCACGAGTTCAAGAAATCGAAACCGCTATTACCGAATTGAACCTGTAGTAAACTGTTCGATCCAGCGTATGTCGCTTTGGCGTTGGCTTGCATGGCTTGAGCTGCGCATGGCCTTTCAAGCAGAGTCCGGCGTATGGCGCGCCACTAGCAGGTGATTGAGAAGCAAGCTCAGGGCGTCGCTGATAAATCCTTGTTTCTATCGCCGTCCAGTTCCCACCGCTCCGTGCTCATTCGATCGTACGGCCCCCGAAACCACATCGACGGTTCGGCCGCCCGCTCCGCAGATTCAATCCTTGGGACACGGCGCGGCTCTATGTATGCAGGAATATCCCTCCATTTCCGACCGAGGCCCCCCGCCAGTCACTAAAAAAGACAAAAATTATCAATTCTCTTCGTCATTATCGGTATTGGAACATGGCTTGCTGCTTATGCTTAAACCAAGAGGATCAGCCGATGTCACAGGGTCAAACTGCTCTGGTCGTGGACGACGATGAAGGCTTGGCGCAAATTGTCGCGGCGATCCTACGCATGGAAGGGTTCGACGTGCGAACCGCGGACAACGGCGTTCACGGATTTGCTGCCTATTTTCGGAACCCGACCGACTGGGTCGTCACGGATATTCAGATGCCGGACCTTGACGGTTTGGAAATGATGCAGTGCATTCGGGCGATAAACCCCCGTGTTAAGACGATCTACATGAGTGGCGAGGTCGAAAGATACCAGGCGGTCCTGGACCGGGAAGCGGTAAAATTTGCAGTCAGGATTTTGTACAAGCCTTTTACTCGAAGCAATTTGGTTGAAAAAATAGTTGGCGACGCTGGTGATGGCAAAAGCTCGTCGACAAGCCCAGGGGCGGCACACTCGTCAAAGGAGGCCTCGTGATGCGGCCGAACTTTGTTTTCGGTGCAGTCCTGTTAGTTGTGGTGACAATGCCTCGAGCTGCTCGACGCCGATATCGACACGCGAACAAGGCGGCCTGATCGGCGCGGGCGTGGGGTGCCGGCGCAGGTGCCATCATTGGCAGCACAGTTGGCCATGCCGCCGCCTGCGCGCTGATCGGTGATCACTTGATGGGGCAGCAGAAGAGACAGCAGGAGCAAGCCGTCGAGGCTGACCAAAACGGAACTGGAACGGTTGCGGCGGGAGAATCAGAGACTCAGGGAGGAGCGGATTGAACGATGAAGCATTGAGGTTTCGGGAACTACCCATTCGGCAACTTGCTTGCCAAGAATCCTTCATGTGTGTAGGGAATTAACTGCAGCAGTTTACACCATTTTCGACACAAATAGTCTAAGTCATTGAAATCGCGTGAGATACCGTCGGTTTTTGGCGTGGTATGAAATTTGGGTAAAGCGAGGGCTGTGATTTTGCCACGATTTCGCGCTGACACACGTGATACTGAGAGGGCAACGGGGGGGCTGAAGCGAAATATGTCAAGTGCAAGCGGCCTGAAAGACTCAACGGCTAGTTGGGAGTTATTTGTTGGGTTATGGGAACGCGCCAATCTGATCCGCTCCTTTTTTTGGAAGCACCAGGAGGTTGGAGAAAAAGTCCTGCTCAGCCATTTTCTTGTGCGTCTGCGGCGATTCTTCGGTGTCGACTTCTGTTTCGGCGTGCTCATGCTGAATGACGAGAAGTTCATCAAGGTTGGTATACCTGAAGCGGGGATCGGTCGTCTGCCGACGAATTTTTCGCGGCGCTGCCTCGATTTGGTGGCAAACTCGCGGGCGCCAATTACATGGAACGAGGTGAGCGGCGAGTTCGGTTTTCGCAGTGCCGTCGTGGCGCCTTTGACGGCGCCGGCGGGTCGGCCTTTCGGCTTTGTCATGCTCGGACATTCGAGCCGAAAAAGTTATTCATCCGCGGAGCTTTTTTTGCTTCAGGCGCTGGCCGGTGATTTAAGTTGGGCGGTTCGAGATCTTGCCGTAAAAAAACAGCAGCAACAGCAACTTGCCGGTATGTCTCACGACATCAAAAATGCCCTTCAGGTCATCGTTGGCAACACAGCGCTGATCCGTCAGAAACTGAACGATGCTCCTGTTAATGAACAGGAGAAGCGCGTTCGCAATATCGAAACCTGCGTCCAGGAGATTCTCGATCGGATGAATCTTCTTTCTGCCTTCTCGGTTGCCGGTGATGACGAGTCGGAAGGCGCTGGGGACACAGTAATCGATATCGCTAACGCCGTGGGTGAAGTGGTGGCTTCCTGTCGGCGCACGAGCAGAGATAGAGGCGTCGATCTGGAAGTTCGATACTCGCCGAAGTCACCTGGCGAAGCGGCGACCGACCCGGCGATGTTCAAGCAGCTCTTGGGCACGCTGGTCGACAACGCCGCACTGGCCACTCGACATGAGACAGTGCGGCTGACCGTGCGGCGCGACGCCGCGAGCTTGGAACTCGTCGTCAAAGGGATGGGCACGAGTACGGCGGCAGAGAAACTAAAATCGCTGTTCGAGACCGCGACCCACTTGGACGGTCTGCGGGACGAAAATGGGGAAGGTATAGTGCGCGTCCGAGAATATTTAGAAAATGTCGGAGGTGATGTCTATCTGAGGAGCCGTCCCGGCCAGGCGGCGGAATTTGTCGTCAGCTTGCCAGTTGAAAGCGGTGATCAGACGGTTCAGCCAGATTTCGAAAAACAATTACAAACTTAACGTTGGTGATAGCGATTATTAACGGTTTAAAAAGGAGGATTTGTTATGGAAGGTTTCGCATCTAGTGTCGCAAAATATTTTGTCGGAGCCGGGATCATGGGATCTTTGCTGCTGACGCAGGGTTGTCTTGCCACGCGCGACTGGGTCAAAGAGCAGATGGATCCACTCGACGGACGGGTCACTCAAACCGAGGGGCGCATCAATCAAGCCGAGGGCCAGATTACCAGCCTAGGCGGCCGGATGAGCGGAGTCGAAGGGAAGCTCGGCCAGTTCGAGGGACGCTTAGGGCAGGTTGACGCAAAGACGGAAAAAGCTCTCAATGCCATCGCTAATCTTCGTTTGGAACGTAAAGTCGTCATCGATATGAAGGACGGCGCCAATTTCGCTTTTAACTCAGCAAACCTCCCAGCCCAGGCGCAGCGGGAAATTGATGGGTTTATGAGCGACCTCAAGAGCGACGTTACTGGAGAAGGGGCGATTTTCGTCGTCGCCGGGCATACGGACAACGCCGGTGCTGATAATTACAACTACGAACTGGGCAAGAAAAGAGCCGATGCCGTGAGCCGTTACCTGATCCTTCAAAAGAAGCTGGATCCGATGCGCGTAATGCCGGTATCCTATGGAGAAAGCGCTCCGGCCAGTGACAACAGCACGGCCCAAGGCCGCGCCAAGAACCGCCGCGTAGAGATCCTAGTCTATCGCGAAGGAATCACGTCAACGCCTTCGGTCGCGGCGGCACCGACGGCACCAGCAGAACAGCCGGGGCCTCGTTCCTCCCAGCAATCGCAGGAACAGGGGACAGACAAACTGAGCAGCGCCAGACAATAGGCGCAGTGCCAAGAAAAGAATGACCGCAGAAAAGGCGGAGCGCTAGGCTCCGCCTTTTTTTATTGGTACAACCGATCGATATATCCGCTATCGTCGAGTTCGCGCACGAAATGGGTATCCCACAAAGCCAAGGGGTTGAAGCCGGCAATCTCCGGGTCGCGCCGTACGGCCAGCTGAAAAACATTCGAGATCGCCGCCAGTGACGGGTAGGGCTTGCGCTCCAGCGATTGCGCCCATTCATCGTAGAGCGATTCGATTTCCGCATCCGATTGAAGCTTCAAGATCGGCGTCGCCTGTTCTTTGAGAATCTCCAGAGTCTCTTGCTTGCGGGTCAGGAAAAAGTGTGTCGCGTCAACGAAGCCTTTGGTAAGCAAACGAATCTCGTCGGTATGACTCTTGACGAAGCTCATCGTCGTAGTCAGGGTCACGCCACGAACCATTGGAATCGGCCGCATGGTGATCACATGGGCGCCAGCCTTGGCGGCACGCGCGTCGTGTGGCAGCGTGACAAAAGTCCCGGCGAATTCGCCGCGCATCACACTTTTCCAGCGCTCCTCTGAAGAGCCGCGCCTCTCGACCAGCTCGATGTCGCCGCGATCGACATCGAGGCCTTCTTGTTTGAGAAACAGCCAAATATTGAGCCCGGCATGGGACGTCAGCTTGTCGGCGACGATTTTTTTGCCTTTTAAATCCTGCACTGAGCGAATGGCCGGAGTCACCACGAGCTTGTTTTCGGTCCAGTTATTGGTTGCTTGCGCCAGGTGAACGAAATCTTCGCCGTTCTTGGCGTTTCTGACGTAGAGATTGTGGTGATTACCCGAGATCAAGTCCACGTGGCCGCTTTTAAGCGCCTCCACGGCTTTCTCGCGAACCAGCTGCGGCGAGGTGTCGACGTCGAGGCCGTTTTTCTGCCAGGAGCCGGATTTATCGGCCACCAACCAGAACGGCGCGTGAGAATTCGACCGGTAAACGATTCTGAGTTTGCGGTTTGCCATGGCGATGTCCTCTCGTGAGCGGTTTTTTTACTCGAAAAACGTACATAGCATCATTAGCCGGTCGTTGACCAGTTTCGCGGGTTACGAGCGTAAACGGATTCCCAGCCAAAGCGTGATAGCGGCAAAAAGCAATATACCCCAGTTGGCGCTCTTAAGACGGCGAATGACGGATCCGAGCTCTTCCGGCGACACCCGCTCTCCGCCTTCGTGGCGTTTAACGAATCGATGGCCGACCCCGAGAGCTTGGTAGACGCTCAAGATGACCAGCAAAAAAGCAAAAAGCAACTTCATGGCGAGATTGTAACCAATCTGTTTGGCAAACATTTCACGGTAGGCGGCTTTGAGTTCGGTCAACTGAAACGCGCCGCTGAAAAGAATGATGCCGAGGGCGCCAACCTGCAGCGGGTTGTAGAATTTAAGGCCGCGGGCGAGAAACTGGGTTTTCTCTTCGTGCTCTTCGAGTACGAAAACGGCGGGCAGCAGCATCAGCCAAAAACCGACGACAGCCCCGAGGTAGACGGCCAGGGCGATCAAATGAAGCCATGAAAAGAGCATGAAGCGGCAGGATCAACCCCAGCCGAAGCGCGAGCCCTTTTTGAATGGCCTGCCGGCGGCGTCGTAGTTTTCGCCGATGGCGTTAAGTTGCTGGCGAATTTTCTCCAGTTCTCGCTTCTGGTGGGATTCAAAAGCTTGCGCTTCCTTCGCCCGCCGTTCGATAAATTCGGCGCGCTCGCGCTCGCGCCGGCTGGCGAATTCGTTTTGTTGCCGTTTCCAGTTCTCGTAGGAGTCTTTGAGCAAGGCGCGAATATGGTAGTTCAGATTGTCGCGCACGACCATCGACTTATTGCAGTGCGGACAAAAGATGACGTTGCCGATCATGAAATTCTTGACGTTCTCGACGTGCACTTCATGGCATTTGAAACAACGCATGGGCACGGTCCACGAGTCGATCGTCGGAAGCTCAACGTAGTTGACGTCAGCCTCGGCAAACTCCGTGGTCGGTCCGACAGCGGCGGCGGCAAGGGGCGTAGCGGCAGCAGATGCTGGCTGCCTAGCTTGGGGCGACGCCTTAGCCGGCACGGTTGCTGCGGGCTTCCCTTCACCCTTGCGAAAACGCGATTCAAAATTGTCGGTGAATGTCGTTTCAGGATGGAGTTCCCGGGCGCGAGCGATAAGCACTTCTTCGGATTCGATATTGTTGGGATCGGTGACGCAGACGTCTACCGGGCAGACCGCCGCGCAGGCTTCGTAGTCATGAAAGCCGACGCATTCCGTGCATAATTTGGGGTCGATGACGTAAACGGGATCGCCCTGCGAGATCGCGTTGTTCGGGCACTCCGGCTCGCACGCGCCGCAATTGATGCACTCACTGGTAATCATCGTTGCCATTAAGCGGTCCTCCCAAGCTAATGACGGAATTGGAAAATACTGCGAAGGTGAAGTCATCCTAAATGAAATTCGCCACTGTTGCAAATTATCAGATTCCCATTCCACGCCAGGTTTCTATTGCGTCATAATTGCTCTTCTACGGGAAAAGCGAACAATTCAAAAAGTTTTTCTTTGATGCCGCGAGAGTCCCACTCTTCATAGGTTATTCTTCGCGAATGCTTGAGGTCTTCGGCGAATCTTGCTTCGAGACCCTGAGCGACATTTTTGTCATACAGAGCCAGATTCAGCTCTTCATTTAAGGCAAACGATCGATTATCAAAATTGGTGCTGCCGATAGTCGCCCATACGCCGTCCACCACCATTGTTTTGGAGTGCAAGAGGGCTGGCGAATATTCGAAAATCTCGACTCCGCCGAGAAGCATTTCACCATAATGCCTCCGGCTGGCTCGATAGGTTATTTTAAAGTCGATCTTGCCGGGAACAAGAACGATGACGCGAACTCCTCTGGCCGTGGCCTCTAAGAGAGCTTCGATCATCCGATCGTCCGGAATGAAATAGGAATTGGTTATCAGAATCGATTTTTTCGCTGACGTAATTGACAGCAAATAGAGGAGGTAATTTTGAAAGCTTCCTCCGACCGGTGAGCTTTTAACGAATTGCAGCGGTGTTTTGCCCTGCGGCTCGAGGCGAGGAAAGAATTCATCGCCGCCGAGGAGATTACCGGTGGTTTCCATCCAGCTTTCAGCGAAAGCAGCTTGCAGAAATTTTACCGCCGGACCTTCAACTCGCACATTGGTGTCACGCCAGCGACCCGGGGTTCGGCCGTCGCCCATCCAGTCGTCACTTATGCCGTATCCGCCGGTGAAACCAATTCGTCCGTCAATGACGAGGATGCGTCGATGATTTCGATAGTTATATTGCACCAATTTCCATGGGAGGACGACTTGCGGTGCCCGGATGCGACGAAAATGTTGGAGTTGGCATCCGGCCTTGCTCATCATTGCCGGTATTTCTTCGGGAGCTTCGCTGCTTCCGTGACTATCTAGCAGGATATAAACCTTGATTCCCGCTTGGCACCGCTCAGCAAAGCTCAGGGCAAATTCACGAGCGAGCGAGCCGTCTTTAAGGAGATATTGAGCGAAAGTGATAGTCGATTTGGCGTTTTTTATCTCCCGCAGCATCGCTGGAAAAATCGCATCGCCGTTGTGGAGCACGTCGATTTTATTACCACCGACGATGGGAGCGTCGGTGAGCGCTTCAAGCGTTGGGGAAAAGGCAGCATCTCCAAGTGTTATCTCGGGCACGTCGGTAATCGCACGCACCTTCGCGCAACCAATGAGCAGCAGCAAGATTAGCCACCAGACTCTACTCTTCACGATCGAAATCCAAACGAGGTCAGCGCACCTGAATTGACGGCACGCGCACGACTATATTAATTATACGCCGTCAAATCGGCGTTTTAACCAAGCGGTCCCGATTATCGTGATACCGACCAATCCCACCAAAACGAGGAATGTACCGACGCCGGGATCACGGGTGGCGTTTTGGAGCTGATGAGCGAATAGATTAGTTACGAGAATACCGGGCGTGAGTCCAAGCAACGATCCCCCAATATAGTCTCGTAATGGGACTTTGAAGGCGCCTGCGACGATGTTGACGACGGTAAACGGCGCGACCGGCAATAAGCGTAAAGTTGCCACTGCGACGATCCCAGATTGACCGATCTTACGTTCGATGCGTTGCCACTTCGCGCCGGCAATCTTTCGAACAAAATCCTGCCCGAGAAAAAAGCCGATCGCATACGTAACCGCGGCCCCGGCCAGGCAGCCGGCTAACGAGTAGAGCGATCCCAGGATTGGACCAAATACAATTGCGGTAACGAGAATCAACACCGTAATCGGCACAAGTAAGACGCTGCCGATTAGGTAGGCGCTAAGGATATAAAAGTGGCGCGCCGGGCTTTGGCGCAGCGAAGCCGTCCAAACCGAAAGTCTGTGGATGTCAACCAAATCTGCAAGCGGGGTCCACTTCCAGGCGGCCGCCGCCGCGAAAAGCAATAGCAAGGTCAACACGGCTATCCGGATTCGTCGTCGCCTCTGGTTTCCTTTTCGCTTACTTTGATGCGCCATCAAAACCAAATCCCAGGTTTACTTATCGTGCGCTGCGAAAATGCGTCAGCATTCTTGGGGCGTGACAATCGGGCGCGTAACAACTTGGATCTCTAGCGGCAATCTGCCCGTCGGATCGAAATTTGCTCAGCACTTGGCGGGTGCGACAATGTGGGCTATGATCAATCATGCTCAATTCACACTCGCTGTTTCGCCGCAGAGATTTGATCCTGCTGCTTGCGTTCGCGGTCATAGTGCTCACATCCGGTGTAAGCGCCGCCGCGGAGACCTCGAAGAAGTTGCGCTTGGCCTATGCGGGTTGGGAAATCGGCACCGCTGTCGCCTACGTCGGGGTAGACTCTGGACTTTTCAAAAAGCAAGGACTGGAGATCGAAGAGCTGCCGATCCGCGACACGCTTTCCGCCGGCGTTCAATCGTTGATCGGTATCGATCTGCTGATCGGTTTCGGCAACCCGCTGGCAGTACTGCAACCCGTGGCGAGCGGTGCGGACATCACCGTGATCGGTTCCCATGTCAGCTTCGATCAATACGGTATGGGAGTGGGTTCCGCAATCGGCGCATTAAGGGAGCTGAAAGGAAAGAAAGTCGGCGTGTCCGCGCTCGGTGCGAGATCGGATTTGATCGCCCGCGTCATGCTCCGGCGTGCCGGTTTGGATCCGACCAAAGATGTCGAGATGGTTGCTGCCGGTCTAGCTCCGGCTCGCGCGATGGCGTTGTCAAAGGATCTCGTTCAAGGCGCGCCGTTGAGTCAAGACGTTGCCACCGAAGCGCAGAAGCTGGGAATCAAAATACTAGAAATGAAGTCGGTGCCGGTGGTGACTGATTTGTTGATGACCACGCGTGCGTTCATCAAAAGGGAAGAAGAAACGGTGCGCCGTTTTATGAGAGGTTACGCCTCGGCGATTCAATATTTCGTTTCCAAACGGAGCGAAAGCCTGACGATTCTCAAAAAATACTTTCCCGGCAATCAGGGCGTTGGCGTGGACGCCATGTACGACGCTTTTTCGGCGCAGCTTCGCCCGCTCCCGGAGTTGAATAACGAAGCCATTCAGGCACTCGTCGATGTCGGCGCAGCGGTGGACCAGCGCACGAAAACACTGAAGCCGGCGGATATCGTCGAGCCGCGATTCTTCGACGAGTTAAAAGCCAGCAAGTTTCTCAAGGATCTGTACTCAGAAAAAGTCAGTCTCTAACCGGCTGGTGAAACAGAATCACCTGCTTTGTCAGACTCTGTGAAACTTGACCGGAGCCCTTCGACGCGCTCCGGATAAACTCCGTCGAAGGGAACCATGAATGGAGTTTTTGCACAGCGTCTCGCCCGCTCGATCGCCTCGCGTCAACAGCTGAACCGCCCGTTCAAGTCAAAGGGTTCAATCGACGTGCCTCGAATCTAAGATCTTTTTGGCCAGGCCGTACGCTGGTTTGATTTACAAAATCTTCATCTATCCAGGCACAACTGGATCTTTGTCCGGGCTTCTGCTATGGACCGGGAAAATAGTTCATGTTGGAGGCAGACTAATGAGACTTAAAGATCAAATTGCCGTCGTCACTGGGGCGGGTCGTAACATCGGCGAAGATATCTGCAAACTATATGTTCAAGAAGGCGCGAAGGTCGCTGTCGTCGACTTGGATCAGGGAAGAAGCAGCCGCGTTGCGGGCGAGATCAATGCCAAGAATGCTGGCAGCGCAATTGCTGTTGTTTGTGACGTCTCGTCGGCATCCTCCGTCGACAGCATGGTACAAGCCGTCGTGAAACAATTCGGCGGTGTCGACATCCTGGTCAACAATGCCGCGTGGACCGACCATAAGACGATTTTCGATATCACCGAAGAAGAGTGGGATCGGACGATGAATGTTTGTCTGCGCAGCGTTTGGTACTGCACCCGCGCCGCCGCCCAAGTGATGATCGACCAAAAACGCAGAGGCAGGATCATCAACATCGCTTCCACTTCTGGACATTGGGGTCGCAAGGAGGCGACAGCGTACACGACGGCCAAGGCCGGAGTGCTCAATTTGACTCGCTCAATCGCCGTGCAACTTGCGCCGGAAGGTATTCGCGTCAATTCGATTTCTCCGAACCGCATCGGCTCACCCGTGGGACAACAGGATGTGCCGGAAAACCGCTTCGTTAAAAATCTTGCTGGGCGCCGCGGTGTGCCGATGGACATCGCCAAAGCCGCGGTCTTCCTCGCCTGTGATGAGTCCGATTTTATCTACGCGATTGATCTGCCGGTGGACGGCGGCGCTCTGGCGATCCGCGACTGAAGAAATTTCTAAGAATTTTAGCGATTGAAATAGGCGGCGATTTTTGAGTTTAACTCTGTCTCGGTGTCTCCGATCGGTGTGGCTATACCCTCAGTCGGTCAGCTGACGCACGTTAACGGCTTGTCATTCCATTGGACAGGGGTATGAGCCGAACGGAAATGTCATGAGCGAGAATCCGACTCCGGTGTCCGTTTATCGAAGGAGAAAGCGATGGATATAGCGCCCATCAACGAAAAAACCGGCTACGTGCGCTGGATGAAAAACCAGGGACTACCGATACACGTCGGCCATGGCATGGCGGATCTGCGCACGCTTGAAGTAGCATCCTATGCGCGAATCGGCGGTAAAGCGGCGTTTATTCATCTTCACGGTATGCAGGGGATCACCGGAGGTTACATTGCCGAGATCCCGCCGGGCGGCGCGCTGAATCCGGAGCGTCATCTGTATGAAGAAGTGATCTGTATTTTAAACGGTCAGGGCGCCACCGAGATTTGGGACGATCACGGCCACAAGAAAATGTTCGAGTGGAACAAATGGAGCCTGTTTGCGCCACCGATGAACACGATCCACCGGCTGGTCAATGGATCGCGCGAGCCGGTGCGATTTTTAGCTGTGACCAACGCGCCGCTCGCCTTCGACATCTACCGTGATGAAAATTTCGTTTTCAACTGTCCGTACAGCTTCTCGGATCGCTTCTTCGGCGAGGACGATTACTTCGAGGTCGGCAAGAAGCGTTACGTCAGCGGCTTGATCAATATTTGGGAGACCAATTTCATATCGGACATCAAATCGGCGATGCTGGAAAGTCTCGAAGTCAAAGGGGCTGGCTTGCGCTTGGCGCAGTTTGAAATGTCCGGGAACGCGTTGGTGGGTCATCTCGGCGAGTGGCCGGTAGGGAAGTATCACAAAGCGCACCATCATGGTCCCGGCGCGATTATCGTCGGTACGCAGTCGGTGGGTTACGTTCTTTTGTGGCACAAACAATGGGGCATCCACCCCTACAGCGATGGCCATGAAGACAAAGTGATTGAGATCAAATGGGGCGAGGCGAGTATTTATTGTCCGCCTGGCGATTGGTTCCATCAGCACTTCAATGCCGGCAAGGAACCCGCGCGGCACTTGGCGGTGCGTTACGGCAGCCGCATTCATCCACTGGGTTTCAAGGTCTCGCATCAGAAGACCGATGACGACGTATTTCGCAGCGTCGAAGAAGGCGGTTGGATGATTCCCTACGAAAACGAAGACCCCGAGATCCCACGGCGCTACCAGGCGGCGCTGAGAGCGAATGGAGTGATCTCGTAATATCTGGTTCCAGTCGTTTCAATCGTTTCAGTCGTTCCAAACGTTTAAACTCCGAAAAAATCGAAAGGGAGAGCCTTCCGGATATTTTGAACCTTGGAACATATGGAACGGCTGGAACTTTTGGAACAAGTTCATTTACTGAGGTTTTATGGCCTACTACAAAGACGTTCGTGAATACCTAAGAGCGCTGGAAGAACACGGCAAGTTGGTTCGCGTCACGCGCGCGATCAATAAAGACACCGAGTTGCATCCATTGGTACGCTTGCAATACTGCGGGTTGCCCGAGCAAGAGCGCCGGGCTTTTCTGTTCGAAAAAGTTGTCGACATCAAAGGGCGAAGCTACGACATGGCGGTTGCCATCGCTTGTTATGCGGGCAGCCTCGATATTTACGCGCTGGGCATGCAATGTAAAAAAGAAGAAATCTACGATAAATGGACCCACGCGCAAGCTCACCCGGTCACGCCGGTCACGGTGACATCCGCGCCCCGCCAGGAACGAATTGTCCAGAACGATGAATTGAAGATCAAAGGATTGGACATGTTGCCGGTGCCAATTTCTACGCCTGGTTTCGACAACGGTCCCTACACGACGTCATCTCACTTCGTCACGCGCGACCCGGAGACCGGGCAATATAACATGGGCAATTATCGCGGTCAGATCAAGGCGCCGAATCGGATCGGCTGTTTTGCAGGAAATTTCTCCGGACTGCGCGCGCACTGGAAAAAGTGCCGCGAGCTCAAGAAACCGTTGGAGGTTGCCTGTGTCATCGGCGTGGCGCCCAATCTTTCTTATGCTGCGGTGGCCCGCGTCGCGCCGGGACTGGACGAATATGGCGTCGCCGGAGGTATTTCCGGAGAACCGGTCGAGCTGGTCAAATGCAAAACTGTCGAATTGCTGGTTCCAGCCCAAGCGGAGATCATTATTGAGGGTATCATCCCCACCGATGAGGGCGAATGGGAAGGACCGTTCGGCGAGTTTCCCGGCTACATGGCGCACGAAGGCATCGGATTCTTCGTCGACGTGAATTGCATCACCATGCGCCGGAATCCCGTGTACATCGCTTTCCTAAGCCAGTTCCCGCCCAGCGAGAGCAGCAAAATTCGCGGCGTCGCCACTGAAGGCGTCGTGCGCCGCCGGCTTCAAGACGCCGGTCTAGATAATATCCTCGACGTTGCGATTCACGAGAGTAGCGGCAGTTGGGGTTACTTGGTCGTCAAGATCAAGAAGAAATCCGACGAAGATTTGGACAGGATAATCGGCGCGCTGCCGCTGGGCGCGGACGCCGGCAAGATTCTTGTCGTCGTCGATGAAGACATCGACGCGCGCGACGCCGACTCCGTGAATTGGGCGTTGACCTTTAACATGCAGCCCCATCGCGACGCGCGTATCCTGGAGGCCGGCATGATGGGCCTCGACCCGTCCATCGTATCGTCGGAAGATTTCGGCGGCGCGCGTTCGGCGGTGCAAAAAACCGGGAAGTGCAGCGTTCTCTGCATCGACGCGACGAGGCCCTGGGTTTATAAGCCGACCTCGCTTCCGAGGCGCGACTTCATGGAGCGCGCCGTGGAAATCTGGAAACAGTTAGAACTCCCGCCCCTCAAGATCAAAGCGCCGTGGTACGGCTACGAGCTCGGCTACTGGTCCGACCGCAACCGCGAAGAAGCAGAGCTCGCTTTGCAAGGAAGACATTTCGAGATCGGCGAGAGGGCGAAGCGGGAGAGGAAGAAGCTGGACTCGATGTAGTTTTCTGCTTCGTTTCGATCCGTCGCTCCCCTTATTTCGCGCCATATGTGAATATCGTCGCTAACAGCTCCGTGCCCTCGGCACTCTCGTCCGGCTGATGAGCAGGTCGGCCGAGAAAATCGTCACGGCCATCTACCCGGCAAACAGCCTGCGCCGGAGCGAAACTTTCACTGCGTTTAAACGTCTAACTAGAAGCGTTCTTTGTCGGAGGCGCATTCCCTTGTGGCGGGAGACGCTTCTGTTAGACTAAACCGATTACAAGAGGAGTCAGTTCCATGAAACGCTGGCGATTATTTTGGATCGGATTTTTTGTGGTAGCGAGCTGGGGCTTCGCCGATCGTGCAACCACCGCTGTGGATCCTTCGGAGCCATCGCCTTCCCAACACTCCGCGCCACAACCGCACGGAGAAGCGACACATCCTAACATCGTCTTCATACTCACAGATGATATGACGCTGCATGATCTCCAGTTCATGCCAAAAGTGAAGAAGCTTCTGATCGAAGAGGGAACCAATTTTTCGAATTACTTCGTGACCAATTCGCAGTGTTGTCCGTCGCGGTCGTCGATATTGCGCGGCCAATACGTGCACAATCACGGCGTCGATTCCAACCACGCCGGGTTCAAAACTTTCTATCGATTAGGTAACGAGAGTTCAACGATCTCAACTTGGCTCAAAGCCGCCGGTTATATGACCGGGTATATGGGCAAGTATCTCAACGGATATCCGGCTCCTAACAATAAGACTCACGTGCCGCCGGGTTGGGACGAATGGTTCGGAGCGATCGGCGGCGGCGGCTATAGAGAGTTCGGCTACATTCTGAACGAGAACGGCAAGCTCGTTAAATACGGGCATGCGGACGCCGATTACTTGACCGACGTTATCGCGCGCAAAACGGGGGCGTTTATTCATCAAGCCGTTGAAAAGAAGAAGCCCTTTTTCTTGCATCTCGCGCCATTCGCGCCGCATGAACCCGCGATCGCTGCGCCGCGCCACCGTGCGCTCTTCCCGGACGCAAAAGCGCCGCGAACGGCTTCTTTCAACGAAAAGGATGTTGCTTCAAAACCGGCCTATATCCGGACATTACCGCTTTTGCAGGAAAAACAGATTGAAAAGATGGATCAACTCTATCGCAAGCGTCTGCAGTCGCTGCAGGCCGTCGATGATTTGGTGGAGAGCGTCGTTGACACGCTGAAACAAACCGGCGAGCTTCATCGGACTTATATCGTGTTCGCGTCCGATAACGGCTACCATTTCGGCCAACATCGTTTGTTGCAGGGAAAGCAAACGGCCTATGAGGAAGATATCCACGTGCCGTTGCTTATCCGAGGACCGGAAGTACCCGCGCACCGCTCCGTGCCCCAGCTGGCCGTTGAGACCGACCTTGCCCCAACTTTCGCAGCATGGGCGTCGATCGCTCCGCCAGGATTCGTGGATGGTCGTTCCCTCGAGCCGTTGCTGGAGAAATCTTTACCGGCGTCGGGGAAATGGCGTGAGGGGATTCTGATTGAGCATCAACCCGGACCCGAGCCGTTCATGTCGTGGTTTGAAGAGCAGTTGTTCCAAACAACGCAAAAATCGCGCCTGACAGCTTACCAAGCGGTGCGATCGAGCCATCGTCTGTTTGTTGAGTACCAATCCGGTGAGCGCGAGTTTTACGATCTCGTTAGCGATCCTGATCAGCTTCACAATATTGCCGCCGCGGTCGACCCAAATTTGATCAAACGTTACTCCCTTTGGCTCAGCCAACTTAAGAAGTGCAAAGGAGCCGATTGCCAGACAGCGGAGAATACACGGTTCGGTGAGACGCACATCGCGCCCTAGCGCCAGGAGAACCCTAAAAATCCCTCTGTATCTTTATCTGTTGAACGGCTTCGCGCTAAAATTGCCCACGAACATTGCGTTGGCGACGGCTTAAAACTGCGCCATACGATCTACTCCCGCATCCGCGAGTACGAAATCTCCCGGCTGGTGATGAATTCGAGCAGCGCAGCTTTACCTTCATCGGTGACTCTTCGCGCGTGCTGCAGGGCAGGCACGATTTGTCCCGGTTCTTCGACGCGCTCGGACCAACCGCCGAGGGAGCGCCCAAGGTCGGCGTAGTTGCCGAGGATGTTCATGGTGCCATAGCGCTCGTGGGACGCGTGCATCGTGTGGGTTTCGGCGGCCATGAAGTTGTTGTTGAGGACGATGGTCAATGTCGGGATGTTATTTCGAACCGCGGTTTCGAAATCCAAGCCGGTCATGCCGAAGGCGGCGTCGCCCATAAAATTGACGCAGAATTTTTCCGGCGCCGCGAGTTTGGCGCCCATGATGAGACCCAGCCCTGTGCCCAATGCATGAGATTTTCCCCAGCCGATGTAACTGCGTGGAGTCGGCGCTTGATAGAACGGGACGAGCTGGTTGCGCGGGCTGCCCGCGTCATGGGTGACGATGCATTCTTTGCGGTCGAACAGGTTCATGAACTCCCACATGATGCGATAAGGATTGAGCGGTTTCTCATTCGAAGTCAGCTTCGGCATCCATTCGGCCATCCATTCCTCTTTGCCCTTTTTAATTTCCGCGGCCACCGTGCCATCGTTCTTCGATTTTCCACCCAGCAAATCTTTCACGGCTTGGATGAACAGGCCGAGCACGGGCTTGGCATCGCCGAGGATCGGATAATCGGCCGGGTAGTGCTTATTAATATCCCGCTCGTCGTTGGTCGCGTGAATGATCGTCTTACCGGAAGGAATCGGTGCGGCGACGATGCTATGCTTCGTTAGACTCGACCCGATGGCGAAGACGACATCGGCTTTTTGCAAGAACGTATGAACCGGCCGCGGCATGACGCCCGCGCCGGTGCCGAGAGAAAGCGGATGATCTTCGGGAAAAGCGCTCTTTCCTTCGAGCGGTGTCGTCACCGGCGCTTGCAGCAACTCGGCAAGCTTGGTGAGCTCATCGGTCGCTTCGGCGTAGAGCACGCCCTGGCCGGCGATGATGACCGGTGATTTTGCTTGCACCAAAATTTTGGCTGCTTCCTCTATGTCCCGGGCATTGGCGCCGCTGACGGTTCTTTTAACGGGCGCATAATTCAATTTCTCAACGGGAAACTCCTCGACGGCAACGTCATTAGGAATTTCTACCAGTACCGGACCAAGCCGGCCCATCTTGAGATAGCTAAAGGCGCGACGCATGATCTCAGGCACTTGATCGGTCAGCGTGATCTCTTCGGTCCACTTGGTCACTGGCGCGTAAGCTTGAACCGAGCGAAAGAAGTGAAACACCTGGGAAGTGTTGCGCGCGTGGCCGACGGGAAGCAGTAGAACCGGGACGGAATCCGAATAGGCCGTCGTGATGCCGGAAAATGCGTTTTCCGCGCCGGGACCAGCTTGCATGGTGAAGACTCCGATCCGCTTACCGTTCTTCACGCGGGTAAATCCGTCGGCGATGCCGACGCCGACCCGCTCCTGGCGGCAGACAATCGGTCTGATGCCGGCGCTGGCTGCAGCTTCAATCAAAGTATTCGTCGGATAACACGCCAGGAACTCTACACCTTCACGCTTGAGAATTTCGGCAATAGCGTCGACGACTCGCATAGGACCTCCCTTTGTTACAAGTACAGAATTGGCAGATCTAATTCGGAAAGAAAAACGGGTTACAACTGACCCATGGGAAGCTGAGGAATCTCGCGGTCGTTCTCGTTTGCGATGCCGACTGAGAATAGGATAGATCCCTCACTTCGTTCGGGATGACACCAATTTGCTACCTGTTCAATAGCCCGTGTTCATCCCTAATTCGTTACTTCCCAATACTTCTCCTTCTTCAACTGTTCCACGACGTATTGTTTGGGATCCAAAACTGATGAGATTTTGCTGGCGATGCAGGCGACGTGGCGCATGTCGTTGGCGTCGGCGGTTCGAATGACATGCGGCGGTTCCTTGCCGGCCTGCAAATTGCGGACGCACCGCAGCAAAAATCTTCGCACCGCGATTACCGTCATGTCGCTAACGCCGAGATGCTCTCCTGAGCGGTCGTAGATCGGACCCATGCTCTCTGTGGCGCAGGAATCGTGAATGAGAAAGATCTGTCCCATGCCCGTAAAGGTCTCATGCTTCTGCTGCTCGCGGTCTTGCAGGTAGTTATTCTTTAAGTTGCGCCGCTTACGAAAATCCGCGCCGATCTCGTCGTCATGCTGTTTTTCGTCGTCGCGGATCGGCCGAGTACGGCGAAAGTGGATGTTGTATCGCATGCTGTGAGCGTCGTCGATGGGCACATGGGAATGGATGGTGTAGCCTTCGGGATTCCCTTTCAAACCGCCAGTGGGGATAAATCCGTGGCACGGCAGCACGATGTTGGAGACGCGCAGGTAAATGGTCTCGGAGTCGATCTTACGGCAGGACAGCATTCTGACGCCGTAATCCATTTCAACCCCTTCCAATTGAGGCGCCGAATCCGCCGCGTACAAAACGCCGTCCCCACCGCCCCGCTGACGCTCGCCGGTAAAATTCTTGTGCAGGACGGAAAGATGCGATGAATCGCATTCGCCTTCGAGACCTTGCAGCCAGCTGCAGTCCTGGACCGACTTCGTTACGTACAAATGTTCTAGCGGGAGATCCATCCATTCATAGTTAGGCAGCAGGGGAATCTCATCCTTTGGCCCGAGATAGCTCCACACGATGCCCGCGGCCTCTTGGCATGGATAGGAAGTGTGGTGGACTTTATGTTTTAGTGTGCTGCCGGCCGGCTCTGCGGGGGTTTCCAATACGTTGCCGTCGATATCGTACTTCCAGCCATGATAGATGCAGCGCAGGCCGCAATCTTCATTGCGACCGAAGAAAAGTGAAGTGCCGCGATGGGAGCAATGCTCGTCTAAAAGACCGACGCGCCCCTGGCTGTCGCGAAAGGCGACGAGATCCTCGCCGAGCAAACGCACGCGCACCGGCGCGCCGTCCCGCTCGGCAATTTCACTAGAAAGCAATGCCGGAATCCAATACCGGCGCATAAGCTCGCCCATCGGTTTTCCTGGGCCGACTTGGGTAAGTAAGTCGTTTTCTTCTCGCGGTAGCATGGTCAATCCTTTACATTCTTTTCTCTGGTCGATCTGAATTACAGCATTATCTGGCAAATAATTTTAACTTCTCTGCGGGAAAGCGCACGTAGATCTGTTTTGCTGGCGCGCTTTGAGTCGATTTAAAACGTAACCTTTTGCCGCCGACGATCAGATCACATACGGTCAGCTCGCCTAGAAAAGTCGATGAAACGACTTCGGCGGCAAACTCGTTTTCCAGACCGGATGGCGCCGCAGAAAGCTCGAGTTCTTCCGGGCGAATCGCGATGCTGACGTTTTTAAATTTCCGGTCGGGAATCCTGCAGGTCATTTTTCCTAAAGTGGTTTCAATTTGGCCGCCGTTGGTGACTACTCCATCGAGTAAGTTCGTCGAGCCGAGAAACTCGCAGACGTCGCGACTTGACGGCGTCTCATAAAGCTCCCGCGGCGGCGCGCACTGCAGCACTTTGCCTTTGCTCATCACCGCGACACGATCGGCCAACGCCAGCGCTTCCACCTGATCATGGGTGACGTAGAGTACGGCGATGCCAAACGTCCGCGACAGATTCTTGATTTCGTCGCGCACCTCTTCACGAAGGCGCGCGTCTAAATTGCTCAGCGGCTCGTCCATAAGCAACACCTTTGGCTCGACGGCGAGAGCGCGTGCCAAGGCCACCCGTTGCTGCTGGCCGCCGCTTAAAAACGGTGCCGGACGATCGGCAAACCCGGAAAGCTGTACCATTTCCAAGGCGTTCATCACTTTCTTCTTGATCTTCTCGCTGGAGAGCTTCTGCGGGCCGTTGGCCAGGGGAAATGCGACATTTTGGTACACGGTCATGTGCGGCCATACCGCATAAGACTGAAACACCATGCCAAGTCGGCGCGTCTCAGGCGCGCTGAAAAAATTCCGCTCGGCGGAGCTGACCAGCGCATTGCTGATCGTAATTTCGCCGCCATCAGGTTTTTCCAGTCCAGCCACACAGCGAAGCAAGGTGGTCTTGCCTGAACCGCTCAGTCCAAGAAGAACGAAGAACTCGCGTTCGCCAACGTCGATCGTGACGCCGTCGACGGCGCGAACAGACTCGGCGCCGGACTTATAGTCTTTGATAAGATTCTTGATCGAGATCACGGCCTCATACCCTGACCCGAGCTATCTACCCTTGTCGCCGCGGGAAACAAAGCCCCGGCACTAAATGTGGCCGATTCTTTAACTTCGCCGGCGTTAAAGTCCCTCTCGGGGATTGTCT
Source organism: Binatia bacterium (assembly GCA_036000865.1). Taxonomy (GTDB): domain Bacteria; phylum Desulfobacterota; class Binatia; order UBA9968; family UBA9968; genus DP-20. Next base: position 35,531 of record DASYUV010000304.1, on the reverse strand, counting down.
AAATCGCTCGCCTTCAGGCGAAGTGAATGTTCGTCATGCCGGTCCTTCGATGGGCTTAGGATAAACTCCCGCCGGCATCCAGATTCGTTTTCAGTTCAGGATCAAAGATCGCCTGGATTCCGGCTTCCGCCGGAATGACAGGAGCAAGAGTCGGCTTCCCAGTCGACCAATTCAGAACCCCTCGTCTTTGGAGTCGTGGGTCGTTCAGTTCAACCGTTTTCTCTATCACTCCAACGGTAATTTGCAACTAGAGTTCCGGCGATAATTTCTGATGCCAAAGCCTACGGGTTGGTAAAATTTAACCGCCAATAATAATTGGCCAAACCGAGGTATTCGTGGATCGTTATAAAAAGTTTATACGCGACATGCTCATTAGGAAAAAAATCTAAAGGCGTGAGTTGGAATTCGGCGAGCGAGAAATCGCCGGCAGCCGGGATAGGTTCAGGCGCGATTGCGGAGAATACCAACAGGCTGCGCGGCATATGTATCGCCGAGGTGACGAGTAAGTAGCGTTTCCAGCCTTTTTTCTTGAGCAGCTTTTGAGTTTCGACAGCGCTCTCGAAAGTATCGCGCGATTGGTCCTCGCCGATCACCTCGCTTTTCGGCACTCCCCAACCGATTAGGTAATCGCGAGCGATCTTGTTCTCGTCTTTATCGGAAGTGAATGGATTCACATGGCCGCCCGAAACGATGATCGGCTTGGGCTGAATTCGATAGAGGCGCCAGGCTTCATCCAGACGGCGAAACATGAATTCATCGATCGTCGGGAAAGGAATCAGCCCGCTGGGGGGGATCATGCCGCCGGTCAAAACGACAATCGCGTCATAGGCGCCGACTCGTTTCGGGTCGAGCACGGGCGGATGGCGCGTTTCCAGCGGATAGCGGAGCGCGTAGTTCACCGGCCCGCTGTGCAGCGCGAGAATCAGCAAAAAGGCAATGAAAAACAATTTGCGCGCCCAGGGCCGCCGCCAAAAAATCAGCACGGTCAAAAGCATGAGCAGCCAGGGCGTCGGCGGCAGAAGGAGCGCTTTAAGGAATTGCTTGAGGATGAACATGCGTTAAATCCAGGGGCGCTATAACCTACCTAAAAACGAGGATAGAGGATGGAAGATCGAAGATAGACGATCGCGATCCTCCATTCTCCATCCTCGATCTTCGACTAACGGAGGTCCCATTGGCCACAAAAGGGGGAGACTTTGGAAAGGGTTCACTACGCAATAGCGAGCGATCATTACTCCGCATCCGGCTGTTTTTCCGGCGCGGCATTGGCGAATGCGGCGAGCGCCAGGCAGTTTTTTTCGATGCTCAATATCGTCGGATACTGCGAAAGATCGCAACCGTAGCGGCGTGCGTTGCCGAGTTGCGGTACGAGGCAGATATCGGCCAGCGTAGGCGTATCCCCGAAACAAAACGTGCCGCGCTTTGGCTGCGCGACGATCAACTGCTCGAGAGCCGATAGACCTAGGTCGATCCAATGCTGTGCCCAGCGATTCACTTGGTCATCGGTTTGGTTGTATTCTTTCTTGACGTGGTTCAGCACGCGCAGATTCTGTATCGGGTGGACTTCGCAGGCGATGACCAACGCCATGCTTCGCACCAGCGCGCGGTCGGCGGGATCGCTCGGCAACAGCGGCGGCTGGGGATATTTTTCTTCAAGATACTCGACGATGGCGAGCGATTGGGTCAGAACTCTTCCGCCGTCTTCGAACGCGGGCACGAGCGCTTGCGGATTGACCGCCTTATACGCCGCGGTGAATTGCTCGCCGCCGCCGCGGCGCAAATGGATCGGCGCTTGCTCAGAGCTCAAGCCTTTTAGATTGAGGGCAATGCGCACGCGGTAAGACGCTGAGCTGCGGAAAAAAGTATAAAGCTTCATGAAAATTCCTCAAAACTTGGAATAATGGAGTACTGGGTTAAAATTCCCAATACTCCAATTGTCTTTTTCACTGGAAAAATATTCTTCTATATTCCTTCCGCTTTTCCGCGTAGGCGGCGGTATCGAGTTCGTCCATCTCTACGGTTTGAATTTTTTCGGCGTCGGCTATGGGCGGGTAGATTCCTTTACGTGTGACGAACTCGCCGTGCTTGGCCATGACTTTGAGACTGTCGTCGCCGAGAAAGTGATCGATCAATGCCTTCCCCGCATTCGGATGAAGCGCCCGGCTGCTGAGCGCGATGGCGTGGCCGTGGCTTAACATTTTGTCCATGCGCACGTACTCGAGCGGCGCCCCTTTCTGGCCAAACACAACGACGTACTTGAGATAACTAATCGCAAGCGGTGTTTCGCCCGTGGTGACACGTTCAGCGGCATTGAGCACGCCCTCGACGATCACCGGCCTGGTTGCGCCGAGGCGGCGCAAGTAATCGTCGGCGCGCTCTTTGCCCATGAGCTTATGCAGACTAGCCGGCCACATGACCGCCACCGCGCCTCGCGTTGGATCAGGAAAAGCGAGCTTGCCTTTGAATTCGGGTTTTAACAGATCTTCGAGAGTCTTGGGCGCCTTGTCGGGACTGATGATGCTCTTGTTGTAGATGATGCCGACGACGCTGGTGCGATAGCTCGGGCCCAACTGGGGATGGATGAGCTCCGCCGCGAAATTTTTCGCCAAGGGCGAATTATAAGGCGTGAATGCTCCATCCTTGAGCATGATCTCCATCGGCCCGGCGTTGTTGACTACCACATCGAAGAGCGGCTTGCCGGCCTTGCGTTCGGTGATGACGCGCTCGAGCACGGCAGCGCCGGACGCGCGCCAATAATCCAGCGCAAATCCCATCTTCTTTTCGAAAGATTTTTGAATTCCTTCGAAGATGTCCTGTTCCATCGAGCCATAGACGATGACTTTGCCTTCTTTTTTCGCATCAGCGATGAGCTTGGCGTCCTGGGCGAAGAGCGGAGAAGCGAGACCGAGAAAGAGATAACAATAGAAGAAGAATTTAAACCCTCTCATCAATCGCCTCGTGAACGCACGTAGGGGCACGGCATGCCGTGCCCCTACGCCGTCTCGCAAAACTCGCATTCGCTATGCCGCCAATTCCACGGTTGTGACGAACGGCAGCCCGCTGGCGACTTCGCGCGTGCCCGACTCGTCAATTATCAGCAACGATCCGTCGGAAGTGCCGGCGACCATGCCATTGCCGTCCGGAGTCGGGCACATATGCATGACGCCTCCTTTGAGATTGTCGACGATTTTTTCCCACGTCGCCCCTTGGTCGCGGCTACGGAAAATCGCCGCGATGGCGCCTTCTTCGCGGATCCAATGGTTCGGTCGCCCTTTGGCACAACCGACATAAACAACGCCATTCCTGTCTTCGGCGACCGATGTGCCGTAATCGTGGGTCTTGGGCGAAATGTTTTCCCAATGACCGGCGCGGTCGAAACTGCGGAAGCAAGCTTCGCCGCAAGCGAGGTAAACCATCCCGGTATTTTGTTCGGAAACGAGGATCTCGTGAACGTCCATGTCGGTGAGTCCCTCGTTGGCCGGCGTCCACGTATAGCCGCTGTCATCACTGATGAGCATGCCGCCGACTTCGATGCCGGCATAGAGCCGCGCCGGCGCGGCTGGATCGTAGGCAAGATAACGCGCGCGAGATTGAAGCTCCGGGCTCGGTGGAAAATTCGCTCCCGCGCTGTTGACACGCACCCCCTCTAATTCTTCCCATCCGCCGTTCTTACTGCGATAAACAGCCGACGGGATCGTTCCGACCATGACGCCGCCGTTCAACGCCAAGGCTGAGAAAAGCATCATCTTCGGTGTGTTCGGTTCGGCCCGCTTCCAGCGCGCGCCGGCATTCTCGGTGTAGAAAAGACCGGAGTGCTCGCTGCCGGCGTAAATCTTTTGCGGGTTGTCCGGATCGACGGACATGCAGGTGAGCGTCCAATAGGTTAAATCGCGCTTGGTTTGTCGAAGCTCTTTGCCGTCTTGCTCGAAGCGATACCATCCCGAAAACGTTGCAACGTGGAGTGCCTTTTTGCCGTTGGTCCGACCCATAATTATCTCCTTTATGGCGAAGCGAAATTTGACACATTTCTAACTCGTTCGGAGCGTAAATCGCAACCCGACACGAATCATGCCTGAAAATCCTCCAGTCAATCAACGCGCCAAATTATTGCGCCCGGTTCGATGCTCGTTATCGCCAGGTGTCGATCAGCACTTTCGAGTCGACGATTTCGGCGAATCGTTCCATGCGCTTAAGTGCCGCGTTGTGGCCTTCCTCGGTGTATGTGCCCACGCAGTCACGCACGACGACCATGAAGTAGTTACGGTTAAAACCCTCACGCACGGTGGCTTCGACGCCGCCGTCCGTGGTGCAACCGATCATGACGATCGTGGTCGCGCCGCGGTTGTTCATGATGGTCTCGAACTCGTTGCCGATGAACATCGTCGGGCGCCGTTTGTCGATCACGACATCGTCCGGTGAGGGCTTGAAGGGCTCCATGATTTGCCAGCCGGAGCTTCCGTGTAGGCGGCGCGGCTTGAGTTTGCTCGGATGATCGACTTTTTGATCTTTCATTCCCCGGCGAATCCAAACCGGCGCTTCGTCTTTCCACAGGAAAGGCGTCTGGCGCGTGTAGACGGTTTTGATCTTAGCCTGCGCGGCCGCCGCGATCAGCCGCGGAGCGTTGCGGATCAACGCTTCTTTATTGAACGAACCGCCCCCTTGATCATTCTGCATGTCCCAAACCAATAGTACGGTGCGTTTCGGGTCAACGATTTCCTTTAGCTCATTGGGAATTTGCCTGCCTTCGAATTCGAGCATTGCCTTTACCTCCTTTTTACCTAGCCGATTCCGATTCACGATTCCGGCGCACCACCCCCACCTCTTTTCTCCCCCGCGTGTGCGGGGGAGGACAAAAGGAGGGGGAACTTTGTGGTGAAAAGTGTGTCTCTCGATCACTACCTCGCGCCGCGCAGTTCCTTTCGCGCTCTGTCGAGAAAACTGAAATCGACGACTTGAGCCGCGCTGATGGGTTGGGAAACGTTGGAAGTTTCACGGGTCAAGTCGAGGAAATACTGCACGGCCTCGGGACTGATCACGGCATCTTTTGCCAAGCCACGCTTGAGATAACCCAACATTTCTGAGGCGAGTTTGGTATCGCTCACGCGCCACTGCTTCATCATGATATCGCGCGCCTGATCGCGGTGCGCGTCGTCCATGATGAACATCAAACCGCGCAGCGTAGCGCGCACCATTTTGTAAACTTCCTCCGGCTGTTGCTGAATGCGCGTGACAGATGTTCCGAAACCGTTCTGCGGAAAATTGACGATGTCGCCCAAGAAAATCAGCTCGTTATATCCTTTATTCAAAGCGATGAGATTCTCCGGAACGGAGAGCAGCGAAGCATCCACGACCCCTTGTTCGAGCACCGCCAGGCGGCCGGCGCCCGAACCGCCCATCGGCAAAACCTGCACGTCTTTTCCCGGTTCGAGACCGAAGTGTCTCAAAGCTTGATAGGCGAGAATCGTTGCCGAGCCGCCGGGTGAGCTGCCGGCGACCTTCTTGCCTTTGAGATCGCGAGGCTCCTTGATCTCTTTGCGGCTCATGAATGATTGAAGCGGCTTGGCAATGGTGAAGATCAAGATTTTGGCCGGATAATTTCTCGCGGCGGCGAGAGCCAGGCCGGTGAGCCCTGCGCTGTATTCGATCTCACCCTTGAAGAACGCATTATTGGCGGCGGCGAGGGACATCAGAATAATTTCGAGGTCGATGCCTTCTTCTTTGTAAAAGCCGCGATGGTAGGCTGCGTAGATCGGTAGAAAACCCACGCTGGTGGCGGCGATCCCCAGGCGGACTTTCTTGATGTTTGATTGAGCAAGGGCGTTTGATGGCGATAGTCCAGCCACACTCAACACCGCACAGAAATAAATTAGTACTCGTCTGTACCGGACCCCTGGTGACATAAATGACCTGTTATTCCCTCGCCCCTTTGGGAGAGAGTCAGGGTGAGGGCCGTCTCGCGTGATGGCCGTATTGGTAATGCTGGCGCAAGAGATCTTTCCCGTAATCGTTCCCGTTCGGCGTGCGCACGATGACGTGGATATGGTCTTTATATGGCTTGGTCTTTTCGCGGAACGCGATGCCGCGCTGGTGATCGAATTCGATGATGATCACGGGGCTCTGGACACGGTAATAAAATGTGCTGTCGTCTTCCATGCCGCCCATCCAGCAGAAATAGGTGTCTTTCAGATGTCGCTTCATTTCTTCCAGTTTCAGTCGGGCATGCCCGCTACGCATACGACTAACATGGTATTCAACCAAACTAAGTAAGAGATCATTTTGCGTATTCGACAGCTCGTCGTAGCGGATGCCTGCGTAGTTGAGCTCCAAATTGTCGCGAAACGCCGTGGTAAAATCCTCGCCTGTCGTTTCAGGAGCAATGATCGTCTTGGCGCGCTGCGCCTGAGATAGCGCGCGGATCAACGCCAGCCCGCGATCTTCATCGGCCTTGAAGGCTCTCAGGCCGGTGTATTTGCCGATCGTTGCGTGCACCGGCTCCGCGCCCAAAAACGTCGGTGTCACGACGATCTGGTCGCCGAGCACGAAATAATTGATGATTAAATGATGCCCGTCCCATTGCCAGCCCCACGGCTCGGTCGCCCACGGTGCGCCCATGATGCTCAGCCAGTAAAGGTCTTCGCCGTATTCACTGAGCCTGGCGGTCATTTCCTGCACGGTTTCATTTAAGTGCATGATGTTCAGGGCTTCTTCGAAGCCTTCGTTGCTCAGGCTCTCGCGCAAGAGCGCAAAGGCACAATCGCGCTGGGCGTCATTCATCTCGAAGAGCGGCGTGCCGTGGCGCATGAGCGTCGGATGGATATTGCTCCACTTGCGCCACTGATCGGTGTCGACAGAAAAAAGCGTCTTGGCGCGCTGCTCCGCATTCAATGACCCGAGGAACGCTTCCGCCGCTTCACGAATCGACTGGGTCGAAACGCCGGTCTTCTGGACGCTGAAGAGACCGGGAATGACGTCGCCGTCGCTGGTGATGCCTTTGAAAGGCTCGGCTGCGGCGGCTAAGGACTTCTCCACGTAATTCGGCGAGCCGCCTTTGGTATGGAGCGGTCGATTGGGGCCGCGTTGAATGCACGTTTCGGATAGGCTGCGCGCGCGTGGATCGCTGCTCATGGCTAAGATCCTCCAAAGCGATTTTACCGCTGCGGATTAAGAATTCTTCTTGGTGCGGTAGCGGAAGAGAAGTCAAGTATTGATTAGCGGGCAATGCCGATGGGCTCATACTCTTCCAGCGCGCCGGGTTCCGGGCAGTATGGGAGACAGTCGCCGCAGCCGGTGCATTCGTGTTCCAGGACTTCGTACATGTGGTGGATGTCCTGCATCTTCGGATGGACGGCATGTTCGGGGCAGACTTCGCGGCATAGGCCGCAGGCGATGCAAAGGTTTTCGACGATTCTGACTTTCATGCCGTGGTCTATTTCGAGCCGCCCAACGCGCGGCTCGGTTCCGGCGCCCACGGACGAAGGAGGAAATCGAAAACTTCTTCGATCGGTTTCTGATCCGCCGGCGTGAGCGCGTAGGCGTCGATTTGATATTTGCCTTCCATGAAGTGCATCATCTCTTCGGCCGATTGGCTGTGCAGCTGGTGGCGCACCAGATCGTCGTCGATGACGCTGAGCGTCGCGGCGATGCCGAGGCAGGCCATCGATTCGTTGTAATAGTGCTGGCCGGCGCGGGCGAGCGGGTGAATATGAGGAAACATCGCGGTCATGCCGAAATAGGAAAGTTTCGGCTGCGTATTGGCGCGTGGATCGTCCATCAGCTCTTCCTCGCGCTTGATGAAGCCGCCGCGCAAAAGCACGTCGGCATGCAGTTGGCCGTGCTTCACTTCGTCCCAGATTTGCCGCGCGCGCATGCGCTGAAGGTCGATGTATCTCGGCTGCTCGTGGATCTCGACTGAAAGAATTTGCGTCGACATTTGCTTGAGCGACATGTACGGCCCCTCGGCGGCATAGCCGGCGCGAGCGCGGACAGCTTTGTATTCAGCGCTACCCGATTTGAGATCCTTCTCGGCGAAATCAATAGCCTGAGTAACAAGTTTATCCCAAAGCGGTAGGCAGCGCTCGGTCTGGCGAAGGCGGAAATCGACGCCCGGTCCGGTGAAGCCGGTGGGGTAGACCCATTTATCCAAGAAGTCACTCAATATCGGTTGCATGATGATCTCCGTTCCAAACGTTCCAGGGGTTCAAGTCGTTCCAATAGTTCAAGTCGGTAAGATCTCTCACTTCGTTCGAGATGACAGGATGGCGGTGCGCTACGACAAAATAGCTTGCTTGTCATTTCGAGCGACAGACTGTGTGAAAACTCTATCGGAGCCCTTCGACGGCGCTCAGGGCGAACGGCTAGTGCCTAATTTCAAACGAAGCGATTCCGTTCGTGGTGAGCCAGCCTGTCCTGAGCGAAGTCGAAGGAAACCATGAACGGAGTTTTAACACAGTCTGGTGAAGCGAGAAATCCTTCTTTGATCCATGTTGCAAAGGTCACTGTCGCGGCCATCTTTGGTTCTCCGTCCAGACTTCCGGCGGTGGCGGGACGAGCGAGCGTCCGGTGTCGGCTTCGACGATCGAGCCTTCCGCGGGGCAGTACATCAGACAAACGGTGCACTTCGGATAGATGCAGCGCTCGTCGATTTCCAGCAAATGCTGCGATGTTGGCGAGACGACCACCGCGTTGATGTTGATCTCGCGGCACACGACATAACACATGCGGCATTCAGTGCATTTGTCGTGAGCGATTTTCAGGCCGGGCATAAAAACATCTTGTTCCAGTCGTTCGAGCCGTTCAAATCGTTCCAAACGTTGAAGTTCCGTAACCGTGGAACCTTCGCACGTTGAACACTTGATCGCCTTTTTGCGTCAATCGATATCGCCGGATACGGTTACTTCTCCGGCTTTTTCCGCTTCAAGTCCCAACGCGAAGCGGGCGCTTTCTTCGAGATAGAACAAATAATCCCGCCGCGTTTCCGCGCATAGGCGCTTGGCCAACTCGGTGTCAACTTCCTTCTGAAGGAAACGTTCCACTTGGAAACATCCCATGAGGACATGGCTTCGAGTCTCCGCGAGTTGGCTATGGAAAAGTGCGTGGATCGCTTCGTCGGGAAACGTCTTTGCAAATTTCTCCGTCCAGGCGAGCTCAATAACTTTCGGTCCGAGGTTCAGCGCGGCGATGCGCACATTCTGCGGATAATTGGCCAGCGCGCGCAAGCAAAAGATATAAGCGCCGGTGCGGGTCGCCGTGCCGAATTGGGCATAGGGATGCGCGAACAATTGTTTTTGCGTGCGCGCCCAGCGGCGCCGGAGAATCTCGTCACAAAACTGCATTTCATGTGTAGATTCGTCGTAAATCTGCTTACCGAAGAGGTAAGCGACGGAGGGCGGATACTCGTTCAGATTGATCCCCTGGGCCCAGCCACCATAGACGTAATACATCGTGCGCTTCAGCGTCCATAAACGGGCTAGGAGTTTGAAGCACTGGTCCGCGCTAAACTTTCCCGCTCGCGCTGCATCCAGCACCGCGTCCATGGGTGTGACAGCGGCGTCGTGTTCGCTTTGCTCGATCAACTCCTGGGCGAGGAAACCGCCAAGGTCCTTATTCGTCGTTAAGTTCACAATCAAACGCTTTGAGCCCTGCTCTCGCCATGATGTTTCCCCTCGCCCGCTTCAGCCTGAGGCTGATCGCCCTCAGCTCTGTCCTCTCCCAGAGGGAGACGAGGGAGAAGGGGAAAGTGGTGAAATAATCTAGCTCGCCGCCAGTAACCGCTCGTGCCCCTTCTTTGAAATCGGCGCTAAATCCGACGCGATACAGCTCCAGCTTTCGCCACCGTCTTCGCTGCAAAAAACTTCACCACCGGTCGTGCCACCGAAGATCGAACATCTGCCACTTGATTCCTCGAGGCACAGAGCGCCAAATTCATGCTTCAAGCTTTCCGGGAGTCCACCGCCGAGCCGCTGCCAATTTTTTCCGCCGTCGTTACTCCGATAAATCTTCCCCTCAGCGCGCGCCGCTGGACCCGCCTTTCGCCAGGTCGTCGGGTTGTGTTCCGCGGTCGCCACGAACATGAGATCGGGATTTTTCGGATTCCAGGTGAAGCCGTCGGGATAAACGTCTGCCGCCCAGTCCGGACTCATCCATCGTTCCCAACTGCCGCCGCCGGTATAAGTGACGTACAGGCCGGCGCCGCCGGTGACATAGATTCTCTTCGGATCGCGCGGGTCGATCAAACAGCGGTGCACATCATAGAAATGCTCGATGGGGCGATTTTTGTCGGCGAGCAAGCCGACCGTATTCAATTCAGTCCAGCTCTTTCCTTCATCCGTGCTTTTCAGAAACGCGCCCTGTTCAATGCACGCGTAGATGGTTTTCGAATCTTTGGGATCGAAGGTGATAAATTTCGTATGAGCGACATGCGGCGGTGCCGGGAACGACCACTGGGAAACCGTCGGCACGGAGCGCAGCGACGGAATTTCATGCCAATGGAGCCCTAAGTCTTCGCTGATGAACAAATGAGCCGGCTGTGTCCCGGCATAAACGCGAACTTTGCCGTCTACGACGTTGGAGGCGAGACTGTAGACGTCGTGGATCGGAATGCCGTTGTCACGCCGCTCCCAAGTCTTCCCGCCGTCTGCGCTCGCGTGGACCGAACCGAAAAATGCGCCGGCGAACATCGTCCCGGTTGTGCGCTCGAAGATGATCGCGCTGATATGCTGGCCGCGCAGGGCGCGCTGAGCTTCGCGCCATTTCCCATTGCTTTCGCGTTCGAACTGAACCAATCCGTCTTGGGTGCCGACCCAGAGTTGCGTCGATCCTTCGTTTGATGAGTAGACATTCGTGCCGCCATGAGAAAGTCCGATCGCCATAATTCACCTCCGTGAGCGGGAATTAAGTCCTTATTTGAGTCGCCGAAATCTAAATTACCGTACTACTGTGGCGTGATTTCGGCAAGGCGGAAAGGCTATCGGCATTGCGTCAGATTTGCAAAAAAACTTGCAGGGACGTCCCCCTGCGCTCGTCCGAGCGGGCAGACACAGGGAGGGGTCTGCCCCCGCATGACGCGCCGTTGAAATGGAAGCACTACCGGATTATTACCTCAGCTTTCCTTCCGCTTTGAGTTCCTGCTGTGCCTGTTTCAAAATTCGGTCATTGATAACGCGATCGAGAGTAAATTTTTTGTCGACGACGCCGGCGCGGATGTCTTCATCGAGCATGATCTGAATGCCGTCTTGAGCGACCGAGAGGTCGGCGGCATAACCTGGGCTAAAGAGATCATAGGAGCGGTTAACGACGTCGAGATCGCCTTGAAGGCCCGCGGCAAAGCCGGTCTTGATGGCTTCTTGTTTGTTGTGCTTGGCGAACTGCATTCCCATGATCACCGCCTTGAGAAATCGCTTTGTCGTCTCCGGGTATTTTTGCAGCACTTCGCCGCGAGTGACGAAGACACTTTGCGGGATTCTCAACGCTTCGTTCAAATTCACGATCATCGGAAAACCTTTGTCGAGCAATCTCACGGTATCCTCGGCGGAAAACGGCGCCGCCGAGATGACCCCTCTCTCGAGGGCGATGGCGCGGAGTGCGGTTCCACCAATGGCGCGCAAAATGACATCTCTGTCGGGATCGAGGTTGTGCCGCTTGAGGTAGATGCGGATGGCGAAATCGGAGAAAGCGCCCGCGCCGGTAACACCGACGATCTTACCGCGCAGGTCTTCTACAGTCTTGGTTTCCTTGCTACCGAGCAACGTATAATTCGTATAATTGGACAACGAGGCGATGATCTGCAGATCGAGGCCGCGGGCGTTGCTGCGGATCGCCGCCTGAGCGCCGCCGATGCTAGCGAAGTCGACGTTTCCCGAGATTAATGCGGTGATGGCTATCGGTCCGCCGCGGACAAAGATCGGTTCGAGCGTCAGTCCCTGGTCCTTGAAGAAGCCTTTGGCGATAGCGGCGCGAAAAGGCAGTTGGTTATTCCAAGAGAGGCTGACGAAGACGATGCGGAGATTTTTCTTTTCTTGGGCGTGGGCGGCAAAAGAGTGAAAAAATACAACCGATAGGACGAATAGGCCGAATACTTTGCCGCCAAAGATAGTCTGTAGCATGCCAGGCGTCGTTTAGGGTTCGATTTTTATAATGGACGCGCCGATCCCGTCGAGCGAAGTCTTGCCGTCCGCCGCCAAGTTATCGCGCCGCGGAGTATCGAAGTTGCTGACGTAGGCCGTGGCGCCGACGAAGACCACTGATGTGGGAAATTCGAGCGGTCCCTTGCTGTCATTTTTTTGGACGTCGAAGACTCGACCATCCGGCTGCACGAGAACGACGGCATTGCGTTCGTTCGCCGCCACCCAAAGGTTTCCTTGCGGATCGAACGCCGGGCCGTCAGCGCCTTCGAGTAACACGCTTTGAGTCAATAGCGCTGGTTGTCCCGCTTTGCCGTCAGCACCGATAGCGATTTTCCAGATAGCGCCGCGCGCGGTGTCGGCGACGTAAAGAGTGGTTCCTTGCTTGTCGAAAACGATGCCATTGGCGGTGAGCGCTTGCTCGGTTTTGCCGTCGGGAAGGACTCGCGTGTGCAGGGGGATTTGCGTGAGAACCTGGGCTCTGCCGCCTTCCGGTCCGGTGCGGTAGATTCTCCCGTTTCTGCCGCCGCTGACGTAAAGACTACCGTTTTTATCGAAGGCGATGCCGTTGGCGCCGTCGGTTTCAGTCGCGAAAGTTTGCGCCAGGCCGGGTTCGTCGGGGTCGAGATTGCGACCGCGGATGCGCAGCACTTCATTGAACCCACCGGCGGTGAGATAAAGATCGCCCGCGGCGTTGAAAACGATGCCGGATACGTTGGCGCGAACTTTCTTGCCGCCGACATCGCGTTCTTGGACGCGGCCGACGACCACCAGTTTCGGATTTTTGGGGTCGATACGCCAGACGTTGCCGGAGACCCGATCGCAGGCGTAGAGCCGATCTTTGTGGTCGACCGCGATACTCTCGACAACGACCGTCTGATCTGCGCTCTTTGGATCGAAATCGATCAGCACGGAAACTTTTGCAGCTTGCGACTCGAGCGCCGGGATCAACGCGCTGAGGAACGCGATCGTTACGATAAAGCGTCGCATCATGACAATGTATCCTTTCTTTCTCGGCGGGGTTTAACGCCGTTATCGCTTGGTTTCGAGCTCTTCCTTTACTTCGCGCATCAGCTTGAGGCTCATCACTTTTTCCGGCGACACGTCTTCCTTAATTTTGAGGGGCGCTTTGACGTCGAACTCCATTAGGTTCTTGATCCCCTGGACGGAAGGCAGACCTGGGACGCCGTCCGGAATCGCCTTGGCGAAGCGGCGGATGCCCTCGATGACCATCGGTCGGGTGACATTTCCCATCGGGATTTTCTTCATCGCGATATCGGCCGCTTCTTCCGGCCGCTCGCGGATAAACATCAAAGCCCGGGCCATCGCTCTGAGCCATCGCTTGATATCGTTCGGGCGTTCGGCGATCGTCTTGTCCGGCGCCACGAATCCTTGGAAGGGATACGGAAACAGATCGCCGACAAACGCCAGGGTGCGCAACCCTTCTCTTTCGCCGAGCAGAGATTCATCGGCATTGACCACCGCCGCACTGAACGCTCCGGTCTTGAGCGATAGGATTGTGTTTGTCGTGTTGCGGGAGGGCATGGCTATGCGGGTAATCTCGCGACCCGAAACTCCTTCACGCTCGACCAGCATGGTGATCAATGTGTCCTGGGTATCGCCGACGGTCCCGACGGCGATACGTTTTCCCTTGAGATCGGAAATCTTTTGAATGTCCGCGGCCGCCAATAAGTACCAAGTGACTTTTTCGGTCTGAAACATGACGGCCTTGATCGGTGCGCCGCGCAACGCCGCGCGCATGCCGCTGCCGCCGGCGCCGCTATAGTCGACATCGCCGCTCACAATCGCAGCTATTGCCGTGGTGCCGGGAATGACGATGGTTTCGTTTTCAAACCCCTGATCGCGAAAATAGCCTTTCACTTCTGCGACCGGGAGGCTGAGGTAATTCAGGGTCGCGCGGGGAATGGCTGTTCTCACCCGCTCGGCCGAAGCCTTTATCGGCAATAGGACAGATAAGACCAAGAAGACAAATATTTTCATTGGCGTGTCCCCACCGCCGCGCAGGCTCCAACTGGTACGGCGCATCTTAGAGAACGTTTGTGACGCCCGACAGTCGATTAGCATATAGAGGTAAGAACGATTGCCGTCAAGGGACAACGCCGCGTCGGAATTGCATAATCCATTCTATTATAGTTGATTGCGGATACACTAACCGCCAGGCGAAGGGGAGGCAATTTATGTCACTGGGCCGGGTCTTGGTCGAAGAGTTTCAACCAGACGTGTTGAGATGGTTGCGCGAGCGGGTCGAGCTGGTCGTGATCAATCCCTGGGTCGAGCCGGAGCGCTGGGAGTTGGAAGCGGCGCGGGTAGACGCGGTGATCAGCAGGAAGGGAAAAATTACCCGTGACCAGATGGAACGAAGCGACGGTCGTCTTAAGATTGTTGCGCGCACGGGGGTCGGCGTCGATCCATCGCGCGTTGATCTCGAGGCCGCCAAAGAATTCAGGATCTGGGTGACCAACCAGCCCGGTAGCAATTCCGTTTCAGTGGCGGAGTTGGTCTGCGGGCAGCTGATCGCGTTGGTGCGCCACACCCATGAGGCTCATCGCGCGGTGAAAGAAAATCGCTGGAGTGATTATCTCAAATTCATCGGCACCGAGCTCGCCGGCAAGACCATCGGCATCGTCGGCATGGGGAATATCGGCACCCGCGTGGCGCTTCGCGTGCGGGCGTTCGAGATGGATTTTCTCGTCTACGATCCGTATATACCGGAGTCCCACGTTACGGCGCTCGGCGGTAAGTGGGTTGCGCTAGAGGAGCTGCTCGCCGAATCCGACTTCGTGACGATCCACTGTCCGCTCAATCGCGAAACCAAGGGAATGATCGGTGCCAATGGATTAGCGCTGATGAAACCGTCGGCGTTTTTGATTAATGCCGCACGCGGCGGCATTGTCGATGAGGACGCATTGTGCGAGGTCTTGCGCGAACGAAAGATCGCCGGCGCCGCTTTGGATGTCATTGCCAATGAGCCGCCGTCAAAAGATCATCCCTTGATCCAACTTGACAACGTGCTCTGGACGCCGCACGTGGGCGCCATGACATTGGAAGCCTCAAAACGCGGCGAGTGGGGAGCGGCGGAGGAAGTGATTCGGGTTCTCGAAAAGAAACGGCCCAAAAATCCGGTGGTCGACGCCGATGAGGCGCGCTTACTCATGCCGGCGTGACGCCTCACGGCAGTTCAAGGTTCAAACTTCAGGGTTCGGTACAGAAGCGAGCTCCAGCATTCAACTTTGAACGGTCATTTCCGATATCCGTTCAATGGCGCTTGAATGACTTCAACCGCACCGTTGTTGCACAACTTAATCACGTTGACGGTGCCGGTGTATTCCGGCGAACCGGAATAATAGGCGGCGACTTCGCCATCGCCGACTTGAGTGGATTGGTTCCAGTGGCCGAGGGCGACGTAGTCCGCCTGGGTGGCGTTCAACTCCTCGCGATGGATCAGCCAGGAGCCGATCAATCGGTTCGGATCGCGGACTTCGTCGACGTAGTGGCCGTGCGCCGCGGCGAGTTGCCAGCGAGTGGTGCGTGGTCGCGGGTTGGCCAGCGGTGACATATCGCTATAGTCTAAGTGGGCGTGACCCCAAATTTCCATCTCGAATTCGGCAAACAACACCGCTTGTTCGACGTTCAAACCAAGTATGCTGACATTGGGGATCACGCCGAGCCCGGCTCGACGATACACTGAGTCGGGAGTAAGCGGGTCGTGATTGCCCGGCAATATGACCACTGGTCTTCGATAATCGCGCAGCATTTGCGCCGCCCGCTCGAGAAGCTCGATGGGTTGACGATGATTGTCAAAGGAGTCGCCGGCAAGCACGACCACATCGGCATTGACTTCCAAAGCGGCGGTCAAAACCTTGGGAAGCACATCCAGACGGTCTCTGTCGCTGAAACTGTCATCGGTGCCTAAGTGAAGATCGGAGCTATGAACGATCACCACTTGTGAGCGTGAATCCATATACGTTGAAGTCCTTGACGTTTAGGCCATCAACGTTAACAAAGTTCCAGGAATAATAAAAGCCGACCCAAAAAACGGGTAGTGGTTCAGTTTGGGAAAAGTCTCTCACTACAAATGGCTTATGTAGTTGTCATTCCGAGCAACAGACTGTGTGAAAACTCTATCGGAGCCCTCCGACGACGCTCAGGGCGAACGGCTAAGTATTCGATTTCTGTCTGCCTCGCTTCCGTTCGTGGTGAGCCCAGTCGAACCATGAATGAAGTTTTCACACAGTCTGGCGAAGCGAGAAATGTTTCTCGATTTAAGAGTCATGGCGGATTGAAAATGAACCACTACCCAAAAACGAGAAACGGGCCGCGTGGCGGCCCGTTTCGAAGGAGGGATTTGTTTGAGTTTAGCTACTTGGTCTTGGCGTCGGTTTTTTTCTCGTCAGCCTTGGCTTTTGGTTCCGCTGCGGCTTTCTTGGGCGCTTCCTTGCTCTCGATGCTGGTGGCGGTCATCTTGTATTTGATCATGACCTTATCGCCCTTTTTGATATCACCGGTAGTCTTGGTGTTTTTGTCGCGCGCGATTTCCCAGTTCTCATTGCCCTTCTTGACGACGATGACGTCGTCCTTCACATCGAGTACCGGGCCGGTGACTTGGTAATCCTTGGCCACAGCTAACGACGCGGCGCTTAAGAAAAGGGCCGCAATCAACAATGCGAGATAGGGTTTCATAGAACGACCTCCTTGGTTTGGTTAATGGGGTGCGTTGACTGGTTTTTCGACTGAACCGCCCTCCATTCGGTTCGACCGAATCTGGTTATTTAGACGCTCGCAACGGCTTGCCAATTCGACAATTGATAAGATTCAACGCCAGCGCCGAGTCTCGTCTTCTTAGATGGCAATGGATAAAATTGAGTACTGTGAACTGAGTAATGTCGGAGAGTCGGACTGGAAATGCACGAGCAAGGTGGGGAGGGCCACCTTGCTCGAAGATAAAACTTACTTGGTCGACTTCTTCTCCTCGCCCATCGCGCCGGCCTTTTTCTCACCGGCCTTCTCCTCGCCCATCGCGCCGCCCTTGGTGTCAGCGGCTTTCGCCTTGCCATCCGTCTTCTTCACGTCGCCCTTGCCTTTTCCCTCAGCCTTTTTCTCGTCGCTGCTCTTGCCTTCAGCCTTCTTGTCGGCGGCCTTGGATTCTTCTTTCGTGACATCTGCCGCATAAGCTGCGGACGCGAGAAACATGGAAGCAATTAAAACAGCCAGAAAACGTTTCATTAAGTGATCCCCCTTGTGGAATTGTGTTAGTTAGTTTGAAACGAATAGACGATCGCATCGCCCTCCACTCGATCCGGCCGATCTATTTCGTTCTGGTGACTTGGACGCGTGAACCGGACGTTTCATTCACGCTGGTGGTGGTTTATATATGAGTCGTTTGATTTTCTCAAGTCCAAAGTCGTAGAAAGACGAGTTAAGTGAGCGAAAAATAAGGGAGGTCCAGGGATGCCCGAAGCGCTGCCGATCGCCAAAGGAAGCGGGGTTTGCTGTTTGTTGCCGCGCATGGCCAACCGTCATGGTTTGATCGCCGGGGCTACCGGCACCGGCAAGACCGTGACTCTGCGGGTCATCGCCGAAAAATTTAGCGCTATCGGCGTCCCGGTTTTCATGGCCGACGTCAAAGGCGATCTGTCGGGTATTGCCAAGCCGGGTCAAGAAAATCCGAACATCGTGGAGCGGGTGAAGCAATTGGCACTCGACGGATTTCAATACACCAATTTCCCGACAACCTTCTGGGATCTTTACGGGGAGCAGGGGCATCCGGTTCGCACTACCATTTCTGACATGGGCCCGCTGCTGATGTCGCGCTTGCTCAATCTCAATGAAACCCAAAGCGGCGTACTGACATTGGCGTTTAAGGTCGCCGACGACAACGGGATGCTGCTACTCGATCTCAAGGATCTGCGCGCCATGCTGCAGCACGTCGGCGACAACTCCGCCCAGTTCAAAACTCGATACGGCAACGTCTCGACGGCAAGCATCGGCGCGATCCAGCGCGGATTACTGGTATTGGAAGAGCAGGGTGGCGACAATTTCTTCGGTGAGCCGGCGCTCGACCTCGATGACATGATGCAGACGGACAACGAGGGGCGAGGCGTTATCAACATTCTTGTCGCCGACAAACTGATCAGGGCTCCGAAACTTTACGCGACATTCTTGCTATGGCTTCTGTCCGAACTCTTCGAACGGCTGCCCGAAGTCGGCGATCCGGAAAAGCCCAAGTTGGTCTTTTTCTTTGATGAGGCGCATCTGTTGTTCAACGACGCGCCTAACGTCTTGCTGGAAAAGATCGAGCAAGTCATTCGCCTGATCCGTTCCAAAGGCGTCGGTGTTTACTTTGTTACTCAGAATCCGTTGGACGTGCCGGACGTCGTGCTGGGGCCAATTGGGGAATCGCGTGCAGCATGCCTTGCGCGCGTTTACGCCGCGCGATCAGAAAGCGGTGAAAGCGGCGGCGCAGACGTTTCGTCAAAGCAAAGAGCTCGACGTCGAATCAGCGATCACGGAGCTCGGCGTCGGTGAAGCGTTGGTTTCTTTTCTCGACGAAAAGGGCCAACCCAATGCCGTGGATCGCGCGTTCATTCTTCCGCCGCAAAGCCAACTGCCGCCGCTTACCCAAGCGGAGCGCGAGCAGGTGATCAAGCAATCAGCGATCTATGGTCACTACGAAAAGGTTGTCGATCGAGAATCCGCTTATGAAATGCTGAAAGCGCGTACGCCGCAGGCAGAAGCGGGACAAGCTCCTACCGAGACGCAGAGTAGTGGAAAGTCCGAAGTCGAGACATTATTGGACGCGTTCGGCAAAAGTGCAGCACGTGCCATCGGCAGTCAGGTTGGCCGGGAAATCATTCGCGGTGTGCTGGGTTCAATCTTCGGCAGTACGACGACGCGACGAAGAAGGTAAGATTATTTAGCCGCAAGGAACGCAAAGTTCGCAAAGAGGAGGGCGGGTTTCAAACCCGCCCCTACAAATTTCCTTCGTGAACTCCTTCGAAAATTGGGTGGGGCGTGGCAGTCCTAGATTTCGTCATTCCCGTATGCTTTTAGCGGGAATCCAGGGGAATTTCGGACTGGACCCCCGATTAAAACGTTCGGGGGTGACGAGTTGGTATGGCGTGGCATAGAGGGAGGGATATACGTTGGAGGTCAACCCAGGGTTTAGGAAGAGGGTTCCGTTTTCATCCTCTGTGGGCGAGCGTAAGATGATGAATCACTTCGTGCTGCTATGCTTAGGATTTTTCGCAGCTTGGGCAAATTTTTTGAGCCAGGTCCGTCATTGCCTCTCCGTCATTCCGGCGAAAGCCGGAATCCAGGTTGGGTGGTGGTGCGGGAGACCGGTTCGGCATAAGGTTTTAACAGCGCGGAGGAGGCGGGGATGGATACCGGCTTCCGCCGGTATGACCGGAAAATGAACCGGCTTTTCAGGTTTGGTCGCGGCCGGAGCAGCGCTGTGCCGTTCGTGGTGAGAAATGTTTGGTGCGCAAGCGCACCCTACGTCTGATATCTCTTTGCGACCTTTGCATGCCTTTGCGGTTAAAAATCTTCACGGCCGTTCCACCGGCAGCGGCTCGAAGATCGTGTCGCCACGGATCGCGTACACCGGCACGATGACTTGACGAGCAGGGATTGTGCCTTTCTGCGAATCGACTGCTTTCCACTCTCGGTCTGCAACTTTCAATACTGAAATCTCGGCGGACTCGCCGACTTTCAGGGTGCCCAAATCGCCGGTTCGTCCCAAGAGCTTCGCTGCGTTCGCCGTCGCCATTTCCACGACCTGATTCAGAGAAAATCCCAGCGCCATTAACTTTGCCATCGTAGTCGGTAGATCATAAACCGGGCCGGAGCGGTTGCCACGGTGGCCGTCGGTAGAAACGCCGTCGGGGTGCAGTCCTTGGTCGAGCACTTTGCGCGCGACGTCGAAGTTCAAATTATGCAGGCCGTGGCCAACGTCCATAAGAACACCGGATTCCTTGGCATCCCGCACCTGCGGCCAGAGTTTGCCGTTGCCGTCGAGTAAACCGCCGGGATGAACCGTGAACATGTGCGTGACGATATCGCCGGCGCGAAGATATTTGAGCACATCGCGGACGTGAACCGGCGCCGTGTCTTTGGTCCAACTTTCGCCGATATGGACAAGTAGCGGCAATTTCAGAGAGTCGCCGAGCTTGCGCGCGCGTTCTAAAGGCTTCAAGCCTTGCGCTCCTAGCGCACCGCCGGTGGCCATGATCTTGATGCCGACGATGATGTCGCGGTTGGCTTCGACGGCTTGCTCGATTTTGGCTTCATCGATGAGCCGCGGATCGGCAAGAATGCTGTAGCCCGGGCCACTTACTCCGCCGAGCGTCGAAAGGTTGATGTAATTCAGCACTCGGGTCTTGGCGTTGTCGGTTACGTAGTTGCGAAACACGTTAAGCAGCGTGTGCCCCGCGCTTCCGGCATCGACTACGGTCGTGATGCCGGAGCCGACGCCGAAAATATCCGGGTCGACGCCGAAGGCGCCGAGCCCTTTCATCAAATGAAGGTGAACATCGATCAACCCCGGCGTGACGATGTGATCTTTGACATGGATCACCGTGGCGCCATCAGCGGCGAGATCGGCACCGATGGCTGCGACTTTGCCGTCGCGTACTCCAATGTCTAGGAAGCCGTCTTTGCCACTCGCGGGATCGATCAGCCGGCCGCCTTTCAGGAGAAAATTGGTCACCTGTTTGTGCATAGCCTAATTCGCTCTGAATCGTTTTACGCCAATAGAACCGTGATCGTGTTCGTGAAAAGAAGTTCGAGTCATACGATCACGTCCACGATCACGAGCCACGATGGGCTTCACGTCGTATAGTACGCATTTTCTTTAACGTAACCTTCCGTCAAGTCGCAACCCCAGACTCGCGTTGAAGCTTTGCCGATACCGAGGTCAACGGCAATCGTAACTTCCGGCTGGCGGAGATATTGCCGCAGCGCTTCGAGATCACAATCGACCGGCGAACCCCTTCTGAAAACGTTTGTGTTCCCGAACCGAATCGTAACTTTGGCAGGCTCGATGCTAGGATCAAAACACTTGCCGACGGCCATGATCACCCGGCCCCAGTTCGGATCGCAGCCATAGACGGCGGTTTTGACGAGCGGCGAATTGACGACCGATTTAGCCACGCGCTTTGCCTGCGCCTCGGTCTTGGCGTGACTGATGTCGACGGTGATCAACTTTGTCGCGCCCTCGCCGCTGCGTGCGATTTCTTTGGTGAGATATTCGCAAACCTCCAACAAACCTTTTTCGAACTGCCCAAGTTTTACGTCGCCGGCGAGACCATTCGCCATCAGGACGACGGTATCGCTCGTGCTCGTGTCAGTGTCGATGCTCATGGAGTTGAAAGTTCGGTCGACCACTCTACGCAACATTGGCCGCATCGCCGACTTAGGCAGGGCGGCATCGGTCATCAAGTAGACGAGCATCGTCGCCATATTGGGCTCGATCATGCCGGCGCCCTTGGCGATGCCGGCGATCACCGCCGAGCCTACGTGGCAGGAAAAATATTTCGGATACTTATCCGTGGTCATGATCGCTTCGGCGGCGAGTTTGAGATTGTCGGGTTTCAATTCAGCGCGAATGCCGCGCAATCCCGAGCGAATCTTGTCCATCGGCAGGGGCCGGCCAATCACACCGGTAGAAAAGGGAAGAACGTCATAGGAATCGACGCCGAGCTCTTCGCCCACAATGCGGCAAGTCTCGATCGCATTGTCGATCCCTTGCTTGCCCATCGCCACGTTGGCGTTTTTGCTGTTGATCACCAGCGCCTGCGCAAAGCCGTTGGTGATATGTTTCCGCCCGACGATCACCGGCGCGCCGGGGAAACGATTCCGTGTGAACATCGCCGCCGCGCGCGCGCGGACTGTCGAATAGATGACGGTTAGATCGAGAGTGTTGTCTTTGATCCCGACGTTTTTGGCAAGAGAGAGAAAGCCTTGAGGTTGGTGAAATTCAGCGGGCGGATTGTGCTGCATGGTTAACTGACGACTCCTAAATTAATTCTTAGTTGGAGCAGAGGTTAACACAAGGGATCGATCAAACGGAATAGAAGTGAAGGCGAATAGCGTCGAGCCGGCTGCTGTGCTGCAGTGCGGAAGAAACGCCGTCGCCTAGGCGTGACGCACTCTGCCCACGAAATAGAGCCGTTCCGACCGATCCGATGCCTTCGCACCGAAAGGATCGAACGCTTTGACTTCCTTAAAATGACTCTGCAGACAACCAACTATTTGTTGTTTTGGAAAGGCGATTTCGCTGATCTTTTCGTGGAACAATCTGTAACTATCCCCATTCTGGTGTTCGAAAATTTTGACATCCCATTTGAATACTCCTCGTCGTCCCCCGGTCACTTTGATGATGGCCAGATCGCGATCAAACCACCTTTCCCAGGCGGGACCACTGGCGAGACGCCGCAGTTTGCCGAGTGTATTAATGTCAAAAATAAAAACTCCGTCGTCTTTCAGATGCAACGCAACGCGTCGAAAGACTTTCCGCCAATCTGAGAAGCGGAGCAGGTGATTGATGGAGTCGAATACGCAAACGATCGCGTCAAAGCGTCGTGCGATATGAAAGCTGGTCATGTCTTGCCGGACGAAGCGCACATGCGGGAGCTTCTTTCTGGCGATGGTGAGCATCGGACGAGAACGGTCCAGGCCGGTTACCTCGTAGGAAGCCGAGAGGATGCCCAATATGCTGCCGGTGCCGCAAGCGATCTCTAACACCGTCTTCGCCTCAGGCTTGTGACGCGCAATCAGGTTGACGATATACCTCGCCGCATCCGACCGGTCGCCCATGACCATGTCGTAAAATCGGTAGAATTTGTCGTAGGACATTCGATTACTCTTAGTGTTGAGTCTGGCTCACCATGCTTTGGCCGGGGCAGTAGATGTAGGTTTGGCGATCATAGAATCGTTTCTCGTCACGATCCGTCGCGGTCCAATAAAACTCCAAGCAATGGGAGCTTTGTTGAAATTGAAAGTCCATTTGCTTGATCGTGATCGTTTCCGCGCGATCGGCAACTCTTGAGCCTTCATAATGCTTGTACAGAAATTTTCTCGTCTCGCCTTCTTTCCAATGTCCTAATGGAAACTTGAGCCCTCCTGAAAACATTCGCGTTCCCAGCCCCGGCCTGGCGTCGTAGACGCGCCCCAGCCCGCTTTTCTCCTCGTTAACGGTGAATCGCTGCAATTTGACACCTTCTCTGCCGGGATTTATTCGTTCGTAGAAGACGAAGGTTTGTCCCATCACCGGATGCGCCCATTCCATCCTTTGATCTCATAGTGTGCGCGCCGATGCCGGTAGATATTGTCCACGGGCGGCATCTTTAGTTCCGTTTTTCCATCCCAATCCGTTCCGGCCCAGAGCTCGACAGGAATGTATCTTTCCTTGGTTTGAGAATTGATCGAAGCTCCTTGATATCGGCGGCGCTGACTGAAGTCGTCGATAAGACCGTGAGGCCCATTAACGAAAGAGCCAAAGCAGTACTCGACCAATTTACCAGAACGCTCATGGCTTTCCCTTCCAATCGGATGCACGCCTCGGTTCATTCCGTGATACGACGCCCCAAAATTATCAGATCCCGCTCGATGCCGTCTAGTTCAGCGACCGCCGGCAAAACTCCCCAGCGTTGAAACCCAAAGCTTTCAAACAAATGCAGGCTCGCTTCGTTGTGGCCGAAGATGAATCCCAGGAGCGTCTTTAGTCCGAATCGGTGTGCTCGCTCGATGGCCATGGCCAGCAGTTCCCGCCCGATTCCTTTTCGCTGCAATGCCGGAGTAACGTACACGCTGATCTCGGCGGTGGCGTGGTACGCCGGGCGTCCGTAGAATGATTGAAAACTGAGCCAGCCGACAACGATTTCGTCGTCAACCGCAACCCAGAGTGGACGTTTTTCCGGGTCATGATCGCGGAACCATTCACGCCGACTTTCAATGGATACCGGCTCGGTGTCCGCGGTGGCGGTGCGTCCTGGAACCGACGCGTTATAGATTGCAACGATGGCCGGAAGGTCAGCTTCGGTGGCATCGCGAATCGTCATGCTAACATCTACTACTTCGCAATTATTGACCACGCAAACTAGCGCGCTTGCTGGCGCTACGAACGAGTTTTGCAATACTCAGCAAACCACGCGTCTCCAACGCCCCATCGGTTCGCATCGGTATGTATCCCGCTTCGGCCTCGATCTGCTCTAACCACCGCTCAACGGAAGGAAACTCGTTAAGGTTGAAGCCAGACTCATCCGCCAAACGAGTGTATGGATACAGTGCGTAATCGGCAATTGTGCAATGACCCACTGCGATCCATTGGCAGAGATATGTGGGACATTCAACTGCGCCAACTGAGGACGTAGCGCGCGCGGGGGGCTTACTTCCACATGCGGGGGTCGAAGTGAAACGGGATCGATCTGCGCAAGCGAACTCGCTTGAAATCTCGGTGCTCTGGGTTGAGAAGATAATTTTGCTCCTCGGGAATGATGGCAGAGGGCACAGCTAAGATTGCTGTTGAACCTCTTGCTGCCCAATTTGTGCCGATGTCTTTGAGGGATTCTAATGCTGGGTAACGTCGCCAGTTCTTCGGCGGACTCGCTGCCTTTACGGTCTCGACGGCAAGCCTTTCCGGGACCTCGGCGGCGATGGCGACGAGATCGTTCGGAAGTAAATCGACGTCAATATGAACAAACAACACCAATGCCCGAGGGCGAGGGATGCGGAAGTGTAGACAGCGGCAGTTCCCGCGTAGTTCCAACGTCCGCCGTACAAGCGAGCGCCTTCACCGTCGAAGCGTTGGTGTCTTCTGGAACAGATGCGCCAGACTTGCACTAGCACTAGCTGATCGTGCCGTGAGCGATCCGGCCTAAAATTTCTTCGATTTGCCTAATGCCGATGTCGTTATCTATGAGGTCGAGAGGAGGGCGATTACCAAGCGCCCGATTCGGCCGGCGCAGCCACTGAGCCGCCTTTTCTTCGCTTCCCAATGTGGACTTTGCCTGGGCGCTGATTCGAGCCAACCGCAGCAACCGGTCCGATTCGTCCGCCCGGAGTTTCCGCTCTTTTTTACGGCGGGCGATCGTTCGTTGCGGCAAGTGCAACGCTGCTGCCGCCTCTTCGCGGCCGAGTCCAAGTTTGCCAATCAGCGCCTCCAGCGAAGCGTAGGGGAGCCCAGCCTTCACGGCCTCCCTTAGCTCGTCTAAATTAGTGATTCGGCTCTTGAAGACTTTTTGGCCCCCCAGTGCTTCGATTAATGAATTCGTCGGCAACATTTATGACACTCTCTCGTTTGGCTCGTTCTGGCACGTATTTGACTGCCAAATGGCATGACATTCAATCTCGCCCAGCGACGTCAAAGTTTATTGAGTGAAAGGGAACTTTGGAAGGGGCAGCTTTTATGACGGCTCGCCATGGCCTTCTACCCAATTCACTCCCCGTTCTTGGTTAAAAACTTCACGGCGGTCCTTTTGACTTTCATGTCGGGATCATCGAGGAGGGTTTCAATCTCCGCTCTCAATGATTCCCGGACCCTCTCCGAAGCTTCTTCGGCGAGTCGCTTTAGTGCCAATTCGCGTATCCGGCCGTCTTTGTCTTTCAGACATTTGCGATACATGTCGACATGGTTCCGAACCTCGGTTATCGGTCCCAGGCAAACCAGGGCGTCGAAACGGAGTTCCGCATTTTCGTCATCTAAGCATTTGATATAGACCTGTATGACTTTTTCCCGCTTCGAATAAAATCGCCACAGGTTAAATAGAATAATCCTTTTTTGCTCGAAGGGACCGTGGTTGAGCCGGTCCAACAGCAGGTCCAAGATTCGGTCATCCCTGAGATTGCACAGAGCGTTGACGGCGGTTTGCTGGACTTCAGAATCGCTATCGAAGAGCCGCTCGATCAAGGACGTCGCTGCCTGAAAATTCCCCTCCCAGCCGATGGCGAATGTCGCGTGAAGCCTGCGCTGGGTATCTGTGCTGCCGATCTCTTGCAGTAAGCGATCGACGAGCGGCTGGGAGTTTTTCAACAATGGACCGATCACGCTCAACTGGATGGCCGCGTCATGTCGGATTTCCTCGCTCTCGGAAGGATCGGTCATCAGATCGTACAGCGGCCAAACTACGGCCTCTTTGGCAAAGCTCCCAAGAAGCAGCATGATTTCACGTTTGAAATCTCGGTCAGCTAGCTTCATAGCCTTGAGAAGCAGAGGAATGGCCCGATCACTCTCATCAAAGAACGTTTGGACTGATTCAACATAACTCCTCGCCTTCTGGAGAATACGTTCTTTCGAATCGAATTTGATGACACGATTTTTCTTCATTTTTTGAACGTCATCTCATAACACAGGACTGTTGGACAATACGAGAATTTCAAAATGGCCGTCACCTTGACACCTGGAACCAAACGTATGATCATTGTATGATACTTGTATGACCGAGGTGGATATGAGGACGACCGTAATACTTAAAGACGATCTCGTAAAAAAGGCAAAGAAGCTTGCGGGTGAAACAACCTTGAGCGCACTTTTGAACAACTGTTTGGCGGACTGGATAGCCCAACACAGTGCAAGGGAGCTAAAATCGCGTCTACTAAATGAGTATCGCTCCGCGCGCCAGGAATCGCGTCGAATAAGTCGCGAATTTGCTCAAGTCGATAAAGAAGGTTGGCCTTCGTGGTAAAGGGCTCATTGGTCTGGGTTAGCCTGGACCCGGCCCGCGGAGCAAAGGTCCCGAAGACTCGTCCATGCATTATCGTTTCGAGGACCGAAGCAAACGATGTCTCTTCAACTGTAACGATCGTGCCCCTTTCATCGGTGACCGGGCGCGCGGCGGATCGCCTGGTGCAACCCCTCCTATCGGCGAAAGACACTCGTTTGTCGAAGGATTCACGGGCGCTTTGCGATCAAGTAAGAACCATAGATAAAGGACGTATCCGAGACACTGTTGGCGTCTTAAGCCCTGGGTTACTCGGAAGGATAGATCGGGGTCTCATACTGCATCTGGAACTCGAGGGTTATGTCACGCTGTAGGCGGCCGCAAGTGGGATTCGCCGGTTCAGACGAAATCAAAAATATTCTCTGACCCCAATTTCCTGCCCGTTCGTAGAAGTCCACATCCTTCGTGAAAATCACGAGGTTTCCGCCTTTTCCGTGTTGCCAGATTTGCGTATCGGTTGCCGTCAACAAATTGAGGTCGAAAAGATGTTCGGCCTCGTGACGATGCGATTTCAACCAGTCACGGAGGCGTGGTGGAAGATTCGCGTCGAAGAGAAATTTCACTTGCCCACAGAGATTTCGCGATGCGCAGCGTGACGGGCGGCATATTCGAGACAGGCATCGATATCGGCCTGTTCTAGGTAGGGAAAATCTCGAAGAATTTCCTCCGGCTTCATCCCGCCTGCGAGCATTTCCAGCACCTGGCTGGCCGTAATCCGCATCCCCCGAATCGTTGGCTCGCCGCCGCAGACATCCGGTATGATCGTGATACGATCTATATGCATGGACCTATTTTATAAGAACCTCCGAATAACGCAATCTGGTTTTGCGACCAATCTTCGCCGCGAAATCGCGATAAACGTGAAGCGCAAGTCACGACCTCTCAATAAGGCACGGGGAGTTCAAAGGGATCTAATCTCAAATTTTCTGAGTCCGTTCTCCGTGCCTCGGGAAGGTGTGACGCGTAGCTCTTTGAGGTCGCAATTTGCGACCTCAAACAAGGGCCGCGGAGGTAGGCGCTATGCGCCGTATGCCTTCACCGAGCAAGGCGTCGCGATGTTATCGACGGTCCTGAACAGTGAACGCGCGATCCAAGTGAATATAGAAATCATGCGCGCCTTTGTCCGTCTTCGACAGATACTGGCTTCAAACACAGAGCTTGCACGCAAGATGCACGCTCTGGAAAAGAAATACGACGCCCAATTCAAGGTAGTCTTTGACGCGATTCGGCAGCTCATGACGCCACCTGAGCCGAAGAAAAGGAAAATCGCATTTCTTGTAGAAGAAAAAGCTGCCGCCTACGGACGAAGATAAACGCCGCTCATTTCCATACTTCCGCAATTCCGAAAACGTGGAAGTCCCCCATCAGGTATCCTGAGCACATTTGGAACAACGGAACGGAGCGAAGCGGTGCAACGGTTGGAACAATTGGAACCGGCCGCAGTAGTTGTTGAGCGCAGCGGTTGAACCCTTCGATAGGACTCAGGGCAGGCTATTGGAACGATTTGAACTGGTAGAGGGGCGGACGGGATGTGGAAAAAATTTGGCCGATTTTTAATATCCGTATTGAACGGCTTGAACTGACCGCAACGCTAGAACGATTCGAACCGGGGGAATGTTGTGCGAGCGGCTCAGCTGACTTACTCTTCCACCTGCGTGGTCGTGCTCCCTTTCGCTGTTAGAGCAATGTGGGAGAATGAGGAATCAGGTGTTGCCCCATGCCAATGTTTCTCTTCCGCCGGGATATGCACGACATCTCCTATGGTGATGATCTCCTGGTATGTTTCCGTAGCGATGATACCCTTGCCCGCAGTGACAAACAGCACCTGATCGCTGCTATGGATGTGCATTTTGTTCCGCGCACCGGTACTGAAGTTGACGACGGCAAGATTAAAGTTATTGCTCGTCTCAGCTGTCAGCAGAGTTTGTCGCGTCACGGGACCACCCGTGAACAAGGGACTATTCGCTGATTCTGCGGGGATCTCGTCGGGTTTGAGTACCTTCATTGAAGCATCCTCCTTGCAGCAGGCTCTATCATAGCGCCGCGCAAGATCGCAATGTGAAAAGTAGCCTGTCCCCTTTAATCCCCTCTCACTTGTCATCTTGCCGCGGGGTGGTATAGACTCTGCGGCCACACGCTGACGGAGGATCGAGATCATGGCCGGTGGTGAAACAGCTCCGATTGAAAAGTCGATTCTTGTCGTAAGAGGCCAGCGCGTCATTCTGGCGGCCGATCTCGCGAAAATCTACGGGGTCGAAACCCGTGTACTCAATCAAGCTGTCAAGCGCAATCGGGAGAGATTTCCAGAGGATTTTACATTTCGATTGACCCGCGAAGAAGCGAGCGCAATGGCGGCTTCAAGATCACAATCTGTGATCTTGAAACGGGGCGAGAATATCAAGTATCTGCCTTACGTTTTCACAGAACATGGCGCGATCATGGCCGCTAACGTGCTCAATAGCCCGCACGCCGTACGGATGAGCGTGTACGTGGTCCGAGCGTTCATCCGGCTTCGTCACACTACGAAAGATCGGATTTCTCGTGGAGGAAAAGGCCGCAGCCTACGGCCGGCGCTAATCGCCACTCATTTTCATGTTTTCGCAATTGCGAAAACGTGCAAGTCCTCCCCTTAGGTTTATCTTCCTTTGAACTTTTGAACTATTGAGCCTTGAACCGCCGCAAGCCTTAAGCGGCTTAACCACGATCACGGCAATTGTCCGACCACGTCCACGTCTTTTCCCCACCCCACGAGCCACGAACACGGCCCACGTCCTTTAGCCCTTTATCCTTTCTCAGCAGAGCCACTATCACGAGCCGAATTCGTCGTTCTCCTAGTGATTGCGTCGAACGGCTCACTGCCGTATTTTGCGCATATGAAAGTGATCCGCGATTGCTTTGGCCACTCTGTTAGGCTCACTGACGAACGATTGGCGCATATCTTGGAACATGCTGAGATGGCCGGAATGGAGGACGAAATCGAGCGAGTATTGCAAACGCCGAACGAGGTACGGCTATCGCGCTCCGATGATAACGTAAAGCTCTTTAACGAATTTTATACGCAAACCCGAGTTGGTGGGAAATGGTTGTGTGTGGTGGTAAAGTATTCGCCGGGCGATGCTTTTGTCGTTACCGCATACTTGACTGACACTTTGAAAGCAGGAGACACCGTATGGCCGAAAAAGTAAAAGTTTGGTTCGATGCCGAAGGAGATTTTTTAGAGGTACGGTTCAGCGATGCGCCCGGGTTTATGCGCGAAACCGCCCATGACGCGCTGCTGGAGCGAGTGGATGAGCACGGGCAGGTGGTCGGGTTCAGCATCCTCGGAGTCAGCCGTTTTCGCAAGGAGCGGCCTTTTGAAGCAGAGTTAACTGCTGGCAAATAAGCCGCAGCCTACGGCGGACGCTAGTCGCCGCTCATTCCACGCTTTCGCAATTGCGAAAACGTGGAAGTCTTCCCTGCCTGTCTTGAATCCGATAAACGATTGGAACGTCTGGAACAAAGCGTAGCCGTGGAACGATTGGAACGGGCTTCGGTTTCGGGGTGAGCGAAGCAGTATACAATAACTCCGCTCATGGTGAGATTAGCCTGTCCTGAGCAGAGCCGAAGGATCGAACCATTTGAACGTCTGGAACGAAAACAATCGTCCCCGCCCACGAAAGTAATCCCCTCTTGCCCGAAACCCGCCGAATCCACTAAACGACAAATAAATTTCTCTTCCTATTGTTTTCGCGGATAGGCATCGCTATAAAGTCCATTCCATTGACAACGAGGCGCACGTTGGTTAGCATCTCAGTTATCATCACCCCTCACTGTTTTCGCAGTAGGGCGCGGGGCCGCTCCTCCAGGGAGCGGCCCTTGCTTTTTTGGGACCCGTCGATGAAGACCTATGTCTATATCGACGCGTTCAATCTCTATTTCGGCTGCGTAAAGAACACCCCGCATAAGTGGCTGGATCTCTCGAAACTTTGCGCCATCCTCTTGCCCCAGCACCAGATCGAACGCATCAAATATTTTACCGCTCACGTCAGAGCTTTGCCGACCAATCCCGATGCGCCGCGCCGTCAACAGGTCTACCTCCGTGCGCTGGGAACCCTGGCAAACTTTGAGATTGTTTACGGTCATTTTCTGAGCCACAGCGTCAGGATGCCACTGGCCCATCCTGCGGTTGGACAGCCTAGAACGGTAGAGGTGATCAAGACCGAAGAAAAAGGCTCGGATGTGAATTTGGCGATCCATCTGCTTCATGATGCCTACCAAAATCGCTACGAATGCGCCGTTATCGTCAGCGGGGACTCCGATTTATTGACGGCCGTGCAGATTGTCAAGAATGACATCGGTAAACCGGTCGGCGTGTTGAATCCCCAAAAACGGCCGTCTCGAATGCTTCAGCAGCACGCCACGTTTTATAAACATATTCGCCTCGGTGTTCTTGCCGCGAGCCAATTTCCGAGAGTGCTCAGGGACGCGCATGGTCCTTTCAACAAGCCGCCCGAGTGGTAAATGATCTGCGAGATGCTGGACCGTTGCTTGCGCGTCTAGCCCCATTTGACGTTTTGAGAATTATCAAAACGTGCAAGTTTCGCGTTCACGGAAACGGATCACGCTCACCGCTTCAATCCGGACACGAACACGGCGGCACTTCTCCCCGCACGATCATGCCTCTTATCCCTTCTCCCGGATCCTTCTAACCCACCCTTGTCCGAAACCTGTCCTTCGCGTAAGATCCGCGGTATTTCACCGGTCTTGTGGAATGGAGTGAATCGAGTGGCTATAACATTTCCGACGGAGCGCATCGAAAGATCGATTCTCCTTATTCGCGGGCATAAAGTCTTGCTCGATGTTCATCTCGCGGCGCTGTACGGTGTGACGACCAAGCGACTCAACGAGCAGGTCAGGCGTAACCGAGCGCCGAGGCCGCCCGCTCGGGGATTCAGGTCGAAGTCCGTCAATATATCGGGCCGTGATTGTAGCCAATTTATTCTTGAGCATATTTTGACGTTTTGAGAATTATCAAAACGTGCAAATTCCTCTGCCAAGTCTTAAGTCCTAAAACAACTTGAACGTAGCGAAGCGGTGGAACGTTTGGAACGGGCTGTAGGCGTGATGGCGTGTTCGTGTTACGTGTTCGTGATCCTTTTTTGGAGGGAAAGCACATGAAAAGCGTGGAAGATCTCGACGTTTTCAAACTGGCTCATCAGTTGGCGCTGAAGACGTACTCGGTAACGAAGAAATTTCCAAGGGAAGAGACCTTTAGTCTCGTTGACCAGATGCGGCGGGCGGCCTCCTCAGTCGGAATGAATTTAATGGAAGGCGCCATGCGGCTGGGCAGCAAGGAGTACCGCCAATTCGTCGGTATCGCCAGGGATTCTGCCGGCGAAGTATGTTATCAGCTCCTGCTGGCGAAAGACTTACAATATATTACCGAAGAGGCCTACTGTGAACTCCGTTCGGGCTATGAGCGTGTGATTCAAATGCTCTCCCGCCTCTCACAGACGCTCAATCGCTAATCACGGACACGATCACGTATCACGAGCACGGACACGGTTTTCCGGTCACGATCACGTTCTGACCCTGGCGCGATCACGAATCACGAACACGAGTGTTCCCCCACCACGAACACGGCACTTCTCCCCCCACGATCACGTTTTCCCACCCCGCCGGTTGTTTTCTTTGCCGCGAATCCAGTAGACTACGAAAAATTTTCTCCGACTTTCGGCCCCGAATCGGATTTAGAATGACCGGAACATCGGAACATTGTGAGCAATCGAAACGGGCATTTAGCCCTAAGACCGTTGATCCTGCAACTTTTGAACTCGTGTGGTGTCGGGAGTGTTTGGGGGGGATTTGGCAACTTCGACCCTGCCGATTCGCCGAGAGCAAATCTGATAACTGACCGACCTCTGGCGATGCGAAAAGCGGGTCGTCCACTTAAACGCGCATCGTGAGAAATTTGTACTGTATCCCCGGAATTGCGCTGGAATTGCGAAGAGGATGAAGACCCTTCAACAGTTTGCCTCCAAGCCCGAAACGATCCCCGCTTCCACGTCGTGGTATCTAGCCGATCTCGGCGAGGCGCGTGGCAAGCAGGAACTGTTCACGAAGCAGTCGCCGCAGAGGCTAAAAGTGTTACGGGAGCACGCCCTGATTGAGAGCGCAGTTTCGTCCAACCGGATCGAAGGTGTGACGGTGGACAAGGCGCGGGTAGCGACGGTTATTTTCGGTAAATCTCTCTTGCGCGACCGTGACGAGGAGGAAGTGCGCGGGTATCGCGACGCGCTCAAACTTATTCACGAGCAAGGCGCGAAGCTGCCGATTTCGGAGCAAACGATAAAGAAGCTACATCGGCTGATGCGCGGCGACATTTCGGACGCGGGGAAGTACAAAGAGGAGGATAGCGACATCATCGAGAAGTACCCCGATGGACGCGAGCGCGTGCGATTCAAAGCGGTCGCGGCAGCGGAGACCTCAACTTATATGAAGCGAGTAGTCGGCATGTGGGACCGCGCCCTACGCGAACGATGGGTCCATCCAGTCATCGCGTTAGCAGCTTTCAATCTCGACTTTCTCTGCATCCACCCATTTCGTGACGGCAACGGTCGAATCTCCAGGTTGCTGGTACTGCTCCAGTCTTATCACCTTGGCTTTGAGGTCGGTCGTTATATCAGCATTGAACGGCTAATCGAGGAGAACAAAGAGCGCTACTACGAAACTCTGGAGCAAAGCTCGCAGCGATGGCACGAGGGCGAGCACGATCCGTGGCCTTACGTGAACTATCTTCTTTATATCCTCAAGTCCGCCTACCGAGAGTTCGAGGAGCGGGTCGGTAAAACCACCTCACCGAAAGGGGCAAAGACGGAACTTATTACCGCTGCCATCGGTCGCTTTGGGGGCACTTTTCGAGTGTCAGACATCCAGCGCCAGTGTCCGGGTGTCAGCGTCGACCTTATCCGGCGGGTATTGAAAAATCTCCGGTCTTCGGGACGGGTCAAATGCCTGGGCCGAGGACAGAGCGCCGAGTGGCAGCGCACGCGCAAATGGAAATAGGTACTACCCAGTTCATTAGGTAGTGAATTGGGTATCGTCAATATGGCGGTCAGATAATCGCCTCACCAATCGCCGACGTGATACGAATGATTTGGCGCCTTGGCCGCCCCTCATTTTGACGTTTTGAAGAATTATCAAAACGTGCAAATTCCCCCTGCGAGTTGTAATTGTCTCTAACGACTTGAACGTTTTGAACCGGCTTCGGTCTTATGTGAGCGCAACGGTGAAACGATTTGAACCGGAGGGAGTGGCGGCTAACGCGGTGGCATTATTTCGCGAACACGAACCGAGTCGACCCCCGAGGTAACAGATGGTCAGACTTCTATAAGTTGACTATCTTTGCACGCCTTGATATGGAGTTGCGTCATGGCGCGCCGGCCACGACTCTTCGCCGCGGGGGTTCTCTATCACGTGATTGTGCGAGGCAACCAGCGGCAGAAGACTTTCATGTCCGACAGCGACTATCAGGCGTATATCGAACGGCTGGCGCGGTATCGCAAGAAATACGACTATGTGTTGCACGCCTACTGTCTGATGCCCAATCACGTCCATTTGCTGGTTGAGAGCTCCGAACACCCTCTGGCGAAATTCATGCAAGGTCTGCAACAATCCTACAGCCAATATTTCAATCTTAGACATCGCAAGACGGGACACGTGTTTGAAGGGCGCTACAAGGCGATCATTTGCCAGAAAGACGAGTATTTACTTGAGCTCATCCGTTATATTCATCTCAATCCGGTGCGCGCCGGCCTGGTAAGAAGTCCGGAGCGTTATCGTTACTCGGGTGACCACGTTTATCTTCAGGGGAAGGCTACGGACACCATAAATCCGACGACAGTTCTATCGATGCTGGGAGGGAAACAGGCCTATCGAAGGTTTATTCGCGACGGTCTGAGCGAAGGACATAAGGAGGAATACTACGCGGTGGAGGACCAGAGATTTCTCGGCGCCGAAGGGTTCGGAGAAAAATTGCTGAAGAAGCAACCGGGCTTCTCGGGTAAAACGCCGTCGCGGCGGTCCATCGAGACGGCGGCGAGAGAGCTGGCGAAGCTGTTGAAAATAGAAGTCCCGTCGCTGCGGAGTCCGGATCGGGGTTGGGCGATATCGAAAGCGCGCACGATAGCGGCGTACGTGTTGGTTCGAAGGCTCGGTTACCGTTTAAGTGATGTGGCGGTCTATTTTGGCAGGGACATAGCGACACTCGCCACCTTGCTCGCGCGACTGGGCGATCGGATGCAAGCAAATGATAAGACCAGACGGGAGGTCGACCAGCTGACCAAGATAGTTGAGTCGTAGAAGTCTGACCCCGAACACTAAAGGCCCTTCAGAAAATCGTGCTCGGCCTGAATCGTGGCGCGGCTCCAGCGGCCGGGGCGGTAAAATTTGATGATCACGTGCGGGCCTTCTTCCATCTCGATGTCGTACACACGGTTTTCCAGCGCATTGAGCGCGTAGAAACGGCCCGAGCAACGCCCGCCCAATTTCTCGGCGCGGTAACCGAGGAGATCCGCCAGTCGGCGTGTAAACCCACGCACTCTCGGACAAGTGTAAGAAGCGAGGAAGAGAGTTAAGGCTGGTGGAAGTCGGGGCCACCCATAAGAGCTGAGAAGCCTGGTAATGCGGGTGGAGC
>DASYUV010000303.1:0-22520 GCA_036000865.1 Binatia bacterium | reverse complement strand
CGCCATGCCGCAACCGTACTTTGGTCCGTTGAGCTGGAGATCGTTGCGCAGAATATAAAGCAGCGGGGTTTCCGGGTCCGCATCGACGACCTGACTCTTGCCATTCACCTTGAGTGGAATTCGCGCCATCGTCGCCTCCTTCGATTGCGCACTTAGAGCCCGATGTGAATTGATAACGCAGGACCTACGCTGCCTATTACAGTCACGTAAGCGGGGGAAGTCAAGTCATGGCTTGCGGTTTTTATTCCAGTGACCGGAGCAGCGCAGCTATGTGGGAGAGCGAACTGGACGCGTCATCGCGCCGGTATGAATCAAGCCGCAGGCAATTGTTTTGGTTCTTCTTTCACGAATGTCAACAATATCATGCCCGCCACGTAGGTCGCCGCCGCGAGCAGAAACGCCGGCGTGAAGCCGTAATTTTGCATCACGTAGCCGACGACCAACGTCCAGATGGGTCCGGAGATGCAGCCCACGAAGTAGTAGATCGAAAAAGCCGCATCGGTCAATTCGTCGCGGGCGAAGTCGCTGATCATCGTTTGGGTTAGCGAGCTGCGGGCTTCGACCACACTGCCGTAGAGAATCAGATTCAAATAGAATAACAGGCCGAGGGACGTCTGATAAGCGAGCCAAACGGTCATGATCGCCGACAATAAAAGAGTGATCTGGGTTACCGTGGCGCGGCGAGCGAAACGGTCCGAGATCCAGGCGATGGCGAGCGGCCCGACGAGACCGGCGCCCTGTAACACGGTCAAAAACAAGCCACCGACCGAGGCGCTTACGGCGAAACGCTCCATGAAGAACGGCACGAGATATGTGAGATTGATGCCGGTGCCTCGTCCGGCGGCGCCCACCATTAAAACGAGCGAGGTAAAAAGAATATTGCGGTTTTTCAGGCAGGCACGGTAGGCGTCGATGTTCGACTTGAAGTTGCCCTTGCGGTCTCTGGTTTCGTCGGCCGCGGAAGCATGTTCGCGCACCAGAAAAAGCGTGAGCCCGATGACCAGACTCGGAATGCCGAAAACAACGAAAGCCATTTGCCAACCCATGTAGAGTAATGCGATGGACGCCAGGCCGGGGCCGATGAACGAGCCGAAGCTTCCGGCAGAATGGTGAAACGTGAGAGCCCAGCCGCGGGCCTTGGGAAAAAATCGCGACAAGATACTTGATCCGAGCGGGTGCTGCGGGCTCGATCCCGCATCGATGGCGACGCGAGCGACCAAGAGTTGCGAATAGTTGCCAACGAAAAACTGCGAGATCGCGGAGACACCGACGATCACGTTGCCGGTTCCGAGAATCACCGAGCGTTTGAAAAACCCGGTGATCAGGCCGTAGATCACCTGAAGCCCTTGGCCGACGAAATTGGAAATTGCCGAAAGCGCGCCGAGCTGAAGCAGGCCAAAGCCCAGCTCCTTCATCATCACCGGAAAGATGACCGAAGTGATACTGTACTGAAGATGATTCAACGTGTGACAGGTACTGATCAAACTCAGAGCGAGGCGTCTTTGCCGAAGACTGGCTTCGAGAGTCGGCGTGTCGGACGGCACGGCTGCAGTTGCAGCGACGGAAGTTGTTTGATCATTCATGGCGGTCTAACACGTCGGGGTATGGAATATCGGAATAATGGAGTGTTGGAATATTCCTTTACAGCCAATAGATGCGGGCTGTCAAACGCGGAAGAAGAATGACGGAGACCGAAGACCGGAGACAGGACCCGCAACACTTCTTTCCGTTACCCGGTTAGCGTTCGTTGCTCAGCACTCATCACTCAGTACCTTGAAGCGGCTCGGCCGCTTTAGCCGGCGTATCTTTCGACATAAAATAACTTGCAGCCACGCCCAAAAGCATGAGCGCGAAACCTGTGAGAAACGCGTACCAGATGGCATCGCCAAGAATCGCGATCAGTCTCGGCAAGAGCGGCGGTGGAATTTGCGCGCGTGTCGCCGGCTCCAAAAGATTCTGCGGATGAGTCAATTTATCGAACAGTGCGGCGGAAAGACTGCCTCGTGAAAGTTGATCTAGCCCGCGCTGCATTTGATGCAACAGTACGGTTCCCATCAGACTGACGGCGAAGGCGCCGCCGAAGGTTCTAAAAAGCATAAGCGTCGAGGTGGCTACGCCGATGCGTTGATGCGATACCGAGTTTTGCACCGCGACCAACGTGGTAAGGTTTGCCATCCCCATGCCGGTGCCGATCAACGTGCCGCTGACGGCGACCCAAACCACACTCAGATCGGACTTGAAAGCGACAAACAGGCTGTAACCGACAGCCAATAAAATCATACCCGCCGCGGCCGATGCGCGATAGCCAAGCCGATTAAGCGCTTGCCCGGCAATCAAGCTTCCGGCCGTCCATGCTACGCTCAGGAACAAGAGCACCATGCCCGCGCGCGAAGCGGTGAGTCCGGTGACACCCTGCAGATAAAGCGGCAAGTAACTGATCGCGCCAAACACACCCATGGCGGCCAGCGTGCCGACGGCGGCTGAGGTTGTAAACAGGCTCGACTTGAATAGATCCAGCGGTACGATCGCTTCAGCGGCTCGACGCTCGATAATGTAGAAGACCATCAAAAAGAGGATGCCCAGCGCGATTAATCCGACTTGCGCAGCGCTGAGCGGCTGCGCGGCATGGGAACTTCGCGAAAGAGCGTAAAAGAGAAGCATGAGCGCCGCGAGCAATGTGAAAGTTCCTGCGAAGTCCAAGTTGTGCGCGCGACGTTCTTGGCCGGACTCTTTAAGTCCGACGATGATGAGAGCGACTGCGACCGCGGTGATCGGTAGATTGACAAAAAACGCCCAGCGCCAGCTCCAGTGCTCGACGATAATACCGCCGGCAAGGGGTCCGAGGATCGATGCGACGCCCCAGATGCCGCTGATGATGCCCTGTATTTTGGCGCGTTCTTCAGGTCGATAAAGAATTCCGACGACGATAAATGATAGCGCGTAGATCGCGCCGCCACCGAGCCCTTGAATGGCGCGGAAGAGGATCAACGCCTCCATGCTTTGCGCTCCGCCGCACAACATTGAGCCGAGGACGAAGATACCGATGCTGATCAGCATCAGTCGCCGCTGGCTGTAAAGATCGGAGAGTTTGCCGAAGAGCGGCGTGGTCAACGCGGAGGTGAGCATGTAAATCGAAAAGACCCAGCTGTAGAGCTCCAACCCGCCGAGTTTGGCAACGATGGTCGGCATCGCGGTGCTGACGATCGTCGCGTCGATGGCGAACAGAAAGATCGCCAGCATGACGCCGGTGACAGCGAATTGTCGTTTGGCAGCGGCTGGCAGAGATGTGGCGCGTGGGGCGTTCAGGTTGCTTTGGTCCATCGAATGAAGTGTCGAATCGTCTTGGATCATCAGTTGAACTAGTTCGGTCAGAGAGTCAAGCAAGGAAACAAAATCTTCGAGGTGTCGCTCGCGTTGACAGTTACTCGCCATCAGCGATAAAAACTTGCTTTCGTAGTGGAGAAGAAATGATCCCGCCGATTGTTTTTGCCGCGTCGATTCTGTTGGTATGTGCCTTGGTGACTTTGCCGCGATTTGCCGTGGCACAAATGACAACGGAAATCATTGAAGCTGCGAAGAAAGAACGCGAAATGATTTTCTACGGCGCCGTCACGGTCAACATTTCTAAGCGCATCACGGACCGATTCGAGAAAAAATATGGCATAGCAGTGAAACACTGGCGCCGCGATGCCAGTGAGACTGTCAACCGCGTGGCTACCGAAGCACGTGCGGGCCGCCGACGTTCGACGTGACACTAGGCAATGAAGCCGTCATGCAGGCTCTGGACGAGCGCCGCGGCCAAACGCCGCGAAATTGTTCACCGACTTTTCTCTGGGCGCCGAACCGCAACGCAGTTTCGGCAAGACCGGCGAGTATGTTTTTCATCCGGAAGTCGACCATAAGTTCAAAAAAGACGGTGATGGAGTAATAAAGTGAAGATTCAAAGCCAACACTCCACCATTCCAATACTCCAGTACTCCAATTAGAGTTGAGGTGCGGAAATGCTTGAACTAGCCAAAATACCTTTTCCCGAAGTTGATCGGCTGGCAAAATCGGGCTGTGCCCTAGTCATCCTGCCGGTCGGTGTCGTCGAAGAACACGGCGCGCATCTGCCGCTCGGAGTGGACTCTTTTACCGCGGAAGCTTACGCGGCATCTTCGGCGCCGCACCTTGAAGAAGCCGGATACGAAGTCGTTGTTGCGCCGACGATCAATTATGGGGTGGCGCGGGCGGCGATCGATTTTCCAGGGACTCTATCGCTGGAGCCCGAGACTTTGCGCTCGATGGTTGTGGAAATCGGGCGCTCGCTGTCGCGGCATGGGCTCAGTCGCTTGGTCATTCT
This sequence comes from Binatia bacterium, assembly GCA_036000865.1. Taxonomy (GTDB): domain Bacteria; phylum Desulfobacterota; class Binatia; order UBA9968; family UBA9968; genus DP-20. The sequence goes on along the minus strand of DASYUV010000303.1, from coordinate 18,178 downwards.
CAATGGCCACCGCGATAAGCACCATATGAAAGCGCTAGATGACGCGCGGAAAATCCTCGTCGAAGAGAAAGCAGCGCAAGTTCTTTGTGTCGGATTCGCTCACGATGATGAGATAACCGGGGCGTGTTATCGCGAGGGCGTCAGGCAATTCTACAAGAGTCCTCGACCGGATCGTGAAGGTCATGGCGGAGAGTCGGAAACATCCGTGGCACTGCACGCATTTCCACAAACGGTTAAACACGAGATTATTCCACAACTCGATCCCAACTTCGATTACGATGTCGAAGCGTTTCGTAACGAAACCAAAGATTATTGGAGTATCAGCGGCGGCCGCGGTTACTTTGGCTGGCCGCAGGCAGCGACAGCGGAGACGGGGAAGCAGCTTATCGCTGTCCGGGGTAAGAACATCGCGCAGGTGATCTTGAAGGCTTGGGGAGCTAAGGACTGATAGGACGGAATAGGACTATGAGGAAAGATGAACGTTGCAAACTACCACAGTTGAGGAGTAGAAACGACGGCAAATAGCGGGCAAGGAGGATTAGAATATGGCTTTCCGAATCAACCATCTTCATCTCAAAACTCCGGATCCCAAGAAGACGGCAGATTTCTACGTCGAGTATACCGGCGCGAAGGTTGTCAAGGAAAACACCAGACCGGACGGCGGCAAAAACTATCGCCTGAACTTGCACGGTGTCGAGCTCAATGTGACCCAGTTTCTGGAAGAGCAGAAGTTGGGGCAATTTTATGGCCTCGAACACGTCGCGATCGACACCAACAACTTTGACGGGGAACTAGCCAAGATCAAATCCGCCGGCATAAAGATCCTCGAAGAGCGCGTGCTCCCCGACGGGCGCAGAGTCTGTTTCTTCGAAGGGCCGCAGGGAGTGCGGCTGGAGTTTTTGGAGTGGAAGGAGTAATGACCGACCGTTAATTCGTTGGAGTGATGGAGTACTGGAGTATTGGGTATTTCTTAACTTCCATCACTCCATCATTCCAACGCTCCGGCCCCATCACTTATTCTCCTTCGGACCGTAGGATGCAGTGACTGGAGGGAACTGCATCGATCGCGTTTTCCTCATGTTTACGGCCAGAAACGATGCGGTTCCTAGAGTCACCGCATCCTACGAATTAGAAAAACCACCACTCCATCACTCCAATTTTAGGTTTTCACTTTTCCTTCAGCGCCTTCTCCAGGGGACCGTTCTCTCTGAACAGTTCCGGCCAGGCGATGTATTGCTTAAAGTCCGGGCGGGCTTTGACTAGATCGTTGATTACATTGTCGATTCCTTTGTCCGGGACGATGGGCGCGGGTTTGAACAGGCGGGCGTAGGATTCCACGGTTTTCTTGGTGATCGCCGCGTCTTTTTCGCGCATCCATTTGGCAAAAGATTTCTCGGCGAAGCGCAGATCTTTTTTGATTAGATGAATCCCCGCGACATAGGCGCGCAAAAAGTCGTGGGTCGTCTTGGGTTCGGCGCGAATAAAGGCGCGGCTGCTGGTAACACAAGATGATGGATAGACAAGATCGGTAGTGCTCAAATCGACGAGCACCGGCCAGCCGCGCTGCAAGAACGGTATGGCGTAGCGGGTCGTTAGCGCGGCGGCGGCGATGGCGCCACGGTCAAGCGCCACGACCATCTCCGGCCCGGCGCCGAGCTGAAGGATCGTCATGTCTTTGTCAGGATTCAATCCGACGTGCTTGAGTGCAGCGCGCAAATAAAAGTGCGTCGTCGAGCCATAGCGCGTGACGGCGCTGGCTTGGCCTTTGAGATCTTGAGCGGATTTGATTTCCGGCCGCGTGATCAAATAGACCGGGTCGGTGTCCACGGGACACGCCAGTAACACCACATCACCGCCCGCCGCGCGGGCGGCAACGACGGACTCGGCGCCCGCCCCGGAGAACGGCAAATCGCCGGTGATGATCGCCAACGTGATTAAAGAACCGCCGCGAACTTGTACCGGTTCAACATTGAGACCGTTTTTCTCGAAATAGCCGGCCTCCTTAGCGACCCAGACCGGTAAATGGGATGGTGATGCCGTTGTGCCGTAAAGAATGCGGCGGAGTTCTTGGGCGTCGGAAACGGAATGATCGAAGAGTAAGCAAATAAAAATTAGACAGAGCGAGCTCGCGATGAGAATTGCGCGAGCCACGTTTGTTTCTGAGCCCTCACCCTTACCCTCTCCCGCAAGCGGGCGAGGGTGAAGAAATTTCAAAACGAAAAAACAATTCGAGCAGTAATTAGTCTCGCGCACTGCAATCACGATCGTGGCAAGGCTCTCTCCAAGGGTCCGTGATCGCGAAACAGCTCCGGATGGCCGATAAGTTCCTTCGGCACCGGGCGCTGGTTCGCCAGATCTTTAAGAACGTTTTCGACGCCCTTGTCCGGTACATAAGGCACGGGCTTGAACAGACGGACGAAGGCTTCCACGGACTTAGTTAAATTTGCCGATTCTTTTTCCTTCAGCCATTTGATCAAAGTTCGTTCTGCGAGTTTTGGATCTTTCTTGATCAGCTGGATCGCGCTCACATAAGTGTTCAGGAAAGCGGTGACGGTTTTAGGCTCGGCTTTGACAAATGCGCGGCTGCTGGTCACGCACGATGACGGATAGACCAGATCGGTTTTGGTTAAATCAACAAGCACCGGCCAGTTGCGCTGCATGAACGGTAGGACATCACGTATGGTCAATGCGGCCGCAGCGATTCTTCCGCTCTCTAGAGCACTGACGATCTCCGGGCTGCCGCCGAGCTGGAGGAGAGTCATCTCTTTGTCGGAATCCACGCCGACCATTCTCGCAGCGGAGCGGAGATAAAAATGGATTGACGAGTTGAGGCGCGTGATTCCAGCGGCTTTCCCCTTGAGATCGGACGGAGACTTTATCTCGGGGCGCGCTATGAGAGACACCGGCTCCAGATCGGTGGGGCACGCAAGCAACACAATGTCGCCGCCCTCGACGCGGGCGGCAATCACCGAACCGGCGCCTACGCCGGACAGGACCGTTTGGCCGCTCATGATCGCCATAGTGCTGATTGCGCCGCCGCGAATCTGTACGGGCTCGATGTTTAAGCCGTTCTTGGCGAAGAGTCCCGTATCTTTGCCGACCCATACCGGGAGGTGAGCCACAGAGGTCGAAGTGCCGTAAAAGATGCGGCGCAGTTCCTGAGCATGCGCCGTTATATGACCGAGCAGCAGCGTGCCGGCAATAAGAATAATTCGCGCCTCGTTCATAATCGCGCGAGCGCCTTCTCCAATGGGCCGTTATCGCGAAACAACTCAGGGTGGCCGATGAATTCTTTTGAGATCGGCCGTCTGTTGGCGAGATCTTTCATGACGGTTTCGATTCCTTTGTCGGGCACGTAAGGCGCTGCCTTGAACAACTTCGCATAAGACTCGACAGTCTTTTTGATCAAATACGGATCTTTTTCTCGAAGCCACTTGGCGAAAGTTCTCTCGGCGAAATTTTGATCCTTCTTAATCAGTTGGATTGCCGCGACGTAGGCCCGGAGAAAATCGTCCACGACTTTAGATTCGGCTTTCACAAAGGCACGGCTGCTGGCGACGCAAGACGAAGGATAAATCAGATCGGTGGTGCTCAAATCGACGAACATGGGCCAACCGCGTTGTAAAAGCGGAATGGCGTAGCGGTTCGTCAGTGCTGCCATTGAGATACGGCCGCCCTCCATGGCCGAAACAGCTTCTGTGCCGGTGCCTAGTTGTAAGATCGTTACGTCTTTTTCCGGATCGAGGCCGACCTGACGCAGAGCCGCGCGGAGATAAAAGTGCGTCGTCGAACCGAGACGCGTCACCGCAGTGGCTTTGCCCTTGAGCTCGGCGGGCGACTTGATTTCCGGGCGGGCGATTAGATACACAGGATCCGAATCGACGGGGCAGGCGAGCAGCACCACGTCGCCACCTTCGATGCGCGCGGCGACGATCGATTCGGCGCCGGCTCCGGAAAATTGCAGCTGGCCGCTCATGATTCCCATCGTGATCAGGGCGCCGCCGCGAATATGGATGGGCTCGACGTTAAGTCCGTTCTTGGCGAACAACCCCGCGTCTTTGGCGACCCAGATCGGCAGATGCGCCGTCGATGTCGTCGTGCCGTAATGGATGCGGCGGAGTTCCTGGGCTGCTGCGGAAGCAGGGTATAGGACCAATACGACCAATAGGACGGATAGCTTGCGCAGCGTTAATAAAATTTTCAGCAACATTGTCCTACTTGCTGAAGTATGTGGCCTCGGCTTTTTCTTGATCGTAGGGAACGAACTGGTTTGTCCCCGGGCCGCGGATATCGGGCTTTTCCCCTTCGTCAAACAACGCTGCGGCACTATCGCCAGCACGCCCGCCGATGAGCCCCGGAGCATGGGCTTCGGCGACGGTGGCGTCTTTGTCAGAGCGGTTGAACGCCCAGTGCACCGTGTTGGCCGGGATGCGATGGAAGTCACCTTTCTTACAGAGGTAACCTTTGTCTTTGACGAAGAACCAGATCTCGCCGTCAAGAACGTAATTGATCTGTTCGGATTCATGCTGGTGCGGCTTGGTGTGATAGCCGGGTCTTCTGGTCGCGATCATCAGGCTGCACTCATTGCCGTAACCTTTGCGCACCACCATCGACCCGGTGCCGGCTTCGCCAGTCTGATCTCGCTGGTATTCAGGGACATCGGTGCTTTTCACATGTAGGGACATAAAGTTGCCTCCTTAAGAAAAGAATGGATGATCTACTTCGTATGACATGTACGGCCCGCTGGTCAAGTTGATTACGTTTGCAGTCCTTTCATTGAACAGGTTCCCAATTCGCCTCCGGGGCTCTGCCGTTGACAGCAAAGGAGGACATAAGTAAAGGATTGTTCGGGTAAAATGAAAGCCGGTTGGTTCACAATATTGATCCTGGGATGGACGGTGCTAGCCGATCCGGTTTGGGCTCAGAAACTGATGCTCGCGCACGTCGCGATCAATCCGGGGCAAAGCATGCTGCATCTGGCGAAGGACTCAGGGCTGCTTGCCAAGTACGGCTTTACGGCCGAAGTCCTCTTAATTCCCGGCACGCCGCGGACGGTGCAAGCGCTGATCGCCGGCGATTTGGATTACGTAAAGGCGGGCGCGCCGGCATCGCTCAGAGCGAGAGCTCAAGGGGCCGACGTGGTCATTCTATCGTCGCTCGCCAATTTTTCGTCGCAGCGCATCATGCTTCGACCCGATTCGACCTTGACCAACTTCAAGGAGCTCAAAGGCAAGATTATCGGCGTCACTCAATATGGCTCTGGCGGTGACACTTTTTTGCGTGCCGCGTTGAGAAAAACCGGCATCAAGGAAAACGAGGTGACAATTTTGCAAATGGGCGGCACACCAGGCGTCGCGCAAGGGTTGGAGTCCGGCCGCATCGAAGTGGGCGTGCTCGGCGACTCGGGCATGCTCTTGGTTTTTCGCGGCAGGGCGAAAATGATGAAGGGCGCGAGCGCGCGCGAAATGGGCTTCCGCGGTACCGACGCGCCGCTGACGACGACGGAACGTAAACTCAGGGCTGATCGTGGGGGGGTCGTGCGCTTCATGCAGGCCTACCTCGAAACCCTACACTACTTCCAAACGAACAAGGCGGGCACGGCGCGGATTCTCAGCAAATATATGCGCGGGGTGAGCGAAGAGCATATTTCTCTATGGTGTGATGAATTGCGCGCCACCATGAAACAAATACCGTATCCCGACGAAGAGGCGCTGCGGGCCGAAATGGAGATGATGGGTCCCGGCAACCTGCAAATCCCCGCTGGCTATATCAACGCGAGTGTGCTCGACGAGATTAGGAAAAGCGGTTTCATCGACAAGGTTTATAAACAGTAAAAAGGAGGAAAGAGTCATGGCAAAGATCAGACACATTGCGATCAAGGTGGAAGACCAGGAAAGAACCGCGGAGTTTTATAAAAAAACTTTCGGCATGACCGAAGCGTGGCGCGGCCCCGCGCGCGATGATGGTCACCGGGCGATCTATCTCACGGACGGCTACATCAACATGGCGGTTTTGCCGGCGCGCGGCGGGCGGGAAGGCATCGACCACTTTGGCTTCCAAGTGGAGAACATGGAAGAGACGCTCAAGACCGCACAAGCCGCCGGAGCCAAAAGCGAGGCGGATAAGAAACCGCGCGATGGCCGTTTCGCCGAAATGGGCGTGCACGATCCGGTGGGCCAACTGGTCGATGTTACGGTGCATGGCTGGAAGTCGTAAACAGGCATGAGGCGAGAGGCAACAGACAAGAAGGAAGAGATGAGAAGCGGAGCGCTGATCATCTTCTTGATAGGTTGTCTCATCGTTGTGGGACAATCCAGGCTATTCGCCGCCGAGCCAACCAAGCTTCTGATTGCGCATGGCGCAATCAGCAATAACGTCGAGCCTCTGTGGATCGCCAAGGAGCAGGGGATATTTCGCAAATACGGTATCGACGCAGAGTTGGTCTTCATCATCGCCGGGCGGGCGATGCAGGCGATGTTGGCGGGCCAAGTGCTGGTGGGCACCGTTGGCGCGACGCATGTGGTAAACGCCAACACCGGCGGCGGCGACTTCACGATGATCCTCGGCATGCAGAACACGCTTGATTATCTTTTCATCGCCCGGCCGAATATCAAGAGTGCGGAAGAGCTTAAAGGTAAAAAAGTTGCGATCGGCACGCCCGCCGGTTCGGCTTCGCTCGCGACCTATGTCGCTCTCGACTTTCTCGGGCTAAACCCGCGCCGCGATAACATCGTGCTCCTCGGCATCGGAGGCGTCCCTGAACGGCTGGGCGCGTTGCGCGCCGGTAGCGTCGAGGCAACGAGCCTTTCACCGGAATTCGGCCAAGTGGTCGTCAGCGAAGGCTATCGGGTTTTGCTCAACACCTCGAAGGAGAACGTTCCTTTTCAGTCCTCCGGTCTGGTTGTTTCTCGTGGCATGATGAAGTCCAGTCCACAGTTGGTCGAAAATATCGTCAAGGCAACGGTTGAGGGCGTCGCTTTCGTGCACAAGCCTTCGAATAAGGAAATTGTTCTCAAGAGCCTCGCTCGCAATCTGAGACTTAGCAAGCAAGAACAAGTGGAAAAGGCCTATCAAAACTTGGTTGCGGAGCTGCCAAAAAAACCGTGTCCGACAATGGAGGGCGTGGCATCCGTGATCAAACTAATGGCGCAGCATGGTCTCAACGCCAAGGCGTCGCAAGTGAAACCGGAAGAAATCGCGGACGTGAGCTACTGCAAGAGGCTCGAGGATAGCGGGTTCTTCAGAAGTCTGTATTGAAGACTGAAATGATGGAGTATTGGAGTGTTGGGTTGAATAGGAGGGGTCGGGCGGACACGATTCCATGACATTGGCGCCACAAGATTTCATCGCAACCATTTGGCAGGAACGGCGGCGCTATGTTCGTGAAGGCCGGATCAAGCAGCCGCATCCGTGGCGGGTCGCGTTGAGTGAAGGAAAGGTTTCGCGCAAAGCGCTCGTCGAGTATGTCAAGAACCGCTACTATTTTCTTGCCAACATTAACCGCAAAGACGCGCAGATCATCGCCAACTGTCCTATCTCCGATGCGCGTCGCATGCTGCTCAAGAAATATATCGACGAAGAGGGACAGGACGTCGCCGGGGGCCAGCTCGGACCGCACTACGAAATGTGGCTTAAGATTTCCGATGCTCTCGGCATCGCGCGCGACGTCATGAACAGCTTCGAAGACGTACTGCCGGTATATCGCTATACGGTCGACGCGGTATTTGATTTTGCCAAGCTGCGAGGCTGGCTCGAAGGCGTGGCAGCGACTTACGCAACCGAAGGGCGAATGTGGAAGCGTTACACGCCCAAGGAAGAAAACCACGAAGATGGCACGCTCGACGAAGGCGAGGCGCTATTGCGTCATTATGGACTACCCAAAGATGCGCTGCTTTTTTATCACGTGCACAGCGATGCCAACGACGAGCACGGCGATATCAACGAGGCGATCCTGAAGAAATATTGCGTGACGGTCGAGCAGCAGGAAAAAGCGTTGGGGGCGGCGCGGTTTCGCTGGGAGAATCAGGAGACACGCAGCGACATTATCTATCGGTATTTTGTTGTTGATGAAAAATAACACCTTCGGTTTGGAGCTGCGATCACGGATTTCGAATGCATGTTGATTGCGCCAGGTACGGGTAACCCTTGCATGGCCGCCAATCTGCAAACGACGGATAATCGAAGACAATGATTGGTTACCGGCAATTCAAGTTCGCCGCGCTGATGACCATTTTTGCATTCGTTGCTGTCGTTCATTCTGCAACAGCGCCGGAGCTCCCAACGCTCAACGCTTCATACGCGTCGGTTACCGGCAGCCGCTTACCGCTGTGGATTGCCAAAGATGCCGGGCTGTTCGAAAAGCAAGGGCTCAACGTGAATTTGGTTGTCATCGCGGCGGGAGCTGCGGCCATCGGCGCTTTGGCCGGCGGCGACGTGGAGGTTCTCGGCGCGCCGGGAGCGACGACGATGGTTTCCGCGGCGAAAGGACTGCCTGTGGCTATCATCGGGACTTTCGGCCCCGGGGCTTGGAAGTTGGCCGCCCATCCTTCGATTACGTCAGCTCAGGAACTTAGAGGTAAGACCGTTGGCATCAGTCGGCTTGGAACGAGCATCGAATTTTCCACCAGGCGGGCATTACTCAAACTGGGCCTTACGCCGGGAAAGGATGTCAATATTCTCGCGACCGGCCTGGGTGAATCGAACAAACGGATCCTGGTCATGCTACAGGGCAAGATCGATGCGACGTTGATCAGCGCGGACAATCTCTCCGAAGCGGAAACCAAGGGTTTGAAACTCTCCGTTCTTGCGGACCTGAATGACCTCGGGATCTACACCAGCGCCAGCGATCTTTCGGCCAGGCGTGATTTTCTCAAAAACCAGCGGCAGCGCGCGCGAGCATTTATGATGGCATACTCGGAAGCGATCTGGCTCGGCAAGGCAAACAAGAATGTTGCGCTGGGAAGTTTCCGTAAGCACTTGCGCGAGCAGGATCCGCGCCGGCTTGAAGCGCTGTACAAGAATTATGCCGTTGACGGGCCGCCTTTAAAGCCGTATCCGATGGAGGAAGCGATCCAGACCGAGCTCGAAAATCTTACGCCTACCGTGCCCGAGCTGCGCGGCAAACGCGCCGCGGATTTTGTCGACAAAACCATTCTCGCCGAGCTGGAACGAGACGGCTTCTTCACCAGCCTTCAGGCCAAGTACGGCAAATTATAGCGTAGGAATCGGGCAACCAGGGAGAGCAGGTATTCCTTATGAATCGCGAATAGGGCTTGCAGAAATAACTTTGCCTTCTTTGTATGGCTATCCTTTCGGGTTTCCTGGGCGGTCTTTGCGGCTTGCGCAAATTTTCTAGCGGCGGTCCCCTATGGTTGCACCGTGCGTCGAGAGACATTCTAACCACGAAGCGCGCGAAGGCCACGAAGTTTCGGCATCTAACTAAATTAACTTCGTGCTCTTCGTCGGCCTCCTTCGAAAATTTAGTTCGGGCGTGGCAGTCCTAGATTCCGTCATTCCCGCATGCTTTTAGCGGGAATCCAGGGGAATTTCGGACTGGACCCCCGATTAAAACGTTCGGGGGTGACGAGTTGGTATGGCGTGGCATAGAGGGAGGATATACGTTGGAGGCCAACCCAGGGTTTAGGAAGAGGGTTCCATTTTCATCCTCTGTGGGCGAGCGTAAGATCATGAATCACTTCGTGGTGATATGTGCTGGATTTTTTGCAGTTGAATGTTTTGATTACGATCTGTAGCTCCAGAGTTGCGGGATGACAAAACAAATCCCGAAGATCATCAGGAAACAAAGTCCGCTGCCCACAAGCAGAGCGTTGGGCGCTCCCCAGAATTGTGCGGCCGCGCCCGCAAGTAGCGCGCCTAGTCCATTCGTCGTCTGCGCAAAAACAGTGATCAAGCTCGCCGCCCTGCCGAGCATTTCATTCGGCGCCAACAGCTGGACCACGGTACGGCGGATGGCCACGCTGATGGAGTCGGTAAATCCCAGAATCATCACTGCGCCGATGGCCATCCAAAACCACTGAGAGACTCCCAATAACGCCAGCGCGCCGGCAAAGAAAAGAGCTGCAATGACAACCAGCACGCCCTTGTGCTTCACGTCACCGGCCATGAGTAGTGCTGTGGAACCCAGCAAGGAACCCAGCGACGGCGCGGCGTAAAGCAAACCCAGACCGGACGCGCCGGTCTTGAAGACGTCGGCGGCGAATATCGGCAAAATCGGCCGATAGAAGCCGACCAGCGTCACGCCGAAATCTAACAGGAAAAGCGAGAGAATGATTCGCTGGATCCACATAAACTCGATGCCTTCGACGATGCTTCTCAGATTGACCTGCCGGTGCTTACCTTCGATCCTGCCCGATGCTTTAATCGAGAAGAGCGCGATCAACGCCGGTACAAAAAGCAGCGTGCTGGCAAAGTAGGTCACGGCGAGGCCGGTCTGATCGATCAAAAAGCCACCGATCGCCGGTCCGACCAGGAAGCTCGTCTGTAGGATCATGGTATTGACGACCATCGCGTTCATCATTAGGACCGGCGGCACTAAACGCGGTATCAGCGCGGCTCGCGCCGGCCAATTGAAGACTTCGACAAAGGCGGCCACAAGGCCGAGCGTATAAATGTGCCAGACTTGGATGGCACCGGATAGAGTGAGTAAGCCCAGGAGTAAATTCGGCACGAGCTGCAAAGAGATCGTCGCCACAAGGAGTTTTTTCCGGTCAAATGCATCTGCCACCGCGCCGGCGAAAAGGCCGAAAATAATGAATGGCAGTGTTTCCAAAAAACCCGTCAGGCCGAGTTTAAACGCCGAACCCGAAATGTCGTAGACCTGATAGAGGGTGGAGACGTTGCGGATCTGGCCGGCGAGCGAACTGAAAACGCTGGCGAGCCAGAGGAGTCGATAGTCACGAATCAGCAGGGACGACCAGGGCCGGATGCGTTGTTTCCAATCCGGCTGGGGATCTATTTCGACGGAGTTAGCCAACGAGGTGAAAGTGGATGCACTGAGATATCAGAGCAGTTATAGCGTGTGTAAAAGAGAAATGCGAAAGGCGGGAAGGCGAGGCGGACAATCCTCGAAAAAAATTATCCGCCTCGCGTCGCAAAGAGTTTTTCTAGCGTGAGGCAGCCTGAAGCCTGTCCTCGAGTACGCCGCTCTGCTCGGCTTGCGCGAGCACCGCTTCAATGGTCTGAACCAGCTTGCGCGCTGCTTCGATGCTCAGTTCGACCGCCACTCGGGCGCTCGGCCCGGCAGCCTCGTTGACAAAGTCGATGTTCAACGCGTGCTCCAACGGCATGTCATACGGATGATCGTAGGAAACGTTGGCCTCACGCACTTCGAACCAATCCTCTCCGCTCTTGCCTCGCCCCTCAATCTTCGCTTGATGAGCAATCATTGTACACATCTTACTGTTCCTCTTTCCCTGCTATCTTAAATTTTTCTCGCAGAAGGCGAACAACTTTTTCCAGCCGTCGACTGCTTGCTCCTGACGATAGGCCGGGCGGTCGTAATAGAAAAAGCCATGTCCGGCGCCGTCGTAGCGATGAAACTCATAGTTCTTGCTGTGCTTCTTAAGCTCCGCTTCGTGCAAATTTACCTGCTCCGGTGACGGCGACTTATCGTCGTTGCCGAACAGGCCGATCATTGGGCAGGGCAGATCTTTCGTATAATCGATCGGCGCCACCGGCTGCTTGGGCGTGAGATCTTCTTTTGATTGAACTACGCGACCGCCCCAGCACTCGACCAATGCGTCGAAATTTTTCAATCGGCAGGCGGCGAGAAAGCCATGACGTCCGCCGGAGCAGGTGCCGAACACGCCGACTTTGCTGCTGACGTAGGGCAGGGAACGCAGCAGCTTATTGGCGCCGTCGAGATCGCCGAGCACCTGTTCGTCGGGAATACCGCCGCCGGCTCTGACTTTGGCGCCGACGTCTTCCGGAGTGCCGTGGCCGTCGCGGAAATAGAGATTGGGCGAGATTGCGACGTAGCCGTGGTGGGCGAATCTGCGGGTGCATTCACGGTACCATTCATCCCAACCCGGCGCGTGGTGGATGACAACCATGCCCGGGTGGGGGCCGGCGCCGAGGGGCCGGGCGACATAGGCATTGATGGTATCGCCTTTGTGGCCCTGCATGGTAATGGTTTCGGCGAGCATGCCTTCATATTGATTGGTCTGATACATGTCCTGTGTCCTCCTTCAGATTGATTCGAAAATCGACTAGCCCTCTTTATACAAAACCCACCGCTCGTGCAACTAGTTCTATTGGACTTCGATGGCGCAATTCGGACATGTTACGCCGCTGAGGGGGACTTGCAGGGGTGGGGTAACTTGCGGTAAACTTTTATCAACTCATCAGTATGGGGCCTTCTGATAGTGAAAAATGATAGAGTTGAAGGTCTAGGGCGTCTTACCTTGCGATTCGGTGCCTCGCCGACAATCCGACCAGAGCGTGTCTTGCATTCCATGTTCTGCTGCCAGCGGTGATCAGGCTCTCAGGGGCAAAGACCATAACACTTCTCAATAAGGAGAGAACATGAGCAGTAAAATCTATGTTGGTGGTTTGCCGTATGCGACCACTGATGCGCAACTCCAGGAAATCTTTTCGGCCCACGGGACCGTTGAATCGGCCCGCGTGATCACCGATAAGTTCACGGGTCGTTCTCGCGGTTTTGGTTTCGTCGAGATGGCTTCGTCCGAGGAGGCCCAGAAGGCCATCCAGGCTCTTAACGGCACGGATCTCGACGGTCGGAACCTGACGGTGAACGAAGCGCGGCCGCAGGAAAGGCGCTCCGGAGGCTTCGGTGACCGCGGTGGTGAGCGACGCGGCGGTGGTGGTGGCGGCGGTCGTAATCGCTGGTAGTTTTAAAATTCAGCCATAGGACAAAGAAGGGGCGCTGGGTCGGAGCGCCCCTTCTTTTTTTGATCGAACGTTTTGGTAGTGGTTCATTTTCAATCCACCATGACTCTTAAAATCGAGAAAGATTCCTCGCTTTGCTCGGAATGACAACTACATAAGCTATGTGTCATCTCGAACAAAGTGAGAGATCTTTTCCAAACTGAACCACTACCAAAATTTTGCATCACAAATTTTTGCGCTATCGCCCGCGAAGGCAGAAACCTGGTGGCATGCCGGATTCTTTTGAATCAACCGAAAAGCTCGCGCTTGATCAATTGCCGCTGGTTGATCTTCAGGGTAACCCCGCCCTACTTAGGAATTACTTTCAGCGGTATCTACTCTTAATCTTTCTCAGGCATCTCGCCTGATTGCCTTGCCAGGCTCACCTCGGCGAGGTGCAATCGTTCAAAGCGGAATTCGACCGGCGCGGCGTTTCAATCGTCGTCGTGTCGTTTGCTGAGCCTGCGAAGCTCGTGCGCTACCAAGAGTTTCATCACTGGCCGTTCGCACTTCTTGCTGATCCCGAGCGGACCGCGTATCGAGCCCTCGCCTTGAAACGGCTCCCGTGGCTGCGGGTTTTTTCACCTGCGACTTTAAAGCTCTATTTCAAACTGTTGCGCGAGGGGATGAAGCGGGAAGACTACGGCAAAGACGACCTCTATCAGTCCGGCGGCGACTTTCTGGTCGATCGCGAGGGCAATATTCTCTTCTCATATCGAAGCCAAGATCCGGCGGACCGGCCGCCGGTGGCGGAATTGCTGCGGGCAATAGACCGCCTTCTACCAACATCGCGCTAATAACGACTCCGCCAGCGAACTGATCGAAACCAGTCGAAGAAAGATTTCTCAATTCGTCAGACTGTGTGAAAACTCTATCGGAGCCCTTCGACGGTGCTCAGAGCCCGTCCTGAGTCTATCGAAGGAGCGAACGGCTAAGTGCTTAATTTCAAGTGAAGCGATTCCGTTCGTGGTGAGCCAGCCTGTCCTGAGCGAAGTCGAAGGAAACCATGAACGTAGTTTTCACACGGTCTGTCGTTCAAAATGACGGCCGGATCGCGCTAACGATGAAGTAACGGCCGAGGTAAAGTTAGCCTATCATCCTAGCAGACAAAAATTGGTAAACAGCCGTCTAGCCGATTTGTTACCGCGGTTTCAGATATCCCTGCTTTAGCTGCACCTTTTCATCCGGCGGCGCGGTCCAGACGAGATCGGCGCGATAGGCGTAGATATCCATACTGTTCCATAGCGGTACGGCGGGAGCGTCTTCCAGGATGATCTTGTGAGCCTCCCAGAGAAGCTTCTCGCGTTTCTTGAGGTCAAAGGTCTGTTGCTGCGCCTCGAGAATTTCGTCGAGCTTCGGATTGCTGTAGCCCAACGTTCGTCGCGTCATACCGGTTCTAAAATACTGCTGAAATAGCGTGTCCGCGTCGGTGAGGCTGCCTCGCCCGGTCAAGTAGATTGGATACTTACCGTTCTTGTAATCGGTATTAAAAATGCTCCACTCGGGCGTTTTCAAGTTGGCTTTTATCCCGACTTTTGAAAGATGCTCGACGATCACCTGCGCGACTTCGCGATCCTTTGGATATCTTCCCGTCGGACTGTAGTAATCGATCTCAAAGCCGTTTGGGAATCCTGCTTCGTTTAGGAGCTGTTTCGCCTTTTCCGGATCATACGAAAAAGCTTTCGCGCTCGGCTCGTAACCGAAAACTTGTGGGCTCAAGAGGCCGCTTAACGGATACGCGTAGCCTTCGAGAATATGCTTGATGATTCTGTCCCGATCGATCGCGTGCGTGATGGCACGGCGGACCTTCAGGTTCTCCAGTGGCTTGTAGGCCGGACTCAGAACTAGAAAAATCGGTCGAAGGCCTTGGACCTGTTGGATCCGAATGCGCGGATTGGATTTCAGCCGCGCTACTTCGTGGGGTGGAATATTGCTGATGAGATCGGCTTGGCCGGATTCGAGCGCGGCGATGCGCGCGGCGTCTTCTTGGATCGACTTGTAAATGACTTCCTCGATCTTTGGAATGGGTCCCCAGTAGCTCTCATTGCGTCGAATGACGAACTGCCCGCTTCTTTCCCAGCTGGTAAATTTAAACGGACCCGTGCCGATCGGGCGATTGTCCGCTTCGCCCATTTTTTCCGCAGCGGATTGCTTCATGATCACACGGCTATTGATGTCCTCAAGGGCGTTGGCATCCGGTTTCTTGAGCGTCAGGACGACGGTGTAATCGTCGGGAGCTTCCATTTCGCCGATGTTTTGCAAGTTGGGCGCCTGCAAACTTTGTTTATCGGTAAGAATGCGTTTGAACGACGCGATCACGTCTTTGCTCGTGAACGGCGTACCGTCGTGAAAGCGAACGCCCTTGCGCAACTTGAATTGCAACCGCGTCCCCTTCATTTGCCAGGATTCCGCCAGCACGCCGCGGTAGCCGCGCTTTTCGTAGTCGGCATCGATTAAAGGTTCCATCACCGAGCCCCAAGCGGCCTGCAGAGGGGAAGTGTTTACCGCGTATGGATTTAAGGAATAGACACCGACGCCGTGAGCGATGGTGACGCGGTTCTTTACTGGCGACTGCGAGTGGGATAAGCGAGGTGTGGTGAGTGGCGCAATCCAGAGGACCGCGCCGGCGGACATGCCTCTTCGGAGAAACTCTCTTCGGCTCCAATGTGCGGGTTTCTTACTCATGGGGACCTCCGTCGGTGAACACCAACACTTTGAGTCTAGGCGCGTCGAGCTAGCAAGGAATTCACCTTCAAGCGTATAACGCAGGCGAAGAATTCATGTCAACTTTTTTGACTAAGGTCGAAAAGCGTTGAAACTTGACAGCTTGCAATCCTTAGCTGAATAGAGCGTCGCCGTTTCAAAGCAATTTCAAAGCCGCTTTAGGGTTTCAAAGGCCCATGCTTGTGTTTAAGAAATGAGACCGTGAAAGAACGGACGACCAACTGCAATGTAAAGAAAAGATCGCCGTGTGAGTTCACCGACCAAGTAGACAACAAGGAAGCCCCAAAAGAGGACTTGCCCGGCCTCTTTATAACCGCCTTGGGTGGCAAACAGAGTAACCAATTTGTAATTTTTTTCTTTCGGCGTCTTGTATCGATCAGTGTAATCTTGAATGACCTCGTAGGCGCATAGCTTGCGCGCGCTGGCGTCACCATCGTCGCTGAGCTGACCCTCAGAAACGTAAATCGAATTTTTTCCAGAAGGATAAGCCTTACCGTTCGCGCATACGATTGTAGAGTTCCAATCGTCCAGGTATTCGTGCGGAAGGTCGGTGTAGGCATAACCCACAACTAGCACGATGCAAACGATATACAGAAACACGTAGCATAGCTTCAGAAATCGATACCAGACCCTTTGCTCAAGGTCGCTAACCACGGTCATCGCAGAGTATTGTATCCCGTTTTTAGGGATGCTGAATAGTACAATTTTTGTCGGTGCCCCGGTAGATTAAACGGCGGAGCTGATAGAAATTGGAACGGCTTGGTCTATGCGTGGGGTACGAAGACTTCCTCTCACTCAACGGTAGCTGTTGATGGCGATTCGTCAAGGACGGTTCGGCACTTTGGATTTTGCAAACTCCGGTCCGAATAGTATAAGAGGGCTGCCATGGTAGCTGTGACTGTAATTAAGAAAATCTCACTCTCCCGCTATCTACATCAACTGGCAATACGGGAACTCAAGTCTAAAAGCGAACTCAATCAATATGCAGGGGTCAATATCCTCCACGATGCTGTAGAGGCTTTTTTATTAGGAGTGGCTGAGCATGTGGACGGTAAGGTGTCCGCGAATACGAAATTCGAACAGTATCTGGACATCATCGATGACAAAATCAGTCCAAACCGCCTTCCTTTCAGGAGTAAATTATTGCGACTGAACCGACTTAGAATTGATTCTAAGCACTATGCCATTCGCCCAGACCAGTCCGAGACAAACGAACTGCTACTCGCGGTAAAAGAATTCTTCGACGAAGTTGCCGAATCTGTCTTGAAAGCTAATTTCGACACAGTCAGCCTAGTGGACCTGCTCGACGATGGTGATGCAAAAGAAATGCTCAAACAGGCAGAAAAGGATTTGGGAGACGGGCTTTATGCCGAGTGTCTGATTAGTTGCCGAAAAGCGCTCTTTTTGGAAGTGGAGAGGAAGTACGACGTCGGCCCATTCCAAAAAGGCTTGGTTGGTCCTAATAAGACCATAGCGTTCTATCTTAGTAGCGCGCCTTCCCACGCAAAAAGTAAGGACTACATTGCCGAGTTTGTTAGAGAACCAACAGACCTCATAGTGTTTGACGACGATTCACTTCATAAGGACTTAATGCGCTTCCGTATTGACCCAACTGAGTTTTGGAACGTATGGAGGCTGACGCCCAAAGTCTATCTTATGTCGGATAAATCCTGGGCGGTAAGCAGAGAGTTTGCCAAATTGGACAGAGAAGACGTCCCTGAAAAGGCACAGTACGTTTTTCCTGCTACAGTAAACATGATTTTGAGTATTCACCTGCAGAAAAGAGGAGTCATGAGTGTGCCGGACCAGACATGGCGAATCGTTTTTCTCAAAAAGGATGAGGTGCCGGTGTATGAAAAGGCGCGAGGGAGCGACGCAAACCAGGAACTGACTCCAAAAGGCATGCGCACTTTTTTTTCCGACCGCTGCGTTACGGGATTAGATGGAGGGTGCTATTGGCATATTTTGGCTGATCCAAAGAAAAATTTGTTGGTCGGTTATATTCATGACGGTGACGTTCAAGCGACTGCCTACACGCCCGAAGAGATAAAGGCACTACTTGGTGTAAAGAAAAACTTAGCGGACACGGTTGAACCAGAGGACCAGGGAGGACAAACGGAGCACAATGACAAACCCAAACCTCGAAATGAATAGCGCCGCCTCGTTGTAAAACCATAGTAAAATTCTTGCCACGAAATAATCGAAATCTGCGAGATGTCAGAGACAGGCGGAACGTCGAAGCACCAAGGAACTACAAACAAAAACGTGGAACCGTTTCAAAGCCATTTCAAAGGAAATGGGTACTAATGAGTCTCAGTTGGTCACAATGGGTTTTGGGAAGGGTAGGCTGAAAGGCAAACAAAAACGAGGGGTTATGGTCTAACCTCCGCTTTCATTGCCTTCTCTTCTAGCTAGTTTCTGTCGCAAAACGGCGAAAAAACCCCACGATGCGATATGGGCGAGCCGCTGGAGATGATTCTATCACTGCTGAGCAGAAAGTGGGTAGCCAAAGAGTCGGGCGGCGTTAGGTGGAGCACGGGAGTGGAGC
>DASYUV010000302.1:0-7788 GCA_036000865.1 Binatia bacterium | reverse complement strand
TGTCAACGATCGCCCTTGCATGGACGAAATATCGAAGTACATGCCGCCCGGCAACCGCACGGAGATTTTTCCTGCCTTCGATCATATTCACTTCCACTTCTTGGAAGGCGGCGAAAAGCGCTCGCGAACCGGCAATGTCGGCCCGCGAGAATGGATCGACTTTCTGGATAAAACCGAAATCGATTGGACCGTGGTCTATCCTACCGCAGGCTTGGCCGTGGGGAGAATCATCGCCGAAGATTGGGCCATCGCGGCGTGTCGCGCTTACAATAATTGGCTTTATGAAAAATTCACCAACGTCAGCTCGCGCATCAAAGGCATGGCCCTGATTCCGATCCAGGATGCGGAAGCGGCATGCGTAGAGCTGCGCCGGGCCGTGAAAGAATTGGGCCTGGCCGGCGCGATGCTGCCGTCCAACGGCGAAGGCATCAAGGGTCACTTCGGCTCCAAGATCTACTGGCCGATCTATGAGGAAGCGGAAAAGCTCAACGCTCCGTTGGCTGTTCATGTCGGCGCGCTGCACCATCTTGGCATGGACAGTATCGGCGTTTATTACCCGGTCCACGCCCTCGGCCATCCCTTCGGCATCATGGCGCAAGCCGCCGCGATGTTGTCTTACGGCGTTTTCGATCGCTTCCCGAAGCTGCGCGTTGGTTTTCTCGAAGGCGGCGCGACTTGGGTGCCGTTTTTCATGGATCGCCTCGACCGGTCCTATCCGCACCATCTGCAGGTCGATATCAACGGAGAATTCTTGTCCAGCTCCAAGCCTGATGTCACGGCAAGCGAATACTTTCGCGGCCATGTGAAAGCCGGCAGGATCTTCGTCGGCTTTGACTGCGACGACCGCGGCCTCGGATTCGCCATTAAAGAAGCAGGCAACGAAGCGTTTCTCTTCGCGACGGATTTTCCGCACGAAAGCTTCGACGCAAAGCATTGTCGCAAGGAGATCGACGAGCTGCTCCAGCGCGACGATATTACACGCGCTGACAAAGAGGCGATCCTGGCAATCAATGCGAAGAGGTTTTATGGCATTGAATAGACAACCCGGCAGCAAGCTGCGGCGTATCAGGAGGCCCTCGAATGACTTTTCCCCCAGGTCGTCACCCCCGAATGTTTTAATCGGGGGTCCAGCCCGAAATTCTGGATTCCCGCTAAAAGCATGCGGGAATGACGGACTCTAGCAGAGCCACCAACTTCGGCTACGCAGCAAGCGGTGGGGAAATCTACCTCCACAGAGATTGAATGGCTTGAACGTTTAGAACAAGATGATGCTCCACGGCGGAAAATTGCTATGACTGAAAACTCCAGTGTTGCTCAGATGGCTTCACAATCGTCGCCGCGCCTCAAAGGCCCGCGCGTCTGGCTCGACATGGATCAGAAGGAGCTCGACGACGCCTACGATCAAAGGGTTTACGCGCCCAATCATGAGCTGGTCGCCAAACGCCGCCGTCTGGCCAGCGAGTCGCTGCTGAAGCGGCGCGGCGAACCCGAACGTCTCGCCTACGGCCCGACCGAGATAGAGCAGCTCGACATTTACAAAACCCGCCGTTCAAATGCGCCGATCAATATTTTCATCCACGGCGGAGCGTGGCGCAACGGTCAGGCAAGAGACTGCGCTTATTTGGCGGAGATGTACGTCGACGCTGGCGCCCATTTCGTTATCCCGGACTTTACTCAAATTGACGACGCTGGCGGCAACCTCATGCCGATGGCTCAACAGGTTCGTGCCGCGGTGGCATGGGTCTTCAAGAACGCTGCGCGCTTCGGCGGCGATCCAAATCGCATCTACATCACAGGGCACTCTTCCGGCGCTCATCTCAGCGGTTGCACGCTCGTCACCAATTGGAAAAAAGATTTCGGCTTGGCGCCTGACATCATCAAAGGCGGGCTCTTGGTTAGCGGCATGTACGATTTGAAGCCGGTCAGGCTGTCGAAGCGCAGCGAATATGTGAAGTTCACCGACGAGATCGAGCATGCGCTCAGCTCGCAGCGTCATCTCGACAAGCTCAATGCGCCAATCATTGTCGCTCACGGTTCGCAAGAAACACCGGAGTTCCAAAGACAAGCGCGCGAGTTTGCCGTCGCGGTAAAGGCCGCCGGCAAGCCCGTCGAGCTAATCGTCGGCGAAGGGTTCAATCATTTCGAAATGCAGGAAACGTTGGGAAATCCGTACGGCATCGGCGGCCGCGCCGCGCTAATGCTGATGGGCCTTTCAATGAACCTAACGTAAGGAGAAAATATGAGCCGAATCCCCCGCGCCAAACGCGAAGAGTTGTCGCCCGAACATCAACAAATCTGGGATCACATCCACGCCGCCCGGAGCGGCGGCGGCGGACCTTACGCGATGCTGATGCACTCGCCGGCGATGGCCGAGCGCTTCGCCGCCACCGAGGATTACTTTCGCAACCATTCGCTGTTGCCCGACGCCGACCGCGAGATCATCATCCTAACAGCCGCGCGCGAGGTCAGCGCCCATTATGCCTGGAGCCGACATGAAATTCGCGCGCACAAAGTCGGTATCGGCGCCGAAACGATCGAAGCGCTGCGCGCCCAAGCTGGCGTTGACAAATTCGCCGGCAGAGAAAAATTGCTCGTCGAGTTCACCAGAACGCTCATGCACGATCACGAGCTATCGGCTGATCTGTTCGCCCGCATGGAGCGCGAGTTCGGCCTGGCAAAGTTTGTCGAAGCCGTCGGTCTGCTTGGCCACTACATCACCATCGGCACGGTGATCAGAATGTTCGACATCCGACCGCCTGAAGGAACCAAGACATTCGAAAATCAATCTTAACTAGCACCTGAGACGACCGACAAACTCCAACAAGAACAAACCCCGAGCGCTGCCGCGAACGGTATTTCTCGGAGTTTGTTGTTTCTTCTACCCAGACAAAAAGCAACCAGAAATAAATTTTTTGGATCTGTTCGTTGGAGAAATCAGTTCAATTCTGGCGCCAACGGCTGGTTTTAAGAAAACCTTTTGCCGGCTGACCGTCCTTATATAGCGATCCGGGTCTAATCTTTCTCTCGTCACTGCGACACTCATGCAGTCGGCTGACGCGCTGGGGCAAAAACTTAAACAGTGAACAAGATAGTTCAGACGTAAAAGAGCCACAGAGCTCGGAGAATCGAAAATATGGTTATAGAAAGTTAAAGCCTACGTGAGCCCCCTTGCCAATTTTTCATTCCCTGAAGCGTCGCCTAAATGGTTCCTTTTAACGGCCCGCGCCCACAGGGCGCGGGCCATGATCTGTTTCACATTACTTGACAGGTTCAGGGTGCGCTGACGACCTGCACTTCGCGCGTCCACTCCTGGGTATCAACAACGAAACCGCGGTCGAGGATACGCGCCTCTGCCTCCACCGCAGCGGGACCCTCGATGAAGGGATTGCGCCCCTGCGCCGGCACCGTCACCGGGTAGCCCTCAAGACCGCCGGTGCACTCCCCAGCCCCGACCCCATGCCCCGAGACCGCGCCCTGGATGAGGGTCACATCGACATGCAGCCGCTGACCGGCCTCACAAGTGGCGAGGATTGTCACGGTGCTCACCCGGTCGTTATGTTCCACGGTCACCTCTGGGTCGATGTTGAGCGTGAAGGAAGGCACCGTCACGGGGCTGAACTGATTGGTCGTCGAACCAATGCCGAGCTGACCAAAGGTGTTTTCCCCCCAGCAGGACACCCCTCCATTGGCGAACAGGACGCAACTGTGCCGGCGTCCGGCCGTTATATTTACAGTGTTGCGGATTGGCGATAGCACGAACGTAAATCCTCCCGTGCGGGAGGCTAGTTTCGTAAGCACTGTCACGTCCGTGGGAGTCAGCGAAGCAGTCAACGTGTTATTGCCCAATTGCCCTGAGCTGTTTTCGCCCCAGCATTTCGCACCTCCGGCAGCCACCAGCGCGCAGGAGTGGCCAAACCCACCGGCGATCGCGACGGCGCTGGTG
This sequence comes from Binatia bacterium, assembly GCA_036000865.1. Lineage (GTDB taxonomy): Bacteria > Desulfobacterota > Binatia > UBA9968 > UBA9968 > DP-20. Next base: position 3,845 of record DASYUV010000302.1, on the reverse strand, counting down.
ACGAGGGCGTTGGTGACGTCCACGATGAGCCTGGGCGCGGATTGCGGCGACACCGTGCTATTGATTCCGAGTTGGCCCAAGAGGTTACCGCCCCAACACCACGTCGAGCCATCGGCCTGGAGCGCGCACGTGTGCAAATTCCCGCCGGCGATAGCCACGACGTTATCCAAGCTGACGAGAGTGGGCGTGAGCTGGGTGGCCAGCGGGGGACTGGTGCCGAGTTGGCCACTGCCATTGAAGCCCCAGCAGAACGGAACGCCAACGGCCACCAGTGCGCACGTGTGGGTTTCCCCAACCGCGATGGAGACGCCGTTGCCAAAGCCGCTGACCAGCACCGGCACGCCGCTTTGAAAGCCGCTGACGCCGGCGTCGCCGAGCTGACCGCTGCCATTGGCGCCCCAACAGCGCGCCGTGCCATTGGCCAGCAAGGCGCAGGTGTGTGAGCTCCCCAGAGCACCTCCGGCAGCGATGGCGACAGCGTTGGTGAGGCCGCTGACCAGCACCGGCACGCGGCTAAGAGAGCCGCTGGCACCGGCGTCGCCGAGCTGGCCATTGCCGTTCGCCCCCCAACATTTCGCCGTGCCATTGGCCAGCAGCGCGCAGGTGTGCGCTTCCCCAGCCGCGATGGCCACCACGTTGTTTAGATTTGGGACGGCGACCGGGCTGAGCCGAGTCCCACCGATGGTGCCGTCGCCGATCTGACCGGAATCGTTACTGCCCCAGCACGATACGGTGCTGTTGGCGCGCACCGCGCAGGTATGATTGCGCCCCGCGGCGATGTCTCGCGCGGTGAAGCTGCCGCCTCCGCCCGTTACCGCCACTGGTGCGCTGCTGTCCGGGAACACGCCACTGCCGAGCTCACCATTTAAGTTATTTCCCCAGCATGTCGCCGAGCCATCGGCCAGCAGCGCGCAGGTCTGGTTGCCGCCGGCAGCTATAGCGACGGCGTTGTTAAGGGAGCTCAAAGGCACACCGACAGCGACCGGACGGTGCCGCTCCGTCTTGGTGCCGTCGCCCAACTGGCCCAACTCATTGCGGCCCCAGCATTTCGCCGTACCATCGGCCAGCAGCGCGCAGGTGTGCTGGAATCCAGTCGTGATGGCGACCGCGTTGCTCAGGTCCTGGACAGGGGTCGAGGTAGGCCTCGGATCGAGAAAGCCGTCAGTGGTGCCGTCGCCCAACTGGCCGAAGGTATTGCGGCCCCAGCATTTCGCCGTGCCATCGGCCAGCAGCGCGCAGGTGTGCTCGTCCCCTCCGGCCGCGATAGCGACCGCACTGTCTACGCCGAAGACGACCACCGGACTGTGCCGCTCCGTGGTGGTGCGGTCGCCCAGTTGACCAGAAAAATTGTAGCCCCAGCATTTCGCCGTGCCGCCGGCCAGCAGCGCGCAGGTGTGGCCAGAAAACCTAGAAGCCGTGATGGCGATTGCGTTGCTCAGACCGAAGACGCCGACCGGACTGTGCCGCTCCGTGGTGGTGGTGTCGCCCAACTGGCCGACATCATTGAAGCCCCAGCATTTCGCCGTGCCATTGGCCAGCAGCGCGCAGGTGTACCCGTTCCCAGCCGCGATGGCGACTGCGTTGCTCAGACCGATGACGGCAACCGGGGTGAGCCGAGGCGTGGTGGTGCCGTCGCCGAGCTGACCGAAGTCATTGAGGCCCCAGCATTTCGCCGTGCCATCGGACAGCAGCGCGCACGTGTGAAAATTTCCGTCAGCGATGACGACGGCGTTGGTGATGCCGCTGACGAGCGCCGGCGTGGAACTGCTCGACGCCGTGGTGCCGCCGAGGAAAATACTGCCCCAGCAGCGCACGGTGCCATCCTCGTTGACCTGGCAGGTGTGGAAAAATCCGGCGGAAATTCGCACCGATGCGTCGTTGAGAATGGTCTCCGCCCTGCTACGCGCCCGAGTCGTAGCATGACTGGATGTAGGACTGATAAACGTAACCAAAGCGGCCGTTATTCCGAGGACAATTCCGATTACTTTCACGGCTACTCCCTCCGTAGTTTAAGATGCCTGCTTTTCCACCATCCAAAAAATTAAAAAGCCGGGTGCTTGCAGTGACTATTATAGGAGTCACATCCAGCAACCCGGCCAACTTCTGTCCCGCTCGCCCGCGCGTCCGCTCAGATCCAAGCGTCGCGTCTCTCGACCGCCACCGCCCCACCTTTTGACTGTTCGTGCCGACCGCAGCGTCAGTTCAGTGGGTGAAGTTCCGTCGGCTTTCCGTCCCCAGGTTACCCCGGGTTTGGCGCGTAGGTGCCTATGCTCACAGAGAGAAAGGACTGTCAACAGCTAATTTGGTCTACGGTGGGAAGTGATCGAGACCCTGCGCGCCAAAGGCTCTATTGCCGGATTCGCGGCGCGAGAAAAACTACTCGCGGAAATCCCGCTCAGTTTGCTGCGCCAGCACGGCTTGCCGAATGAATTGTTCGCGCGCGCCGATCAGGAGCTAAGCCGGCGCCAGCTCATCGAAGCGATCGCGCTGGTCGGTCACTACGGCACCATCAGCTTCGTCGTCAATGCGTTTGATGTCAAGGCCCCCGAGGGAAGCAAGACATTTTGAGACAACGGGATCGGATTTTGCCCGTCATTCCTGCGAAAGCAGGAATCCAGGTTCGGATTCCGTGTCGCGCCGCCCGTTTGAAACATGCCTCCTGGATGCCGGCGTTCGCCGGCATGACGGCAGGAAGCCGATCGACTTATTTTAGCAATCTACGATCACTTCACGTGATCGCGACCAACCCATGCTCGTGCTTGAATAGCGATTCGCAACCTCGATCCGTAACGATCACGGGGCCGCCCCAGGTAAACTTAATTTTTTCATCGGCCGTCATCGCGATCGGTTTCCAAACAAAGGTGTTGCCTCTTTCGATCGGCAAATCGCGAACTTTATCACCACGCGATCTTGGGCTAAACAGCGGACCGTCGTCACCATAGCCGCAGCCTTGAAGCTGCATGACGGTTTTCATGCCTCGTTTCGCGCCGAAGCCATTGACGAAGGCAGTCAATGCCCCGAACGTCGTACCCGGTTTGATCATGGCCAAGCCGGCGTCGTAGACTTCCTTGTGTAATTCGATCACCGGCTTCCATTGATCGGGAATTTTACCGAGCAAGACCGGCTGGCACACTTGGGTAAGCTGCGCGCCGCGAATGGCATTTACTTCGCTGGTAATCAGCCCGTTCGGCTCCAGCCGCCGGCCGATCGGTGGGTTCAAGTAGCGTCTCGGTTTTTCCGTGCCGATCACGTCGATGGTCAACGCGATCGGAAAATATTCGCTCCGCAGCTCGATCAAGCGCGCCAGCACATCGGCGTACAAAGCGCCGGCATCGACGCCTGGCCGCGGCAACTTGATCAATTCGTCAACGCCCGCTGCTGCGACTTCGGCCGATTGGCGCACAGATGTGATTTCCTCATCGCTCTTGACATAGCGCAAGAAACCGACAATGTCCGTCGCATCGTCAAAGGCCGCGTCGGGCAATTTGCTCATGACAGATTCGAGCGCCGTGTGATTCACTACGCCGTCGATGGAGCTGCAGTGGGTCACCGATCCGCCCTTCAAGCCCGCGACACCGATGCGCGCGCGCTGCATGCCGAGATCGAGCAGCGCTTCGCCCATCGGTTCAGCCCATTCGCGACCGGTCTGCCAGGGCTCGGGCACCCACGCGTTACTCGATCGACGATCGGCGATCACGATCGGCGCGCGCCCATCGGTCGGCAGCACCATCGCCGAGCAGCGTAACTGCGTCAGGTAGCGCCCGTCGACGCCGTTGCCTAACGGCACAAAGATGCAATCCATCCCTGTCTTCGCGGCACTTTCTCTAACGGCCTTCCAGCGCCGG
>DASYUV010000301.1:0-4452 GCA_036000865.1 Binatia bacterium | reverse complement strand
CAACCTCAGCACATCATCCTCTGACGCTGAACCGCAGCCGTTTTGCCATGGAAAGACGTTCCAATGAGTGCTTACGAACCGTTAAGGAGTCGCCAGTGAGTCCGCGACTAGCACTTTCGTTCGCTTGGCGCTTATTTCAGGGCTAGGCCGCTTCTACGAGCGCCTATTCCTGAGCTCAAAGGAGAGCGCGTTGAACCCGTGATACGTCTTTACGGGGACGACTTCATCATCGATGAGACCATCTGGTTCGGATACGTGGTCGATGGCCGACCATTCAAGTTGAACGGCATGAGCGGCAAGGCGCAGCTTCGCCTGCTGCACGTCTTTAAGCTGCGGGATGGGCTCATCACTAAGGAAAAAGGTTGGTTTGACTACGATGAGCTTAGGAGTCAGCTAGTCTGACTGAGGATGCCGCGCCGGCCGCGGGATCTGATCAGAAGTATGACAAGTCCTCTGATTTCACTTTTGACGAGTCTCGGCACGCGACGAGTCGTGAAAGCCGTCACGCCCGAGCGAACCCTAGCGGATGTCGTTCTCCCGCCACAAACCCGTCGTACGCTCGAGCAGGCGCTGGCTGAAGTTCGCAATCACGCCTTGATCTTTCACCGCTGGGGACTCGGCGAGCGGCACGCGTCAGGACGTGGGCTAGCGTTCAACTTTGCAGGCCCGCCTGGAACAGGAAAAACGATCTGCGCCGATGCGATCGCGCATGCTCTCGACAAAAAGCTTCTTGTTGTCGATTACGCCGAGGCCGAGTCGATGTGGTTAGGCGAGACGCCGAAAAATATAGTTGCTGCATTTCGCGCGGCGGTCGAGCAAAATGCAGTCCTTCTTTTTGATGAAGCCGACGCTATTGCGATGCGTCGCTCGGCTGGCAACAGGTTGCCACAGGATCGTGAGAATAACTTGACCATTAATGTTCTCCTTAGGGAGCTGGAGGCGTTCAACGGCATCGTGATCTTCGCGACGAATCTAGCCGCAAACTTTGACCGGGCATTTGAGCGCCGCATCAGAACACATGTTCTTTTTGAGATGCCGGGAGTGGAAGAACGCGCACGTATCTGGCAGCTGCAGATTCACGCGAAGAAGACGCCGCTGGCACCGGACGTCGATTTCCGGGAACTCGCCGAGCGGTACGTAATGAGCGGTGGCGATATCAAGAATGCGGTTATAAAGGCTGCCGCCGCCGCTGCGTCCGAAGCAGGTCCGGACCTAGGCAAGCATATATTTCAGCGGCATTTCGAATCTGCGACCCAAGAGGTACTTTCGGCAAAAGCAATCATGCAGCAGTCGCTCTTCGCCGACAACGGTACTGTAGCACCTGATCCCACGATTGCGTGGCAAATGCTGGGTCGGTGGCGGGCAGGAGCGCTCGCCGCGCTGGTGCTAGCCGGCAGTGCGTTCGTTGTGGCCCTTGTGGCACTCGCGCTGGTGATATTTCGTTAATGTATTATCCAGTAAGCTCAAGCCAACCCGGAAGCTCGTTATCGATTAACACTCCGGGTTGCAGCTAAGCCGCTGTAGTGACGTGCAATAAAACTGCAATTTTCGAGCGGTGATGTTCGTGGTGAGGGCGGCGATCTAGTCTTGCGACTCTTCCCTGAATAGTCCGAATGCTTTCAGAATCGGCTCATCATGCATTGAAAAAAGAATCGCCTCGTCAGTTGATGACGCGTTCGCGTGTTCATGCCAGGACCACAGGGGTATGATAAATGTGTCGCCTTGCTGCCAGTGGAAGGGCTCGCCGTTGATCATCGTCGTGCCGCTGCCGCGGAAGGCGTGGTAGATGCTCGTGCTCGTGTGGCGGTGGGATTTGGTTTTTTCGTTGGGGCGGAGCATTTGGACTCGGCAGGACATTGTCGGCAGCGTTGGACCACCGGTTGCGGGATTGACGAATTCGAGCGCGGCTCCGTCGAATGGATTCCCCGATGTTCGTGCCAATCGTTGCAGAGACGGGTAAGTATCGCGCCAGTGATAATGCAGTAGCGGCCGGGTTTCCGGCGTCGTGCTGCCGACGGGCCGGGTCGTGCCGTAGAAGATCGCGGGATCGATGCTCTCACTCACGGGTAAACGTCCTTTGTAGGGATCGAAAGAAATTTGATTCAGCGCTTGAACGAAGGGAACATCGAGTCCGTCGATCCACACCATATTTTCATCGCCTTCATGGGCGTGCTCATGCCAGCAGCCCTGCGGTGTGAGGATCAGATCGCCATCTTTCATCACCATCTTCTGGCCATCGACATTGGTGTAAGCGCCGTGGCCCTGCAGGATGAAGCGAAAGGCGGCCATTGTATGCCGATGCGCCGGCGCGACTTCGCCGGGTTGAATCAACTGAAATGAAAGCAGAATGGTGTGGCTGGTCATCTCGGTCTCGGCTAACCCTGGATTTACCAGCCGGATGACGCGGCGCTCGACGCTGCCTCTGGCTACAGAAATTTTGTCACGCGCTTGGAGCAGGCTGTCGTAAATGTCGTGCCACTTCCACAGGTGCGGTTTGACCGGCGTCTTGGGATCGGACGGCCGCTCGGCATGATCGAGATTCCACAAACCGGAAACCCAACGGGGGCGAAGCAAATCGTTGAGCTCTTGGATTTCTTTGGGCAGGTCCATGTTTTCTCCCTGGTCAAATACCGTTCCAGTCGTTCCAAACGTTCCAGTGGTTCCATCGTTTCCACGGAACCGGTCGTTCTATTTTTCTCCGGGCGGCTGTAACGGCTGGAACAATTGAAACGTTTGGAACTCGCCGCTACCCTCACGGGTAGCGGCGGTATACTCCATCGTAAAAATTGCCGATCATCTGCACGGCGATCTTGCCGCAATATTCCAGCGGCCATCCCGCGCGTTCGTTGCCGAAGCCTTCCTGGAGCGCGACTTCCAAGATGGCTTGATTGGTGCCGCCATGATGTTCATCGAGATCTGCTTCTTCGTGAATGCGAAAGTACTTCATGTCATCTTTGCTGACGCCGTATTTGGGCAAGCTTTGCTGGAAGTCGCGGGAGATGAAGCCGAAGATCTCTTCTTCCATGTGCACGGCAAAACACTCGGCTAACGGGATATCGATCCAAGAACGAACGAAAAAGTCCACAAGGCCACGGGCTTCGGGAATGAGCTCGCACTCAATCATCTCGTCCGCGGAAACACCCAGGGCTTTGCCCAGGATCGGCAACATACGCGCATGGCCGCCGATCGCCGGGGTCGTGAACTCTTCGCCAATTTTCTGCGCGATGCGATTTTCCAACTCCGGATGCCTTTTGAAGAAGCCGACAAATTGATGATAAACCGTGGCCATTCCCGTGTTTACTTCTAAGGCGAACGAGTACCAATTCTTGATCCATCCCTGAAGCCGCGCGCGGGATAGGGTGCCGGCGCGAAGATCGGTGAAAAACGGCGATGGTTGGACTTCACGATGATACGTGTCGAGGATCACTTTTCTGATCGCCTCAGCCTTTTGCTTTGCTTCCTGCGCTGTCATTTTGGTATGTTCGGTCACGGGCGTGATCCCCTTCTCACTGTGAAATGCGCTCTTTCGAAAACACTTAGCTGAACGCCAAGACGCTTGTCAATGTTACGTCTGGCTTGTTTTGGACATCTCAATGGAAGCCAAAATCGAAAATCCAAAATCCCGAATTTCTGTACAGCTGCCGCGCATTGACTTGAAAGACAAAGTCACGGGCCAGGCGCAGTACGTCGAAGACTTGCCGGATCTGCCTAACACGGCGTATGGCGCAATGTTGCTGAGCCCGTACTCGCACGCAAGAATTCTCAGCATCGATTCCGCGGAAGCTCTAAAAATGCCGGGAGTCTTGGGTGTCGTGGACCGCGAGCATCTCGATGGTGTTAATCCCAGGCTAAAGGTAGCGCCGCATGAGCATCTAAAGATCACCGACGACCAGGATTTTGTCGCCATTGACAAGGTCCGCTTCGACGGCGATCTCGTTGCGGTGGTTGTCGCCGACGATCTAGGCACGGCTGAGCGCGCGCTGGAAAAGATTCACGTCGAGTATGAACCTCTGCCGCCGGTTTTCGACGCGGTCGAAGCGCTGGCGCCCGGCGCGCCGATTTTGCACGAGGATCGCGGCACGAATCTTTTGCTGGAAGACAGCTTGACGTGGGGTGATATCGACGAGGGCTTTCGCCAGGCGGAGCGCGTTTTCGAAGAAACTTATACGTCACCGTCGATGTTTCATCACCCGATGGAACCGATTGGCGGTTGCCTCGTGCAATACCTCAACGGCGAAGCGAATGTTTGGCTGCCGACGAGTTCGCCGATGCGCGATGCCGCGGAGTTCGCGCACTTTCTCGGTGTCGAATCGGAGAAAGTGCGCCTACGTGTGCCTTACGTCGGTGGGGGTTTCGGTTCCAAGATACCGACCACTGCGCACTACGCGGCGCTCTTAGTGTCACGAAGAATCGGCCGGCCCGTGCGGTTGGTGCCTTCGGCGGAATACAGCT
>DASYUV010000300.1:0-3517 GCA_036000865.1 Binatia bacterium | reverse complement strand
ATCGGCGCCGGCACGGACTTTCTGCTGCGCCGCATCCTCGCTAAATTGGGACTCATCGTCGGCAAAGATGTATCGCTCATCCCCACGGGAGTGAGCGAATCGGACAAGCGGATTCAACTGATGTTCCAGGGCAAGATCGATGCAACCATCGGTGAGTCTGATAAGGTTTTTCAATTTGCCGAATTGGGCGGGCAGAAAATCTCTGTGTTGGGAGAGCCCAAGGACTTTGGCGTACCTTCCCCTGGAAGCGAGATCAATACCACGAGGCAATTTTTGAAGGAGTTGCGCCCGCGGCTCAAGGCATTTTTCATGGCCTATAGTGAGGCCATTGCTGCCGGACGAAAGAACAAAGAACTGACCTATCAGGTATTCCGCAAGTATATGCGCGTAGAGAATCCAAAACTGTTGGACTTTACTTATAGAGTTCAGTTCTTGGACGCGATTCCCGCGAAGCCCTATCCGCGTGAGGACGCCATTCAGGCGAGCATCGAAGACTTGAAGGAATCGACGCCAAAACTCGAAGGCATGAAAGCCACGGATTTTTTCGATGCGTCGCTGATCAAAGAAATCGATAACGATGGTTTTTTCACCAGATTAGGAAAATCATGACCAAAGCGACGTTGATGATACTGCTGGCCAGTATCTTTTTTTGGCTCTCAGTCGCGGCCTACTCGCAGGACCGAGTTCGCATCGGCATTTCAGCCGTGTCGCTCGGGTTTTTGCCGACGATGATCGCCGAGAAAAAAGGATTTTACGCAAAACACGCGCTGGCGCCTGAGCATGTATTAGTGCCCTGCGCGGTCGCGACCAATGCGCTGCTCTCTGAAGATCTCGACTATGCCGTCTGCACCGGGCCGGGAATCGCGGGAGCGATCAAGGGATTGCCGATCAAGTTGATCATGACGACGCAAGACAAGCTTGGGTATCTTCTGCTGGTCAAACCAAACGTACAAAAGCTCACAGATTTGCGCGGCAAGACGATCGGCATCTCCACGTTCGGAAGCCAACTGTACCTGACCACGGTGACGCTGTTGCGCAGGGCGGGCATGGAGCCCGGTAAAGATGTCAACCTTTTGCCCGCGGGCGATAACACTGCGAGAATCGTCGGCATGGACGGCGGCAAGCTCGACGCGGCGTTCGTTTCATCCCCTGCGGATATTTTCGGAATGAAGAGAGGCTACAAAGTTCTGCTCTGGTCGCGCGATCATGTGCCGCTCACGCAAAACGCCATCGTCGTCACCGATAAAAAACTCAAGCAATCTCCCGATCAGGTAAAGCGGACCATTAAAGGCAGCATCGAGGCACTCAGATTCATTCGAGAGCATCAAGAAGAATCGGTGGGGATCGCCGCGAAATGGCTTAAACTCGATCTCGCGATTAGCCGCGCGGCCTTTGACAATTACTTGCCGTGTTACAGCGCTGATGGAAGCTTGACCGATCAGGCGCTGAAAGATCTGATTCAGTATGAGCTGGATCGCGGCACCGTTAAGAAAGAAATCCCGCTGTCTCAAGTGGCCAGCCGCGATTTACTTCTACGAGCGCAAAAAGAACTGAACATTCATTGACGCCATGCCCACCGACGCTCAAGCAATGTTGCTCCCGCCACTTGCGGGAATCCGCGTCCTGGATTTCACCCACGTGCTCGCCGGCCCGTTTTGCACCCGCCTGCTGGCCGATTTAGGCGCCGACGTGGTTCGAGTAGAAAGCACCAAGCATCCGGATCATCCCTGGCCATCCACCTTTGTCAGCGACGACGGACGCCACGCGTCGTATTTGAATACCAATCGCAGCAAACGTTCCATCGCCATCGACTTGAAGAATGAAGCGGGTCAGAAGATCGCCGCTCGTTTAGCCGCAGTGTCGGACATGGTGATCGAAAATTTCAGCGCCGGAGTAATGGAGAGACTCAAACTCGGTTATGAAAAGCTTAGAGGTCCCAATCCGGCGTTGATTTACGTCAGCATGTCCGGTTACGGTCATGACGGGCCGCGCCGTGACTGGACCAGCATGAATATGAACCTTCAGGGGTACAGCGGTTTGATGATGGTCACCGGCGCGGAAGGCGATCCGCCGACGGCGATCTCCAATTCCTGGAATGATTATATCGGCGGGCTGCATGCTTGCTTTGCAATCCTTCAAGCCATCGACGAGCGGCGAAAAAGCGATCAGGGCAGACTCATCGATTTGAGCCAATTTGAATGCAGCGCGGCGATGATCGGTTCTTTATTATTAAGCAGCGCCGTCAACCGCACCGTTCCAAGCCGCCACGGCAACCGGTCGGATCGCCATGCTCCCCAAGGAGTCTATGCCTGCGACGGCACCGATAACTGGTGCTCTCTGTGCGCCGAGACCGATGACCAGTGGAATACACTGACAAGGTTGATCGGCCAGGAGCACTGGGGATCAGACCGGCGCTTCCGTACAGCAGCCGATCGACTGCAAAACCACGACGAGATCGATCAAGCGATTTCGGCTTGGACAAGGCAGCATTCAAGCAAGGAAGTCGAAGATCGCTTGCGAGCGGTTGGCATCAGCGCCGATCGGGTCAGACGCATCAACGACGTCATCGACTCCGCGGACTCTGGGACAGCGTTCTCCAGAATAGCGGAGCGGCGCGTCGGTTCCATGTTGACCACCACCCTGCCGTTCTCGTTGTCTTCTGTAACTTTGCCGGCGCCGCACAGCGCACCGAGTTTAGGCGAGCATGGCGTCGAAGTATTGCGTGAATGGCTAAAGTGTTCCGAAGCCGAGATCGCCGAGCTCAGACGACGCGAGGTGCTCCAGTGAGCGAGACGATCATCACGCCGGAGCTGCGCAATTGGATCGGTCGAAAAACACCGTTGCGCCCGCTGGAAATTATCAGTGCCGCGGACGTGCGGCGTTATGTCGACGCCACCGGCGATGCCAATCCGCTCTGGCTGGACGATGATTACGCGCGCAGCGCGGGTTATCGCGGTCGCATACTCCCGCCGACTCTGGTCGGCTGGGTGCCCTTCAGCTTCAAAGAAAGCACCGAACGAGCGAATAGCGATTCGACCGATCTGCGCCGCCAGTTACCACTGCCCAGTGAATACACCAACGTGCGCAATGCCGGATCTGAAACCGAATGGATCGAGCCCGTCTATCTGGGCGAGCAGCTTTCCACCCAGAGCTGCATCGTCGACATCATCGCGCGACAAGGAAAAGCGGGCTTGGGCATTTATATCAGTCAGGAAGAACAGGTTCTGAATTCACATCAGGAAATTGTTCTGCGCCGGCGCCATACACTCGCCGTGTTTCCTGATAAGAAATTTACCGGCGACCCGAAGGATGTGAAATAAATGCTTCGCGTCATCGACCTGACTACTCTCACGGGAGCCTACGCAGCTCGGCTCTTCGCCGAGCAAGGACACGAGGTGATTCGCGTCGAATCGCCCGAAGGGGATGAGCTTAGGCGGCTTGCACCGTTTCTCAAAGAGCAGCGGGATTTGGAGCATAGCGCTTATCATCAATTTTTAAACGCCGGAAAGAAAAGCGT
>DASYUV010000299.1:0-8901 GCA_036000865.1 Binatia bacterium | reverse complement strand
GCTGAAGATCGACTTAGCATAATCGCTTCGGCTGCCTAGTCGGGTGCGGAATCCCGTCTACGCTGAGCGTGGCGACGTGAACAGTTGCGGCGATTGGTTAGCCGTCGCGTTGAAAGAACCTTTCCGGACAGACGACGGTGGCTAGCGGCGCACCGATTTTGGACGGCGCGGCTATGCAAGCGTTTGCCTCGGTGGTTTTATTTTGTTGTGATGGCTGATTAAAGGAAATGGAACATTGCATCTTTGTCGGATTCTAATATTGTCAAGTAATCAGCAAATTTCTCGAAATTAATGACATTGAGAAGGAAATACTCGCTCCTGTGGTTTCCCTGCAAATCTTGGTACGCGTAATTAACTTCTAACTGAAAATTTTCTTTAACGGGTTGCGGCGTCGTTTGGTCATCCATTTCCACTCGATAAAAATTGGCAAAGCTATTACAAAGGATTACTGGCATTTCCACAGAAGCTAGTCTCGGAATGATCCCATCCCGGATTTCCGGAATTATTGATTGCTGCTTTCTCAAATAAACCATTGCATTCAGGCTTTGGTTTAATGCGCGATATATTGGTTCGGTCTCGGTGCTTTGCTTGTTCTTGCTCGCAAATAATTTCGCCGCTTTTTCTTCAGAAGCAAGATAGTGATGCTGCCGTGTGTATTTGTTGTCTTCCGATTTTAATGGGGTATTCGACATTACCCACTTTGTCGCTGCTGTCATGTCCTTATTGCTGAACCAGAAAACAGTTGGTTGAGGAACGTACTTGCATTCAATAAAAAGTTTGACAGTGATCGCACCGGAACTTCCACGCCCGTAATCACGCTTGCCACTCCAATGCTTTTCAGCGATTAAATCGATCTCCCTCGGTTTGTTTGTCGCGCCATCCATGTAGTATGGGCTTATGAGGGTGTGCCACCCCTTTTCCTTAAGAAAATTAGTGACCCTACAATGAAAGCTGTTACCACTTTCATCAACAATTTCTTTAACATCCTCAGGAATCGACATGGCTTATACAGGTTGATTGAGAAACATAACGCAAAGTTCAGCCTGTCACGTTAAGGGTCCGGCCTGAAGCACGAGTTTAGCTGGTCACTACCCGAACGGGCAAGAAGAAAATGGCGTCGTCTCAGTTGGCCGCGTATTCGAGGAATATCGGTCGATACAGTGGCAGCGATCTGGGCAAAGGTGGGCTATTCCGACCGGCTCGCTGTCCCGCACTCTGCGTGAGCCTGCGCGTAGTCTACGATGCTTAACAGGTTTCCGCTCTCCCTCGTAGAAACGGCGCTGCTATTGCGGCAGCATGCCGCCGCAGTCGTTGGCTAGCCGAAGATTAGGAGGGGGTCGCCGGGCTTGTAGTCCCGTTGTTGCCCTGAGTCCGTTCTCTACGTTTTATTCCCAGCTTTGATCCGCTGATTCAACGACTGCAAAACTCCAGCGTCCACCGCGGCGATGACGTCCACCGCCGCATCCAATTCCTCCTTCGTCATTCCCGCTTTCCTTGCGTCCGCAAGGCGCCGAGGGGACGAATAAAGGGGACGCGAACCTTTTTCTTGACTGGATCAAGTCGAGCAGTGTAGCGTCGCCCATGCCTCGACGAGCCCGCATAGCTCCGGGTGAAATCGTCTATCACGCGCTCAATCGCGCGAACGGACGAAACGAACTTTTTCATAAGGCGGAAGATTATTCTGCCTTCGAGCGCATCATGGTCGCAGCTATGTCTCGCTTTCCGATTCGGCTGTTGGCGTATTGTTTGATGCCCAATCACTGGCACATGGTTCTGTGGCCGAGCAAAGACGGTGAGATGACGGCGTTTCTTCGTTGGTTGACGATCACTCACAGCCAACGCCTTCACGCGCATCGTCACACGACTGGGTACGGGCACATCTATCAGGGTCGATTTAAGAGTTTTCCGATTGAACAAGATGAAGCCTTGCTCAATGTGCTGCGGTACGTCGAGCGCAACGCATTGCGCGCGAATCTCGTCGAGCGGGCGCAGGAATGGCATTGGTGCAGTCTATGGCGAAGGCTCAATGGGGATCGCGAATCGCTACTCAGTAGCTGGCCGTTTCATACGCCCGCAGACTGGCTCGATTCGGTGAATGTGGCTCAAACCGAAGCAGAACTCGATGCGTTACGGAAAAGTGTGAACCGTGGTGCTCCATATGGCTCCGAAGGGTCGAAAAAGCGGATCGCGAATGCGCTCCGGTTGGAATATACCCTTCGTCCTCGCGGCAGACCTAGAAAAGAAATAGGTTGAAGGAAAAATGGTTCGCGTCCCCTTTTCTTTCCCCTCGCGGATATTCTGTTCAACCTCCTGTTTTGTTTGGCCTGTGGCAACACAGCCATCAAGGTCGGGAGAATACGCGGAATATCCGGTGGCCGTTTTTTCAATAACAATCAGATACTGCACTGGAAAACCATCGGTAGATCTAACGTCCCGCTATTAGCCGACGCGAGCAGGACTGTGACGTTGAGCGCTCATTTTGAGCCGCGGCAAGGCCGCGGTCGGGTGCAGTGAGTTTGTTAGGTTGTGATATTTACGCCGCAGGTTTCCATTGAAGAGCCAGCCGTTTCCGACTCGCGGCGCATTCCCGCAAATACAGGTTGATAAGCGTTCGGGAAGGAATCCCCGTCTCTTCAGACAGTCCCTCGAAATACTTAACCGTCCGCTCATCAAGCCGAAGCGTGACTTCTTTCTTCAGCCGTTTGGCGTAAGGATTCGGTTTGGCCTGGGAAAAGTCGTAACGTTTTCTCATTGTCTCCACCGTCCGCTGTATTGGGCCCGCTCTGACCGATCCGCCTTGCGGGCCGAAATGAGGCGAATCACTTCATCTTCCTCGCGATAGGTGTGGCACACCACCAACAAGCGTAGCTTAGCACTCAAGCCCAAAAGAATAAATCGATCTTCGTTCGCTGAGTGATCCGGGTCAACCATCAAGAGACCGTGCTCGTCTGCAAAGGCAGTTTCCGCTTCCTCAAACGAAACCTTGTGGCGTCGTCGGTTCTCTCGATTCTTCTTCGGATCCCACTCGAAGTGCAGTTCTGGCATTGGTGCGCAGTATACCGATCTGAACCTTCAACCTTAATCAAAACAAGCGGAACGCTGAGAATGTGTTACGGATTGGCGCTTCGGCAGTTACGTCTTGTTTCTCGCTTTGATCCGCTGATTTAACGACTGCAAAACGCCTGCGTCCACGGCCGCGATCACATCTACGGCCGCGTCCAATTCTTCTTCCGTCATCCCAGCCTTCCTTGCGTCCGCAAGGCGGCGCTCCACTCACGGATCGCAGAGGCGCATCGTCGCCACAGCCAAACCGATGAGCATCTTCTCGCGTTCGGTGAGACATTCGACGGCGTGTGCATCACGATAAAAAGTTCGAAAATCGGCTTTCTTCACGCTCACTGCTCCTGTCAGGCAAAGGGCACAGCATGCTGTGCCCCTACAATATCTGTTTAGGCCGGCTTCACACCCGTTATCAGCGCGTAAGAGAAGCTTCCCTTCACGTGCACATGATCGCTATGGGAATGCCAGGTGAAATAGTTTTTCTTCATGCGCTCAGCGAGCTCCGGGGCTTCTTTTTCCAATTCCATCGCGGCTTCGAGCCAGTGACGGCCGGTCGGAATACCGTCCATCCCTTCTTGATTGAAACTGTAAGAAAGAATGTTGCTGCGCGGTACGCGGTAACCGGCCTTGGTCAGCAAACGCTGGATGCTACTCGCCGTGCGGTAGCGGAACTCCTCGCCGTGGGTGCGCCTAAACACCTGATTGATCCTAGTCTCGAGCTGGATGTCGATGGAGTCCTTCGCCTCTTCGATGATCGGATCCAGCACGACGAATCGGCCGCTGTTTTTCAGCACCCGCAGGACTTCGCTCACTACCCCCGAGGGATTGCCGAAATGGTGCAGGCTGAACGAGACAAACGCGCGATCGAAGGTGTTGGTCTTGAAAGGCAACTTATCCGCTTCGCCGGCGCTCTGGTCGTAGTGCGGAATCGGATCCTCGTGCTGGTGGCCGACGTCAAGCATCGCCAGCGCCTGATCGACACCAATGATGCGACCTGCCTGAATATGTTTCGAGAGCGGCCGCGCGACGCGGCCCGTGCCCGTCGCGACATCCAGCACCATCTCGTCGCCTTTTAGCGCCAGCATCTCGATCATCTTGTCGGTGAGCGAGCCGCGAATACCCGCCATCGTCGAACGCCGGTCGAACTCAGCGGCATGCGCCGGATCGTGAAAGTGGGTTTTGTGCTCGTGGGCGTGTTCGTGATCGTGGTCATGGCCGTAGGAATGCTCACGGCCGTGCTCGTGATCATGTGCGTCTCCGTGCTCATGACCCTGCGCATGATCGTGCTGACTATGCTCGTGAGGGTGGTCATGTCCGTGACCGTGGGAATGTCCGTGCTCGTGATCCGCGGCATGCGCCTCATGGCCGTGCTGGCCGTGTTCGTGGTCGTGCTTCTGCTCGCTTCCGTGCTCGTGTTTGCGTTCGTCCGCCATTTTCTATCTCCGGGTTTTTTGATTTTATCTTATTATTTTTCTCAGAGGTGAAGAAAGTCTACAACAACGTTTCCGTCGGCTGCCTGGCCAAAACTAACCCATAATACCCTCTTCCTTCAAGGCGTTTAGGTCGTCTTCTACCTCGGCTCGCGCGTCTTTCTAAATCGACGGTCGGAAACAGCACAGGCTACGATAAAAAGATTGGCCACAGAGCCGACCTTCCAAAAGCATTGCCGGTTGTCGACATGTGTGAAATAATCGGCGCATTCCGCAATGATATCAGGCTGGCTCAACCTCTTGATGGTCGAGCAGCTCCAACTTTGTCTTTTCTATCATGGAGCTCGACTGGATTACCCCCCCAGCGAGCTTTTTTGTTGGATCGAAGGGACGCGGGAGGAAGCCGAACATGAAACCGCCGAAGAAGAAACAAGCGAGCAACGGGGTGATGAAACGACGGCGCTCCGGGACCCGCGATCTAACCCAAGTTCGCTTTGCGAAAATAGCGAGACGACTCTTCGAATCGTTTCCTGATGCCATCGTCGTGATTGATCGTACCGGGAACATTGTCCAGATGAACGATCAAGTAGAGTCGATTTTCGGCTACCGTCGGGGGGAACTACTGGACAGACCCATGAATGTTTTAATCCCCGAGTGGTTCGGAGAACGGCATGTCAAAGCCGTAGCGGAGCGCGTTGCCGACCCGCACCCCCATCCCATGAGGGTTGGGTTGGAACTGTTAGGCAAGCGCACGGATCAGAGCGAGTTCCCTGTGGAAATCATGCTGGGTCCGATGCCTGCAGAAAATGATGGTATGGTCATCGCCGTTGTGCGCGACATCACCGAACCCAAACAGGCGGCGGAAAGCGTGCGCAAGACCAATGAAGAACTAATGGCCTTGGTGACTGAATTGCAGCGCCGTGATAGCGAAATGCAGTCACTCATCAGTATGGATGATCTCTTGCAGAGCTGCACAATGCAAGAGGAGGCTTATAAGGTGGTTGCCCTAGCCGCGGGTGAACTATTCGATGGCCAAGCCGGATGTCTAGCGGTCTTGCGTGCCTGGGACCAGTATCTTGAGATAGTTGCGCGCTGGGGCGACGACGGACCGCTCGGCGAGCCCATCTTTTCAGTGGAGGACTGTTGGGCACTCCGGCGTGGTCAATTGCACGAAGTCACCGATTCCCAAGCGGGTCTGTTGTGCCGTCATTTTGCCCATCAACCGGCCACTAGTTACCTGTGTGTGCCGTTGACCGTACAAGGCGAGACGCTAGGAGTGTTCTGTCTCGTCGGTGCTCCCGCCAAGAGAAGTAAACATCAAGTCAGCCAGCTCCAATTGGCTGTGACCGTGAGCGAAGCCGTCAAACTCTCCTTGTCGAATCTGAAACTGCGGGAAAAGCTTCGCGCAGAGGCTATCCACGATCCGCTGACCGGCTTGTTTAACCGGCGCTACTTGGAAGAGACTCTAGCCCGCGAGCTGCATCGGGCTCGGCGCAGGAATTCCTCGCTGTGTGTCGCGATGCTAGATCTGGATAATTTCAAGCGCTTCAACGACACTTTTGGTCACGATGCCGGTGACTCCCTGCTACGCGAGTTAGGGCGGCTCGTCTGTGGGAAGGTCCGTAAGAGCGACATCCCGTGCCGCTATGGCGGCGAGGAGTTTCTGCTGGTTCTACCCGATTCATCACTGGCAGACGCCGAGCACCGCGTTGAACAGCTCCGCGTACTCATCAACGAACTGCAGATTCCGCACGGGGAACAACTCCTCGGCTCGTTAACTGTGTCGGCCGGCGTCGCCCAGGCGGATGAACACAGCTCTAATCCAAATGAATTACTGCGTGCCGCTGACCAGGCCTTGTATGCTGCGAAAAACGCCGGGCGTGACCGCGTGGTTGTTTACCAAGCGAAAGAGTCGGTTCCAAACGCCTGAGAACAAACTCAAGCCCTTTCCCCTTTGAAAGATTCTACGTTTGCAATTCGGCTATATGCATTTCGAAGAAATTAGCACGGTCATGTAATTTAGCTCGACTTCCATGCTTAACGCCCCGCCATCTCTTCGATGATTTTCCACTGCTCGTCGGTCACCTTCATGATCGAAAGACGCGAAAGGCGCACAAGATCGAAGTTGGCCAATTTCTTGTTCGCCTTGACCTCCGCCAGCGTGACAGGCTTGGGCAGCGCTTTGACCGCTTCAATGTCCACCACCAGAAGCTTCGGGTTTTTCTTGCTCGGGTCCGGATACGCGCCACCTGCCGCGCGCGCGATGCCCACTGCCTGACGCTCATCACCGGTGTGATAAATTAAGATCTGGTCGCCCTTCTGAATATCTTTAAGGTTCTTGAGCGCGAGATTATTCGCCACCCCATCCCACATCGTCTTCTTATCTTTTTCCAGTTGTTGATAGGAATACACGGACGGTTCCGTCTTGAACAACCAACGAGTAGCCATGAAGTTCGTCCTCCTGCGATGAGTTATAAATCACGAATATGTCGCAATACAAACCCTTGACCATTCGACCGGAACCGCTGTATCCACACTGACATGATAAAAACTCTTTTAGGCGTGAGGATCTCAGCCGTATTCGTGACCGTTGCTCTGTTGGCGGTCACCACGAATGCAGCTGCCGCCGACAAATTACGAATCTCTTACTCCGCGGTCAACGCAACTCAAGCGTTTCTCTGGGTCGCGCAGGAAAAAGGCTTCTTCGCGAAGCATGGACTCGAAGGCGAGCTGCTCTACATCAACAGCGGCACCATGAACATCGCCGCGCTCGTCGGCGGCAGCGTGCAAATCGCGGGCGGCGGGCCGGTGTCGATTGAAGCGCGGCTCCGCGGCGTCAAGCTCTTGATTCTAGGCAATCCGTTACCGGTACTCGCTTCAAATCTCGTCGTGCATCCCGACATCAAAGGCATACCGGATCTCGCGGGAAAATTTGCTGGCATTTCCCGCTTCGGTTCGTCCACCGATCAAGGTTTTCGCTATCTCTTCCGCAGGAACGGTCTAAACGTCGATCGAGACTTAAAGATGCTACAAATGGGCGGCGACTCGAGCCGGGTCGCTGCTATGAAAGCCGGCACGATTCAATACACTTTTCTCGGCGCGGCGGCGACCGACCAAGCTCGTGCACTTGGCTTTCGTGTAATGGCGACCGCCCAGCAAATGGCGATCCCCTTTCCCTGGACCTCCGTGGTCGTCGACGAAAACTGGCTCAGTAAGAATCGAGATCTTGCCTACCGCTATATGAAGTGCGCGACAGAATCGATCGTCTCCATGAAACGCAATCGCGTCGACAGCGAGCGCATCATCGGCAAGTACATGAAAATCACCGATCCCAAGCTGATGGCGACCGAGTTTGATTTCGTCGCGTCGCTGATGCCGGATTATATCGCGCCGACGCTCGACGGCATTAAACTGATTCTCGAAAACTTCGGCAAGGAATACCTCGACGCACCGCGCCGGGACCCGAAGGAATTCGTCGACGGCTCGATCATCGACCGGCTCAAAAACGAACGGTTTGTGGAAGGACTGAAGTCTTAGTAATATCGCGCTTTGAAATAAGAGCCCGCTTCCGTAACACTCGAATCGTTCAACGATGAGAGGAGATCCGACGATGCATCGCACTCTTGGACGGCCCGCATGCGCTATCCTGCTTGTGCTTTTGATCGCGACCGATGGCGCTCAAGCACAGCAAAATCCAAAACTCACGCCGATCAACTACGGCAACATCGTTCTCACCGCCTCCACGTGGCCCTTCTTGATCGCCGAGCAGGAAGGCTTTTTTCTAAGAGAGGGGATCGACTTCAAACGGGTCATCGGCGGCAACACCACCGCCACCACGCAAGCGCTGGTTGCCGGATCGACGGATATCGCGCAAATGAATTTGGTGAATCTGCTCGCCGCCAATTCAGCCGGCGCTGATCTCATCGTGATCGCTGGAGACTCCACGGTGCCGATCTACACTTTGATCGTCCATCCCTCCATCAAGAGCTATGCCGATTTGAAAGGAAAGCGCCTCGCCATCACGGGGCCGACGGACCCGCTAAATTATATTTTGGCGCGGATGTTGTCCGCGAACGGGCTCACCTCCAAAGATTATGAAATGATCGGCCTCGGCGGCGCGCCGCAGCGCTTGGCCGCGGTGCAGAATCAGGGCGTGGCCGGCGCGCTGATCAACCAGCCTTCGGATTTCATCGCGCTTGCATCCGGATTTAGCTCGCTGGGACTTTCAACCGACTACGTCGACAACTTTCAATATACGATCACCGGCGCGCGCCGCGACTGGGCGCAAAAAAACAAAGCCCTCACGGTGCGGTTCCTGCGCGCCTATCTTAAAGCCTGCGAGTTTTTCTACGACCCGAAAAACAAGGAGGCTGCGGTGCGCGCGCTCGCCGAGCGCACCAAAGCGGAAAAA
>DASYUV010000298.1:0-14893 GCA_036000865.1 Binatia bacterium | reverse complement strand
CCACCGTCGTCTGTCCGGAAAGGTTCTTTCAACGCGACGGCTAACCAATCGCCGCAACTGTTCACGTCGCCACGCTCAGCGTAGACGGGATTCCGCACCCGACTAGGCAGCCGAAGCGATTATGCTAAGTCGATCTTCAGCCATTCCTGCCATCGCTCCATGTCGCGGAATAAGGGCAGGGAATCTGTCATCATGTCACTTCGCAGGAGTTCGAAGCGTTTCTCGAAAAGCTGATTGGCTTCGGGCTCTGTAAGAGGAAACGGCAGCCCCGACGGCGATCTTTGTCCATACAAGAAGACACCAATTAATCTGCCTCCGGGCAACAAAAGGTCTGACGTTCTGTTCACGTACTCAGGCCAGCGGGAAGGAGTCATTGAACAAAGAAATGTTCGTTCGTAGATGAGGTCGAAGCGGCGCTGGCCGAAGTCGTACGTAAAGAAATCTCCTAGAATAACCCGTTCAGCTAAAGACCCGAGCACCCGTTTGGCCTGCTCGACGGCAGCAGGTGAAAAATCTATTGCTGAAACATCGTACCCGGCTGCATGGAACGCCTGAACCTCGTAGCCGGAGCCACATCCCGGAATCAGTACCCTGCCCGGAACCGAAGATCTCTCAAGAAATGATTTCAAGGCCGATGGAACTCCGCCGAAATCCCACGGCGTCTTACCGGCGGCATAGCGGACGGTCCAGAAATCCGGCTGGTTACTATCGGACGAATTGCCCATACGATGCCCTTTTAACCGTAAGCGATGCGGTTCCTAAAGACAACGAGTATTAATTGTCGCAATCGCCTCTCATATGCTAGGTATGCGGCTGGAAGATTGGAGTGTTGGAGTAATGGAATGTCGAAAGACTGGAGTCGTGGTGTGTTGGAGTACCGGAGTGATGGGTATTCGGATTAGTGCGCTGTGCGATTAATTCGACCGATGCCTGAGGAGGAGGGTTGGATGTTCACTACTAAACTTGGTCGAGCGATGTTTTTTACTTTGCTCGTCTGCTTAACCTTCGGCTCGGGTCTTTGGGCGCAGACTCTACCCATCGCCATTGTCGGCGGCACGTTGATCGATGGGACGGGGCGGGCGGCTGTGGAAGATGCGGTGGTTGTTTTCCAGAGCGGGCGCATCCTAGAAGTGGGCAAGCGTGGCGAGGTTGCGATACCGCGCGGCGTGCAAGTGATCGACGCGAAAGGGAAGACGATCTTGCCGGGGCTGATCGACGGGCACTGCCACTACTGGGAATGGATGGGCGAGCTTTATCTCGCTTACGGCGTGACGACTTGTCCTGACATCAACAACAGTCCGACGGAATGGATAATCGCGCAGAAGGAAGGCATTCAAAAGGGCAAGATTCGCGGGCCGCGACTGTGGATTTCCGGTCATGCGCTCGATGGGCCGCGGCCGCAAGGCATGCCGGAGCAGCGTTGGCAACGCGGCAGCATCATCGTCCGCACTGAAGAGGAAGCGCGCAAAGCCGTCCAGGAGCATGTCAACAAAGGCATGGACGGTTTCAAATTTCTTGAACGTCTGGCGCCCAATGTTGCCAAAGCCGCCGCCGAAGAAGCGCGCCGATTGGGCAAGCCGGTGATCGGCCATTCTGTCAACATCTTCGATGCCGTCGATGCGGGTTACACCTCCGTCGAACACTCTTGGGCGGTCATGTTTACGACGATCCGCGATATAAAGAGGCGGGCGGAAGTGGACATGGATCGGATGGTCGGTAAAGTCGGCACTGTCGAGGCGCACGTCAACATGGCGCCGGAACAGTTCGACGAGATTATCAAGGCGATGGTCGCCAAGGATGTGCACTGGAGCCCTGCATGGGCGACCCAATTTCGCGCGCTCTCGCCGCGCGCGGCGGAGATGAAAAAGCGCGAGCTCGCCATGCTCAAGAATCCGCGCTTGAGTTACTTGCCGCCTTATAATTTGGAGGCGGTAGAAGGTTATTTTGCCGGCTTCGAAAAGATGACGCCGGAAAGACGCGAAGCTTTCGACAAAGCGTACAAGATGGTCCAGGACTTTGCCCGTCGCTATGTTGCCGCCGGCGGAAAAATGCACTCCGGCTCCGACCCGGGCTCTCTCTTGCCCGCCTACGCTCTGCACGCCGAATTGGAGCTCGCGATCGACGCGGGATTGAGTCCGCTCTTGGCAATTCAATCAGCGAGTCTCAACGTCGCCAAGACTTGGGGGAAAGATAAAGACTTCGGCAGTGTCGAAAAGGGCAAGGTAGCCGACCTGGTCATTGTTCGCGGCGATGTCGTGAACGACATCTCGGCGACGCAAAACGTCGAAAAAGTTTTTACGGACGGCAAGCCGGTGGATACTTCGTTTCATGCAAATTATCGAAATCCGATCCCGCGTACGATCGCCGATCGGTACGTAACCAATCTAACCCAGATCTCGCCGGCTTCGCTGGTCGAAGGCAGCGCCGGACAGGTGAAGCTCAGCGGCGCGAACTTTCGCCCGACGCATCAGGGTTTAGTCAACGGCAAAAAAGTCGAAAGCCGGTTTATTAACGTCAGGGAATTGGAACTTAAAATTCCACCGCTGAGCGCGGGAACTCATAGGATCACGGTCATTGATCCCGGTATCCCGACGTCGGAGTCGGCGCCGGTGTACCTGGTTGTCTCGTTCAAATAACTGTAAATAGGAGAGCGCATGGAGTTTTTAAAGTTGCTGCGAACCGCGTTAGCGTCGCTCCCTATTTTGGTTCTAGCACCGTTGGCTTGGGGACAAAGCCGGCCGATCGTTGTTCAAGGCGCCACGTTGATCGATGGCACGGGACGCGCGCCGGTTGCGGATTCGATTGTCGTCATTCGCGATGGGAAATTTCAGGAAGTCGGTGAGCGAGGCAAGGTTCCGATACCGCAAGGTGCCGAAGTGATCGATGCCAAGGGCAAGAGCATACTTCCGGGCCTGATCGATGGGCATTGCCACTATCGTGATTGGATGGGCGAGATTTATCTCGCTTATGGAGTCGTGACTTGTCCGAATATTTCCAACAATCCGGTCGAATGGATCGTCGCGCAGCGCGAGGGCGTGAAAAACGGCAGCGTGCGCGGCCCGCGCGTATGGGCGTCCGCGAACATCATCGACGGGCCGCCGCCGGAAGGCACCGGCGTACTCAGGCGTCAGCGGACTAGCATCATCGTCGACGGCGAAGATGATGCACGCAAAGCGGTTCGCGACTTGGTCGAGAAAGGAGTCGACGGCATCAAATTGTTCGAGCGCCTTAAACCGCAAGTCGCGAAAGCGGCCGCGGACGAAGCGCACAAGCTCGGACGGCCGGTGTTCGGGCACTCGCTCGATATCTTTACCGCTGCGGCGAATGGTTATCAATCCGTCGAGCATTCCTGGTCGGTGGTCTACACGTCGATCCAAGACCCGAAGAAGAAAAATGATCTCGACATCGGGCGTATGTTGGGAAAAGTCGATACCGCTGAAGTGCACGCACAGATGGAACCGGCGATGTTTGATAAAATTATCAAAGTCATGATCGAGAAAAACGTGCACTGGAGCACGACCTGGGCTACTTGGTTTCGTCCGCTGTCGACGCACGCCGCCGAGATGAAGCGGCGCGAGCTGGCGCTGCTCAGAAATCCGCAACTCAAATATTTGCCCGCTTATATTCTCAAAGATACCGAAAGCTTTTTTGCCAAGTACGAAAAGATGGCGCCGGAGAAGCGCCAAGAAGTTGTATCGGGTTATAAGATGCTGCAGGAGTTCGTGCGCCGTTTCACCGCGGCAGGCGGCAAGATTCATTCGGGCTCCGATCCCAACCACGTGGTGCCGGGTTACGCCGTCCACGAGGAGCTAGAGATGCTCGTGGAAGCGGGCCTCACGCCGCTGCAAGCGATTCAAACCGCGAGCATCAACGTGGCGCAGGCGTGGGGCAAAGAAAAAGACTACGGGAGCGTCGAGAAGGGCAAGGTCGCGGATTTCTTCATCGTCAATGGCGATCCGACGAAAAATATTTCGGACACGCAGAACGTCGAGATGGTTTTTATCGAGGGTAAGAAGATGGATACGTCGTTTCACGCCGATTATAAAAATCCGATGTCGCGGCCGATTGAAGACCGGCCGGAGGGAGGTTAACAGTAATACTATGCGCGCTTCGCAGCATCTCCCTATCTTTTCCTCGCCCTCCAGAGGAGGGAGAGGATGAAGGTGAGGGTGGTTATTCT
This sequence comes from Binatia bacterium, assembly GCA_036000865.1. Taxonomy (GTDB): domain Bacteria; phylum Desulfobacterota; class Binatia; order UBA9968; family UBA9968; genus DP-20. Next base: position 10,713 of record DASYUV010000298.1, on the reverse strand, counting down.
TCGAAGGACCCTCACCCCTGCCCTCTCCCACGTTGTGGGCGAGGGGGTAGTTGTCTTTCCCGTCTTAGATCTTATTTACGTGTTGCTGTTCTGTGCGTGGGTATTTCTCCCGACACCATTGATTGCTGCTGATTTACACTCTCTTACCGTCCTTTCTTATCCCGACCGGCCGGCGAAATTACCGTTGTGGTTGGCCCAAGACGCCGGGCTATTCGGGAAATATGGATTGACAGTCGACATCAAAGCGCCCAAGTCGGGCGAGGATCTGGTCGAGAGAATCGGACGCGGCGAGGCGCAGATTTACGTCGCTACGGCGAACTGGATCGTTTCTGGGATCGGCGACGGCAAAGATCTAGTTTTCTTCGCCAACACCGGCTACAGCGTGCTCAAGCTCGTCGCCCGGCCGGACATCATTCGACCGCAAGATCTCAAAGGAAAAAGAGTCGGCACCGGCGAGCCGAATAGCAGCCAGGATCGGATCACGCGTCAAGCGCTGCAACGGCTGGGTTTGAATCCCGACCGCGACGTTACCCTCGTTCCCTTCGGCAGCCGGAGCATCCAGCGCTTGAATGCGCTGCTCAAAGGTGAGATCGATGCGACGACGAGCAACGAAGACAACTTATTTGAACTGGAACGTCGCGGCGAAATTAGTAAGATCCACGTTCTGGCCGACAACGAGACCCTGAAGCTATTTATCGGCGCGGGTGTCGACTTCGCCGTGACTCGCAGTCTGCTCGCCAATTCGCGAGATGTCGTCAGGAGATTTGTCCAAGCGCTAAGCGACGCCATCGCTCTGGCGCGTCGCGATCGCTCCCAGGCGGATCGTATCTACGGCCGCTATTTAAACGTGAAAGATCCCACGTTGTTGGAGTTCATGTACCGGACCTACGTTCACAGCGCGATTCCAGAGCGTCCCTATCCCAAGTTGGACAACGTTGCTCTTGGCATCGAAGAATTCAGCGCCAAGCCCGGCCTGAAAGGAAAGCGCGCGCAAGATATCACCGATCTTACTCTGGTGAAGGAGCTGGAGTTGGAGGGCTTCTTCGATCAGCGCTCCCGTAAACCCGAAGAGCACGGCACCCGCGCTGAATAATTCCCAAAACATTTCCCTTGACCCCTTCCCGCCGTTTTCACTAGAATCCGCTCAAAAGAATATGGAGTAATGGAGCGGCGGAGTCATGGGGGAATGTCTTAATAACCCAACATTCCAATACTCCAGCACTCCATCACTCCAACTTTCATACGGAGGTGTCTATGCGTAACCTGGTAAGAGATTTTTTGAATCAAGACCTTTCAAGGCGCGGCTTTTTGAAATCCATGGCCGCGGCCGGTTTCACGGTGGCGGCGGCCGAGTCGGTATTACAAAACCTCGTCCCTGTTGCCCATGCTGATACGGCCGGCAAAGAATATTGGAAACCGTTCGAAGGAAACGGCGGCGCGATGCTCGCCGAGCAACTTCTGCAAACCGGCAACGAGTATCTCTTCGTCGGCAACGGTTCGGGGCTGGGCGCGCTCTGCGACGCGGTGATTGACCGGCCGAAGCTCAAGTTGGTCCTGGCGACGCACGAAGCTCACGTGGTGGCGATGGCGAGTGGCTACACGATGGCTTCAGGAAAGACTTCCTTTTGCATGTATAGCCGCGTGGGCGCCGCCCACTCGACCGGAAATATCTACAACGCGATGAAGGATAGACTTCCGATCGTCGTTGCCGTGGACCGCGCCGATACGACTGAAGACGGCCGCGACGGGCATGAAGACTTGGAAGACATGCTCGAGCCGATGAAGCAGTACACCAAATGGCGCTGGATCCCGAAAGAGGTAGCCCGCGTTCCCGAATGGGTGACCAAAGCGTTCAAGGTCTCCTCGACGATGCCTTGCGGACCGACCTATCTGATGTTTCCACGCGACGTGATGTTCGAGAATCAGGCGAAAACCAAAATCTTTCTGCCGGGCACGTTTGATGTTCCGATGAACGTCAGGCCCAACGCGAAGGCAGTGGAGAAGACCGCGAAGATGCTCCTGGAAGCGAAAAGTCCGCTCCTGTTGGTCGGCCCTGAAGTTTATCAGAGCGGCGCCCAAAAAGAGCTGGTGGAGTTGGCTGAGATGCTGAGCATCCCGGTATGCGAGCGTGGAACCTGGACCCAGGTTTTCCCCAATCAGCATCCGCTATACCTCGGAGCTTTGAGAAATCAAATGCGTTATCCGCAGAACGTCGATTTCTTCCTCAATCTCGGCGATCGATTTCCCAACGGCGATGAGAGCTTCATCGTGAAGCAGAAAGTTCCTACCGTCGTCGCGGGCACCGACGCGCGCCATCTCGGCGACGCTCTGCCGATCGAAAACGCGCTAGTCGGAAATCTCAAAGAAGCGACGCGGGATTTGATCGACTCGATCAAGTCGATGGCGACTAAAGATCGTATCGAAAAGATCGCCAGGCCGCGCTTCGAAGAGAGCAAGAAATTTACCGACCGTCTGCGAGAGGGGCGCGAGACTGCAGCGAAAAAGAGCTGGGATAACAAACCCATCGAGTGGGACCGTCTGGCGAAAGAGATCGAGGCGGTGGCGGACAAGGACGCGATTTTTGTCGAAGAGTTCGGTTCCCAGCGCAGCAAGTGCCTCGATCATCTCAATCTGGGTTACGGCGCGAAAACCCAGATCGGGCGAACCACGGGCGAGTGTTTGGGTTGGGGCTTGCCGGCGTCGATCGGCGTGAAGCTCGCTAAGCCGGATCATCAGGTTTGGGCTCTGCAGGGAGATGGAGGAATGCTCTTCAATCAAACTGAAGCGCTGTGGCCCATGCGGCGGCACGAGGCGCCGATCATCACAGTTGTCTTTAACAATCGGAGCTATAACGAGACCAGAAATCGGATGTGGAGCAGAGGCAAGAACCAAAGGGAAAAGCAGTTGGACATGATCAGTCATTTGGGAAATCCGAATGTGAACTTCGCAAAGATCGCCGAGGCCTACGACATCAAGGGCGAGGTCGTTGCCGATCCCAACGGCATCGCGCCGGCGCTGAAGCGCGCCATTCAAGCGACGCGCGACGGCAAACCGTATCTACTCGACGTTCTCGTGGCACAGGCCGGACAGGGCGCGAATCTCAACTGGTATCCCAAGGTTTCGGTTGCGGAGATGAGGACGAAGAAAGTTTAAAAACATTTTGGATTTTGGATTGCCGATTTTCGATTGGTCGGAGTCGGAAATTGAGAATCAAATCCGAGCAATCCAAAATCCCAAATCCAAAATCTAAAATCGGAAGGGGAGCTTCTTCATGCAGCGAGTATGGTTCTTAAGTGTGTTTTTTGTCGGGTTTATCGTCTCCGCTACGGTCTCATGGCCGCAGGAAGACTATACAAAACAGTTGCCGGCGGGGGAAGGAAAGGAATTGGTCGTCGAACTTTGTAGTAGAGCGTGCCACAACCTGCAGAAGGTAGTTTCATCGCGGAAGACCGACAAGGAGTGGGAACGCTCCGTCTACGATATGGTCTCGCGCGGGGCCCAGATCTTTCCCGAAGAGGCCGACCAAATTGTCAAGTATCTGGTGAAGAGCTTTCCTCCCAGCAAGACGGCCGGGCAGTAAAAAATGGAATAATGGAATGATGCGATATCGGAATAATGGAGTAATCGGTTGAAACCCAACACTCCATTACTCCAATAACCATCCCCCAGGAGGTTTTATGCGCGAACTGGCGATGCGTTTCTTAAATGGCGAGCTTTCGCGGCGCGGCTTTTTAAAGGGTCTGGTGGCTACGGGATTCAGTCTGACGGCGGCCCAGTCGGTGGTGGAATCGTTTAAGGGCTATGCCGAAGCGCAGGAAATTCCACCGACGATGATCAAGCCGTTTCAGGGCGAGGTGGGCGAGCTGATCGCCGAGTGTCTGCGCGCGGCCAAGGTCAAGTACATGTTCTTCTGCAATGGCTCACCGCAAGGACCGATTCTCGATGCACTGGTGGACAAGCCGGATATCAATCTCATCATTGCGACTGAAGAGGGACAAGCCGTGGCGATGGCGCAGGGATACGAAATTGCCTCCGGTGAGATCCCGTTCGTCGTCACGCAAGCGGTCGGTGTTCCACGCCAGGTGACGAATTTGGTGAATGCCTGGAAGGACCGCTCGGGCATGGTGGTGATGACGCCGCGAACGCCGCTCGATACGCATGGCCGGGATAGCTTCGAAGATGTGGAAAGCTGGTTGGACTTCGTCAAGCCGGTCACCAAATGGCGCTGGGACATCGTCAAGGCCAATCGTATCGGCGAGCATATGCGCCACGCCTTTAAACTCGCCTCGACGGCGCCCCGGTCGCCGGTGTTTCTAACTATTCCCGACGATCTGTTGGAGGAAAAAGACGTCAAGTCAAATGTGATCAGCCAGGACTATTTCACCGTTCCGGTGAAGGTGAAGGCCGATCCCAAACAGATCGAAGCTGCAGCCAAGATGATCGTCGAGGCGAAAAATCCGCTGCTCATAGCGGGGCATGAGATCACGCGATCAAAGGCGCAAAAGGAGATGCTTGCCTTTGCCGAGTTGTTGGGCATTCCAGTGACTCGCGAGCGCGGGCTTTTCCTGGACTTTCCGAGCATGCACCCGCTGTTCTTAGGGGATTTCGTCGCCAACATGCGCTTTCCGCGGAACATGGATTTGATCGTGAATATCGGCGGACAATTTCCACGCATGAGCGAGAACGCGGAGGAAGATCCGTTTGTCTTCTTGCCCAAAGGGGTGAAGATCATTCACGCGCGTATCGAGACCGATGATATGGCGCGGCTTTTCCCCACCAGATTCAGCATCGCCGCTGACGTGGGCCATACGCTGCGCGATCTCACCGACGCGGTGAAGTCCATGCTCACCCAGGAGCGCATCGAAGCGACTCGAAAGCCGCGCCTGGAGGCGGCGACGAAGTTTACCGCCGCATTGCGCGAGTCGTGGCGCAAGGCCGCGCAGTCGACTTGGAACAGCAATCCGATGTCGTGGGAGCGGGTGGTATTCGAGCTCGACAAGGCGATGGACAAAGATGCGGTGGTGGTCCAGGAGATTGCCGACAACAAGCGCACCGAAAGGTGGATCAGCTACGGCGAAGAAGGCGGCAGAACGCTCATGGGCCGCACCACGGGGCAATGCCTGGGTTGGGGGGTAGGCGCTGGGCTCGGGGTCAAACTTGCCTGGCCGAATCGCCAAGTGGTTAGCTTGCAAGGAGACGGCGGAATCATGTTCGGCCAGACCGAAGCCTTCTGGAGCTACGCTCGCTATGGGGCGCCGATCATCACCGTGGTGATGAACAACCGGAGTTACGACGGCGTACGCCGCAGGCAATTCTCCAAGCAGGGCAAGCAAGCGAAGTTCAACAAGGACATGAGCGCGTACATGGGCAACCCCGATATCGACTTCTCCAAGATCGCCGAAGCGTACGGGATCAAAGGCAGCTTTGCGCGCGACGCCGGCGAACTGCAGACCGCGCTAAAACGCGGCATCCAGGCGACGCGCGACGGCAAGCCTTACATCATTGATGCGCTGATCGAGCGCACCGGACCGGGCGCGGATTTGACATGGCATCCGCCGTTCACGGTTGCCGGGATACGGACGAAGAATGCGTAAACCGATTTTGGATTTTGGATTGCCGATTTTCGATTGGTCAGAAGCCCGACAATCAGAATCCGAGTAATCTAAAATCCAAAATCGAAAATCTAAAATTTAAAATCGTCGAGGAAGGAGATTTTTTTCATGCAGCGCGGACTTTTTTTGCTGGCGTTTTTACTCGGCATCATTTTCCCGTCGCGGTCTCGTGACCGGACAATCATTGGAAAAGCCTTTTGCCGGAAGGGGAAGGTAAACAGGTCACCATGGAGCTTTGCGGCACCTGTCACATCTAAGCAAAAGGTCCTAGCAATCTGCCGAATTATGAAGCTCTAACGTCCTGGATGATTGACGTCCCCGCGTTTCGCCGGCACCGCTCTCCCGTGATCCGGTCCGAGCATTACCTACCAGCTAACCTCGCCGAAAACCTCGTCTCGTTGCAGCCCGAGAATCGTCGAACCTGGAACTGGTTCCACCTTGCGTCAATAGCGCGCCACAATTAGAATCCCCGGCAGTCACTGGGCTTTTTTGCGAGACTTTGCTGAAGGAGTGAATTACTGCAATGAAAATTGTTGTTACAGGTGGAGCAGGAAGACTTGGACGATATGTCATGAAAGAATTAGCAGGACACGGTCACGACGTTTTATCTATTGATACGATTGTGCCCACGGAACAAGCCTGCCCCTCGTTAGCCGTGGATTTGGCAGAGGTAAAGAGTCTCTTTAGTGTCTTTGAGGGCGCGGAGGCTGTTTTGCATCTAGCGCGAATACCGTTTCCTTACACGGCCAATGGCTACGATCCTGCAAGCGGCACATGGAAAACTCCCGATGTCTCGGCAGACACGGAAAGATTTTGTCGCAATGTGACGATTAGCTACAATGTTCTCGTTGCGTCCCTGGAAGCCGGCGTAAAAAGGATTGTTTCGGGTTCGAGCCTGGCGATCTACGGGCTTTACTATCCTTCCCGGCGGAATGAGCCTGATTACCTGCCCATTGACGAGAATCATCCTCTCGCACCGCAGGATCCTTATGGGATGACAAAGCTTGTGGGAGAAAAACTCTGTGATTCATTTGCCAGGAAGAAGGAGATCCAGATTGCCAGCCTGCGCTTTGCGGGTATCGCGACGGACGAACAATATCCGATTTTGCTGGAGCGACGAAAGGATCCTCTCTGGCGTGGAACGGGGGCATTGTGGAGTTATATCGATGTGAGAGACGCGGCAGCAGCTTGCCGATTGGCGCTTCAGAGTGATTTTTCCGGCCACGAGGCCTTCAATATATGTGCGCCCAAGACGATCCTGAAGGAACCCACCCTGGAGCTTGTGCGCCGGTATCTTCCTCAGGTAAAGCTCATCGAGTCAGGCCTGAAGGACAACTGGTGCGGGTATAATGCCGGTAAAGCCGAGAGCATCCTAGGTTTCCGCGCCGTACACCTGCTCATAGATTGACAGGTGGGTCCCGCGGAGAACTAATCAGGACTGGAGACGCTCCAGGAAATTCAAAGCGAATGACTCATCTTTCCTCAACGGGCAGGGATTTATGAGAGGCAAACGCGTAGCGATTTTCTTAGTGCTGTCGATAGTTCTTTTATGGGCGCAGGATGGTGCAGGCGCTGAGAAAGAGCAGATTAGAGTTCACAGCCCCTCTTTCGACATAAGTGTCATCCCCCTCTACGTTGCCAAGGACAAGGGTTATTTTAGCGACGAGGGTGCAGATTCCTTGTTTGTCCTGGCGGCTGACAATATTGGCATTCAGGCTTTGATCGCCGGCGAATTTGACTTTAGCGCATCGGCGACAGGGGCATCCAGGGCCAGCGCGCGGAACATCCCGCTGAAGATTCTCTTGGCGCATACCTCGAAGCCCGCCTTCTGGATCTACGCGCGCGAGAATATGAGGCCAGCGCAGCTCAAGGGCAAGAAACTGGCGATTTCATCTTTCGGGGGGCTCTCACATGCTTTGGCAAAGCTCGCTCTTGGTAAGATTGGACTAGATCCCGATAGAGACACGGTGATGGTTGCCGCCGGAACAACGGACATGCGGTTTGCGGCCTTGCAGAGCGGCGTTGTGGATGCAGCTGTTCTCAATGCCCCCGGGAAATTTAAAGCAAACGGGGTAGGCCTGAAAGAAATTCTTTTTCTGGGCGAGCAGACCTATGCTCTGAGTGGTGGAGTGGCCACGAGTCTCAAGATGATTCAGTCGCGGCCGGAGACGGTGCAGAGATTTGTCGCGGCGGCTTTGAAAGGCCTTATCTATTTCTCAAAGAATCGTGAAGGCTCCGTTCCCATTATGGCTAAGTATATGAAGGTGGACAATCAAATGGCCAAAGAGCTCTATGAGACAACCATCCAAACATTCACCCAAGATGGAACCGTCGACGAGAGCTTCATGAAGAGTGAAGCCCAGCTCCAGGCAGACGTGCTGGGTCTCAAAGAGCCGCCGCCTTTTGACCGGCCTTTTGACTTGAGCTTCGCGCGCAAGGCCGCCCAGCGCCTAAAGAACTGGAAACCTCAATAGAGAGACCTAACCTGGATTACTTGATCGAGAGGCGAGCCTGGAGAAGCGAAGTGAATAGTTCAATGTTCAAAGTTCAATGTTCAAGGTCGGACACGAGTCGAAACGTTGAACCTTGAACGTCCTGATTGAACGGCAGAGAAAAGTATAGAAAAGAAGGAGACCATGCAGCAGAGATTTAATGACATCAAGGAAAGAGTCGCGCTCGGAGTGCGCATCTTGGCCCATGAGGGGGTTTTCCCCCTTGCGTTGGGACATGTGAGCGAAAGGGTTGCCGGCGATGATCTGGTTTGTATCCTATCCGGTGAAGTACACGACCGAGGTGGGACATTAGACAGGATAGATGCAGCGGGTATCGTGGTCATCGATTTCGACGGAAAATTAGTTGACGGCGAGTTGGAGCCCCCCGGCGAGCGTTTTATCCATACCGAGATCTATCGCTCTCGTCCTGAGGCGCGGTCCGTAGTTCATGCGCATCCGCCTATCGCGGTGGCGCTCAGCGCTGCTGGTCAAGAGGTTCTGCCGATCACGGCGCGCAGCGCCCTTTTCGCTCCGCATGTGACGATCTTTCCCTACCATGGTCAGGTGGATGATCCGCGCATCGGCGCAGAGGTAGCGACGGCGTTGGGGCAGGCGTCCGCATTGGTGCTAAGAGGTCACGGCAGCGTTACAGTCGGTGCAAGCCTGGAGGAGGCGTGTATTCGTACCCTCACGCTGGAGGAGACCGCGCGCCAACAGTGGATTGCTTCGTCGTTCGGAGCGCCCCAAGCGTTGCCAATAAACGATATGGCTGAAGCTAGGAGATCGCCGTGGAATACGCCAAATTTTTATCGCGCGGCCTGGAGCTACTATTGCGCGCGGCTGCCTAAATAGCCAACTGCGTAACTGATTTCTTGGGCGAGCATATGTTCGTGAGAACTTGTAACAGCTCAATTAACCTTGCTCACAACCATGATCAAAGGAGAAACCATGGTGAAGGCAGAAGCATCACGCCTGAATAGGGCAACGTTGCCAGTGAATGATAGACGGGCACAGCTAATCGGTCGGTTGCGGCAAGACGTTCATCCCGACCAGGGGCAGATTCCGGCCTACATTTTTTCCAGTCCCGAGGTCTATGAGTTGGAGATGGAGCGTATCTTTCCGTGCTGCTGGCTGTGCGTGGCTCATGAGTCGGAGATCCCCGAACCAGGGGACTATGTGACCCGGTCGTTAGGTGAATATCCCGTGATTGTAGTTCGCGGCGAGGACGGCAAAATCCGGATTCTCTTGAATGTCTGCCGCCATCGAGGCATGCGGGTTTGCCGTACGGATTCGGGCAACGTGTCGGATTTCCTGTGCTCCTATCACGGCTTTAACTATAAAAACACCGGCGAGCTCATCGGTGTGCCTTTTGAAAAGGACTCCTACGGTACGTTCGATAAATCCAAGCATGGCCTGTTAGAGATGAAGGTTGACCGCTACCATGGGCTCATTTTCGGCGCGGCACCCGGTCGAGAGGAATCCTTGGATCAATTCCTAGGCGGTATGAGATGGTACCTCGATCTTTATCTAAAGAGAGCTGAGATGACCGTGACTGGACCGCCTCAGAGGTGGGTCGTCCAATCGAACTGGAAGCTTCCCGCCGAGAATTTTGCTTCCGATGCCTATCACGTACCGAACACACATGCTTGCATGCCTAGCTTGGGACTTTTTCCAAACATCTCCTATGCGAAGTTCGGCTACCATATTCATGCGGGGAACGGCCATGGTATCGGCATCGGCACTGGAGTTGCCGATTCTCCCAGCATTTGGCCCGAGACATTGCTGCAGCAATTTGAAAAGAATTTAAACCCTGAGCAGTTTTCCGTCCTCAAGGCGGTAAAAAATGCGCACGCGACGGTTTTCCCCAATCTATCTTTTCTTATCTCTTCGATGACCTACGAAGGTCAGCCGATCTACCACACCACGATGCGGCTTTGGCAGCCCGTTGGATGCGATACCATTGAGGTGGTCTCGTGGGTTTTGGTAGAAAAGGAGATTCCGGAGGCATGGAAGAAAAAGGCTGAAAGAGCTTATATCCACACTTTTGGATCTTCCGGCATGCTGGAGCAAGACGACACGGAAAACTGGATCAACGTCACGGAAAATAGCCGCAGGGTTATCCAACTCCCCGGTGTGACCTTTAACTACCAGATGGGCTTGGGGCGTAAGCCCGTGGATTCTTTTCCTGGTCCCGGGGAGGTTTATGAGTGTAAATTTCACGAAGCCAACGCCCGAGCTTTTTACCGGCGCTGGCTCGATCTGCTTCTAGACAACGCTATTTAAGCGCAAGGCCGGATTGAACCGCGGAGGCGCTGAGGTCGCGGAGAAAAGAGAGTAGAAAATAACCTTGGTAAAACTTGTGTCTGTGGTGAATACTCCTTCACAGTAAACCGGAACCGCCAAAGGACGAAGGAGATGTCTCTACTTGAGTTAGAGCGAGAGATCGCGCAGTTTTTTTTTCGCGAGGCGGAGCTGCTGGACTCCAATCGGCTGGAGGAGTGGCTCGAGCTTTTGGCTGAAGACATAGCCTATGAAATGCCGCTGCGCATGACCCGCGAGCGGGGCCAGCCCGACATCTCCTCTCAAATGGGGCATTTCTCCGAGGATCG
>DASYUV010000297.1:0-11244 GCA_036000865.1 Binatia bacterium | reverse complement strand
CACCTCTGCCTCGAGTTTGAAGAAAAGATGTGGATCTTCGATAAGGCGCGCACCGAGGTCGAGACGTTCGTCGAGTCAATGCTCTTCGATTAGGAGAACTTTATGGCGGAAACAGCCGTAGCCGAAAAAACTCAGTATCAGGGTCAGATGCATCTGCTGCAAAAAGAGCTGATGGGACGCTACTTCGAGCGCGTCACCCGGGCCGCGGAAAAGGGCGACGGCAAAGCCGTCTACATGCTGATCAGCGGCAACCCGGTGGAGCTGATCCAGGCTTTCGATCTGATCCCAGTCTATCCGGAGATCGATGCTCTGCAACTGGCGGTCAAGAAAAGCGCGCTGCCGTTCATCCAGAAGGCCGAAGAACTCGGCTACTCGATGGACAATTGCGCCTATGTGAAAGCCGATGTCGGCCTGTTTCTCAGCGACCGCAAGACTCCCTTCGCGACCATCCCGCTGCCGTCGCTGATTCTCTGTAACTATGTGGGCTGCAATGTCTATCTCCAATGGTTCGAGCACTTGGCCGAGTACTGCGACGGGCAACTCTACAACCTCGACATTCCTTTCTTACGCGACCCTTCCGGCCAGCCGAGCCCAGAAGACCTTACTTACGTCGTGCGCCAGCTCGAAGAGGTGATCGAGATCTGCGAAAAGCTGACGGGAAAGAAGCTCGACTACGCACGACTGAAAGAAATCGTCAGCCGCTCTAGTGAGACCGGCGAGATGTGGTCGCGCATCAAAGGGCTGACCAAGAATATTCCTTCGCCCTTTGACGCCTACTTCGATTCGGTGACGATGATGGCACCGCTGTATTGTCTCAGGGGAACCGAAGAAGGAGTGAGATTTTTCGAAACCGCGCTTAAAGAGATGGAAGAAAAAGTGCGGATGGGAGTGGGGCCGCTACCCGAGGAGCGTTTCCGCTTTATTATCGAAGGACCGCCGCCGTGGCCCTACCTGCGCACGTTTCGAGATCTTTTTTCCAAATGGGGAGCTGTGGCGGTGGCCTCGACTTATTCCACAGTCGGTGGTTTGTGGGAATTCGGTTTCAGGCATGATGCCAATCACCCACTGGAATCGATCGCGCAGCATATGCTGCAGTGGAATGTCACCAACCGCAACTTCCTGCAGCGCTATCAGCAGATCCGCCGCTATGTCGAAGAGTGGCATGCCGACGCTCTGGTGATTCATTCGGTCAAAAGCTGCCGCCTCTTTTCCGCGGGCCAGGGCGACATGCGCGAATATTTCACCAAAGAGCTGAACGTTCCCACTCTGTTAATCGAATCGGATATCGAAGATCCGCGATATTTTTCCGAAGCCCAGCTCAAAAACCGCATCGACGCATTTTTCGAATCCTTGGAACACAAGAAAATGGTCCGTGTCGGAGCGGAAGCAGGAGGCGGAGCATGATTTACGCCGCGGGCATCGACGTTGGTTCGACGCAAACCAAAGGGATTATCCTCAACGACAAGTTCGAGATCGTCGCCCGAGCCTTGACCGACACCGGCGCCTACGTCACCAGGGCCGCTGAACGATGTTTCGTCGAAGCGCTGCAAGCATCCGGGGTGAAGCGGGAGGATGTCGCTTACGTAGTCGGCACCGGTTACGGCAGATACAAAGTCACCTTCGGCGACGCCCAGATCACCGAGATCAGCTGCCATGCGCGCGGTGCCAGTTACCTCTTTCCTAACACGCGCACGGTGATCGACATGGGTGGCCAGGATGCCAAGGGAATCAAGATCGGCATCGACGGCGACGTAAAAGACTTCGTCATGAATGACAAGTGCGCCGCCGGCACGGGAAGATTTCTTGGCAGCGCCGCCGACGCTCTGGGCATGCGCCTGGACGATATCGGCGATATCTCGCTCAAGGCGAAAACTCCCGTGCGCCTAACCACCGTGTGCACGGTCTTCGTCGAGTCTGACATCATGTCCTACCTAGCCCAGGGCAAAAAGACCGAAGATATTCTCGGCGGCGTGCACAGCGCCATCGCCGCTAGGACGATTTCGCTTATACGGCGTGTCGGCATTGAGCCGGAAGTCACCTTCACCGGTGGGGTTTCAAAAAATCTCGGCATGGTGCGCGCGCTCGAAGAAAAACTCGGCATGAAGCTCAACGTCAGTCCGGATTCCCACTTCGTCGGCGCCCTCGGCGCGAGCATCTTCGCCCTGGAGCGCGCCACGAAGGCGACCGGCGAAAGGCAGCAGGCATCAGCAATACAGGCAGTGCCTACGGCCTAATGCTTATTTAAGGAGGCATGATGACTTTTGTCGCTGGCATCGACATGGGCGCAAAATCAACCAAGGCGTTGGTCATGGATGGGGAAAAGCGCATTTGCGGCAAGGCCGCGTTAAAAACCCGACCGGATTTTCACGCGGTTGCCAAAGAGGTATTGGACTTGGCCCTTCAGCGGGCGGGGCTCAAAGAGAATGACCTGAACTACATCGCCACTACCGGCTTCGGCCGCTACAACGTTCCTTTCCGCGACGTTCAGATCACCGATATCACCTGCGTGGGACGGGGCGCGGTTTTTCTCTTTCCCAAGACCCGCTGTGTGCTCGACATCGGCGCGCAAAGCACGCGGGCGCTGCGGGTCAGCGACACCGGCAAGGTGCGCGAGTTCCGCACAAACGATAAGTGCGCCGCCGGCGCTGGCGGATTTATCGAGCGCGCTTGCAAATATCTGGAGGTCAATATCGATCAGGTCGGTAATCTCTCCATTCAGGCTAATAAGCCGCAAACCATCAGCAGCGTGTGCGCGGTCTTGGCCGAATCAGAGATTATCAATCACGTCTCAAACGGAGAAACTATCGAAAACATTTTGCGCGGCGTCCACAACTCCCTTGCTTCCCGCGCCTTAGCATTGCTCAAGCGCTCCGGCATGGAAGACGAGGTCACCTTCGTCGGCGGCGTCGCTCGGCAGAAAGGCATGGTCAAGGCGCTGGAGGAAACGCTCAAAAGAAAAATCAACGTCAGCGACGAGTCGGAGCTGGTGGGCGCTTTGGGCGCCGCTCTGCTGGCGTTGCGCCGTCTCGAAAAATTGCGCGCCGACAAACCTAGTTTCGTTGCAGAAGCGAGGGTCGCATGATGGATCTCCAAGACAAGTCAGCATTGGTTTCGGGCGGCGGCGGCGGCATCGGCCGCGCGGTGGCGCTCGCCTTAGCGTGCGCCGGCGCCAAGATCGCCGTGGCGGATATCGCCGAAGAGAACGCCGAGAAAGTTAAGTGCGAAGTCCAAAGCCTCGGCGTGAAAGCGATGGCTTGCCCGGTGGACTTAACGCGCAAGCCTGACGTCGACCGCATGGTCGGAGAAATAATCGACCGCTTCGGCCAGATCGATATTCTGGTGAACTGCCAAGGCTGGGATCGATTGGAGCCATTTGTGGAAAGCAGCGAAGAGACCTGGGAAAAACTTTTGGCGATAAATTTTAAATCGGTTCTCTACACGGCGCGCGCGGTGCTGCCGAACATGATTTCACATAATTTCGGCAAAGTCGTCAACATCGCCTCGGACGCGGGAAGGGTCGGTTCTAGTTGGGAAGCGGTTTACGCCGGCGCCAAAGGCGCGGTGATCGCTTTTTCGAAAACCATCGCGCGCGAAGTAGCGCGCTACAAAATCAATGTGAACGTCGTCTGTCCGGGGCTGACCGAAACGCCTTTGCTTCAAGCCGTGCGCAGTCAATCGGAACACACCGCGAAAATCATCGACGCGGTCACCAAAGCGACGCCATTCCGCCGTCCGGCACAGCCGGAAGAGATCGCCGAGGCCGTGCTCTTTTTAACTTCGCCGCAGGCAAATTTCATCACCGGCCAGACACTGAGCGTGAGCGGCGGGCTAACGATGGTTTAAAGTCACCCTCACCCTAACCCTCTCCCGCAAGCGGGCGAGGGAATCCCTTTCCCACCCTCTCCCTCTGGGAGAGGGTGAGGGTGAGGGAAATGAACGGTAGAGCAGATTTTGGAGGCATCAAACCATGCGCAACGGAATCAAAGCCATCGACTTCATGTACTACGTGGCGACGCCCGAATTCATCGCCAAGTGGAACGAGGCGAAAAAAGGCGAGCTTATCTGCCGTATGGAAAAGGCCATCGGCGGCCTGCCGCAATACGACAGCATCGAGGCGATGATCGCCAAAATGGACGAAGCCGGCGTGGGAAAAGTTTTCATCACGCAAACCAAGATGTGGTCGTACCGCAACAAGTGGATGTACATGGACACCCGGCTCGATGAAGTGGCGCAATACACCAAACGCTATCCCGATCGCTTCGCCGGACTCGCCGGCTACAATCCGTTTCGCATCAAAGAGTCGCTGCAGGAAATCGACCGCGCCGTGAAGGAATACGGCTTCAAGGGCGTCTACATCCACATCTACGGCTTCGATATTCCGCTGCACGATTCGAAAATGTATCCACTCTATGCCAAGTGCGACGAGCTCAAGATCCCCGTCTCGATACAAGTCGGTCATGTGTTGGAAGCGATGCCCAGTGAACATGCCCGTCCGATTTATCTCGATCGCATCGCCAGTGATTTCCCCGATCTAAAAATCATCGGCGCCCACACCGGCTGGCCCTGGGTCGAGGAGCTGATATCGGTCTGTTACAAGTGGGACAATGTTTATTTCGGCGTCGACGCCTGGATGCCGAAATACCTGAAGCCCGAGATTATCCACTACATCAACAGCCGCATGGGTCAGGACCGATGTCTGTGGGGCACCAACGGTCTGCCATGGAAAGAAAGTCTGGATCAGTGGGAAGAGATGGGGCTCAAGGAAGCAACCAAGAAAAAACTTCTGCGTGATAATGCCGCGGAGCTGTTCGGACTCAATTAACCCGTTGAAAGGAGCAATGCCATGTGCCGCTTTTTATCCCTTGATTTCGAATATAATTTGAAATGTCCGGTCGACAAGGAGAACCACACCGTCAGATTTCAGGCCTACCCGCACCTACGCCGACATCCGTTGGATGTGGTCGAATGCGATGCGAAGCCGCAAGTCGACCAGCTCACCTGCGGCAAAGCGTGCCGGTTGCTGCTTGAGACCGGCGCGTACTGGCAAAAAACCTATCCGGAGTCAGCGGTCTATTCGCATAGTCAATGACGAAAGCTGGCATATCTGTGCGAGCCATCGAGATAAGCACAAAAGTGAGAAATCTAAATGTATGAAGCTCTGAGATATCGAGAGGACGGCGCGGTCGCCACGATCCAACTGAACCGGCCGCAAAAGAAGAATTCGTTCAACGCGCAGATGCGACAGGAATTGGAGAATCTGCTTCACGATATCGCGCGCAAAACCGGTATACGAGCGGTCGTCGTCACGGGCGGCGACGAGATTTTTTGCGCGGGGGCGGACATTAGCGAGATGGAAGGAACCAGCAACGCTGAGGCAGCCTACCATCATGCGCGCGAGTTTCAGGTCCTCTTCGACCAAGTGGAATCGCTGCCCCAACCGGTAATTGCCGCGGTTTCGGGGTATGCTTTGGGTGGCGGCTGCGAATTGGCTTTGGCCGCTGATTTCCGCATCGCGTCCGACACGGCGCGCTTCGGACTTCCCGAAATCAAGATCGGCGCGTTTCCCGGCGGTGGTGGGACGCAAAGATTAACGCGTTTGATCGGCGTCGCCAAAGCCAAAGAAATGATTCTCACCGGCGACCCGATTAGTGCTCAGGAAGCCCTCGCCATCGGTCTGGTCATGAAAGTTACGTCGAAGGAAAAGTGTTTAGAAGAAGCCAACAGCCTCGCCGCTAAGCTTGCCGCCCTGCCCCGGCTCCCTCTACAAGCCTCCAAAATGTTGATCAATCGGAGTCAGGAAATTGATTTGGCCACGGGTTTGGAATTCGAGGCGCGCACTTTCGGCGGCATCGCGCATACGCACGATCTGGCCGAGGGAACTAAAGCATTTTTGGAGAAGCGAAAACCAAACTTTACCGGCAACTGAGCGATGACGGAGTCCAATGGCAACATCGTACTGGTAACCGGCGCGGGGCGCGGCATCGGCAAAGCCATCGCTTTGGCATTTGCCGCTGAGAAAAAGCGGGTGGTCATCACCGGCAGAACAACAGCCGTCCTTGAAGAAGCGGCAGACGAGATACGCGCCACGGGCGCTGAAGTATTGGCAAGCACATGCGACGTATCACAAAAGCCGCAGGTGAAAAACTTGCAGCACAAGATCGAAAGTCATTTCGGAGCGGTGCAGATTCTGGTGAACAACGTCGGCTTCGCGCCGGCGGCGGATTTCTTCGATATGCCGGATAGCCTGTGGGACGAAGTCATGCGTGTTAATGTAAGCTCCGCCTACAACTGCTGCAAAGCCTTCTTGGCCGCCATGGTGGGCGCGCGCTGGGGCCGCATCATCAATATCGGCTCGACGGTGGCGCGGGTCGCCTATCCGGGGATTTCCGCATACGCGACGTCCAAACACGCGATAATCGGCCTGACCGCCGCTCGCTGGCGATAGAAACCGCAAGGTCGGGCGTTACCGTGAACGCGGTTTGCCCCGGCTATGTCAACACCGAATTGACCCGAGAAAACGCGCAACGGTTGGCGGAAAAACGCGGCAAGTCAGTGGACGAAGCACTCGCGCTGATGGTGGCGAGCTGTCCGCAACGGCGTCTCATCGAGCCGGAAGAAGTCGCCTATGTGACGTTGATGCTCGCATCGGATCGCGCTAGAGGGATCACCGGCCAGGCGATCCAAGTCGACGGCGGCGCCGTAATGGCCTAAAAGGAAATCAGCGTCTTAAGGAGAAGAATTAGATGAGTTATTCGAGCTTTGTTTTTGAGAACAACGACGGCGTCGCGACGATACGCCTCAATGATCCGGAAAGACTCAATGCGCTGACCTTTCAGACTTACGGCGACCTAGAAAAAATCATGGCGGAAATGGCCCATGACAAGACGGTCAAGGTCGTTGTGCTCACGGGAACCGGCAAAGGATTTTGTTCCGGCGGCCGGGTCGACGACATCATCGGCCCGTTGCTCAAGATGAAAGGCGACGAGCTTTACAAGTTCACGCGCATGACCTGCAATGTGGTTAGGAACATGCGCCACTTAAAGAAGCCGATTATCGCCGCGGTCAACGGTATCGCCGCCGGTGCCGGCGCCATGCTCATGCTGGCATCGGACCTCCGCATCTTCTCCGACAAAGCGCGGGCGGCTTTTCTATTCGTGAAAGTCGGCCTGTCGGGCGCGGACATGGGCGCGCTGTACCTGTTGCCGAGAATCGTCGGCTTGGGTAAAGCGACCGAGCTGATCTACTTCGGCGATAACATCGATGCTCAGGAAGCTCACCGCATCGGCTTGGCCAATCGCGTCGTGCCGGGAGAAAACTTGATGGACGAAGCTTACAAGTGGGCTAACCGGTTGAAGGACGGGCCGCTGTATGCGCTGGGCATAACCAAAGAGCTTCTCGAATACGAAGCGCATGTCAATTTAGAAACTGCGTTGGAAATGGAAGCGATGGCTCAAGCGCGCTGCATGGAGACACCGGATTTCGTGGAAGGTTACAATGCGTTCATCGAGAAGCGACCGTTACGCTTCAATCGCGGTTAAGGCTCGGGTCGGAGGGAAAAATGAAAAAGGATATCTACGTTAGAAATTTAGAGAAAAGCGATCTTCCGGCAATCATCGATATGGAAGCGCGCGTCACTGGTGTCGCTCGACCTGAATATTGGGAAAAAAGAATTGAGATTTCAGAGGCGATTCGTCCCCACTGGGCCTCTTTGGTTGCGGAAGTCGGCAACCGGGTCGCGGGCTTCCTGTTAGGTCGTGCTGGCGAACTCGAATTCGGCCTGCCGGGAACCGTCGCATGGATCGAGATCATCGGCGTTGACCCGGTTTACCGGCGACGGGGGGTAGCGCAGGAAATGGTGGAACAATTTATCGCTTCGGCTGAAGACCACGGCATCAAGACCATCTTCACCCTGGTGAGTCCGAGCAAAAATGAGATACAGCACTTCTTCAACCGGCTCGGTTTCGTTCACGGCAAAATGCTCCACTATCAAAAGGAGCTAGCGGGTTAATGGGTTTGACTCTCATGGAACATTCGTTCGACAAAGAACAGCCAACACTGCGCCGGCAGGTTCGCATCTGGGTAAAGAGCTATCTTGCTACCGCAGGCGACGGCCAGCTGGATCTTGAGAGTGAAGCTTGCCGGCTGGCGAAACAACTCGGCCAGGACGGATTGATGGCGTACGCGGTGCCGGGAAAATTCGGCGGCGTCCGAGAGTCGGTCCAGGCCCACGATCTATGTGTCATCCGTGAAGAGCTAGCATGGGGTTCGGCTCTGGCGGACGTAATGTTCGGCGTTCAAGCCTTGGGGACTTCTCCGATCGCGCTAGCCGGGAGCGAAGAGCAACAACGGCATTACTTGCCGCCGCTGGCAAAGGGAGAAAGGCTCGCCGCTTTCGCGCTGACCGAACCTAACGCAGGGTCAGACGTTTCGGCGATCGGCACGCGCGCCCTAAGAGACACCAACGGTTATCGGCTTAACGGAGTTAAACATTTTATTTCCAATGCAGGAATCGCGCACACCTACGTGGTCTTCGCATCAACACAACCCGAGGCAAAGGCAAAGGGTCTCAGCGCCTTCATCGTTGAATCAGACTCTGCCGGGTTCACCGTCAAAGAAAAAACTCGGCTGCTCTCGCCTCACCCCATTGGGGTCCTGGCCTTCGACGATTGCTTTGTGCCGCAACACCAGCGGTTAGGTGGTGAAGGAGAGGGATGGAAGATCGCCCAACGCACTCTGGACACGCTACGCTGCACGGTGGGCGCGGCTGCCGTTGGTTTTGCGCGAAGAGCTTTGGAAGAAGCTCTCGCCTACAGCCGAAATCGGCGCCAGTTCGGACGCGCGCTTGCGGAGTTCCAAGGAATACAGTTTAAGCTCGCCGATATGGCGACGGAACTTGAAGCTGCGCGCCTGCTAGTCTACCAGGCTGCCTCGATGAAGGACCACCACCATCAACAAGCTCCGCTGAAAACATCGATGGCCAAGCTCTTTGCCACGGAAGCAGCGCAGCGGATCGTCGACCAGTCGTTACAAATTCACGGTGGAAACGGTGTCGTCGTTGGGAATATTCTCGAGCGTCTTTACCGTGATGTCCGGGCTCTGAGAATCTATGAAGGAACCTCCGAAATCCAGCGGCTAATTATAGCTAAACATCTGTTGAGGAAGGAGCGCACCGATGGACTTTGAGCTGCCAGAAGAGTTGGCAGAGGTTCAAAAGCTAGCACGCGATTTTTCCGAAAAGGAAATCGCTCCGACCGCCGCGAAGGATGATCGAGAACATCTCTTTCGCAAAGACCTGGTCAGCAAAATGGGCGAGCTAGGCTTCTACGGTTGTTTGATTCCGGAGCAGTACGGCGGCAACGGTCTCGGCTTTCTCGCCCACACGCTGATCTCGGAAGAGATCGCTCGCGTTCATAGCGCCATCCGCGTCTACCTGAACATGCAGGCCGGTCCCGCCGTGACGATCTACGAGTTCAGCAATGAAGAGCAAAAGAAAAAATATCTACCGGGGCTTTTGAGCGGCGAATCCGTGGGCCTATTCGCGATCACCGAGCCGGACGCCGGCTCCGATGTGGCGGCGATGAAAACCACCGCTAGACGCGACAGCAATAATTATCTGCTCAATGGGACGAAGATCTGGATCACCAACGCTACAGTGGCTACCTCGGGCGTCATCTTCGCGTACACCGACCGTTCGCAAAAACATCGTGGCATGTCGGCGTTCTATGCCGAATTGAATCGGCCCGGCGTGACACGCCGCGACCTCGACAAACTCGGCGCTCATAGTTCTCCAACCGGAGAGCTGACATTCGACAATTTCAGCGTCCCCGCGGATAACCTCATCGGTCAAGAAGGCGACGGCTTCAAGATCTGCATGCGCCACTTGAATCATACGCGCCTCGGCTGCGCCGCCGGCGCCGTCGGTCTCGCCAAGGCCGCCCGTGAGGCGGCGGTAAGCTATGCCAATCAGCGCGAACAGTTCGGGCAGAAGATCGGCCAGTTTCAAATGAATCAAGATCTGATCGCGCAAATGGTGGTGCAGGAAGAATCCGCTCGGCTGCTCGTTTATCGGGCCGCTTGTCTGGCCGACCGCGGCCAACCCTACAATCTTGAAGTTTCCATTGCCAAGTATGCGGCTGCCGAAGCCGCGGCTTTTTGCTCGGATGCCGCCCTAAAGATTCTCGGCGCCTATGGGTATTCGACGGAATTTCCTGTGGAACGCTATTACCGCGATGCCAAGTCCTATCAGATCGTCGAAGGATCGGCGAACATTCAGAAGCTCATTATCGCGCAAGATGCGCTGGGTTACCGAAAGGCGAACCGTTGAAACAGCGATTGGTGACATACATGACCAGTACGACGTCAAAATCGCCGCTAAAACATATATCCTTGCAGCATGGCATCATCTATGGTCCCGTGCAGTCCCGCCGTCTCGGCCGTTCTCTCGGCATTAACTTGCTGCCGGCTGAGTACAAACTCTGTTCCTTCAATTGTCTTTATTGCCAATACGGGTGGACCAAGAAGGCAACGTTCACTCCGGGCGAGCGACTGAAAGACTTACCCTCGGTCGATGCAGTCGCGACCGCCCTGGAAACGGCGTTAGCGGAGTTTTCACGCGACGATAGAACAATCGATGCCATCTCGATCTGCGGCAATGGCGAGCCGACTCTCTATCCGGCGCTTGCCGAGGTCATCGTCAACGTGAAACAGATTCGTGACCGCTACCAGCCCCATGCGCGCGTTGCCATCCTGTCAAACTCTTCGACCGTCGGAGATCTCGCCGTTCGCGCCACGCTCGAACTCCTTGATCTGAAGATTATGAAATTCGATGCCGGCACCGAAGAAATGTTTCGCCAGCTCAATCATCCGGCCGCGCCGGTTTACATGGGCGAAATTGTCGCCGGATTAAAACAATTAAAAAATACTTTTCTACAGTCCTGTTTCGTGCAGGGACGAGTCACCAACGCCGATCCTGATTCGGTTGCAATGTGGATCGATAAAATCCGGGAAATTGATCCGCTGGGAGTTCAGCTCTACACATTAGATCGAGAACCCGCGGATAAGAGGATCGAAAAAGTCAGCCTAAACACGCTCCGTTGGATCGCCTACGCCGTACGCTGGCGGGCAGGCCTGCAAGCGGAAGTGTTCTGATATCTGCCAGGCATCTGAAAAGCTACAGAGTCCGGCCATTGTGGCGCGGTCGGAGCGACGACCTCAGAGCCGAACCGCGCAATTATGCGCAGTTCG
>DASYUV010000296.1:0-35771 GCA_036000865.1 Binatia bacterium | reverse complement strand
AGCGGCCGGATCGTAGAGAACCGCGACACGGGCAACTTTGGGAACGGCTTCTTTGAGCAGCTCCAGCCGCTTACCGCCTAGTTCTCTGTTAAGGTTTGTAAGACCGGTGACGTTGCCGCCGGGACGGGCAAGGCTTTCAACCAAGCCTGCCTCGACCGGATCGGGCCCGGGGCCCATCATAACGATGGGAATCGTCTTGGTTGCATTCTTGGCCGCCTTGATCGTTACGGCACCTGATGCTGCCAGGATGATATCAACCTTGAGACGCACCAGCTCGGCCGCAAGCTCAGGGAGCCGATCCACCTTCCCCTCCGCATGTCGGTACTCAGTGGCGATGTTCTGTCCTTCTATGTAGCCACGCTCGCGCAGAGCCAGCCGAATTTCCTCATAACGGGTGGACTCACGAGCTGATTCGAACGCCGATAGATACCCTATCCGAGAGATTTTCTTCGGCTGCTGCGCCTCTGCCCTCGCCTCGCACACCGTAAGCGCGACGACGATTGCAAAAAGCCCCGCCCATTTTCGATTTTGGATACTTCGACGTGGCTCAGTACAGGTTTTAGATTTCCGATTGACGGAAAAAGAATCCAGCCATCGCACCCAAAATCTTCTATTCATTCTCTTTCTCCCCAATCGAAAACCTGTCCTGAGCAAGGCCGCAGGATCGGCAATTGAAAATCTAAAATTATTTAACGAAGCATGGGAAGGCGTTTTTCAACAGCCTGTTTAACACCCGACCTCCCTGAGCAACAAGACTTCTGCGCTTCTCTACGTTTGCTCGAATCCTCTGGCTACCACAACCCTCGCAAGCAAAGTCAAAACCGTCAGCACCAGGATCAATACCACTCCCAACGCAGCGGCTGCCGGCAGATTTTGCTCTTCGTCCCAAAGATGCCAGAGCATGACCGACACGGGCCAGCTGTCCCTGCTGGCGAGCATTAACGGCACAGAGAACGCCCGGACGGCGTGCGCCGCCACCCACAGCCAAGCGGCGACAAAGGCGGGGCGGATAAGCGGAAAGGTGATTTGCCAGGCGACCCGCAACTGACTTGCGCCGCTGACTTCCCCGGCTTCCTCCAACTCCTTGTGAATTTGGGTGATCGCGGCGTTGGTGGTCCTGGTCGCAAACGCGATGTACTGCGTGATCAGAGCGAGAGAGACGATCCAAACCGTGCCGTAAAGACCGAGGGAGCGAAACGGCGGCTCAAGATACAGAAAGATAAACGAGAGGGCCACGACGATTCCCGGCACGGCGTGGGAGGCAAACAAAAGGCTGTCCAGAGCATATCGCCCCTTGACCTTCGTCCGAACCACCAGCCACGAGACCGCGAACGCCAGCAGCACTGTTGCCGTGGCCGCGAACAGAGTGATGATCACGGTGTTCCACATCGCACGCAGAATCAGCGGGCCGGAAAGTATCCCGTCATAGTGAGTCCAGGACAATTCGGAGAGCACCTTCATCGACGGCGGCTGATAGACCGGCAGGAGCGAGGTCCAGATCAGCACACCTAGAGGAAGAGCAACCGCCAAAATAAAATAGAGCACGAAGAGACCCAGCGCCGGGTAGCGCCAACGCCCCAATGCCAGGGTGTGAGGCCGAAATCCCTTCCCCGTCACGGTCGTAAAGCGCTCGGCCTGCCAAAGAGTGGCGCGCTGGTAAAAATAGACGAGCACCAGCGCCATCAGAAAATAGCTTCCGGCAAAGGCCGCGCCTAAGCCGTAATTAGGAATCGCGTCGCGAGTGGAGATATAGATCATCGTGCTGTAAACAAACACGCGGCCGGGAAGGCCGACGACCAGCGGAGCTTCGAAGGATTCCATCGACGAAGTGAACTCATATAAGACGGCGGCGAGGAGCGCCGGCCGCAGGACCGGCAGGGTGACTCGCCGAACCGTGGTCCAGTTTCTTGCTCCTGCCGCGAAAGACGCCTCCTCGAGACCGGGGTCCATCATGCGAAAAGCGCCTGTGATAAGGAGAAATACCGTCGTCACTCCACGCATCCCGTCGAGGAAGATCATCCCGCCCAGGGAATAGATGTTGATCGGTCCTTCAGAAAGCTCCACGCCAAAGCTGCCGACGAGGTCGCGGATGAAAACGTTGATGATGCCGCTTTGAGGCATAAAAAGAAGCACGTAGGACATGGAGAAGAGGAGTCCGGGCATCGCCAAGGGGATGAGCAGCAGCGTCCAGCACAAATTGCGCAGCGGCATATCGGTGCGCTCGAGCAGCCAGGTAAAAAGCACGGCGATGAAAACCGTAATCGCCGTGCCTCCGCCGGCGAAAACCAGCGTGTTGAGAATCATCCGATAGGTCAGCGGATTCGTATAAGCGACGAGGTAATTATTGAAGGTAAACGGTCCGGGCGCGGCAGGGTGACCGGAGCGAAAGCTGCTGATCACCATTTGGCCCAATGGAATTAGAATGATCCAGAGAAGAATTCCGACGACGAAGATGAAAAAGTAAATCGAGCCGCTCGGCAGCCTCTCCTTCATGGTCAGCGCACGATGGGCAGTCCGACGGCTTCTAATATCTCTTTGAGAATCTCCTCCGCTTTCGCCCGATACTGCGGCTCATACCAGGCGGCTTTTTTTCCCTTGATGAGTTTGGCCGATTGGGTGCCCGGGATTAGCGGGCTGCCGTTCCCCTCGACCTCGTCCAATAGTTTCTGGCCCTCCTCGGAAAGCGACCAGACGATCCAGAGTTTCGCGCTATTGAGATGCGCCGCGCCGCGCGGGATGAAAACCACGTCCCCCAAGTTGACCGGGATGGGCTCCGCCAGAGTAAAGCCGACAGGCTCTCCCCTACCTGATCGGGTTTGCTCGTAATAGGTCGAATAGAAAGTGCCGCAGTCGATTGCGTACTCGCCCAGTGCCAGCTTGGTCATGGCGCCGGTTCGGTCACGCTCGAAGATCGTCTCGTTCGCGGCTAATTGGCGCGCATGAGCAAGCGTTTTTTCCCGTCCCCACACGTTGGGCTGCCAAAGTATTTCTAAGTGACGCGGTCTGGAATCCATCGCCACTTTTTTCTTCCACTTGGGAGCCGCGCAATCCTCCCAAGTGAGTTTCTTCCCGACATCATCGGGAACGAGCTTGCGGTTATAGGCGATGCCGTAGAGCTGCGAGCGATAGTTGACGCCGAAGCCGTCTGGATGCACGTGCGCGGGCGTCACACCGAGAGATTTCCAGTCGACCTTTTCCACTACGTTCGCGCGCAGAGCTGTGGACACCTGGGTTTCGCTCAGCACCGTCACGTCGTAAGAAATTTTTCCGGCGGCAAGCTCGGACAAGACTCTCTCCCGCTCACGCGAACCTCCCACCCGCTCATACTCGACCTTGAGAAACGGGTAGCGGGTTTGAAAAACTTCCACCAATTTCTTGGCCCCAGGTTTACCCGCCTCCTCCCACCTGACCGTAAGTCCCAACTTGACCTTCCCTTCTTTCTTCGCTCCCTCTGCGATCTTATCGAGACCTTGGGCCCATAGGGGGTTGAGCGACAAAAACCATGTGCCTATCAGCGCGCCAATGAAAGCTCGGATCTTCATCGGTCACCTCTCTAGCCGGCCTGACTGTTCAAGGTTCCAGGTTCAAAGTGCGCGGCTCGCGCATCCTGAGCTTCGAAGGATCTCACAAGATCCAAGAAAGATTCTTCACTTCGTTCAGAACAGGCTTTGAACATTGGACGTTGAACTTTGAACTTGCAAAAGGACCTGGCTATCCCTGTCTTTGAATGAGCGGCGTCAGATCCATTCGCACCCGGATCTTCTCGGGCTCGGTCAACAGACGATAGTCGGATTCCGCCAGCTTGTCGATTCTGTACCATTGCGTCATTCTTTGCGGCAACTTCGCGACGATGAAGCCATCTTGTTTTTCGTACTCGCAATTCATGCGCAACAGGCACGCTTTGTTCCACTCGTCCCTCAGCAGCGGAGATATCCCTATGGTGCTGCGATCGATCGCATAGACGTAAATATGCCGGCCGAATCCTTTGGCGCCGATTTCATCGGCCGGAATCTTGACGTGGATATCCGACGGGACGTTGGCAACGTAGGCGACGCGTCGCCCGCCGCTCGACTCCGTTCGCATAGTTAAGAAGACGACATCTCGCTCGGTCGTGTTGGTAAACCCGTAATGAACTCCCGCCGGGATCAAGACGCCCTGCTTGTCTTTAAGCACAAATCTTCCCGAGAGCCCTTCCACTGTAAGCTCACCGTCGAGGATATATAGAATCTGATCGGAATCCGGGTGCTGATGGATGTGCGTTTCGCCGCCTCGGGGCCGCGTTTGAAACACCGCGATGAAGCTATTGGGCGACCTCGCCATATCGACCCGACCGCTCAGATGGTCTCGCTGCTTCATTGCCTCAGCGACATCGAAGATCTGCACCTCGTCGACTTGACTGCTATTGACTGTTGCCATTTTCTTCTCCTCTCCTTTGCTCTGCGGTTAATTCTTTCCGGCTTCTTTCAGGGCATCATCCACTGCGCTTAGCATCATTTCATCTCCATCGATTCCGAGATTCGGGTTTCAAAATGCTTGACGTCTTCTATTATAACTAATGCCTGTTGCGTCAAACCCCATGCCTATTTAATTACCTTGTCCGCCCGATACAGTACGGACTGCGGAAAAGTCAACCCGATCTGCTTGGCCGTCTTAAGATTGATCACTAACTCGAACTTCGTCGATCGCTCGACGGGAATGTCCCCGGGCTTGGCGCCTTTGAGTATCTTGTCCACGTAAGTCGCCGCGCGGCGAAACGACTCGGGAAAGCTCGGACCGTAGGACATGAGCAGGCCAGCGTCAGCAATCTCTTTTACTCCACTTATCGCCGGGAGGCGGTGCTTTAGTGCGAGGTCTGCGATCAGTCCGCGGTGTGTAACAAACACTGGATCGGGGAAGACGTGGAGCGCCCCGGTGCGCTCTTTGCCTATCGCTGCGAAACCGCGCTCGATCTCGTCTGGATTTCGCGCCTCGACTTTCTGAAGACTTACATTCAATGTCCGAGCTGTGGTATCGACTTCCCGCAATTGTAACTTCTGAAAGACTGGATTCGCCGGATTCCACATGGCGGCAACTCGGGAAATCTTCGGCAAGGTTTCCTTGAGCAGCGCTAACTGCTTGCCGACAACCTCATCGATCATCGTAGATGTTCCGGTGATATTCGCCCCCGGCCGAGCAAGGGTCGCGATAAGGCCGGAGTCCACAGGATTGGCAACGCCTACCATGACAATGGGGATTGTACCGGTCGCATTCTTGGCCGCCAGCGATGCTTGCGTCACCACCGCGACAATGACGTCAACCTTGAGACGGACTAATTCTGCCGCTAACTCTGGGAGCCGTTCGAAATTCCCATCGGCCCATCGGTACTCGATGGAAATGTTCTGACCTTCCACGTAGCCTAGCTCGCGCAGACCTTGAAGGAACGCCTCGGTGAGATGCGAGATGCCGGTCCGGCTGGCTGCTGTGAGATACCCTATCCGCGCAACTTTCTTCGGCTGCTGCGCTTGGGCGGGTAAGCCAAATGCTACGAGCATGGCGCAAAGAACAAAACAAAAGACTTGCTTGCTCTTCATGTCTTTTTTCTCACGCCTTGTGCCTGTTGGCTACTTGATCACCTTGTCGGCCCGCGCCAGCACGCCGGGCGGAATCGTCAAGCCGATCTGTTTGGCGGCGTTCAGATTGACGATGAATTCGAACTTTTTGGGCTGTTCAACTGGGAGATCCGCTGGCTTCGCGCCTTTCAAAATCTTGTCCACGTATGTAGCAGCGCGTCGGTCCAATTCGTTGACGTTCACGCCGTAGAACATGAGTCCCCCGGCCTCGACAAATTCTGGCACGTTGTATATCGCTGGAAGCCGGCTCTTTACCGCGAGTGCTGCAATCTCTGTTCGGTGACCACCGACGACGAAGCCTACCACCATCATAAGGACTGCGTCAGCCCGTCCCTTGCTTGCGGCTCGGAATGCAGTCTCAATATCCTTGGGATCTAGTACGTCGAGGTATTGAAGCTTCACTCCGAACGCCTTTGCGGCGAGTTCGATCTCTTTTAACGCTTGCGCGTTGCCCGGATAGATCGAAGTCCCGAAGACGGCTACGCGGGACAGCTTGGGAAAAATCTCGGTCAGCAGCTCCAGTTGTTTTCCACTTAGCTCCGGGCGAAGGGTTGATAATCCAGTAATGTTCCCGCCAGGTCGCGCAAGGCTGGCGACGAACCCGTTGGCCACAGGGTCGCTATCCTGCGCCATAACAATGGGAATCGTGATAGTGGCTTCTTTGGCGGCACGGGTTGGTACCGGACCCGCGGTTACGATGACGTCTACCTTGAGACGCACTAGTTCGGCCGCAAGTGCGGGGAGGCGATCTGGTTTTCCTTCTGCAAATCGCCACTCAATGATAATGTTTTTTCCCTCCATGTACCCAAGCTCACGGAGGCCCTGGCGGAACGGCGGGATGCGGGCCGAGCTTGCAAAAGAGGAGGAACCAATTAGGTATCCTATCCGAGGAACTTTCATTGGCTGCTGCGCCGTGGCGGGTAAGCCAAGCGGTACGAGCAGAGCGCCAAGAACAAGACAAAAGACTTTCTTGCTCGTCATGTCTTTGTTCTCACGCCTTCCACCTCACTTACTCACTCCAATATTTTCCGCGCCCTCAGCGCCTCACCAACAACGAAATTGATCGCTGTCGTCGCGTATCCGCTTTAGCGATGCGCTCGTCAGCGTTAGCTCGATGAAGACATGATTCGTCAAATATTTATTCCATAGAACCGTGCGGCATTCTCGCCGAGAATTTTGCGCTGGGCGCTTGCGCTGATTCCCGGCACGTCGCGCATCATGCGCACCGTATGCGGCCATTTGCTATCGCCGTGCGGATAGTCCGAACTGTACAGCAAGCAGCCATCGCCCAGTTCGGCTATCACATGCGGGATGTGATACTCGCCCGGTTCGCAGCCGAAAAAGATGCGCCCGTCGCGTACCAGTTGCGACGCCAGCGTGTGTCCCGGTTTTCGGTTTTGTAAATGTTCGTCGAGACGATGCACCCAATAGGGCGCCCAGCCGCAACCCGATTCGAGAAAGGCGAAACGGATATCGGGATATTTCTCGAACATATCGCCGTCGAAAAGCGCGGTGAGCGCAACCATGTAGGCGACGGGCATGGCGACCATATGCGCGGCGAACGTATTGAAGAAAAGATCCTGCCAAGGCATGTAGTAAACGCCGGTGACGCCATGCACCGCAACGGCGGCTTTCAGGTCGTTGGCGCGCCGGAAAAATCCTTCGAAGTCCGAGTGGCTGAGCATGCGCTCGCCGAAAAACGGTGGGATCACCGCGCCGCTACATTGAAGATCGACAACGGCGCGCTCCAGCTCATCCGCTGCGGTTTGCGCGTCTTGCAAGGCAACTACGGCGACGCGTTTCAATCGCCCGCGGGCGTCGCGGCATCGCTCGGCAGCGTAATCGTTAAAGGCGCGCGCCATCGCGCTGGCAAGCTCGCCGTCGTGAATATCCGGATCGACCATGACAAGATCAGGGTACAGCACTTGCACGGCAACGCCTTCTTGGTCCATGTCCTCGAGCCGTCCCGGCACATTGTCGAGATAGTGATCCTTGGGCGCGCCGCGCGGCGTAAATCCTCGCGGCGTCCCCGGCCCGCGGCCCGACGGTTTCGGCACCAGCCGGCCTTCCACCAGCCAAAAAAACTTATCGCCATCCACGGTCAGTCGCTTCGGCCTGCGGCTTTGCAGCGACGCCGGGAAACGCTCGGCGAATAGGTTTTCAGGAATCGACACATGGGCATCGGCATCAATGATGATCAAAGTGCTCATAGGGTTACTCCTGAAAGTCCCCGACGTAGATGACTTTGGCTTCCACCGCGTCCGAAGTCGTAGCTGTCGCCGATTCCGCGATGCTTTGGCTCATGTCGACCTGCGCCAGCGCTTCATAGAGCGTGGCGAACGCGGCGGACGGCCGGATGCGATCTCCGGTGCGCTTAGCCGCCAACTCAGCGAGCTGATCGACCAGCGAGGTCATCAAGAGCGGCACCCCTTTTTCGCGCGCAACGGACAGAGACTGGCGCAGGTCCTTTCGGATGTTGCTTAGTGTGCCGCCGGTGCGTTCATTGCGCTTGAAGAACTCTTCGACGCGCTGCGTCGAGTTGGAGCCGGTGACGCGAATCACCTCGCGAAACATGCGCGGATCGATGTCCTGGCCAAGGAGCCAAGCCATGATTTCCGCCGTCGCCGCGCTCTCGATGGCGGCGAACATGATGATCGCGAGCTTCATCGATTTGGGTATCCATGGTTCTGGTACGCATATAATTTTCCGCGCTAGATGATTCAGCAACTCGATACTGTCAGCCAACGCCTGTTTCTTGCCGCCCACCACCAGTGAGATTTTTCCCTGGGAAATTGTAATCGCCGGCTCCCCTGCCGCGTGCACGGTGCCGCCGACAAAAAAGCCGCCTTGCGCGGCGACTTTGCCGTCCAGCTCGCGCGCGCAATCGGGGTCGGTTCCGCTGAGTTCGATCAGAACATTGCCGGGTTTCATGCCAGTCAGCACGCCGCGCTCGCCATAGACCGCCGCGCGCACTTCAACAGCGGAAGGCAACAAGACAATTGTCGTCTCGCTCGCCGCATCCGCCGGCGAGCTGGTGACGATTGCTCCTTGCGACGCCAGCTCTGCCATTCGCTCCGGGTTGAGATCGAACACTTTCAAAGCGTAGCCAGCCTTCAGCAGCCGCTGCGCCATCGGGCCGCCGGCGTTGCCGAGACCGATCAGTCCTACGGTTTTCACGACTCTGCTCACTTTCTTTTCGCCATGGCATCGTCGATCAGTTTTTGCAGCGCCTTACCCAGCTCGGGATCCTGATATTGGTACGAGGTTGCCATGAAATATTTCACTCCGTCTTTCGGCACAAACGCTTCGTGCACGTCGTCCTTGGGAATATCGATGCGCAAAGAATTGGTCTTCGAATGACGCTGCCAGAGGATTTGCCCTTCCCTCGACAGTAGCCAATTGAGAAATACTTTGGTCGCGTTCGGATGCGGCGCTCTGTTCATCAGCGCGACGCAGCAGACCCCGCCGAGCCCCATGGTCTCGCCGTCTTTCATCGAGTGCTGAATGACATCCACCGGCAAACCCTTTTCCTTGGCCTCGAGAGTGAACAGAGAGCTGCCGAGATAGAGTTCGTACTTGCCAGTCGCTAACCAGTCGAGCCCCTGGTGCAAATCCCGCGTAAACACGATCTCGCTGTCGCGTACCAGCCGGGTGATAAAATCCGGTCCGAATTCCGCCACGGCTTGGAAGAAGCGAAATGGATCGCCGCCGCCGCTCACGCGCGGATCGAACCCGGTGATCTTCCCCTTCCACCTAGGAAGCAAAAGATCTCGCCACGCTTGAATCTCCTTTGGGTTAACGAGCTTTGTGTTGTACGCGATGGTGCTGGTCTTGGCCGATTCCGAGAAGCTCAAGATGGATTGCTGTCCCTGATCGGTCAAGCGAAGCTTCTTGCCCCACCATGCGGATTCCCGGGTTACTTCGGGAAGAATGAGCGCAGGAACGATGGGATCAATCACGCCGGCAGCAAAGCCATGCAACACGTTTCCCCCACCCATGACCAGGTCGGCTTTGTAAAGGCCGGCGCGTCGTTCCGCCGACACGCGTTTCAAGTGATCGGCGCCGCGTCCAGGCTCTAAGGTCAATTTGACCGCCGGGTAAGTACGTTGAAACGGTTCCCATATTCTTTTGAAGAAGGGCAAGTGTGGTCCATACAAAACCACCTCGCCTTCTCTGACTGCGGATTGCTTCGCCTGCTCCCAATCCGCCTGCCAATCGGCCAGCGCCGGGACCTCACAATCCAGCGCGGCAATCAGCGTCAACACCCAAAAGTATCGGGATTTTCTTCTCACCGATGGCAACATCTCACACCTCCCACCCTGAAGGTTAATTCTTACCCGCTGCCTTCAGCGCCTCATTCACCACATCGAGGATCGGTTTCATCTCGATCCACTCCGGTCTTCCGGTATCGAGGTATTTGATGCCTTCGAGCCGTCGATTGAGCAACGGCACATCGTCCTTTGGAATATCGACGCGCAACGAGTCCGCCGGACTCTCGGCGCCGGCTTGGGTTTTTTGCAACGAAAGCTGGCCTCGGCGCGAGAGCAGCCAGTTAATGAAGACTTTTGCCGCGTTGGGATGCGGCGCACGATTTATCAGAGCCAGCGTGCCGAATTGTTGCACCAAGCCGCCACCCTCTTTAAAAACCTTCGGACCAAAAGTATCCACGGGAAGACCCTGTTGTTTCAAAACGTCGACATCGCAGAAAAAGCAAATCGCGTACTTTCCCGTCGCCAACCAATCCGGCCCCTGGCGGAAATCGCGGAACAGCGTCACTTCCATCTCACCAAAAAGTTTTCGGATAAACGCCGGCCCGAGATCTTGATGATAATAAAAGAACCGGGTATTGCCCGCACCAGGCCCTGCCTCGCGGACATCACGCGCGGCGATTTTTCCTTTCCATTTCGGGTTCAAGAGGTCCCAGTAAGATTTAAAGTCTTTAACGTCGACCAGCTTGGTGTTGTAGTTGACCGCTCCGTAGGTCGCCGAGCCAACGTAATTAAAAACGTATTGACCTTCGGGATCGGAGTATTGATGCCTTTTGAGATACCAGTTTGATGGATCGGTCACTTCCGGCAAGATCAGCGCCGGCTTGATTGGATCGAGCGCTTTAGCGAGGTAATACTGCTGATAATTGGGATTGGTCCCTGTGCTCGAAACGTCGGCAATAAATTTTTCCGCGCGTCGTTCCGCGAGTAAGCGCGGCCCGAGCTGGTTACCGCGGCCCGTCACGGCAGTCACTTTGATTTCAGGAAATTCTTTTTCGAAGTCCGCGAGAACCGCGTCGTAGCCGCTGATGTAAACGACAACTTGCCCTTCCTTCTTCGCCGCTTCGAGGGTTTTTTCCCATTCCTGTTGCCAGGTCGGTTTCGCCTGCGCGGCATCGGTTCGCTGGACAAAGCCAAAAAATAAAATCATCAGTAATAAGAACTCTACGCGACTCATTCACGCACCTTTAGCAGGATCGCTCACATCACGTTCCTACATCCTTCCCCTCGACGGGGAAGGACTGAGGTAGGGGTGCCGAACAAGTTCAATGGCGTGCGACGCACCCCCACTCTTATCTTCCCCCGTCGGAGACTGTGTCGTAATTCGCTGAGAGCCCTTCGACAAGCTCAGGGCGAACGCATAAGTACTTGGATTTACATTCCCCAATGCCGTTCGTGGTGAGCTTGTCGAACCATGAACGGCATTGGGGCACAGTCTCTCGAGGGGGAAGGAATCGGATTCGGCGTAAGCGAATTGACAGCATTAAAGAATGGCGATGCACATAGTCCGAAATCCCAACACCCCATTACTCCACCACTCCATCACTCCAATTCCTACCAAGCTAATTCTTCCCCGCCGCCTTGAGCGCTTCGTTCATGACATCTAAGATAGGTTTCATCTCCTGCCACTCCGGCCTACTGGTGTCGAGGTACTTCACACCCTCGAAGCGGCGTTGCAAAATCGGTATCTCGTCTTTAGGAACGTCGATGCGCAGCGAATCGGTGGGATTCTCGGTCTTGAGCATATTTTTTTGCAGGGCGATCTGTCCTTTGCGCGACAACAACCAGTTGATAAAAACTTTCGCAGCGTTGGGATGGGGCGCGCGGTTGACCAGCCCGAGGGTACCAAATTGCTGCACTAGACCGGCGCCTTCCTTAAACACTCCTGGGCCAAT
Source organism: Binatia bacterium (assembly GCA_036000865.1). GTDB lineage: Bacteria > Desulfobacterota > Binatia > UBA9968 > UBA9968 > DP-20. The sequence continues at coordinate 23,999 of DASYUV010000296.1, read as the reverse complement.
GGTGTCCACTGGCAGGCCCTGCTGCTTGGACACATCGACTTCGCAAAAAAAGCAGATCGCCGCCTTGCCAACCGCAAGCCAGTCGCTTCCCTGGCGGTAGTCGCGAAACAAAGTCGTGTCCATTTCGCCGTAGAGCTTGCGAATAAACGATGGCCCGACATCCGGCAGGTAGTAGAACAAGCGCGCGTTACCCGAACCGGGGCCCGGCACGCGAACATCCCGGGAAATTATTTTCCCTTTCCACTTGGCATTGAGCAGATCCCAATAAGATTTGAAGTCTTTCACGTCGACCAACTTAGTGTTGTAGCTCACCGAGCCATAGGTCGCGGTACCGACGTAACTGAAAATGTATTGGTTCTCCGGGTCGGCATAGTGGTGTTTGCCTTGGTACCACTTGGTCACGTCATTGATCTCGGGGAACAGCAGCGTCGGTTTGATCGGGTCGAAGACTTTCGCCGGAAACAATTGTTGGTAGGTCGTCACGCCACCCGCGCTGACCACGTCGGCAAGAAATTTCTCGGCGCGCCGCTCGGCGAGCAAACGCTGGCCGATCTGGGAGCCGCGGCCGGTGACTGCGTTGACCTTGATTTCCGAATACTCCTTTTGAAAATCCGGCAGCAATTCTTCATAGCCGCTGATGTAGACCGCAACCTGGCCTTCCTTTTTCGCCGCCGCCAAGACTTTCTCCCACTCGGCTTGCCAAGCGGGCTTGGCGTCAGCGCCGTGCACAGAACGCGGCCCGAACCCTAGCGAAGCGAACACTAACAACACTCCGACCAGCTCCGTCAGAAACCTCGGCCTTGCTAGGAAGTCAGCGAGAGAAACTACGCAGCGGCACGAAGGGGTCGTCATGCCCGCGCACGCAGGAATCCAGGTTTCGAGACGAATTAACCTGGATTCCTGCTTTCGCGGGAATGACATCGGTAATTGAAGCAACCCGCGAAAAAGCTTTGCCAGTGGCTGCCTTGAAGACTTCGGACAAAAACCAATCATGATTATCTCACCTCAACTCGCTTTTTTCTGCGTATAGCTCCACTCGTAGTCACGATTTCGGTACGCGTCATCCGGCATCGCCGATTGCAATCCTTTGCGCGCCAACTCGGACTCGAATTTCTCGCGAATCATCGGATCCTCGTCGGTATACTCGATCTGATCGCGCGCGCGGTCTTCCACTTTTTCGCTGATACCGCTCAGCCCGCGAGGAGGGTGAATCGCCAGGTATCGAGCAGGCGCGCCGCCGATATTGAAGTGCTGATGAAACCAGCGATTCGGCGGAACGAAGAGACTCGCCTCGTGCCACGGAATAATAATTTTTTCTCCACCTTCAGGCCACATGATCGAGTATCCCTCTCCGGCCGGAATAACGATCAAGTAGCCCGGGCCGTGTCGGTGACCCTTTTTATATGTGCGCGCGGGGAAGACCGACATATGGGCCGAAAGCGGCGAGTTGGGAAAACCCACCCATACCACGTGGCCGCCGGCGCCCCGTCTTTCAAAATGATCGAGCCGGTCCCACGCTCTCATGTCGGCGAAGAAATTACCGAACCAAATATTTCGCCCATTTCGAGAGCTGCCCGGCTCATCGAACGTCACAACTTTAGCTTCTGAATAGATCTCGCCCGCGCCCTGTCCATAGAGCAGGTTCAAGTCGACGAGCGGATTGTTAAAGAAAATTTCCGGATCTGGAAGCACCGACATAGCCAACGGCAAGTAGCTACAGTGGAGCAGCTTCGCGGCTTGATCGCCCTGCATATTGCTCAACTGGCAGTGGTAGTTTCCCGGAATGAGAAACATGCTATGGCTTTGCCACTCAAAGATTTTCTTGGCGCGTTCGCCGGCCCAGACGCTCGCCAGCCCTCGACCCTGCAGCACGTAAACAACTTCGTCCACCGCGACGCGAAACGACGGCAAGGTCTTTCCCGGTGGAATCTCCGTGATGTAAGCGCCGGTCACACCTTCCTGACCGACGAGCTGAATAAATGCCGCGTCGCACTCCCGCTCCGGCCAGTAGCCAAGCTCCACCGTGCGGCAGTCCTCGATGTAATAGCCGCGATGGATCGGCGCACCAATCGATTCGATCCACTTTTCATAGGGCGTCTTCTTGTCCCAAAAATTCGCCGTCGATCTAGCCATGCTTTCCTCCTGTGACGCACGTTGCTCACAATCCCAACCGAAGATCGAAGATGGAGGATTGAGGATGGCGAATTTCGATCCTCAATCCTCGATCCTCCATCCTCGACGATTATCCACTGACCCTGCTTGTTTCACTTCAAACGCTTCCCCTGCGCCAAAGCCTTCTCGACGATTTCTTGGATCGGCGCCATGTCCATATACTCTGGCTTATCCACCAGTATATATTTGACGCCGTCGACGCGCCGCACTTCGCTGCGCACCATGTCCTTTGGGATATCAGTGCGCAGCGACTCTTCAGAATTGTTAGGCGTGTTGGCGACACGCTGAAGCGCCGTCTGACCTTCACGCGAGAGCAACCAGTTGACGAACACGCGCGCGGCGTTCGGGTGCGGCGGCTGGCTCGGTAATACTATAGAACCCATGTTGCCCGCGGAAATCGCCCGACTCTCTTTCCACTTCGCCGTGCGAAATTCATCGACTGCCAGGCCTTGAGCTTTGACTTTCAGGATTTCAGAGCAAAAAAAGCAGATAGCAAACTTTCCGTTCGCCAGCCAATCCGTCGCTTGACGGATTTCTTGAGTTAATGTCACATCCATCTCTCCATAGAGGCGCCGAATGAACTCAGCGCCCAACTCCGGCGTGTGGTAATACATCCGCAAACCGATTCGTTGGCTGCCGGAAATCTTCGGATCGCGCGAGAGAATTTTTCCTTTCCACTTGGGTTGGAGAAAATCCCAGTAGGAACGAATCTCGCTCCCCTCCACCGCCTTTGTATTGTACGAAACATACTCGCCGACGTTGCCGAGATAGAGGAAAATATATCGGTTCTCCGGGTCGACGTATTGATGCTGACCGAGCCACCACTTGGACTCGTCGATGACCTCGGGATGTATCAGCGCCGCGCGCACGCTGTCCAAGATTTTGGCGCGATAGAATACTTCATAGGCTGTGGTCACTCCGCTAATATAAACATCGACGAGATACTTGCCCGCGCGCCGCTCCGCCATAATGCGTGGCGCGAGCGTATTACCCCGCCCGGGGGTCGTAACGACGTTGATCTCGGGATATTTTTTCTGAAACAACTGCGCGACGGTGCCAAGCTCGCCTTCGCCCTGGAAGAGATAAAGCGACAGCGAGCCTTCTTTCTTCGCCGCCTGCACCGTCCGCTCCCATTCGGCTTGCCAATTGGGTTTGGACTCGGCGGCGTGGGACGGTGAAATCCAAAAGGCAAAAATGAGGAGGCCTAGAATTCGGGTGAGACGATTCCCGTTCCCGGTCCTCCCCCTCGACGGGGGAGGACAAAGGTGGGGGTGATTACTCGTACGCCGGCACCCCCATCTCAATCTTCCCCCGTCGAGGGGGAAGAAGTTCAGAATAGTACGAGCGAGATTTCTACCCACCTGCTTCAAATTAGCGTTTGTTCATCGAACTTCGTAAAGCCGATCGATAAATCCGGAGTTGTCCAACTGCCTCAAATAGTGAAGATCCCACATCGCCAGCGGACTGAGTTCCTCCGCTTCGGGCGCTTTCATGCAGCAGAGCCGATAGGCATTGGCGACGGCTTGGTGATCCGGATAGGGTTTCGCCGCCAGTTTGGCGACGCTGTTGTACGAAACCGTGCGCGCCTCGGGCTCGCGTTGCTTTAAGCCATCGATGATGTTTTCCGTTTCTTCCTTGCGGTTGCGCGCGAAGTGAATCCCCAACACTTGCGCCAAAACCAGCCGTTCGCCAAAGCGGTCGTATTTGTTGAGCGCCGTAACGGTCGTGGTGAGCGTCGGCCCATTGATCATCGGCAGTCGCGGCAGCTGCAGCACGTGAAAACCAGCTTGCTCATACCTCTTGGTGTCACCCGTGACGAATGTTACATCACCCTCACCGGCTTTCATCGCTTCGTACTGCGCCGCGCGAAATTCGCTCGACATCTTGTCAGTGATCTCGACCCAACGCACGTCAGTAAGCTCCAAGCCGGCTTCCAGTATATAAAGCATATGGTTACCGCGAATGTGATTGTAGCCTCCGCCATTGTCCAGGATCGTCGTGTCGATGACCTGCTTGCCGCGGATTTGCGCCAGTGAGGTAATCGGCTCGCGCGAAACGAGACGATCACTGACGCTGTTGGTCGGCGATGCTAACGACACGATCGGCTTGCCGCGCGCCACCAACGCATACGGTGAAATGTGGTTGCCGGAAATTAAATCAATCTTGCCGCTGAACAACGCGGCTTCCGCTTCCGCTGAACTATCGCAGTATTCAAAATTGACCTTGATACCGACTTGGTTCCAAAAGCCGGCTTTGTCCAGTATCTCCCATATGGGCAAGTGCGTATGCGATCGGAAAAATGCGTTGATCTCGATGGGCTCATAATCGTCGGTTGTAGCCACGGTGTCCTCCAGGCAATCTTCTCGTTTATGTCACAAATAAGTCAGATACTTCACTCGTCATTCCGGACTCGCTGGCGAAGCTAGCGAGATCCGGAATCCAGCACCCCCTCTTTGTCTCCCCCTTAGCAAAGGGGGAGATTTAGTGGGGGTTCTGGATTCCGGCCTTCGCCGGAATGACGATTGCCCACTCCAGTCCTTCCATCGAGCACTTAAGACAACCGCAATCGTCACTTCCGCTTTTCCTTACTGATCAACTCTTTGAATAATTTTGTCGGCGGATCGGGATCGAGAAATCCGGTGACTCGGTATCTTCTTCCTTCTTCTCGCTTCGCCGGCGCCGCAACTTTGTCTTTGGGAATATCGATGCGCATCGAATCCGAGGGCTCTTGGACTTTGGTATTCATGACGGTCTGCCAAACCGTCTGGCCCGCGCGTGACAGAAACCAGTTGATGAAAACTTTCGCCGCGTTGGAATTGGGCGCGTTGTTGATCAACGCTATGCCGCTGTTGCCGCTGGTGCTGACTTCATAACTCGCTTCTTTTAGATTGGCGTGCGGGAATTCGTCCACCGGCAAGCCTTGTTGCTTGGCCCGGTCGGTATCGCCGCAATCGATGCAAATGGGAAACTTCCCCGCCGCCAGCCAGTCGCCCGATTGGCGGCGGTCCTGTGACACGGTGACATCCATCTCGCTGAACAAGCGCTTGACGAAATCCGGTCCCAGCTGCGCGTGGTGATAATAGCGAATCACGCTCGGCGAGCCGACGCCGGGCCGTTCGAAGACGAGAATCTTTCCTTTCCAGTTGGGACTGAGCAGATCCCAGTAGGATTTGAATGCTTTGAGATCGACGAGTCCCGTGTTGTAGTGAAGCCCGTTGCCGGCGACGCTGCCTTCATACATGAAGACGAATTGCTTTTCGCTGTCCGCGTAGGAGTGTTCACCGTTGAGCCACTTCGAGCCGTCAACGACTTCCGGCAGAAGCAATACCGGCTTAAGTGGATCGAGCACGCCGGCTTTGTGAAAATCAAAAAACGATCGTCCGCCCAAGCCGCCGCTGTAAATGTCGGCGAGAAATTTCCCCGCGCGCCGCTCGGCGATAATGCGCGGCATCAAATCGCCGACGCGGCCGCTGACGGTGACGGCTTTGATAAACGGATATTCTTTGTTGAATGCCGCGATGATGTCGGGGTGGGTGATCTCCTGCTCGCCCCAGAGTCTAACTTCGCCTTCTTTCTTGGCGCCTTCGAGAATCTTCTCCCACTCGCGTTGCCAGGATGGTTTTGTTTCCGCCGCACCAACGGGACCGATCACGCTAAGAAATGCCAATGTAACAATCAAAAAACTATGTGGCCGAAACATAGAACCTCCGAGTTTGTTCGCGGTTCTAACCTCGGGCCACGAGCGGGTCGGGCGGCGGCACATGATAGGTCACTGAACCTGCCTTGCCGGCGTGCAGCGACTCGTCCATCTTCGTATCGATGATCGCGTGATCGGGGTCGCGCATGACATTCATCGGGTCTAAGTTTTGCGCGACTTTCTTAATTTCGCGCGCGAGCATTTCGCGATACATGACCACGCCGCGATCTGAGGCGGCGAGCCGCTCGCGGGTGCGGTCAAGGATCGGCCCTTGAGTTTCCCAGGCCATGAAGTCTTGAGCGTCGACCTCATCGAGGCGAAACTTGGTGAACGGATGACGCGCGTCTGGCGGATTCTTGAATGGCTTTCGATAATTGATCGGCACTTCGTCTTTATTCGCGCGCGGCTCTGCCGAGTCCGGGACGAAGTGGACGTAAACAATCCACGTATGCGTATCGTCGATAGGCACGCGAATTTGCGTGCGATTGGCTTGGCGCAACACGGTCGGGAATAGCAGCGGATGTTCTTCCACTTTCCCATCCGTAAACACGCGCCGCTTGAGCAGGCCGTGAGCAAATTCTTCGACCTCGAACTTTTCCAAAGCGTCGATCGTGCCACGGGTGGTGCTCTGAACTTTAAAGCCGTCGGTCACCAGTTCCTGATGCAGTATATGCAAATGAGCGGTGTCGACGGAATTTTCCATGGCCTGAAGCCAGTTGCAGTCCAAGCGCGGCAACGCGCGAAGCCAGTGCCAGCCGTCCGTGCGCGCCCAAACATCGTACTTTGGAATGACCGGCGCGGGCGCAGGTCCGAGATAAGCCCAGTAGAGCCCGGCTAATTTTCGCACCGGATAGGCTTTGTGCTTCACGGTCCGCGCGAATTTGCTGCCCGGCGGCTCCGCGGGAGTCTCCAAGCAGTTCCCTTCTTTGTCATAGAGCCAGCCATGATACGGACAGGCGAGACCCCGCTCTTCGACTCTGCCGTAGGAAAGCGAAGCGCCGCGGTGTGAGCAGCGATCCTCCAAAAGACCCACCTCTCCCTTCTTACTCTGAAACAGCACCAGGTCTTCACCAAGAATCCTGACAAATTTGGTCGGATTGTCGTCGGAAAGATCACTTGCGATGGCAATCGGGTGCCAGTAACGGCGCAGTAATTCACCCGCCGGCGTGCCGCGACCCACTCGCGTGAGCATTTCATTTTCTTCCGGTGTCAGCATCTTTGGCTCCTTCTCTAAAAAACCGAAACGCCGTAATGACAGCGCGATCCTCTATCCTCTATCGTCGATCTTCATTTTTTTTTACTCCGAGCTCGGCACCTGGTGTGACAGAAAAACTTCTTTGCGTTTCTCTGCCGACTCGAGCATGGCCAAACACACTTCCAGTGTCGCGGCGCCCCAGCGGCCGTCATGAAAAACCGGACGATTGTGTACCAAGGCATTGTAGAGTTCTTCGATTTCCGCTTCGCGGCCCCTGCTTGCAGTGGGTATTGGAATCTCGCGTTTTTCGGTCTCCCCGTAGATATGGAGTCCATCCGGCGTCTGGCGAATATCGCCCTTTTCACAGCTGACTAGAGTCAATCCAAAAAATGGCTGCTTTCGCTCGCCACTCCAAACATGACTATATTCGCCTTCGCGCTGGCCGCCGAAGCGCATGCCTTCTTTGAGCTCCTCTTCTTCCGCCGCGCTCCGTACTTCACGCAACCGTTTTCTGACGTTTAGATTGGTGTTCGGCTCGCGGTATTGACCCCCTTCGCCAACCCAGCTGAACAGCTCCGCGGTATCGAAAAACCCGTAGCCGCTATAAACCAGCGTCGCCGGCGTGCCGTCGTCGAATTCCAGGTAGCAAGTGTAGCTGCCTTCCCACTCGCGCGCCTTGTCCCAGATGCCGGTCATGGCGCGCACGCTGCGTACCATGCCGCCGCCGATCAAGCGCACGATATCGACATGGTGCGGCCCCTGGTTGAGAACCACGCCGCGGCTCATCGCCAATTCATGCTTCATGCGCGGGCGGTACATGAATTCGTTGAAGTTCCAGGTGTTGATCATGCAAAGCTTGCCCAGCTCGCCGCCTTTAACGATCTCGCGGATTTTTCGGATGGGTGGATCAAAACTGTGTGTATGGCCGCAGAGTAACTTCACGCCATTTTTTTCCGCCGCCTCGTTCATGGCGTCGCATTCGGCCAGCGTCATCGCCATGGGTTTTTCGACGATGATATGTTTTCCAGATTGCGCCGCCGTGATCGCGTGTTCGGCATGGAGCGGATTGGGCGTGGCAATATACACAGCGTCGACGTCGGGACTACGGCACAGCTCCGCCACGCTGGTATAGCTCTCGCCTTTGTAGATTTCGCGAAATTTGGTCAGCGCGTCGGCGCGGGTATCGGCGGCTGCGGTAATTTTGATGTACGGCAATGCCGCAATCGGCGGCAGGATTTGCGTGCTCGCCACCCCCAGGCCGGCAATGCCCAGACGGAGGACCTGAGTCAGTTTTTTGCCCTCGCTTCCGTTTCGAGTTTTTTAGCGTACTGCTTCCAATCGCTGCTGCTTGGAATCATATCTGAGAGCACGAGAAAAAGCGGCGCGCGATTTTCGCTCTCGGTCCTGATTACGTGGGGCGGCTCCCGTCCTTCCTGAATGTCGCGAATCGCTTTTTCCATGAGCTTGCGCGCCGCGACGATCGCCCGGTCCGAAGAAACCAGACGCTCTTCAGTGCGGTCTTGAATCGTGCCCTGGCTCGCGGTGGCGAAAGCATCGTGAGCTTGGAATCCCGAGCCCATGCCGGCATAGGTTTTGTTCTTCATCGCCTCGCGGTCCTGCAAAAAACGATTGCTCTCGCTGCGGCGCAATCGGTAATCGGAACCCAATTCCGAGCGTTCGCGGCTGACTAATTCTTTTTGCAGCGGCGCGCCGGCGCTGTAAACAAATGTGTACTTCCAATGATGCGTGTCGTCGAGCGGAACATGCCAATTGACCGAGTAGCCCTCGCCGCCGGTTTGGCCGGGGAAAGCGCTCAGGTTAGGTAAAATAAAATACGAGACACGCAGATAGGACTTGTCATTTTCCAGCTGGCGCACGGTATAGATGCGCACACCAAAATCAGTCAGCTCCACGTCGAGAGTCGGCGTCGAGTTTCTCGCCACGAGGTTGTAGTGGGACTCATTGGCGCCGCGCACGCCCCGGTAACTCTCGTCTCGATGCTCGAGAAAGCGATGCAGATAGGAAAGATGGACCGGATCGATGTTGCCTTCGTTTGCCTGCAGGTAATTGCATTCGTGAAAGATTTTAGAGACGTAGAGATGCTCAGGAGAAGCGTTGAGAAAATCATAGTTGGGTAACAGCGGCGGCTCACCCGGTCCCATATAAGTAAAGATCGCTCCGGCAACTTCCTTACAAGGATAGGCGAGATGGCGAATCTCGTTCCGATGTTCGCCGCCCCCCGGTTCGCCCGGCTGCTCGAGACACCGTCCTTCGATGTTATAGAGCCAGCCATGATAGAGGCAGCGCAGTCCGCCGTCTTCAATCCGTCCGTAGCTGAGATTCGTGCCGCGGTGCGAGCAGTGAATTCCCAAGAGCCCCACTCGTCCCTGGTCGTCGCGAAATAGCACCAGGTCCTCACCCAGAATCCGCACGCTCCAAGGCGCACCGCCGAGAGGCAACTCTTCTGAAAGCGCCACGGGCTGCCAGTAGCGCCGGATGAGCTCACCGGCCGGCGTACCACGATCGGTTTGAGTGAGAAGATTGTTTTCCTCTGTGGTGATCATACGCTCGATCCTCGTAACGCTATTCCCTCGCCCGCTTGCGGGAGAGGGCAAGGGTGAGGGTCTTTAACTCGCGACCCTCATCCTAACCATCTCCCAGAGGGAGAAGGAATTTTCGGTGACATATTCTTGTCCACTTACGCCCCCGGAAACGGAATAATATTTCTGAACTTCGCAATCGTTTTCTCGCGCAGCTCGCGACTCGAGCGACTGACCTTGGGAAACTTGTCCTTCCAAGCAAAAGGCCGCACCGCATAAAAGACCGCGCGGCCGTTTGTATGGTCTTTATTGTCTCTTTTCTCCGGCGGCATGCGCGGATCGAGCGGCGTGCTCCAGCAGCCGTCGACGATATCGATATTGGTCGGCGGATCGACCCGCGTCATCATCGCCCAGAGCACTTCCTTTACATTGGTCACATCGATGTCTTCATCGACAACCACGACGTAGCGGCCGTTGCGATTGGCCGCCGCGCAACTCAGCGCCGCCATGCCGGCCTGCTTGGCATGACCGGCGTATTTTTGCTTGATCGATACGACAGTAAGATACGAAGTGTGATTGTAAACGCCGGCAATGTCCTGTATGCCCGCGCTTTCCAGCTGATCCCAAAGCACCCCCGCTGAAATATGTAAATCCATTTTGACCGCGCCCGGCCAGAGCGGCGCCTCGTCTTCAAGAATCGGATCGTCGCGATGATAGATTGCCTTGACGCGAATAATCGGCTGGTTTTCTCCGGTGCCCGTGGTGCCGCCGGAGTAGTAACCCGGCCATTCGCCGAAAGGACCTTCAGGCCGAGCTTCTTCCGACGGCGGCGGAATCTCGCCTTCGATGGCGATCTCGGACGAGGCGGGAATCGGCAGGCCGGTAATCGGCCCGCGCAAAACCTCCAACGGTTTGCCGATGAGCCCGCCGGAAATGTCCATCTCCGATCGGCCAAATGGAAATTTCGTGTACGCCGGCATGAACACTAGCGGATGCTGGCCGTAACTTGCGACGACGGGACAACTCTTTCCCTGCTCCCAGTATTTCATGCAAATCTGGCGGCCGTTCTGCCCCGGGCTCATCCAGATCCCCAGCGTGTTTTTATCGTGCAATTGCATGCGGTAGGTGCCGGTGTTGACGTAGCCCGATTCGGGATCCTGATTGATCAGTCCGCCGCCCGGCCCGAAGTAGCGGCCACCGTCATTTTCGTGAAAGCGTAGCGCAGGAAACTTGAGGAGGTTGACGTCGCTGCCCGTCAGCTTGTTCTCGAATAGCGGCGAGGTCGAGACTTCTTTTGGTGCAATCGGTTCGGCGCTTCTAACTTTGCGCGCCGCTAAACGGAGAATTTCTAACTTCGGCTTATCCGTCGGCAAGCCTAGTGCCAGGGCGACACGCCGATAGGCAGCATACGGCAAGCTGCACACGCGATAACCCACCGGATAGCCTTTGACCTTATCGAAGATCAGCATCGGCGGCTGCGGCACCAGCTCCGCAGTCGATTCCACTAACGCGCCGATCTCGCCATCCCAGTCGGCGCCTTCAATAATCCGATAGTCGCTGATCTTTTTTGCCTCTTCGACGAAACTGCGAAAATCATGGTATGCGAGCTCACCCATATTGTCTCCCTATTTTATCCGTCCTGTGTCATTTCGACCCCTTCGCAGATGCTCAGTGTAGACTCCGGGAGAAATCCTTCTTAGATCCCTCACATTCGTTCGGGATGACAGCGAAACGACTTACGAGAATTTCGCTTCAACTCCATCCATGCTTGCATCAAGACTGCGAAACTTAGAATTTAACATTCAACTTGGACCTTTGAACCTTGACGATATCTATTCCTCGACCAACGAAACTTGCGACTTTACGCCTTTTCTCTTCAACTCTTCCAGAAACATCGGATGAACGTCCGGCGGCTCTTCATCAAAGGGAATCATCTCGTGCAGTTTCGTCCGGAAGCGATCCTGGCTGTATTTGGGACTTCTCCCGCGCATGGCGAAGTGACGCAACGTGTCATGGCCCGTGTTGAAGTGGCCGTGGTACATCAGATCGCCGGGAGAATAAATCGAGCCGGACTTGATCTCGAAGCGCGTTCGCTCTTCGCCTTCGCGCCAAACCATTGCAAACCCCTCGCCCCGCGTCACACACACGATCGCGCCCGGGCCGTGCCGATGAAAAGTGCTCCGGCTCCCCGCCGGAAATTCCTGAATGTGACAACCGTAGGTGGTACCGGCAATTCCAAAGCGCATAATCTTCACACCCTTGCCCTTCATCGGATATTCGTCGAGGGCGAATTCGTTGACGTCCGGCACTAAATTACTCTCCCACGAACGGATCGTCAGCTTCTTGTTCTCATTGAAAAACTCGCGGTCGGGACGAAAGCGATCGCGAAACTGGAATGGATTGCGGAAAATAAAATCGTCGTTGTGAAACAGATTGATCACGTGCGGCGCATTGGTGCCGGCGAGAAAACGCACCGGCTCGGTGGAAGCATTGAAATGCTGGTAGGACACATTGAGCGGTATCGCGAAAATCGCTCCCGCGCTCCACTCAAACGTTTGCTTGGCATCGCCTTCGAACCAAACCGTCGTCGCGCCGCGTCCTTTGTGAATGTACACCAGGGTTTCGAACATATGGTGCTGCGGTTCGGTTTGTTTTCCGGCGGGGATCTCGCAAATATAAGCGTCGGTCTCTTGCTGCTCGCCGAGATTGAGAAACGAGCCGAGCACGCCCATGCGCGCCCAGGGCTTCACCTCCACGTCCATCAAATCTTCAACGAAAAACCCGGTAATGGATGGAATCCCTTCTTTCTCCTGGAACACTTCGTACGGTGTCGGACCGAGTCGAATCGGGTCGCGGTGCGGCAGTCTCACGGATCGAGCTCTCCTTATCTGGGCGAAACGCTTCGAGCTACGTTATATTCGCAAGACGATTCTATAGTCTCCGTATGTGGAAACTTCAAGGCAAGTGGTTAAAGTATCAACGGATTTGAACGTCATGCAGAATGCTCCCGATTATCGGAGCGAAAACACTGCCGCACTGCGTTTCATCTCTGTTCGATGGCGCTTCGGATGTTCTCGAACGTCGCCGGTGAGGTTTTTAATTCCAGAAGGCTGCGGTTGAGGGGATGCTCGGGAGTAAATACAGGTGTTCCAGCGCGCACTGCTTCCGTCGCCAGCACCAAGGAAGAGCTTTCCTCTGGCGCGGACAAAACCAATAGCGCTTTCGATAATCCTATGACCAATTGATTGCGCCGAAGGGAGGCTTCCCGGCTGATGCGTTTTGCTTTCGGACTGCAGTGGGTCAGCAGTAAACTCCGCCCTTCGTTGAGTCGAATCTTGATCTCTTCGGAAGGAGCAAAGCGCTGAAGGCTTTTGGCAACGCAGATGACTAGGCTAGCCGGTAGTCTCATCACAACCCGAAAAGCCTCCTTCTCCAAGGGAGAATGCCATCCGCTTATGAAGGCCAGGTTCTCCAAAGACCCAAGCTGCTGCAACAGTTGTACGGACTTCCAAGTCAGATCCGCATCAAACCGTCGCGCGGAAATGATGCCCAGAAGGTTTTTTTGTAGAATGCTCTCGTCGCCAACACACCAAAGTTTAGGCGGTTTCGAATCAGCACCCTGCGGTGATCGAATTTCGTGAACCTCACATCCTGCAATCATGAGATTTTCGATGGCTGTCATAGCGTCCGCTGTTTATGCGTCCAACCTCTTGCGATCGGTAGCACGCTCCTGAGATCCACTTGCCGAACTCAGGCGCGAAATTTTCAGGTGCACAAAACAGGTGAGGCACTTGGTGGAGACCAAAGGCAACTTTCTCACGCTGAGCTGACTGGTCGTGAAAGCACTTTCGAGGATCTCTTAAAAGCGCCCCCGGGCAAGTTCACCGATCACAAGCGGCTCCACCGTTGGCCGCGTTTGATCATCGACTCGTAGTAGCTCCATTCTATTAAAGATGCGATCGCCGGGTCTGCTTTTCCTCTAGCCCTCCGGCCTGCGATCGACTTAAATTCTTCGATCGCCGCAGGAGTCAAAGGCTGCGCCTGGCCGAACGCCCGACCCATCAGCAGCATTCTCGCGGTTCTTTCGAGTTGCACCATGTTGATACAGGCCTCCTCGATGGTTCTCCCAGTGACGATGGTTCCGTGTCCCTGTATGATGAGCGCGCAATTTTCGCCCATCGCCTTCGCTGCTTGTTCTCCATGTTCCTGCCAGTAGCCGTAGAGAAAGGAAGTCATCGGCACGCCTTTCTCGAAGCGCACGCTGCTCGTGTGGATGGGCTCGATCTTTCCACCGACGGCGGCCAGCGCCAAGGTCATTTCGGGATGGCAATGGATCACCGCGCCCACTTCATCTCTGGCGCGGTACGGACAACTGTAGAAGAAAATTTCGTCGATGGCGTCGCGCCGGCCCGATAGAAAGTTTCCCTCTAAATCGTATTCCAAAAGATCGTCGGACGGAATCGTTACATCCACCGGCTCCCTTAGCGGCATTAGAGAAAACCCGCCGTCGCTCGGCGACCTGACGCTCACATGGCCCCACATATTGGAAAGTTCCCAGCGAAGGATTGCGCAAGCCGTGAACATTTTGTTTTTGATTTCTTCCGTCGCGCTCATCTTTGCACCGACTCGACGACGGCCTTCCACTCCGGGATCCATTTGTCCTGCATGGCATTGAACTCCTCGTTCTCAATGAAAATTTTTTGCTCGGGAGCAATCACGAATTCTTTTAGAACACCGGAGGCGGTCACATCGAGCCGTGCGCTCGGCAGTTCATAGGCTTTGACCGCCAATGTCTGGCCTTCGCGGCTCAAGAACCAATTGACGAAAACCGTCGCCGCGTTGGGATGCGCCGGTTTGGCCGGCACACCCAGACAGCCAAAAGCGGGCGAAGCCACCGCCCCCTCTTTTAGATGCGTCACCGCAATCGGTGCACTCGCTTTCACGTAGCGCGCTGCCTGCCCGGGGTTCGGCCAAAGTGCGACAGCGTATTTCCCTTGCCCCACCCATTCGACATGCTGCTGATAGTTTCTGGTCACCCCGGCTTCTTGCGCCTTTAACAACGTACTCAAGTAGTCCTTCGCCTTGTTTAGGCCCCAGAGTGTCGCTAGATAGCTTATGCCGTTGGCGCCGGCGCCGAGGATCGACGGGTCATGCATCAGTATTTTCTTTTTCCATTCCGGTCTCTGCAGATCGAGAAACGACTGGACGGAATTTGCTTTCACTGAGTCCGTGTTGTAGACGACCGGCGGCAATGCATGGTTGATGAAGCGAAAGGCCGTGCCCGCCTTGTCGTAATTCAGCTTGCCGCCGAACCACGCTTTGCCGTCCCTAACTTCCGGCAGAATGAGCATCGGCTCGATCGGAGCGAGATAACCATGCGTGCCGATCAAAGTGATCAACGTGCTGCAGCCCTGGAAGCTGACATCCGCCTGGTGGAGTCCCGCGCTGTATTCGGAGACGATCTTCGCCGATAGTTCCGGACCGGTGCCGGTGACAACGTAAATCTTAATTCCGAACTTTTCATCGAAGGCTTTCGTCAAAGCGGGTCTTACTTGCGCGGGAGCGTTGAGATAGATGGACAGCTCGCCCTCTTTCTTGGCGGCGGCAACGGTCTTCTCCCACTGCGCCTCCCATTGAGCCCCGGCGTCGCTGAGAAAGATGAGTCCGAACACCAACACGGCCAACGTAACCGTGATGCTTTTTAAGCCGTTCATTACCTCGATCTCCTTGGCCGTCGGCAATGAGCCTCTAGTTTCTCTGACCGATTTTGTAGAGGCGTCTGGCATTATCGCCAAGGATGCGCTGCTTGGTCTCATCGGACAGGTCGGGCCGCTCCTGAAAACGTTTCACGCCTTCGGCGATATGGTCGGCGCGCGTGAAGTGGGGAAAGTCGGACGCGAACACGAGGACCTTGTCACCGAGCAGCTGCACGGTGAAGGGAAGTAATTCGTCTTCGAGCTCCGCTTCGAAATAGAGGCGGCCGCTCTTCAGATGCTCCTTAGGTTCTTTTTTTTGGTCGCGCAGCAGCACCGACCAATGCTCAAACTCGCGCTGCATGCGCTCGAGCGCGCACAGCACCCAAGCCGAGCCGGATTCCAAAAAAGCGATACGCAAATTGGGAAAGCGGTCGAAAACACCGCCGAACATCATGTTGACCATCTGGTGCATCTGGCCTATCGGGTGTTGCAAGCAGCGTACGTCGATGAGCCGATCGAAGAAACGCATGTCGAGCTGCGGCACGCCGCCGGTGTGCACTGAGAGCGCGATATCGAGATCTTGCGCGGCTTCATAAATGGGATCGTAAGATGGGTGTCCAAGCAAACGCTCGACGCCCGCTGCCGGCATGAGAGCGCCAACCATGCCCAGTTCCTTGGCGGCGCGGCGCAATTCCTTCGCGGCCTCCGAAGGATTCTGGATTGGCAGAACCGCGATGCCATTCAGGCGCGGACTAACCCTTAAGAACTTATCGTGCAGCCAATTATTGTAACCGCGCGCGACCACCACGGCCCATTCGGGGTCGCGCACCGAACCAATGTTGAGACCCAGGGTCGGGTGCAACACCGTGCCATCGAGCCCGACCTGATCCAAGGCATCGAGCCAGTTCTGCGCGGTGATTTCGCCGCCGGTGAGTCCGCCTTGGCCTCTGCCGACGCCTAAAGCGATCCGATGCCAGCCATCGCCGGAATTGATCAGCGGCTGGCGCAGAAGCTCCTTCCTGCCGCGAAACGGCGGGTCGAGATATTCGATGATCTGGTAATCGAGCTCGTAAACATGACCGTCGGCATCGAAAAGTCCCTGTGCGTTTGCCATTCGTTGCTCTCCTAAAATCTCGATCGACGCGATTCCGAGCCAAATCTTTGCATCCGTTCGGCTCTCCACCACTCTGGCGCGGACTCTAACAAGGACGAATCATTTCCGTCAAACTCGTTGTTCGCTTAACATCTCGCCCGCACAGACAAGAAATACGATGGGCAGGATTCACGGTCCTTGCCATCATCACTTCACTTGGGCTAAGAGGAAACGAGAATTTTTGGTGTATCAATGAACCAACAAGAACCAAAAACTATGGTCGATTTTGGATCGAAAAGGTTAGCGAAACGTTAACGCTCGGTGCGCATTAACACTTACGCGTCATTTAGTACGCGGCGAGAGCATCGCTTCCCGATTCACCGAATCTTAATTGTTGCGGGAGAACCGAAGGTCATGGATAGGATCAAAACGCATGCCCATGCAACCATGGCGGCTCTATGGTTGACGGCATATGTAGCGGGTGCTCAGGGCCAAACAGTCGATGTCGCGGCGGCAAAAAAAGACGGCAAGGTGGTCGTCTACGGTAGCGTCGTGCCGCAGGCGATGGAAGAACTGCACAAAAATTTCGAGAAAAAGTATGACATCAAAGTCGAGTATTGGCGCGGTTCTTCCACGGCAGTAGCCGAGCGCGCGCAAACCGAGTGGCGCGCCGGTCGGCCCGCTTTCGACGTCGTCGAGTCGAGCTGGGATGTCATGGCGTTGATGAAAACGGAAGGCATCTTCACTCGTTACATCCCGCCTTCTGCAGAAAAATTCCCGGAGCAGTTCAAAGAAAAGGATGCCCTGATTACGCCATGGCGCATTTTGCCGATCAGCATCCTCTACAACACCGAATTGGTCAAAGCGGGTCAAATGCCGAAAAGTCTAGAGGATCTCCTGAACCCTAAATGGAAGGGAAAGATCAGCATTCCCGATCCATCTCGACACACGACGACAGCGAAGTTTTTCTGGAACCTGGAAAAACTCATGGGGACCAAATGGCGCGAGTATGTGAAGGAGCTGGCGAAGCAGCAGCCGCTCTTGGTCGAATCCTTGGCGCCGGTCGCTCCTGCCATTATCAAAGGGGAAGCGGAAGTTGGCATTGCCTACATAAAATTCGTCAAGCAATACAAAGGCCCGATCTCTTACGTCTCTCTCGATAAATATCTATCCGATCCCAATCATCTCGCTCTTGGCGCCAAAGCGGCGCGCCCAAATGCCGGCCGGCTCTATATCGAATTCGCGGTCTCCGCCGACGGACAGAGACTAATCGCGCAAGATGGCGAGTTTGTTTTATCTCCCGGTGTGTTTCCGCCCATTCAAGGCGCAGAGAAGGTAACTCCCAACATGATTCCGATGGATAATCCGAGCGAAGACGAGGCGAAGAGTTTAAGCAACGAATTCCGCCAGATCTTCTTCGCCAAGTAATAGAAGTGAATTTGACACGGCGAGGACGAAGACCGTAAGAAATAAACTTCGATTGGCAGACGCAGGGGAGATAAAAGATGCAAGAGCGAATTGTCTATCTCAATGGCGCTTTCGTGCCCGAGAGCGAGGCGAAGGTTTCCGTGCTCGACAGCGGTTTCAACGCCGGTGACGGAGTCTATGACGTGACCCGCACTTTCCGACACAAGCCCTTCAGATTGCGTGAGCACACGGAGCGCTTGTTTCGCTCACTGCGATACACGCGCATCGACTGTGGCATGTCGATCGCAGAAATGGAAAAGACCACCCTGGAAGTCTTGGAGCGCAATCGCCCGCTCCTCGGTGAAAACGATGACTGCGCGCTTTGGCAAGTGGTAAGCCGCGGCCTGCGCTCGGCCGTCGGCAATCGGGTGAGCGGCAGCGCCACGGTGACGGTCTATTCCGTGATCGTCAATTTCCCGGAGTTTGCGAGCTTCTACGTCGAGGGCGCGCCGCTGGTTATCCCATCAACCCGCCGGATCCCGCCGGAATGCCTGGAATCCAAGGCGAAGATCACCAACAAAATGAACCACAACATGGCCTCCTTTGAAGCCAAGCAGGTCGATCCCCGGGCTATCCCGCTGATGCTCGACATCCACGGCAATTTGAGCGAGACCAGCGCCCACAATTTTTTCCTGGTGATCGACGGCAAGCTCTGCACGCCGTCGGACCGAAACGTGCTCGGCGGCATTACCAAGGCGACGATCTTCGAGTTGGCCAGAGAGTTGCGCGTCGAGGTCGTCGAGGGAAACTATACGCCGTACGATCTTTACAATGCCGAAGAGGCGTTTCTGGCGAGCACCAGCCCCACGTTCGTGCCGATCAAGACCGTCAACGGCGCCAAGATCGGCAATGGCGCGCCGGGACCCGTCACGCTCCGTCTGATCGGCGCGTGGAACAAGATGGTGGGGACGGACATCGTCGACCAGGCGCTGGGTCACCTCGAGCAGTCCGAACGCGACCGTCTGACGAATCTATGGCGCAGTAAGAAGGCTGCGTAGGGGTGAATCTCCCGCGCGCGATTTTCAACAATGCTTAAAAATGCCGCAGTAGAGCTTCTCATATTCCTCGTAACGGGGTCCGATTTTGGTGGGCTCCACGACTAGATATTGCGCCGCATTGAGCTCGGGGAAAATATCCTTGTAACCGGTCCGCGGCACGCCCCGTCCGAGTTCTTCGGCGAACACTTTCATGATGCCGTTTTGCGATAGCGCCCAATCGAGAAATAGCGCCGCGCTATGCGGATGCGACGCGTTCTTCGCCAGCAGCAGGTACGTAGGCACGGACAAGACCGGCTTCAGCAGAGAAATATCCACCGGCGCTCCTTCCCGCTTCATCGCCAACGGACGATAACCATAGAGCCACGGCGCGATATGGACTTCGCCGGCGCCGAGAATCTGCGCCTGCAGAGTTTTGCCGCGGCGCATCGAAGGATCGTTGTCCGCCAGCCTGCGAAAATAGCTCAAGGTCTTTTCCCGTCCCCAGTACTCGAACAACGTGCCGAACAAATGAAAGTCGGTTTGGTCCAACGACATGCGTCCCTTCCATTTCGGGTCGAGCAGATCCTCGTAGCTTTTCGGCGCCTCGTCTCTTTTTACCTTTTCGGTGTTGAAGCCCAAGACCACGGCGAGATGGTAAAAAGTCGTCCAGTAGCCTTGCTTATCCATAAACTCCGGAGCGATGCCCTTCCTGCTGGGTGAGACATAGGGATCGACCAAGCCGGCTTTGGTGACACCGTAAACTTCTCCCGGCTCCAAATCGACAACATCAACCTCGAATCTCTTGGCGCGCGCCTCGGTAGCAATCTTGTTGTAGACGTTGACCGAGCCGCTACGGTAATCGGCAACTTCGATGAAAGGATATTTTTTTTTGAACTCGGTAAAGACCCGCTGGATGTGATCAACGGCGGTGGTGCCATAATAAATCATTTTGCCTTCGCGCTTGGCTCCCTCGACAATTTTGCTTTCCCTCTCCTTCTCAGGAAGGCGGCTATAGTCTGCGAGAGTTTCTCCGGCAGTCTTGCCGTAACTCGGAAGCGCGGATGAGACAAAGGCTGCGGCGAGGAGAAGCAACAAAAAAAACCGCTCTGCGCTGCCAAGTTTCGAAGAATTCCGATCCGCCATGGGTGACTCCTTCGAGGTCTAGATTCCAGCCAAACAGCCTATGGTGCAGGGAAGCCAGGAATAGCGCGACCTGAATTTCCCTGTCAAGGCAAAACCGCGCCCGGCGTAAAGTTCATGCAACTGCGAACCTGTCATTTTGGCGTGGGAATATCACCTTGAGGTATTGCCATCCTTAGTCGACTTGGGCTAAGACGGAAGCGAAACCAATCGGCAGTCGATTAGCAATCAGCAATACAAAGAAGAGGCGGGACCATGGACTATTTTGAACCAAAAACAGTCGGCGAAGCGGTGTCGTTGCTAGCGAAATATGGCGCGGAAGCCAAGATAATCGCCGGCGGGACCGACATGCTGGTTGATATGAAATATAAGGAGGAGCCCGGATGTCTAATCAACATCAAGAAGATTCCCGGCCTGAGCTCGATCCAGGAGAACGGCGGCAGCCTGCGCATCGGCGCGCTGACGACGATCCGGGACGTCGAAACCAACGCTCTCGTCCGCGACAAGCTGCCTGTGCTCTGGGAATCATCCCACCAATTCGCGTCGCTGCAGATCCGCAATACGGCAACCATCGGCGGCAACATTTGCCGCGCCTCGCCGTCGGGTGAAACACTGGCGCCGCTGCTCGTGCTCGAAGCCCAGGGCAAATGTGTTTCTGCAGACGGCGAAAAAACCGAACCTTTCAGCTCTTTGTTCCAGGGACCAGGCAAGACCAGCCTGGGCTCGAAAGGTCTCTTGACTGCGATCGACGTTCCTTATCCGGCGGCGGGGAGCAAAAGCGTTTACTTGAAGCACGCCGTGCGCGGCGCCATGGACATCGCCATGGTCGGGGTCGCCGTTCTGCTTACGCCGGATGCGGCGAAAAACAATGTCCAAGACGCGCGCATCGGTCTGGGCGCGGTGGCGCCGACGCCGATCCGCGCGACAAAGACGGAAGCCTTATTGCGCGGCAAGCCGCTCAGCACTGCACTGATTAAAGAAGCCGCGGCGATGGCGGCCTCGGAGTCGAGTCCCATCAACGATCAGCGCAGCAGCGCGGAAAATCGCCGCTGGATCGTCGAAGCTCTCACCCGCCGCGGTTTGACACAAACCTGGAAAGCCGCCACCGGCAAGGAGGTAGCATAATGAGTCTCACCATCAACACTACGATCAACGGCAAATCCGTCAGCGCCAGCGCGGAACCGTCCACGTCGCTGTTGGATTTTCTGCGCGATACATTGGAATTCAAAGGCACCAAGCTCTGCTGCAACACCGGCGAGTGCGGCGCTTGCTCGATCATTTATAACGGCAAGCCAATCAATTCCTGTGTAACCCTCGCCGCCGACGCCAACGGCGCGGAGATCACGACCATCGAAGGCGTGGCCGACGGCGATAAATTGCACCCGGTGCAGCAAGCCTTCATCGACACCGGCGCGGTGCAGTGCGGCTACTGCACGCCGGGATACATTATCTCGGTGAAAGCGCTGCTCGACCGAACGACTAAACCGACGGCCGAAGACATCGAAGAAGCGGTCTCCGGCAATATTTGCCGCTGCACCGGCTACACGAAAATCGTCGACGCGATCAATCTCGCCGCCGACAGAATGGCAGGGAGGGTTTAAGCCATGGCAAAAGCTGAATACACGGTACTGGGCACCAGCCCTGCGCGCATGGGCGGCGTCGAGCGCGTCATCGGCGCGGGCATCTACGGCATCGACTTCGCTTTGAAGGACGAATTGCACGGCGGTATTTTGCGCAGCCAATACGCCCACGCCAAGATTATCAGCATCGACACCAGCGAAGCCAAAAAACTTCCGGGCGTTCACGCCGTGGTCACGGCCGCCGATGCGCCCGACGTGCGCTACGGCCGCACCTCCATCGACCGCTACATGCTGGCGAAGAACAAAGTCCGCTACATGGGCGATCCGGTGGCGGCAGTCGCAGCCGACAGCCCAGCGATCGTCAAGCAGGCGCTCAAGAAAATCAAAGTCGTTTACGAACCGCTGCCGGTAGTCATCGATCAGGAAGAGGCCATGAAGCCGGACGCGCCGACGTTACATGAAGACATGCCCCTGCCGAAGAATTTGCCTGCGGACGTCAAAGTGAAAAATGTTTGCAGCTACACCGCCGTTCATGTCGGCGATCCTGAGAAGGCGATGGCGGAGGCAGACGTGGTCGTCGATGAAGTTTACGAGACCAAGATGATCCATCCGCAGTATCTCGAGCCACGCATAGCCGCGGCGCGGGTCGAACCGGATGGCCGCATCACCGTGTGGGCCAATGCCCAGGCGCCCTTTGCCGTGCGCACTGACGTCGCAAGACTGATCGGCGTGCCTCTCAATAAAGTGAGAATTATCTCCACAGAGTTGGGCGGCGGTTTCGGCGGCAAGGCGAGCGGCATCACCTCCGGCGCGGCGATTGAACCGATCTGCGCTTTGCTCGCGGTTAAAGCCAAGCGGCCGGTGATGATCGTCCTCGACAAAGCGGAGGAAACGATTTCCACGACGATTCGCTCCGGCGCGAAAATGTACATCAAGACGGGCGTAAAGAAGGACGGCACCATTGTCGCGCGCACCGGCAAAGTCGTCTACGACGCCGGTGCTTACTCCGGCTTCGGCGCCATGGCCGGCGCGCGCTGCACGAACATGCTCGGCGGCTGGTACTTGATGCCCAACTGCCACATCGACGGCTACGTCGTTTACACCAACAAACAAGTCTGCGGGCCGGTGCGCGGCCCCGGCGGGCCCCAGGCCGCGTTCGCCGTGGAATCGCACATGGATTCCATCGCCGCCAAGCTCGGCATGGACCCGATCGAATTCCGCCTCAAGAATACTCCCAAGCCCGGCGACAAGATCGTCGGAGTGCCGAAGCTGCGCGACGTGTCGCTCGGCGAGACGATCAAAACCGCCGCTGAAAAAATCGGATACAAGAAGGCAGGGGCGCGGTTCACCGCGCCCGTCCTCGGCAAGAACCAGGGCATCGGCATCGCCACCGGCTCATGGATCGAAAGCGCCGGCCCCGGCGGCGGCGCAGTCGTGAAAGTGAACGAAGACGGCTCGGTGACGGTGCATATCGGCAAGATCGACATGGGCACTGCGCCGCGATTCGGCATTCCACTGATCGCTGCCGAAGAGCTCGGCGTACCGGTGAGTGATGTCACGGTGGTCAACGTCGACACGGACGCCAGTCCCTGGGACGCCGGCACCGTCGGCAGCCGGGCGATCATAGTTTCCGGCACGGCAACGCGGCTCGCCGCCATCGACGCGCGCAACCAGATCTTTAAGATGGCCGCGAGCCAGCTCGAAGCCAGCCCCGACGATCTGGAGATCAAGGACAAACAGATCCGCGTCAGAGGCACGCCGTCGAAATCTGTCCCGCTGGCGACCATCGCCACCGCCGCGCACAACATCATCGGCGAAGTCATCGGCCGTGGCTATTGCGATAACGTAGCGATGATGGCCGAAGAAAAAGCCCGCGGCAGCTCGCAGCCGTTCACGGCGCATGCCTGTATCGTCGAAGTCAGTCCGGATACCGGCAATGTCAAGATTCTTAAATACGTCGCCGTCCACGACATCGGCTTCCCGATCCATCCGGCATCTGTCGAAGGTCAGATCGAAGGCGCCACGGCGATGAGCATCGGCCAGGCGCTCTGCGAGCAAGTGGTCTTCGACAACAACGGCAGAACGATGAACCCTTCATTCGTGGATTATCTAATGCCGACGATCAACATGATGCCGCGCATCGAAACGACCCTTGTTCACGGCTACCCCGGCGCCGGTCCCTACGGCGCCAAAGGCGCCGGCGAAATCGCCTGCGTCCCACCGATGGCCGCCATCGCCAACGCGATTTGTAACGCCACCGGCGTGCGGATTAGTAAACTGCCCTTAAGTCCGGAAAATGTGTTGAGGGGATTGAAGGAAGCGGGGAAGGCGTAAACCCAAGCATTGCGAGGAATAAGGCGCATCTCGAAGGGCGACCATGTGGTCGCCCTTTCTTTTTTGGGGTTCGATTTCAGTCTTCGTCTGTGTATAATTCCGACATGG
>DASYUV010000295.1:0-19053 GCA_036000865.1 Binatia bacterium | reverse complement strand
GCGCTTGGGGATGCCCTGCGTATCGAGAACAGTCAGGTATTCTACTTTGCCTCCATCTCCGACAACTTTCTTCGTCAGCCTGCAGTCACTGCGCTGCAAGGCCATGTACTGACCGGCCTTATAATTCGGAAACTTGCTGGCACCCTCTGGCACGAGACGAAAGACTGCCAATATATCGGAAGAATATCGCCAGTAATTTGCGGTTCCGACCTTCTTTTCAGCCATACCACCACCCCTTATGCAAGTGATAACCCGAGGGTAAGACGAACTCCTGTTGTCGATGCTCCCAAGTCAGCAAACAATTATAGAAGTTCAATTCTGATTGGAGACCGGCCGGTCCTAAAACCTACCCGGACCAAGCGGCAAAAATCTAAGAGGATTCTACTGAAGTTCCCTTTTGCCTTCGTACTCTAACTCTGTGCCGCGCGAATCTTTGTGAGTGAAAGAGACGAGCTCCCAAGAGCCATCCTCGAGAGGTCCCTTGAGAATATAGGAGTTCTCGTCACTCCC
Source organism: Binatia bacterium (assembly GCA_036000865.1). Lineage (GTDB taxonomy): Bacteria > Desulfobacterota > Binatia > UBA9968 > UBA9968 > DP-20. Next base: position 18,543 of record DASYUV010000295.1, on the reverse strand, counting down.
GAGCACGCGGAAATAACAAGCCTGCTCGCCGTACCATCGATCGACGCATGCTTCTACCTGAATAGTTCGGGTCCCTAATGTAAACCGGGTTGGGCTTTCCTGCCCCTTTGCGTCGGCGTAAGATTCGACTTTAATTTTCATCCGCAGCTCGCTTTTTTCCCGGAAATAGAAGAACGTAATATAACGTAAAATTTTCCATTTTCAAAGGAGCAATATGGAGACGATCGGCCAACTAAAGCTAAAGAAGGATGTAGTCAGTGCCTGCCGTATCCTCTCTCGCCAAAAACTCGTCGAAGCATTCGGCCATGTCAGCGCTCGTATCCCTGCCACCGACCTTTTCCTAATGACGCCTCGAATCAGTCTCGACTTAGTCACGGAGAATGACCTTCTCACGATGAATCTGAAAGGTAAAGTCATCGAAGGCAGCCAGACTGCGCCGTTCGAAGCGTGGTTGCATACCGCGATCATGAGGTCGAAGCCCCGCGTGAACGCGATCACGCGCATTCATGCCCGCATGGCTAACATCTTCTCGGTGACCGACCGCAAGCTCGAACCGGTGCACAATCACGGCAGCTTTTTCGCCGGCGGCGTGCCGGTCTTTTCGACCCCAGATCTGATTTCGACGGCGAAATTGGGTGATGAAGTGGCTCAGGGCCTCGGCGATAAGCCGGCTATCCTGCTCAGAGGCAATGGCCAGGTCACTGTCGGCAGAACTATTCCCGAAGCGGTCATGATGGCGATCTACTTGGAGGAAGCTGCCGAAGTTCTCTATGGCGCGCTGCAGATTGGCGCACCGATCCCTTTGACGCCGGGTGAATCAAAGCAACGCCAAATCGAAGCCCTGCCATCCGTCGACCTGGAGCGAGCGTGGAATTTTTTCAAGCTCCGCGCGGAGAATAGTTAATGCGGTGCCATGAGTTCAAAAAAATTTTCCCAACTGTCAACTGTCATTCCGGCGAGAAGGTAGGGGCGGGTTTCAAACCCGCCCCTACAAGACCCGCTCGCGCTGGCAGAACCGTGGGACGACAGGAATAAGACGACAGGAATAATCTGAGACGCTTCGGAATCAGAACCCCACAAAAAAACACGGCACCCAGAGTGTGAGCGCCGTGCTTAAAGGGTTGGAGTGCGCGACTATTTGCCGGCGACTTCGAAGTTAACCTTCGCTTCTTCTTTCGCCTTGACCGTCACCTTTTGCGTGTTCTTGCCAAGTTTTTCGTGCCAGACTTCGACCGTGTAGTTGCCCGGGGGAACATCGGTCAATTTGAAACTGCCCGAGTTATCGGTCACGGCGAAGTAAGGAGTTTCCGTGGCCACGAGCCAACCGTGCATCCAGCCGTGCACGTCGCACTTGACTTCAATCACTTCGGGCTTTTCGACTTTTACTTCCAAAGTTTTTTTGAATTTCGGCTGAGCCTGGTTAAATGGGCTGTTCACCTTGCTGTAAGAGTGCACGTTGTGAAGAATCCCGTCGGGGTTCAAGATCTCGATGGCGGATCCCGCTGGAAATGCCAAAACATGCGGATGATATTCGCACTCCTTTTGATCGAGAGTGACTTTCTTGACTTCGATCTTCTTGCCCTTTTGAATGTCCGTGATGGTCACCACGGCATTTGCCAGATTGCCATTATTGACCACCAACGACTGGTCCAGCTTCGGCGTCTTCCCGCAAACTTCTTTATCCTTGCTGACATCCAATTTCTTTGGTGCGGGAGCGGTCCCTTTGAATTTCACGGTTCCGGAAATGCTGCCGCCGTCCTTCACATCGCCGCCTTGATAAGCCGCCACAGCGGTTACCGGCAAGGCCACCAGGGCCGCCGACAAAACTATTGAGCCCAGTTTTTTCATAACAACCTCCTTCGCTATAAACCTAGCATCTAATTTGACGCATTTTAACCGTCGGTTATTCACTATTTTACCGGCTTGGCCTTCGCCACCACAGCGGGCGCCGTCGGCGTTGGAGCACCTTTGCCGATACTCATCAAATAATCCCGCAACGCCTCGATCTGCAAATCCTCTTTACCGCCTAAGATATTGTCAGGCCCGCCGGGATAAAAAGACGGCATTTTGGTTCCCGGCTGAACTTTTTGCGGATCTTTGAGCCACTTCAAGATCCAGTTCGGATTTAGACGCTGGCGCGCCAGCGTCAGGTCGGGCGCCCAACCTTCCACCGGTCCTTCAGGTTTCTTGTCGCCTTGTTGGTGGCAGCTGAAACAATTGAAGTAATCTTTCGAAACGAGCTGCTTCGCCGCTTCGATGTGTTCCGGCGGAATCTTCTTATCATCGATATACGCGAACGGAATTTCCACCTTCGAAAGACCGTTAAAATAGCTTATCAGTTGGTTCGTATGTTCGTCGGAGAGACCGAACGTCGGCATCCGAATTTCCAGCCAAGGACGGATCGGTACGGGCGCCTTCAAGAAACTGAAAAACCAGTTCGATTGTACCTTTTCGCCCTCGCCATTGAGCACGGGCGGCGCCAGCGATACATTTTCCTGATAGTATTTGCGAATGAATCCACCGCGCTTTTCAATCTCGTGGCAACCGACACAATTATACTGCTGCATCAGGCGACGTCCTTCGACCACTTGTTGCACCCGTAGCCCCTGGTCCGCCAGATATCGCTGATTGACTTTGCGCTCGCGGAATCCGCCGAGCAAGATGCGCAGAGCCTTAATATCCTCATCGGCAAGATCGAACTGCGGCATCAACTGCTCGATTCGTTCCGTCGCATAAATGCGTGGTGTTTTGAGTTTGTTATAGGTCCAGTCGTCCCAGGTCTCCTTGATATCCGTTCGATTGCCAAAGAAAAATTCCTCTTTCGGCTTGGAACCAAAAGTACTCAGTTCGGCGCCAATGCGCGATTCCTTCTCCATGCCTTTGATTTCATGGCAACCGAAACAGCCCCACTTGCGCACCAGCGACTCACCGCGCTTGATATTTTTCGGATCGGCTAGCTTTTCTTCAATTCCTGTCACGGCATCCGCCTTGGCGCCCAAAGTCATCAGGTAAGTCGTAATTGCGACCGCTTCATCGTCAGTCAGACGCAGACTGGGCATCCGAGTGTCGGGCGAAAAGCCGCGCGGGTTTTTAAGCCAATGGTAAACCCACTGAGGCCCGACTTTGGCGGCGATATCCTTCAAGTTTGGAACCAGATCTTTTTCTTTGCCCAGCGGCGTGGAAAATTCACCTTCGGCAAAACCGTGACAGCCTTTGCAGCCGATGGTTTCGACGAGCTTTTTACCTTTGCCAGCCTGGTTTTGATCGCCCTCGCGAAATCCCGCAGGGATCGGATGCTCCTTTGTCCACTTGTCGCCTTCTTCCCTGGACTGCGACCAGATGAAAGATGCGATCGCAATCGCATCGTCCTGTTTAAGATCGAAATTCGGCATCCGCGTGCGCGGGCGGAACTTGTGCGGGTTTTCAATCCAGCGCACTATCCAGCTGGGCTCGACCTTGGCACTGATCATGAGCAGACTCGGTGCAATCTTGGGAATATTTTCGTAGCCCTTGACCAGATGGCATCCCGTACAGCCGATCTGTTCGAAAAGTCTTTGACCTTCAGCGAGGAGCGGCGCATCCTCGGCAAATTTCTGCACGTCGAGATGACAAGATGTACAGCTCGACTGGGCTTTGGCACCGCGCAGCAACGGGGCCTCCCACAGATGAACTTCGCCGTGGGCCTGTTCTTTACTGTTGACGGCAACGCCCTGGCCTTCATGGCAGCCGGTGCAACCGAATTTTTCCGGTGGATGAGCGTTATCGGCCAAGAGAACTTCCCGCCGCGGATGCGTCTTAAAAGGATTGGCTTCCTTTTCAAAACCGGGACGATTGATCGCCAGATGGCAAGTTTGACAACGATCGACGCGCGCCACCGGCTGATCAAACCGGTTACGGTCGAACTCGTCTAGGGAGACTTGCTGAATTTTGGGAATCTTGCAGCAGAAGGAAACCGGCCCGAGTTTGAGCATGACGTTTTCCATCACCCGGATCCATTTATCGCGCTCAGCCGTGATCTTGCCGAGCTCATCCTCGATCTCTTTAGTGGTCGAACGGATCTTTTTGATTTCCTCTCTGAGCTGCTCGCGGCGCGCGAGTGCGGGCTCGAGTTGCTTATCCAACTGTGCCTTCCGCTTGTCGAGCTCGGCGATTTCTTCCAGATAGGGTTTGGGATCGCGTTTTTGCTGGACCGCGTGATCGTGTTCGTACCAGGCTTCTTCCAATTCGCTTTTGACGTCCTTAACTTTTTGATCGACCTCTTGGAATTTAACCGTCGCCTGCTTTTCTTCGCTTTCCAGGGCCTTGAGTTTCCTGCCTAAATCGCCGTTGGATAGACTCGACTGGCGTTCGGCGAGCTTCTTAGCTATCTCTTGATACTTCGAATCGCCCTGGAGTTTTTTGTCTTCTTCAGCGTAAGCCGCTTGGGCTTTGCTATAGTCCAGACGAAAAAAACGCGCCTGGATGCCTTTCCACGGCCGCCGCGTGACGTTGTCGTCCAAAAACGCCCATAAAGACAATGCCACGAGCAAAGCGACGCCGATAACAAAGACACTGCCGTATGATTTTTTCTCTTCTTGCTGGTCGACGCCTCGTTCCGCCATCCCGACTCCCTTATGCTGTCTTCCGCTCCAGCGTGCGGCCCAACGAAAAAACCCCGACACCGATTAACGCCAGCACGATTTCTTCAGCCATCGAAGAATTTTTCATGATGCCCACGAACAGGGCATAGCCGATATCAGCAAGCCCCAATGCTTGGAGAATCTTCGCCACGTAGAACATTTAAATGTTGATCCAAGGAGTGACTAAGACATACTTGACATTGAACAGCAGTCGCAGGGCCATTTTTGCGGGAAGCGAAAACATCAAAGCAATGAGCGCCGCCACGATTGAAAAACGCACCATGCCCCAGCGCTCGAGAAATTCTTTGCCTTTGATCTTGAGAACGAAAAGGTAAAACGACGATATGGCAACGACAAAATAACCGCCGATCATCACCAGACTGAACACCGCCGACCACCAGTAATTGCGAAACCCGACGAGATAAGGCAGATCGACGTTGGTCAGCGCCACGACCTTATGCGGATCCCATTTCTGCCACGGCCAGAATAGGTTCCATCCGGGACCGCGAAAGAAAGTTCCGATGATGATCATACTAACCCAGAGGATGTGAAATCCGAAAACAAAAGTGAGGATCTCCCATTTGCGGTCCTTGAAACAGTAGTAGCCGTTTCCTTTTGGATTGATATCGATAAACGGGATCACCATCAGGCCGACAATGATGAGACTCGGCAGCACAACGCCTGCGTGCCAAGGATCGAAGTAAACCAGCATCTCCTGCAAGCCGAGGAAATACCAGGGCGCCTTTGACGGATTCGGCGTGCGCGTCGGATTCGCCGCCTCTTCCAACGGCGCGTCGACCACCAGGGCCCATAATGTTAATCCGACGAGGACAAATAGCGCGCAAAGAAACTCCATGCGCACCAGGTGCGGCCAAGTATGAACCTTGTCATCAACCGGAAGTTTTTTTTCGCGAGCGACCTCTGCCATTTGCGTGCCTCGAATTTGAACTGCCTATAGAGAAGGACCGGAAAAGCCGTCACGGCGAATGCGCCAGAAATGCACGGCCATTAGAATACTAGCGACGAGCGGGATAAAGATGCAGTGCAAAATATAGAAGCGCAGCAGCGTGTGCGGGCCGATTTCGCCGCCGCCGAACAAGAATGCGCGAGCGTCGTAGATCGGATTGGCGCCGACGAAATCCGCGAACGGACCTTCGTAGCCCAACAGCGGCGTAGCGCGCGCCATGTTGGAACCGACGGTAACGGCCCAAATCGCCAGCTGATCCCACGGCAGGAGATAGCCGGTAAAACTCAAAAGCAGCGTCAGCACCAGCAAGAGCACGCCGACGATCCAGTTAAACTCGCGCGGCGGTTTGTACGAGCCGGTGAGAAAGACCCGAAACATATGCAGCCAAACGAACACGATCATCGCGTGGGCCGACCAGCGGTGCATGTTGCGCATCAGCATGCCGAAAGGCATATCGAATTCGAGATACTTCATGTCCGCGTAGGCATACTCGGCCACCGGACGGTAGTAAAACATAAGGTAAATACCGGTTACCACGGTAACCAGAAACATCAGGAACGTGAGACCGCCCATGCACCAGGTAAAACGCATGCGGACCGCATGGCGGCGCACCTTGGCGGGATGGAGATGAAGAAAAACGTTCGCGGTCACCATCATTACGCGGTTACGCGGCGTGTCTTCGTAACCGTGGCGAAAAATCGATCTCCAAACGTGACTCTCGACGATATCGGTTTTGATCTTATCTAAAAGGCTCATGTGATTATCCGTTAAACCTTGATGACACTGTCGGCATACTGTTCATCGGGCTCCGTGCCGGGAGCCATTTTGAAAACTTTGCCCTTATCGACGAGCAGCTGGCCGTCGTCGCCGACCGTCACTTTGAAGCGGTCGAGCGGCCGCGGCGCCGGCCCTTCGAAGTTCAAGCCGGTTTTGAAGAAGCCGCTACCGTGACAGGGGCACTTAAATTTATTTTCAGCGTTCAGCCAGCGCGGGGTGCATCCAAGATGGGTGCATTTGGCGAAAATTGCGTAAATGCCCCTTTCCTCGCGCACGATCCAGACACGCTGATCCTGCTTGTACTTCTCGCTGACCTCCCCGACTGCATAATCGGAAGGAAAACCAGCCTTAAAGGTTGATGGCGGCTGGAACAGGACGCGCGGGAACGCCGAGCGAATAAAACCTAAAAGAGTCAAACCGCCGAAGATGCCGATGCCGCCCCATCCGAGCCGCGTAAAAAAGTCTCGCCGCGACCAAATTCCTCGTTTCTCTTTCGCCTGCTCTGCCATAATTAGTCTATCCTTTAAACCAGCTGATCAGGGCGCCCCAAACTACAAAGATCACCCCACCGAGCATCAACACCAACCCGACCGGCCCAAAGACAAATGACAACCCGGCACCCAAAACAAATATCAGCACGCCGGTTCCGAGAGGATTGAACGGCGCCGGAGCCGATCCCGCCGTGCCTGCTTCATCGGCGCCCTTGTGAATGAACTCCTCGCGGATAAGCGCGAATGCCAGCTCTTTGAGATCCTCGCGCCGTTCAGGGTCGGCCCCCTGAATCAGACGACCAAGCTCTTGAGCTAACCTTTCGATCTCTTGTTCACGCGCTTCGGGCGCTAAATTGGCAGGATCAGATGTCACATGAGATTAGAATTGTTGATTATTATAGAATTTTTTCTTTGTCAACAATACACTGTCGCACGCTGCCTATCGACTGAGCAAAACCATGGCGGTTACGGCCACCCCTTTGCCTTGGCCGGTCCAACCAAGCTTCTCCGTGGTCGTTGCCTTGACGCTTATCCTGGTTTCGGCAACGTTACACAGGCTGGCAACGCTTTTTCTGATCCGCGAGTAGTGCGGCGAAAGTTTGGGTCGCTCGGCAACCACGGTCACGTCGGCATTGACGAGCTTAAACCGCATTCGGCGCATGATGCGGAGCACCTCCGCCAACAGTTTGCCGCTTGCGATGTCTTTGTAGCGGGGATCGCTATCGGGAAAATGCGTGCCGATATCGCCGTCGGCCATTGCGCCAAGCAGCGCATTCATCAGCGCATGCAATAAGGCGTCGGCGTCCGAGTGCCCGGCAAGACCTTGGCTGTGGGGAATTTCGACTCCGCCTAAAATGAGCTTGCGGCCGCGGCGAAAACGGTGGACGTCAAAGCCGTGACCGATGCGAAATTCCTTTGGCATGACTTAGAACCTTGATCCTTTTTACTTCACGCCGGCATCATCACCCGAAGCTTAGGAACAATCAATCGCCTGCCGTCGCACCGCCGCTCGAATCCATTGCCGAATTCATGGTAGTGGTTCATTTTCAATCCACCATGACTCTTAAAATCGAGAAAGATTCCTCGCTTTGCTCGGAATGACAACTACATAAGCCATGTGTCATCTCGAACAAAGTGAGAGATCTTTGCCCAACCGAACCATTCCCAAATTCACGCATGGCTGGAGTTGATTAACACCTTGGGGTATAATCCGCCGCAAACAAGAATCAATGCTATTACGAATGCTCTTTATCTTCCTGTTGCTATTCGTCGCGCTGCCACTTTACACGGTACTTTCCGGACAAGCACCGTTGGGTCGTGATTTCCGCACCGCTGATCGTTCCAGCGCCGGCATCGCACCGAGCGCTGAGACTACTGCCGAAGCCGTCGTGCAAGTCTATTACGCGCGGGCGCTCAACTGGCGCGGCATCTTCGGTGTCCATACCTGGATTGCCACCAAACCGGAAAATGCCGCCGAATACACCATTCACCAAGTCATTGGTTGGCGCTTATATCGCGGTCTTCCCGCCGTGGCTTCTGCGCCGGGAATTCCGGACGGTCGATGGTTCGGTAACGAACCCACGCTCGTCACCGAGCTCAGGGGCGAGTCTGCTTCCCTTGCCATCCCCAAGATCATCGCAGCCGTCGCCAGCTATCCTTACCCGAACGAATACAAGGTTTGGCCGGGCCCCAACAGCAACACCTTCATGGCCTATATCGGACGAAAGGTCCCCGAACTCCACATGGATCTTCCGGCAACAGCCATTGGCAAAGACTATCCAAGCAACGGCTCTTTGCTGGACCGCACGCCCAGCGGCACGGGTTACCAGCTCTCGATGTTGGGAGTGCTGGGGCTGTCGATGGCCCGTGAAGAAGGCGTCGAACTGAACTTGCTCGGCCTGAACTTCGGTATCGATTTTTACAAGCCCGCTTTAAAACTTCCATTCATCGGCCGGATCGGCGCTGGCGAACACTAATTCGATTCGTCCCCGCGATCATGCCTGAATCAGCCGAATGACGGTAGGCCGATCCGCTTTGACACGCTATCGTGCGCTGGTTTTTTTGGCCACTGTCTTCGCTTTGGCGTCAGGGATTTTTCTGCTCGATAACAACTTGTTCTCCCAGCGCGAAAGATTCCAAGAGTCCGATTTTATCATGACTTTTTACGTGGCCGGTCATTTAGCCGCCAGCGGCCGGTCCGATGAACTCTACCCGCAACCGGACGCCCGATCTTTTATCGATTCGCCGTTCGATAAGGCCGCTCACGCGCTTTTGCCACACCTGCCGAAGGCAACCACCGGCGCGTACATGTACATTCCGCTCGTCGCCGGTTTTTTCGCGCCCTTCAGTTTCATCGACCCCAACCTATCACTATTTCTATGGCAAGCACTTTCGGTTCTCGCGTTGGGGTTGTCCTGCCTTCTGTGGTCGCGGCTCACCGCATGGAAAACCAGCGACGCTTTTTTTCTGTCGTTCTTGTATACCCCGGTCTTTCTCACTTTATGGGCGGGCCAACTCGGCCTGGGACTGGGGTTGCTCCCGCTTTGCGCCGGATACGTCCTGCTCCTGCGGCAGCGGCCGCTGGCAGCGGGCATTGTCTGGTCGGTGTTATTGCTCAAACCGCAGTACTTTTTTCCCGCTGCTTTTGTCGCTTTGGCATGCGCCGTGCGCCGGCGCTATCGAGCTTTGGTCGGAATTATGCTCGGGCTCACGGTTCTAATCGCCTTAACCATTTTGGCATTCTCACCTTCCGTAACCTTGCAGTGGCTCCTCAGTCACAAGGTCAGCGACGCCTATTTTTTTGAAGGCCTACAAGGCATTCCAAACCATCTGTTGACCGGATTGCCAGCCAATTTGATGGTTCTCTTTCCGGTCAACGAGCGCAGAGCCGTAAAATTTCCGCTTTACGCCGGCGCCGCCGCGTTGTGGTTGTTCGGTCTATGGTTTTGCACGAGAGCCAAATGGTCACAACTTGAAGGCTCCGCACGAGTCTCGCTCACGTTCGTCATCGGACTCATTCTGTCTTCCCTCACATTGCCCCACTTGCTTTATTACGATCTCTGCGTGTTGTTGCCAGCGGGATTTCTCCTGCTTGCTAAAAACGGACCGCTCCCGAGCCAAAAAGGATTGCGCACAATTGCCGTGCTAGGTTGGATTACCGTAAGCGGGTTTCTGCCGCTTTTGCTCAGCTTCACCAAGCAAAAATTGCTGCCGCTAATTCTCGAACTGATTCTTTTGATCTTGTTCATGCTGTTATTAAGACACGTCAACAAGTTTCAAAATGCGGCAGGTCATACTTAGCCCAAATTTGGTCCACAGCTGTTCGTTCGCTTACCAAGATCGGATTTCATCTTTGGACGCGGGCCAGAGGCTGATCACCGTGTCCGGAGAGCCGAGCCGTTGCCACTCACCCCTAGTCGGTCTTCAGTCACCGCAAGTGTTCGGAATCTCAACCTTGAACATTGAAACCGGAACTTTGAACGGTTTGTTAAGTGTTGGTCCCTCGTCGTCGGTTATTTTACAACCGGCCAATAGCGGCCTTTTCTTCGGATCAGCGAGAAGGATACGCCATACAATTCTTCTAGCACGTGAGGTTTGAGGATCTGCTTCGTCCGTCCCGCATAGAGCACTCTTCCTTCCCGCAGGACCAACGTCTTTCCGAACAGCGGCAGAATCTCTTCGATATGATGGGTCACGTAGATCAACGCCGGCATTTTTTTCTGCCTACCGACTTTCCGCAGCGAGGCTAAGAAGTTTTCTCGCGCGCCGGGATCCATACCGGCGCAGGGTTCATCGAGAACGATCAAGTAAGGCTTGGTCATGCGGGCCCGCGCGATCAAAACCTTTTGCTGCTCGCCTTGCGACAGAGTACCAAATTCCTGTTCCCGCACTTGATCGCAACCAAGTTCTGTCAGATACCTTCGCGCACAGGCGTAATCGTTGACGCTCGCTTGTCCCCAAATGCCGCCGAGATAACCGATTTGCGCAAATTTGCCGGACACCACCGTGTTGAGTGCGTTCTCCCGCGTCGGGATCTCGTTCACCAGCGCAGCGGTCACCCAGCCGATGCTTTTTCTCAGTTCAGGGAGATACGTGAGCTCTTTTCCCTTGCGTAGAACGACGCCGCCCGCATTGGGCCAGAGATAACCGCAGGCCAATTTCAGCAGCGTCGTTTTACCGGAACCGTTCGGACCTAGAATGGCCCAATGCTCTCCGGGCTGGACGGTCCAATTGACTGTATGAAGAATCGTCTTACCGTTAGCAGAGTAAGAAACGTCACGCAGTTCGAGCGCAGGAGTCCTGTTCATCGCCAGACGAACGTGAACGCAATCCGCGAAATTTTCAACTAGGGTGACCTAGCGCGGCAAGGCCGCAACCAAAGGAGAACAATCCTTCACCACGAAGCGCACGAAGGTCACGAAGGTATTCGTAGGGTGCGCTTCGCGCACCGGTCAGTTCGTAGCCCGGATGTAGCTTAGCGGAATCCGTGGTCTTTAGGCCGGAAAAAATTTGCAATGCAATACAGAGTCAGGAGCTGGGGAATTGGAGTGATGGAGTATTGGAGTGGCGGAGTAATGGCGCGGGTCAAAACCCAATACTCCACTACTCCAGCGCTCCAATCATTTTCTTCTACTGCTTAAACCTCGTGAATACCTGCTCCGCGTTCTTGTGGAAAATTTTCTCCTTGTCTTCCGTCGTCAGCCACGGGATACTTTCGATATTCGGCCGCACGTCATCGTACCATTTGCCCGTGCGTGGATCGGTTTTCGAACCCGCACCCGGCCGCTCCGTACCGAAAAGGCAACGGTTGGGACCGACGATTCTGAACAGAAGTTTCAATGACTCGACGTTGTAGAGCGCGCTGTCGAAGTAAAGCTGCTTCAGTCTCTGATCGAAGTTCTCCGTATCGTTGGGACCGCGCAACTGCGAGCGCCAGCGGCCGACCTGATAGGGCACCGATCCACCACCGTGAGAGATAATTAATTTTAGCTTGGGAAAATCTTGAAACACCTTGGAATCCACCAGCGACAGGATCGCGATGCTCTCTTCGGTGATAAAATGGCCGTGAAACGACTCGCGCGGGTTTTTACAGCTCGCCGAATGAAGCAGCGCTGGAATATCCATCTTCACCATCCTCTCATACAAGGGGTACCAGTACTCTGTACCCATCGCCGGTGTTTGCCCGTCGCCCTCGCCGGGGTCGGGGTTGATCATGATGCCGACGAAGCCTAGGTCATTGATGCAGCGATCGATTTCTTCGAAGGTGTTCGTCACCGGGACGCCGGCGTTCTGCGGCAAACCGCCGATGGCGCGAAATTTTTTCGGCTCCATTTTGACCTGCAAGGCCAAGGCGTCGTTCACCGCTTGGCAGTACCAATGCACGATCTTCTCCGGTTTCGCGGAGTGCATCATCGTATAAGGCCGCGGCGAAATAAACGCGAAGTCCGTACCGACTTCGTTCAAAACTTCCGAATGCTTGTGACCACGCCATCTCGCTTCTTGAATATGTTTCTCCGTGACCACGGCGCCACCGGGGCGATGAAACCCGGCGCTATTGATTAGCCCGGCTTGAAAGGTTTGGAGCTGCTCACCGGCAACGATATGATTATGAATGTCTATGATCATAACGGAATCCTTTCTGTGTGAATTGGCTTCTTACTATCAGAGACGCGCGATCCGGGACAAGACCAGACAAACTGGAGTGATGGAGTGTTGGAGTAATGGACTATTGGGAAATCTATCCGAACCTCATCACTCCACCACTCCAGTACTCCAACACTCCAACTAGGCCGATTGCCGCCTCGGCGGCCGCAACATGAGACTCAATCCCGCCGAGGTCATCAGCGCCACGCCGAAGATCGCGAACGACAGCCCGTAGCCGCCGGTGAGGTCGAAGAGAAAACCGAAAAACGGTGGTCCCACGGCGGCAAGCACCTGGGAAATCAATAAACCCATGCCGCGCACTTTTCCCAGCGAACGGCGGCCGAAATAGTTCGCCCAAAGAATATCGGGCAAAACCATATTGCCGCCAAGCCCGATACCGTAGAGAAAAAATCCAGCATACAGACAAAGGAAGTTGCCGGTGGAAATCGCCAAGCCCAAACCGATTCCTTGAACGAGGAAGCGCAGCATCGCGACGAAGCGAACGTCGATGCGCTCGGCGAAGAGTCCCCATGCCAACGGCGATGCGAGCTGCATGGACGCGATCACACTCATGACGCTCGCGGCAACAACGGGGGAATGACCGAGATCGGTAACATAGGAGTAAACGTGCAAATTGAGACCAGTCACGCCGATGCTGGAGATGCCGAAGGTAATGACGAGCAACCAGAATGCACTGCTGTGCACAGCCTCCGCGCGCGACCAGACATCGGAATCATGAGACTGTAATTCGCTCGTTTTGTTCTTGTTTCGCTCCGGCGCGCTGCCCACCACGGGTTCTGCTGCGCCATCGGGACGTAGGCCCATTTCCTCGGGCGACCTCCGTACGATGAGCAATGCCGGGAGAACCAGCAACGCTATCGTAAGAATGCCGAACACAACCCAGGTTTGGCGCCAGCCCAGTGACACGAGGAGCCATGCGACCACGATCGGCATACAAACCTTGGCGAAGCCGACGCCCATACTGGATAACGCCAGTGCACGCCCGCGCCGCCGCACAAACCATTGGACAATGACGACGTTGGCGACCATAGACCCCATCAAAGCATCGCCGAAAGTGACGAGCGTCAGACGAATCGCCGCAAATTGCCCAAAACTTTCGATGTGTCCGAGAAAAAAGTAGCCTAACCCGACAATCGCCGCGCCGATCGCCATCAACCAGCGGCCGCCGTAACGGTCTACCAGCGTGCCGACGAGCGGCGCGAGACAAGCTCCGATGATGCCTTCGCCGGAGCGCAGCAAAGAAAACACGCCGCGTGAGATGCCAAGCTCCGCGGTCAGTGGTTTGAGAAAAATGCTGAGCGTGCTGGCAAGGGCGAATGATGAAGCGACGTTGGCGAGAAACCCGACGCCGACGATGTACCAGCCGTAGAAGATGCCTTGTCCTTTGATGCCGTGCTGAACCCGCGCCGCCGTTTCCACATCCACGGTGTAGCAGGAATTCGGCTGCGCGCGCAATTCAACCATTCATGCCGTGTTGAGCACAAATGGTAGTTGTGGTGTCCGCGAGGAACACGCAATAACTCGAACGTCATTCCGGGCGAGCTGGCAATAGCTAGCGCGACCCGGAATCCAGGAATTACAACCTGGATGCCGGCTTACGCCGGCATGACGATGAAGAAGGCGGCTGATTTCTATGGGCTATAGATCATGCCACTGGATTATTGCGCCGATCTTTTCGCTTCGATCAGCGCCTTGAGATTTTGCATGCGCTCCTCGTTGCTCGGATGACTCGATAGAAATGGCAAGCGCAATCCACGATCCATCTGTAAGAATTTTTCGTGCAGCGTGATCGCTCCCCGCGGGTCGTAATTAATTAGAAGCAAATAGTCAATGCTTTGTGCGTCCGCTTCCCGTTCTTGATCGCGGTTATAAGACGAGTCGATAAGATCAACGCCAACGCCGGTGATCAATCCGGCCGCCGGTACTCCTGCCGCGCTCAAACCAACACCGACCAGTGTGCCGAGAGCGTTGAGCGTGTTTGTGCGGGTCTGCCCCGCATCGACATGACCCTTTGCCCAATGGGCTGCTTCATGCCCGATCAAAGCCGCATACTGATTGACGTCACCGTCGATCAGTTTCACCATGCCAAGATTAATACCGATCACCCTCTGGCCATTGACAAAGGTCGCAAACGCGTTTGGATCGTCTCCTTCGACAATATAAAGGTCGCTTTGGATTTTGGCTGCGCGGCTAATGCGCAAGTGCACAAGTGTCATTTCCTGAATCGTCCTGGTTGGAATCGTCCAAACAATCTGTTCATCGCGGCCTCGGAGCCCGACCGTCGGACTGCGGTCGAGAGCGAAGTCTTTGGCGCGCCAGTAAAGTTTGTATTGCTGTGTCGAACAGCCAGTAATGACCAAAAGGAGAATCGCAAGGGTGAACGTTTTCATATCCGGCACGTCTAAGTTTTCACCAAATCGAGGTAAGGCGTCAAGGCTGGCGGCCTAAGTAAATTTGGAGTAGCCTTTTTGTGCAGATCCTTTCTAAAACGGGATTTATTATGAAAAAACTATTGCTCATCATTGGCATTTTTCTTCTATTAACGTCGACGGCTCAATCCCAACAAGAAAAACGCCGACCTAGAGTCCCATCCATCACCGTGAACGGCGAAGCGATGATCTCCGCCGAGCCGGACCAAGCCCAAATCGATATCGGCGTCGTTACGCAAGCGCGTAGCGCCCCGGAAGCGTCGAAAGAAAATGCCGAACGGTTAAGCCGTGTTCTCACGGAAGTCAAGAAGCTTTTGGGCAAAAGCGACGAGGTCAAGACCAGCGGCTACTCCCTCACTCCCAATTATCGCTATCCTCAAGGAGGAAAACCCGAGATCGTCGGCTACACCGCCAGCAACACGGTGCGGATCAAAACCAACACGTTGGATCTCGTCGCTCGCTTAATCGATGGCGCCATGCAGGCCGGCGCCAACAATGTGAACCGCCTGGTATTTACGCTCAAAGATGAACAAGGCGCGCAGCTCGAAGCGCTGCGTCAAGCATCGGCTAAGGCAAAGTCTAAAGCCGAAGCAGTCGCCGCTTCACTCGGACTCAAGATTGTGCGCATCGCCGCAATAAACGAAGGCGAGCGAACGATTCAACCCATCTATCGCCAAGCGATGGCTGCCAGAGGCGAAGCGCTCGCCGCGCAGGCGCCGACGCCGGTCGAGCCGGGAACCGTCGACATCCGTTCCACTGTTTCGCTGACCGCGGAAGTGAGTGAAAAGTAATCGGCCGGCGCAATTCCTGCTTAATACATGATTTCTGGTCATCGGCATAGAAAGCCCGTGCGTGCCGAATTAATTGGCTTTCGTCCAGTTCGACGACATCGATCACGCGGTTGCCATTGTATGGAGCACTGGAGTGTTGGAATGATAAAATGTTGGGTTTCGGACTGAATACAAATGAAACGCCGGTCTCAGAACCCATTACTCCAACACTCCAGCATTCCATCACTCCAGTTCTTCACACTCCATCACTCCAATTTCTATCTTCCATCCTCCATCCTCGATCTTCTACCCCTCAAACCTCCCCGGCTCTTTGTAATAGTGCTTATAGTACCAGTCGGCGATTTCCCAGCCGGTCGTGCGCCACACGCCGTCATGCGCGCAAATATACTCAAGCGCCTTGTCGAGATATTTGATCCGAAACGGCATGCCGATAACGAATGGGTGCAGCGGCAGACAGAGCACGCGCCCGCCGGATTCGCTATCCTTGTACAGCGTGTCGAAATGATCACAGACCATGCGATAATACTGCTCCGGTGTGTGGTTCTCGCGAATGAACACGCGAATATCATTCACGCCCAACTCGTAAGGCACAACTAGCATTCGACCGCTTTTGACCCGCATCGGTGTCGGCTGCTCGTCGTTGCCCCAGTCGCAAACGTACTCGAATCCTTCCGCAGCCAGATGATCCGGCGTGTTGGATGTCTCACCCAATCCCGGGCCGAGCCAGCCTTTGGGCGCTTTTCCCGTCGTTTTCGTGATGATCTCTTTGACTTTGCGGATGATTGAGAGCTCTTCTTCCGGCGGATAATCGAGCATCGAGATACTGTTGGTCATGCCGTGGCCGAGCCATTCCCATTTTCGCTTGTTGCCTTCCTCGATGATCGGCGGGTGCTGCTCGCAGACTTCCGCGTTTAACAGTACGCTGGCGCGAATGCTGTATTTGTCGAGTACGTCCATGATGCGGAACACGCCGACGCGCGAGCCGTAGTCGCGCAGTGTGTAACCGGGAACATCGGGAGTGTGATTGCTGCCCGAGCCGCGGATCGGCATGTCGAAATGAAAATATTCGATATTCGGCGCCACCCAGAGCGCGATCCGACCATGGTCGGGCCATTCAATTTTTTGCCGGCGAATAATTGGTAAATAGTCGTAACGGCGGTTTTCCATCAGCTTCTTGGACTCCTTCACAACAATGATCGGCTAATCAATTTCGCCCCGTGTACCCTATGTCAGGTAACATTCAGGCGTCAACACACGAGAGAATTTGCTTGACACTTTATTCCAGCCTCTGCTAAAGCCCTGCCCATGCAAGCGCTCCTTGCGTCTTGGAGGGCGATTCTCTCGCTTCCTCCCGCAAGGACAACAATTCTCTCCCTCGGTTAACGCTCAGTTTTCGGGAACGCTGGGTGCAAATCGAGAATAAAATTTTCGTAACGACAGGTTTTCGCTCGTAGTATCAGATTAAATTTGCATCGAGGAGGTGCTTATGGCTGATCTCACGGAAGAGCAAAAGAAGTCGTATTGGCATTACAACATCACCTTGACGACTATCTTGCTGATCGTCTGGTTCGTCGTCACCTATCTTATCTCGGGCATCTGGGCCGGCTGGTTGAATCAATTCTCCTTCTTAGGATTTCCGCTTGGCTACTACATGGCGGCGCAGGGATCACTGGCGATCTTTGTTATCGAGATCGCCATCTACGCGTACCTAATGAACAAGCACGACCTTAAGTACGGCATTAGAGAGGAGGGGTGAGTCATGAGCCTAGCGAAAATATTCGGTCTCTACACGATTTGCTTTCTCGGCGTCACCATTCTTATCGGTATCGCTGAGCGGCTTTTTGGCTTGTCGCCCCAGTGGATCGGCTGGATCTTCATGGCGCTTTCACTGGGCATCTATATTGTTATCGGGATCATTACTCGAACCTCGAACCCGGACCAGTATTACGTCGCAGGTCGCGGCGTTCCGGCCGTATTCAACGGCATGGCCACAGGTTCCGACTGGATGTCGGCCGCGTCTTTTATTTCGATGGCCGGCGCGCTTTCCGCCCAGGGATTCGCTGGTCTTGCATATGTGATGGGGTGGACTGGAGGTTATTTGTTGCTTGCCGTCTTTCTCGGACCGTATCTGCGGCAATTCGGCGCGTATACGATTCCCGACTTCCTGGGAGCGCGCTACGGCGGCCATCTGCCGCGCATCATCGGTGTGATCGGCGCGATCGCTTGTTCCTTTACCTACCTCATCGCTCAGGTCACGGGGGTCGGCTTGATCGTGTCGCGCTTTATCGGTTTGGATTTCAACATCGGAGTATTCGCCGGGTTGATCGGTGTGCTCTTCTGCTCGGTGCTGGGCGGCATGAAATCGGTCACTTGGACCCAGGTGGCGCAGTACATCATCCTGATCGTTTCGTATCTGGTGCCAGTGGTCTACCTTTCCTATCAGCTGTTCGCGATTCCGATACCCGAACTCACCTACGGCAGAGTCCTCCAGACAAACAACGCCAAAGCCATCGAGATCACCCGTGACGCCAAGGAGAAAGAGAGCCGTGCCCTGTGGAAAAAAGACGCCGACGAAGCCAATGCGAAGATCAAGGTTGGTAATCTCAATGACGCGGATGCTGACAAACTCAGGGCCGCAGCGAAAACAGCCACCCAACAGGCCACGGCGCCTGCGGCCAGCGACGATGCGAAAATCGGCCGTTACCTGACGGTGCCGACGGGCGTGGGCATGTGGAACTTCCTTGCGTTGACCTTCTGCCTGATGGTCGGAACTGCCGGACTCCCGCATATCCTCACGCGTTACTA
>DASYUV010000294.1:0-13961 GCA_036000865.1 Binatia bacterium | reverse complement strand
GAAGAGATCCGTCAAGTTGCCTACAAGCTTTGGCAAGAGGAAGGGTGTCCGGACGGATACGAAGTTAAGCACTGGCTGAAAGCTGAGACAATCTGGCTGGAAGAAAAGCGCCCGAAAAACAAGCCTAAACAGTCCAAGTCTTTTAAGACAAAAAAGGGAAGGCAAACCCGCACCGCTGAACAGGAGTTCTATAATAGTTTCCGTCTTTACAACGGAACTTTAGATCTCCCCCCTCGCCAATCGGATCTGACCGAGAGTGACCCGATCGGCACCCTGAAGAATTCACTCGTCGTTACCCGTCATTCTCCCTTGGAACGTTCACCAACTTCATGAAGGCTTTTCATGAAGTATTCATGACTGTCCGCTTCAATTGAACTGCCAAATGTCGGCATTCAAAAACTTGCCGCTTCCGGCAAGTTTTCCATTCTTGGAGAACCTTACAAAGGTCATAACCTGCACCCATGATGACCGGTGCCGATGGGTCGTTTCTGACGGAGTCTTTCAGGTAACTCACGCTGATTTTGAGCTGGCAAGCCGCGCTGTTCGGCTCGCATAAATCATAGCCCGGACGACGGTTATCACTGTCACCGAGGGCTGCTCGCCTACCCGTCGAGCGAATATCAAAAGCGGCATTGACCGGAGGTGTGCTATGGCGGCTACGAGACGTTACGATGAAGATCTCAGAGCTATTTGGCCAGGCGCTTGAAGCCCGAGATATTAGTGTTTTCGAACTAAAGCGGCTTACAGACAGCTATGTCATTCAGGGTTTGCCTGAACAAACTGGCTCGCTCCGTTCGAAGGTACGGCAGTGGCTTCGGCGATTACGCAGTGGTTCCACCGCCGAGTTATTAGCTTTAGGATTGGCGGACGTTGAAAAACTGTCTCAAGCCGGGCGAGCGAAGCGCTCCAACCCCGGGCAGCTCACGGATTTTCACAGTGTGTCGAACACAATGCGCACGATAGGTGCCTATCTCGACTCCCGGGAAGCCGAGCTGGTTGAGCTGCACAAAAGGCGAATTTCCATCACACTTTGTATCGAGACAAAGCAGGCCACGAACGAGAAGAAGACCGAGCTATCTCTTCTTTTTATAGGCTGTTCCTTGAGCTTTGCGGAAAGCGAGTCCAGACGCAACAACGCCGCTCCAGTCAAAAAGTTAAATTTGAAATGTTCTCTCTGCTCACTTAACACCGCAGTGCATGGCAGCACATGGCCTTCAACACCGTTTTGACCGCCTCCACGGCACAGGAGCATTCGGTCCGGCTCCGCTCAATGGTCGATGATCCAAGTTTCGCGTACGAGCACATTCCGAAGAAATTCGGCTTGACGAAGCAGCGCATCGCGAAGCTCGTGGAGGAATTGGGAATCAACGGCAGGCAACGTCGACACGAGCGCAGCTTAGGGCGTGGGCCTTACGTCGAAAAGAAAGAATATCCGCCGGATGTTCGAGCTGTCATAGAGGAGATTAGACGACGCGGTTTTCGGGTGATGCCGTATAACGCACTTCAGCCATACCGACAAAATGTTGTTCGGAAATCGCAAAACTGGTGGTCGTGAACGGCCTACTTTGCAGTATTCAACTGCGCAAGGGCGGCACAAAGGCACCGAACGGTCGCGAATACGCTCGGTTTGATGTTAATGACACGACTAAGCGCGGCAACGTTGCGCTCTGGGCAATGAGAAGCGGTCGCACTATGAAGGTATACGTCATTCCACTAACTCATTTGCAAAACGTCTCGTCTGTATACCCCCGCTGAATGTAAATATGCGTTAGGCAGCAGCAAGAAACCCCGGAAAGACTGGACTCGTTATGAGAGAGCCTGGCACCTGCTTGGCTGAAGGGTTTCGAGAACAGGTCCCATCGGCTGCTTGTCCCAACAATAGGATCTGAGGCCCGGAAGCGTCCCGTTGCAGACACTTAGACGGCTCCGCCGTATAACGAAGCACCTCCACGATGCGAGCGATCAAGTCTCGTGACTTCCCTCAAGCGCTTCTTCTTCCTAACAACAAATTCACAGGCGGTAGAAATTGGTTGCTTTTCTGTTTCGGCACGGCTTCTGCTCTCCAACGAAAACTAGACGGAAAGGAGGGACGGAAATGCAAGAGACAGACTCCCAATTGGGAAAACCAAGTTATTGGCAGCTCATTTTTCTACAGAGCAAAGTCAACGGTGCGCCGTACAACGGCGAAGCGCTCCCAGGCCAGAGCTGGGATTGGCCAAAGGACACTTATTTCCAGCGTCGTTTGCATCTAATCAAAATTCTTGAGCCCGCTGAAGGCTCAAAATCAATTAGCTTGATCGCTTTTCCGGTCGCCCTTCGGCAGAGTTTCCACGGCAACAGCCGCTCGACCGGTGCAGCTGGTACAACGGTTGCTCGCTTCATTTTTCTTCACCCCTCCATGATGCCCGCATCGCTTGCTCACATACTCCGGTTCGCCAATACGCCGAGGGTGATCCGTAGAGAGATGAGATCATCAATGAGCTTACCCGGCTGGCGATTTATCGCGGACTCATTCAACAACAAACGAGAAAATCGGGTGATCCGATGATATTACTTGTTGAAGACCAAGCAGTAGCCCGCCATGCGTTTGCTCAGCTGCTCGCTGTCCGAGGCTACGAAGTTATGGAAGCAGCAGATGGCCAGGAAGCGCTTAATTTACTTGAACGACACCAGTTCGACCTTGTAGTCACAGACCTCGCATTACCGAAAGTCACCGGCTTCGGCTTAGTCATACAAATGCGTGTGAAATGGCCGGAGATCCCAGTAATTCTTGTTACAGCTTACCTCTCCCCCGACGCAGCCAAGACGATCTTGCAGGACAATGTCACATTTCTGCCAAAGCCGCTCGATCCTGGGAAATTGATGGCCACCGTTGAACGCTTCACCTCGCCCCCGCGTTAAGCAAACGAATGGGACCACGCGCAGAGGCATTCTGAAAACGGAGCCTTGCCGGTTTGCATAACGGTTCACACATGATGATCGATGATGATTCTCTAAAGTAACTGTTACGGATTAACGACGAACCACTGCAGGTATGCAAATGGCTGAACGAAAGACGTGATGTGGAAACTTCGTGCGCCTCATACCACTCGTGGACGACCTCACGCATATCTTAATAGAAGCGGGCAAGAACAAAGTGCACTAAGTCCCGTCGGCTGAATTTGTACGCATGAGAAATTCACTTCCAATCGGACTCGAATACCCTTTTCACGCCTGTAATCGCGCGATAAGACTTCTTTACCTCGCCCTCTGATGAGACTCACATGACTGTTGCTGCATTTGCACGCCAATGAACACGCTTTAGTTTACGATTCCGGCCGGCACTCGATTTGCGCTACCGCAGGAATACGTTAGCGCGCCATGGCAAAGAAGATTCTCGTAGTGGAAGACAATGACGACTTGCGACAGATTTTCGTGTCGTTCATACGGTTTTCTGGCTACCAAGTATTAGAAGCGGGGAGCGGCAGTGAAGCAATCGAAAAAGCGGCTTTCGTTAAACCTAATCTTATCCTCTTGGACCTAACTCTTCCCGATATGAATGGTGCAAAATCAAGCGCGATTTAGGACTCACGATGGCAAAGATCTGTTTCATGAAAGAGGGATTGACCGGCCGAGCAGATCCGGTAGCCGAAAAGCCTCTCGTCTGGTGTATCGAAAAACTGAGCCTCCAGACGGCGGATTGGTGGGCCGATCTGGAGACGAAGTTCAGAATTGACAAATGGCTCGAGCTTTCACCGTACTCCAGTCTGCGCTGGGTGATTATTCAGCTAGATGAGGCCGAAGCAGGCGGCAACTGGAAAAACAGGCTATTATTTCTCCCCGCTCATTAAGGTAGCGGATGTTAAAAAACTACTCTCATTAGACCATTTGGGTCCTTGTGCTTTCGCAACCGAAGGATAGCGTCGGCCAGTGAAGATGATCATTGAGATGTCTCTCGACCACTACGACCGCTTCTTGGAGAAGTGTGACGCGTCGTCTCGGGAGTACGAGATTCTCAAAAACGGCCTCATAGTGGGCCATCCCAAAGACGGCCATTACGAGCGCATAATAGTAATCCCCTGCGAAGTGCCGGAAGCGCAAATGCTTCTCGCTACTGCGAGGCGGCTCTATCCCGACGCCGTTTCAGTCATCGAAAAAGCTATCGCGATCTAGCGCGAGTTTTAGCATTTTAGTGTCAGGCCGGCACACTTCTATCGTGGAATAGCGCGGTTTCAGCTTCACGAGTTTACCGTGAGCATGAAAGGACTCGCCGAATGGTTCGGGCTGGAGCTTTCGCGGATTGACGAGTACCTCGTAACACACACGTAGGAGCGTCAGCAGAATTAAACTGTAGGAGAATACAGTTCAATCCTGGCATGGTCGCTTGGTCTAGTATCACTTGAGCACCCTGTCCGCCCCGACGGCAGAATTGTCACGACGGAAATTTGCATGCATGTGACGAACCGAAAGTAAGACGGTGAATGCTACGCACCTGCCGGCGATCTGAATCCTTAGCGAAATAATCCTGCCTTACCTGGATAGTATCGTGAAGGCGCGCCATTTAGGCTATACTCTCACAGTGAATTTGGCGCCCGTTCTCCTCTGGATGATTGTTATCTTCATCCTTTCAACCGACTCTTTTTCTTCTGCGGCCACCACGCCTCTTATTGCGCCGTTTCTTTTACATCCCTTTGCTGGTCTATCTTACATACACATCGAAACCATCAGCCTGGTGATCCGCAAGCTAGGTCATGGGAGCGAATATTTTATTCTTGGCGTCCTGCTGATGCGCGCACTGAACGCGAGATCTGCTGGGGTTCTCGCGAAGCGCCACATAATGTGGAGCTTAACATTGGCAGTGATTTACGCGCTCACCGACGAATGGCATCAATCATTTGTGCCAAGCCGCACCGCCAGCATTCCCGATGTGATAATCGACGCGATCGCCGCTGTTTGTGGCGCCCTGTCATGGTATCTGCGAAATCGGCGCGGTCTCGCTACGGCCTTAGGGGTCGCTCGTTAACATCGCGTTCGCTGCGGTTTACCTGCTCATCATCATCGGTTGACGGGTACTTGGCGCGGAAGCAGCCATAGAAATTGGTAAACTCTTAGATGCGCTTTCTGCCATTCTCTTCAGTCGTTTAATCTTTTGCCTCGGCGTGATGATTACTGTCGTAGGGTGCGTGGTCGGGTCAATGCTTGGACGTATGAAAAACACTGGTTGGGCAGCCCGGACCATGGCGCTCTAGCCATTGACACACGGAAATTGATTGGATGGAGAAATCAATTCAATCCTGCGATTGAGTGTCGTAACTACCAGCGGAAAGCGACCGGCCACTTGATCGCCTCAGCCGCGCGATATCGAAGGAACGGTGGAATCGTGAGACCGATTTGTTTTGCCGTCTTAGGATCTCCCGGTTCTCGCGCGGGTCGTTTCCGCACATGCAATGGGTCTTTGCTTCGTGGCTGAACTTGCGGACAGCCACGCATGACTCAAGTCCGGCGTGGGTGACGAACCCTTAGCAGTGCGACTCCCATCCGCAAACAACCTGCCGGTTTATCCCGGCGCACAAGGAGAATAAGCATGAAGCAGGACGGACGAAAAAATTCGTACAGGCGCAAGAGACAAAAGAAGCGCCTTGCTACGAAGAAGTACATAGCGGAGAAGAAATCAAAGGGGGTGGTAGCGTGAAAATCGAAGATTAGGGAAGGCGTGTCTGTTGACTGTACCTGACCATGTTCATCGCTTTGTTAAGTTTCAATCCTGACACAATCGGTTGCTTTATTTCGATTACTTAATGACCTTGTCCGCCCGCCCCAGCACTTTCTGCGGAATCGTGAGACCGATTTGTTTTGCCGTCTTGAGATTTATCACCAGCTCAAACTTCGTCGGCTGCTCGACGGGCAAGTCCGAAGGCTTCGCGCCTTTCAGTATCTTATCCACATAGGTAGCGGCGCGCCTGAAACTCTCAGCGTCGTTGGCTGAATAGGATACAAGGCCACCGGCCCCTACATCCTCAGTTCCCTCTGACATTAAAGGCAGTCGATTTTTTATGGCAAGGTCTGCAATCCGCTTTGGGTAACGTAAAAGCAGGATACTCCTAACCCCGATGAGCGCGTTCACGTGCCCTTTGGCCGCCGCTTGGAATGCCCCCTCCAAATCAGGGTTCGGACCTCCCACCTCTAGGGATTGAAGCTGTATGTTTAGTGGGCGCGCCGCAGCCTCGTACTCTTTAAAAGAAATAGCCGCCGCTGGTGCGTCCAGCTCCCAGAGAACTCCAACGCGCGATATCCTGGGGACCACCTCCTTAAGCAATTCCAGCCGTTTTCCGCTTAACTCGCGGCCAAGTGTGGTGAGCCCCGTGATATTTCCACCTGGGCGCGCCAAACTGTCGACTAGCCCAGTCGCGACTGGATCCACAGTAGCGACCATGACAATGGGGATCGTCTTGGTCGCCTGCTTGGCTGCGAGGATCGCTGGTAAAGGTATGATAACAAGAACATCAACCTTAAGTTGCACGAGTTCGGCTACGAGGCCCGGGACCCGGTCGAGCCTTCCGGCGGGATAACGATATTCAACGAGGATGTTTTTTCCCTCGGTGTAACCGAGATCTCGCAGCCCTTGCCGGAATGCCTCGCCACTGGGACCGGGAGTGGAGGGGTCGCCCCTTCCCGACAGATATCCTATCCTCGGGACTTTCTTCGGCTGCTGCGCCTCGGCTATGACTGCAACGGCAAGCAGTACCATTACAAACAGGAGTGAGACACCTGCTTTCTTAATTGCACACATCAGTCGTTATGTATCACGCGGGCAGTAGCGGTAGTAGAGAAAAGTGAGATTTACGACGGAAGGTATTCGTCGAGCGGGAAAATCAGATTTTTAGCCTGAGATTGAACTGATCGACGCTTGAGTCGAATTTCGGCTAGAATTGATTCGTCGGAGAATTCAGTTCAATCCTGCTGTTTCCAGGGCTCGAAAGAACTGATCTAAAATCGTCGCGCTCAAAACAGATTTACTTGATCACCCTATCCGCTCGCGCCAGCACCGTGGGCGGAATCGCAAGGCCGATCTGTTTTGCTGCTTTCAGGTTAATAACAAAGTCAAACTTTGTAGGCGACTCCACCGGGATGTCGCCTAGATGGGTACCCTTGAGAATCTTATCGACGAAGAAGGCGGCGCGGTGATACTGAGATGGCAAGTCAGGCCCGTAGGACATAACGCAACCGTTCTCCGTCCACAACAATGCCTCGCACATCGATGCGGGTCGCCTTTTCGCTGCAAATGCAAAGAGCTGTTCGCGGTTAATGAACGTGAAACTGCTCTGGATTATGACTAGCGCGTCGGCTTGGTCTTTCCGGATCGCAGCGTAGGCGTCGCGAAAGTCCTCTAAAGCTTGAACTTGGATGGATTGGATCGTTATTCCCAAGGCCTTTGCCGCAATTTCCGTCTGTGCTACTTCTTCTCGATCCCGAGAGGCTTCGCTTCGACGATAAGAAATAACAGCTACCCTCGAAACCTTCGGCAGACTTTCCTTCAAGATCCGCAGTCGTTTCCTCCTAAGATCCGGAGAGATGCTCGTTGACCCGGTAACGTTTCCGCCAGGGTGAGCGAGGCTAGCGACGACTCCAAGCTGGACAAGGTTGCCAGCGGATCCGACAACGATTGGGATGGTGTTAGTCGCTTGTTTGGCGGTGAGAGTGGCCTGATTACCCCCAGTTACA
This sequence comes from Binatia bacterium, assembly GCA_036000865.1. Classification (GTDB taxonomy): domain Bacteria; phylum Desulfobacterota; class Binatia; order UBA9968; family UBA9968; genus DP-20. The sequence goes on along the minus strand of DASYUV010000294.1, from coordinate 6,260 downwards.
ATGACATCGACTTTGTGGTCAACCAGTTCGGAAGCGAGCTGGGGAAGCCGATCAAGCTTGCCTTCCGCATATCGATACTCAATGACAGTATTTTTCCCCTCCACATAGCCGAGCTCGTGCAGACCCTGACGGAAAGCCTCGTTACGTGTAGCAAAAATCGATGGCGTGTCGGATCGGAGAACCCCAACCCGATAAACCTTTTGCTCCGGCTGCTGCGCGTCGGCTATGACTGCAACAGCAAGCAATAGGACTACAAACAGGGTTGATAAGACGCCCGCTTTCTTCATTGCACACACCACTCGTTATGTATCACGGGGGCGGTCGTAGAGAAAGGTGAGATTTACGATGAACGGCGACAGGTATTCGTCGAGCGGGAAAACCAGATTTTCAGCCTGAGATTGAACTACGCGACGCGTCTATACAATCTCATGCAATGCTTCCAAACTGTGCCCGGTGTCTGGGTGGCCTGGCCGAGTCACGATTGCTGGACAGAGTTTCGGGGATTGAACTTTCTATTTGACAGTTCCAACTACCTGATGAAAGAATTCATTTCGCTTGGCAGGCGTGTGTTCCGAGGAGTTGTGATGACTATCTTGAAGAGCGTAGTCGTGCCGAAAAATTCCGGCGCGGCGTTCGAAGTAAAAGAAAGACAGAGACTGCGGATCGCGGGGAAGAGCATCGTCGATTTCGTGGCGTTCAACTCCCACGATTTGACCGAACGGTTCGATCAGGCACGGACGAAGACGAATCAAGTGAAAATTTTTATCAGCACCGGCGATATTCTTTATTCCAAACGCAACAATCCGATGCTGACGATCATCGAAGACACGTTCAAGGAAGGGCGACATGATCTGCAGAAGGGGATGTGCAGCAGAAGGCGCTTCGAGATGGTGGCTCAGGGGATAGCGAAGCGCGTGTTTGCGGACGGCGTCGATATCAACCCGAAGACGGCGGAGGAAATCCCCGACCACGGCTGTTGGGAAAATCTCAGCGCGGCGGTTAAACCGTGGAATATTTCACCGGATGACGTGCCCAGCCCGTTCAATATATTCCAGTGCATGCGCATCGATCCCGACACCGGCGTCATGTATGACACGATGATTCGCCCAAAAGGGGAAGCGCATATCGACTTCCGAGCCGAAATGGATTTACTTGTCGCCGCCAGCGCATGCCCGGAGTCGGGCAGGGGACAGGCGATTCGCGTGGAGATTTACGACGATTAAGATTAGGAGCACCACGAAGCGCAGGAAGGCCACGAAGGAAGAGGATATTTAGCCGCAAAGAACGCAAAGGACGCAAAAAAGCAGGGACGGGTTTCAAACCCGCCCCTGCATGGCCCATAGCACTCCTAATCAGCTTCGTGACCTCCGCGTCCTCCGCGGTGAAATCCCAGTCCCCCGGCCGGTCATTTCACGCCGATACTTCGAACGTCAGCATCTGTCGCGTCGCCTTGTGATAAGCGTCGACGCAGGCCGCTTCGGATTTTTCTTTTGGCGGGGCGACGATCCTGGCCCGCGCGGAGAACGTTACGGGACTTACGTCGAACGGATAGGGATCCATGATCACGGCGCCGGCGCCATTGGGGCGGATCGTGAGCTTCACGGTCTTGTCGCTGCCGTAGGAAACGCGGACCGGAGAGATGGTGTATTCCTTGAATTGATCATCGGATGCATAGCCGTCGCAGCAGAAGTAGAGCGACAGCAAATCGAATATTTGCAGCACCATGTAATTGTACGCAAGCTCGTTGAGAAAACCGGGATCTTTCGCAGCGAAAGATTTTTTCCTTTCTTCTTGCTTGGCTTCCATCTCTTTCTTGGCGTTTTGCACTGCTTCGCTTCGTTCGCGAAGCCTGCCAGCTGGTTCCGTGAAAATATTGTAGCGATTGTGCCACAGGCCGGTGCGATGCATGGACACCAGTAAACCTGCGTAGGGATCGTGGGAACTAATCCAGTCGACGTTTCTGGAGTAGGCTTTGAGCTCGGTTGCTTCGAAATTCGGCACCTCTTCTCGATGCGCGAAGGGTCGGCCCTTTTGCACATTCATTGGTGGATTTCCCTCCCACTCGCGATAACCGCTGTCGTGGTAGGTGGTCGCGAAAACCATGGTTTGATAGGGGCGCAGTCTGGAGAAGCGATCGTTGCCCCAGTGGGCCGCAAACTGCGCGGCGAGCTCGGCATGATCTTCCTGGGAGCTTACATAAGAGCGTCCGTCCTTTAATTCGCGTACAACCATGATCATCTCCTCATCTAATTTTTATTTCTCCATTCCGAACAGTCTAAGAGCATTGCCGCCGAGAATCCCTTCTTTCGCCTCCTGTGACAAATCTTCCCGCGCCTGAATCACCGGCACGGTATTGGGCCAGCTTCCCATGGTGTCGGCGTGAGGGTAGTCGGTTCCCACCACCCAACTTTGAGTTCCGAGACGTTCGACCACAACACCGAGCAGCGTCTCGGTGGGACGAATGGAGAAGTAAAGACGGTCGAGGTACTCGACGGGTGCCTGCTTGAGCCTCGTTTGAAGGCGATCGTAGTCACCTTCTCCCTGGTACACTGCGAAGAGACTATCCATAAGATGCGGAACTTGAGTTCCTCCGCCCTCCATAAAGCAAAAGCGCAGCTTGGGAAAAGCGTCCAAGACCCCGCCAAACATCAGGTTCGCCAGTGCCAGTGTGTTTTCGTAGCAATTTCCCAGAGCGCTCCAAAAGCCGTAGCCGCGCGTTTTGTAGTGCCTTGTCAGCCGCCAGCCGCCGGCAATCGGTCCAGTGTTGACCGGATGCACGATGATCGGAACATTCAGTTCCTCAGCCTTGGCGTAGAAAGGCCATAGTTCTTCCGCATCGAGATCCTTGTCTCCGACGCTGGTGTAGCTTACGGGCGCGGAAAATCCCAGCTCTCGCACGGCACGCTCCAACTCCTGAACCGCCAAATGAGTATCTTGGAGAGGAATCGTTGCTAGCCCGATAAATTTGCCTGGATATTTTTTGAGGATTCTGCCAACCGCATTGTTATAGGATCGACAAACGCTCACTGCCAACTTGGGCTCTACATCGTAATAGAAGGCGCCATTACTGGGAACCAACGCCTGCATGTCGAAATGAGCCTTTGTCATATCAGCGACCCGAATCGACGGATCATCTCCCGAAATCCGCGGTCTCGGGTTAAATGGGTTGGGAATATGGCGCGCATAATCGGGAATATTTCGCTGCCGTGCCGCGTACGCGACAAAGGAATTGCCCTGGTCGTCAGTGACGATCTTGGGACCCTCAGCGCCGAATTCTGGCGCGACTTCGTCAAAAGCATCATTAGGCAAAATATGGGAATCACAATCTATATAAGCCATGGGCTCTATTTCTCCCAGCCGCTAACTATTTTATCCCTAACAGGTCGCGAAACTCGTCCCTAATTTGGACGTAATTTTTTCCTAAATTTAAGTCCGAAGGTACGATCCTAACGTTCTTTATCATATCGATTGGATTGCCTGCTACATCTTTTCGGACCGAACTGCGGTCCGTCTTGACGATCAGCTCCTGACCTTCTTTTGACAGAACAAAATCGACGAAGAGCTTGGCCGCGTTGGCGTGAGGCGCGAGTTTGTTGATGCCGACAAGTCCTGCCGCCGAGACGACGGGGTCGAGCGCTAACAACTCCACGGGGCTGCCCTTGCGCTTGGCTTCGATGACGTTCTGTAGAAAATTATTGACCAGGATCGCGATCTCTCCTCCGGTGAGAAGCTCCGTCAATAATGCGCGTCCCTGTACCAAGCGAACTTCCTGCTTTCTCAATCCCTCAAGAAATTTCTGCGCCTTCTCCGCGCCCCATATTTTTCTGAGGTTCGCATACCATTCAAAATCGGAGGAGTCCAATCCCAACCGGCCTTTCCACTTCGGCTGCAAAAGGTCGAGATACTCCCTAGGCAGATCTGGAGACGATACCAGGCGTGTGTTGTAGGTCACGATCATCGGGGATGTGTACATGGTGGCCCAATGGCCTTCGTTGTCCTTATGCCCTTCTGGAAAAAACTTTCTCTCGGGAGAATCGTGCTTAGCGAAATAGCCTTGCTCAAGAAGCACATAAGGCTCAAAACCCGTGGAGTTCATGACGTCCCATATGTGACTGCCGGCGCGCTGCTCCGTTTGAATCCGAGAGACCAAGGCGGGACCGGTCGCTCGGTAGAAGGTGGTCTTGATAAAGGGATACTTCTGCTCCAGAGCCGACAAGATGGACTGCGCATCCGGGATTGGGATGCCTGAATAGAAAACTAATTGGCCCTCCTTTTTGGCCCCTTCAATAACCTCCTTTGGCTGGCTTTGGGCTTCCGCGCTCCAGCCGAGCACAAGAGCCAGAAAGAATGCGGCAGCCTTCAGAAACAAAATGTTCTTGGCTTCCACGAAATCCTTCTCCCACTAAAACTGAAGACACTTATTTGTATCTCTATTCCGGACATCAACAGCATTCCAGCCGTCTTGAGCTACAAAGTATTTGGCAGGGGATCAACTCCGAGTTCGGAGGCAAGTTGTCTCAACTGCTCCCAGGTATCTTCGTCGATCTCTACGCCGTTTTTACGCTGCGTCGCTTCCCTTCGTCTGCCGGATTCGCCAGGTAAGAGGATCTCACTAAAGCCCGGCGCGCACTTGTTCGATTTTATGAAAGCGATCAGCTCGTCGACTTTGTCATAGAAGCTATTCAGTGCTTGAAATTCTTCGACGGCAAATGCCTGGAGGAACACTCCGTTTACGCCATGCCCACCTTTGTCCCACCAATTTTTCCCCGGCCCGTTGCCGGAGAGCAGCCCGCCGAGAATTTCAGTTACCAGCGCGACGCCTGATCCTTTGTAGCCGCCGAAGGGTAAGAACACCCCGCGCGGCGGACCGCGAAACGCTTTGAAATCATTGGTTGGGTTGCCGTCACCGTCAAGGATCACACCGTCGGGAATCGGGTCCTTTTTGGCGACTCGTTTCTGGATCTCGCCCATGCTCATCGAAGCGGTGGCAAAGTCGAGGATGATTGGTGCGCCGTTTCGCGTCGGAATGCCGAAGGCCATCGGGTTAGTTCCGGTGATCGGTTTCATGCCGCCGTAAAGAGTTGTCGTCGCCGACCCGACACTGACCGCGCCCATGCCAATCAGTCCCTTTTCCGCCGCCATCTCCATGTAATCCGCGAGCCGTCCGGTGTGGCCGGCGCGACGCAAAGTGACGATGCCTACACCATGCTCCTTGGCTTTTTTAATCGCGAGAGTCATCGCCATGTGCGCAGCGATCTGGCCGATGTAATGCTTGGCGTCGATGACGGCGGTTACCTTGCCTTCGCGTTCGACTTGGGGTTTTGCGTTCAGATCGTAGATTTTGTTCTCAATGAACGCCAAATACTGGAGAACCCGCGTCACGCCGTGGCCGGCGTAGCCGCGCAGCTCGGCTTTGACGAGCAGCTCGGCGACGAGATCGGCATCCGGTTTCGGGATGCCGCCTCCGGCGAGAAGCTGTTTGCAAAAAATGAGCAGCTTGTTGTGGTCAATTCTCGGCACGGTGATTCCTAGCCCGTCACACGCCCTTCGAGAAAGCTCAGGTCGAACGGAATTTGATCATTTATTCTCTCGACACCAAATTCCCCTACTTCTTATTAACCGGAAAATACCGTTCAAGCCAGTCTGCAACAATGCGCGTCAGGCGCGGATTTTCTTCGTTGAACGTGAAATGGTCGACATCCGATAACAAATGCAATTCGGCCGGGTGTTTGGCGCGCTTGAACATCTCGATCGATTCGTAAGTTGGCGTCACCGAATCATTGGCGCTGTGAAGTAATAGCAGCGGCCGCGGCGAGATATTGCCGACCTGATCGTCCGCGCGAAAATCATTCATGCTCTGCGCCGTCTCAGCGGGAAACTCCATGATCGAACCCGCGCTCATGTTGCGGCGTAACTTTTCCGGGATCGGCACGATGTCGTAGCGCGGCACCATCAGCGACTTGCCGGTCTGCTCGCGGTGCTTCTTGCCCTCGGCAAGCATGTCGGTGAACTTCTTCCAGGCTTCCGGCGTCGGATGCTGGCCGCGGAACTTGCGCGCGCCGTCGCCCCAGCCGCCGGACGAGATCGATGCGGCAACCCGCTTGTCGACGCCGATGGCATAGACGGCGATCGCAGCGCCGAAGCTCGAGCCGATCATGCCGATGCGGTCGCCCTCGACGTTCGGGTGCTTGGCGAGGAAGGTGAGCCCGTCGCTCGCCGCCTGCACTTGCTCCAGGCAGATGAGGTTGCCGCGCTCGCCC
>DASYUV010000293.1:0-37060 GCA_036000865.1 Binatia bacterium | reverse complement strand
GAGCAGTTCAAACTCAAATCAGTCTGGCAACTCGTCTGCGAGCATATTATGACCACGGTTGCTCATTTCAAACCTAAAATCATCTTGCCTCTCGCTCCGCCAATTCCAGATTTATCGACCGTCAACTGATCTTTTTAGGATCATTGAACTACCCCGCAACCAACCTGCGACGTATCAAAAGACCTTTATGACAATTTTCCCAACCTCGTCACGCCCGAATGTTTTTGTCGGGGGACCAAATTCGGACTCGCCTGGATTCCCGCTTAAAGCATGCGGGAATGACGGACTTCGGATTGACGATTTTTTTGACGAGCAAGTTGCGGGGAATGAACCCTCAGTGACTCAAAGAAATATCAAACACAGTATACTAAGTAACGTTGCGCGGAGCAACCTAATTGTCGATACCTTTGGCGCGGGACTCATAGACAAGCTCGGCACTAGCAATTTTTGAACTCCCGCGAATCACCAAAATCAACGTTGTTCGTGAATTCTGATTCGGCCGGGCTCCACGATCCACAGGTGGCTCAAAGGACTTTCTTTGTTCAGAGCTTGGATCAAGGTCACGATGAGGATTCTCACTGCGGGGAAAGGTCGTCAGGTCCGCGGAGGACGATCAAGCCGGGAGTATTGTCTGGCGGGTATCTCAGGACGTTGGAAAAATCAAAATCTAGCGTTATCAGCGCTCGCTCTTCGGAAATACACAGCCGGTAGAGGTCAGTATCGTCGCTCCCGTGCAGCTCCTGCTCGCGAACCGTCACCGCATCGTGTCCGGCATCGGCATCGCGCAATACCTCTGCTAGCCGAGCATCGATATTCTCGTCGAGCTTCAGTTTCATCATGCATGTTTTATTGGAATGTCGACGTAGCGCTCCCGAGCCATCTCGGCCGCATACGCGAGCGCCGCTCGAATGTCATCCTTGGTTAGCGAGGGATAAGCGTCAATGATTTCAACATCGGTGGCGCCAGCTGCCAAGTTATCGACGATCAGAGATACCCAAATACGGGTTCCCTTGATGCAGGGTTTACCGTGACAGACGTTGGGATCGATGCTAATGCGTTCGCGCCAGTCCTTCATGCTCTTGGCCTCCTGTCCTACGGCGAATTGACGCACTCGTCATACCACACGGATAGCGAGCCAGGGAAAGCGATCACCGCGAACTTTGACGGACGGAAGTCAAGGTGAGCCCGGGCATTGTCGATATTGATACTCTGGGACTGCCGCGCTGAAGCCCACCGTCGTCTACAGCACCCCCGCCCCGCGCGCCCATTTATATTTCGCGCCCAGCACGGCGACCGGCTGTTCGGTCGTGTAGGGGTAGGCTACGATACCGCGCTCGTAGAGATATTCGCTCGCCTCTTCTACTTCAACGTCGCCAACTAATGACGCGACTACCGGCTTGTCAATTCCCTTGTCGCGCGCTTCGTCAACAACTTCGGCGCAAAGTTTGGCGAACACCATCGGCGGCGTGATGATCGTGTGCCAGTAGCCCAGAATCAACGAATGAACACGCGGTTCGGTGAGCGCCAACCGAATCGTGTTGGCGTAGGTTGTCGGCGGCTCGCCGCCGGTGATGTCGACCGGATTGCCGGCGGCGCCGAAAGGCGGGATGAATTTGCGAAACGCGGCGTCGAGGTCTGGTGGCATTTTCATCAGAGATAGGTCGTTATCGACGCAGGCGTCCGACAACAGCACACCCGATCCGCCGGCGCCGGTGATGATCACGATATTTTCGCCCTTCGGCGTCGGCAGCACTTGCAGGCCGCGGGCGAATTGCAACAGATCGTTTAAACTCTTCGCGCGGATGACACCGCACTGGCGCAGCACGTCGTCATAAATCTTGTCGTTCCCTGCCAACGCGCCGGTATGGGAAACCGCGGCACGGGCGCCCAGCGCCGTCCGACCGGCTTTTAGCATGACAATGGGCTTTTTCTTTGACACCCGGCTCGCGACTTCGGCGAAAGACCGGCCGTCTTTCAAGTCTTCGCAGTGCATGGCGATGACTTGGGTGTTCTCGTCCTGCTCGAAATAAGTCAGGAGATCGTCTTCGTCCAAATCCGATTTGTTGCCTAATCCAACAATAGCCGACACTCCCATGCGCGTCGTGCGTGAAAAACCGATGATCGACATGCCGACGCCGCCGGACTGCGAAGAGAGCGCAACTTTGCCTTTGACGTCGTAGGGTGTGCAGAAAGTCGCGCAGAGATTTTGCGGCGTGTAGTAAAAGCCGTAAATGTTCGGCCCCATCACGCGCACGTTGTGGCGCTGCGCGACGCCGAGCAATTCGTCTTGCAATGACTGCTCGCCGACTTCGGCGAACCCCGATGGAATCATCACGGCGCCGGGAATTTTTTTCCTACCCACTTCTTCCATCGCCACCGCGCACAAACGCGCTGGAATCGCGAATACCGCGACGTCTATTTCTTCGGCAACATCGAGCACGCTCGGATACGCCTTGCGTCCCAAGATCTCGCCGGCTTTCGGGTGAATCGGGTAAATCGCTCCCTGATAGCCGCCGTTGATCAGGTTCTTCATCACCGAGTTGCCGATCTTGCCGTCCTCGGCAGAGGCGCCGATGACAGCGACCGAACGCGGATTCATGATCCGCTGCATGGCGTTCAAAATCTCGCTCTGACTGAACCGTTGGCGCGCCGGCGGTTGCTCGCCGATGACGATGCGAACGTCGACTGCCCGCGCGCCTTTTTCGGTCGCAAAGAGCGGATTCAGATCGACTTCCTGAATCTCGGGAAAATCGTTCACCAGCTTTGAAACCTTGCAGATGATATCGGCCAGCGCGGCGCGGTTAACACCCTTGGCGCCGCGCACGCCGCGCAGCACTTCCGCTGCTCCAATCGAATCGAGCATCGACATCGCGTCCTTTTTGCTGACCGGCGTCATGCGGAACGTGATGTCTTTCATCACTTCGACGAGTACACCGCCCAAACCGAAGGCGATCATTTTTCCGAAGCTCGGATCGGTTACAGCCCCGACCATGACTTCTTGTCCGCCTTTGAGCATCTGCTGGATCTGAACGCCTCGGATGCTCGCGTTTTTCTTGTATCCCTTGACGTTTTTGACGAGCCGATCGAAAGCCCGCCGAACATCGGCTGCACTCTCAAGGCCAACGATCACCCCGCCCGCTTCGGTCTTGTGCAGAATATCGTCGGAGACAATTTTTAGAACCACCGGAAAGCGCAGCCGGGAGGCGATCCTTACCGCTTCGGCGGGAGTTTTTGCCAGCGCTTGCTTGGGCGTCGGAATGCCGTAGGCGTCGCACAGCAGCTGCGCCTCCGGCGCATTCAGGGCGCGGCGTCCGGCCGAGTGGGCGGTGTCGATCAGCGCGCGCAATGTAGTCTTGTTCATCAACACCTCCACCACTATTAGAATATTAGAATTTTTGGGGATCGATCGACGGCTAGCCTAGATGGCGCCTTCTTTTTGCGCGTCTTCGATCTCGTCGTCATCCAGGCCTAAGATGGATCGCAGGATCTCGCCGGTGTGTTCGCCCAAGAAAGGTGAACGTCTGACCTCGGTCGGCGAATCCGAAAGCTTGATCGGGTTACCGACCGTGAGGAATTTGCCACGCTTCGGATGATCCACTTCGACCACCGTACCGGTTTCGCGCAGCGCTTGCTCTTCGGCAATCTCGCGCATATCGAGGATCGGCCCGCATGGAACATCATGCTCGTTGAGCTCACGCATCACTTCGAATTTATCGAGCGTCATCGTCCACTGCTCGATGATCTCGAAGCATTTACCTAGCTTCGGCAAACGCGCTTCCGGTGTGGCCCATTCCGGATCCGTAATCAGCTCCGGCCGTCCACAGAGTTTCATCAGTGGCTCCCAACCGACGGGCTGGATGATGATGTAGATGTAATCGTTCGGCCCGCCGCCTTTGGTGCGCACAGCCGAGCCCGGCTGCCCACCGCCGGACGCATTGCCGGCGCGCGGCACGGCATCGCCAAAAACTCCATTCGGATATTGCGGATATTCCTCCAACGGTCCGGCCGCCAGCCGTTGCTGATCGCGCAGTTTGACGCGGCAGAGATTGAGCACCGAGTCTTGCATGGCGCAGGTGACGCGTTGTCCTCTGCCGGTTTTCTCGCGCTGGAAGAGCGCCGCGAGAATTCCCGTAGCCAGATGCAAACCGGAGCCGGAGTCGCCGATCTGCGCGCCGGTCACCATCGGCGGACCATCGTCAAAGCCGGTCGTGCTGGCCGCTCCGCCCGTGCACTGCGCGACGTTCTCATAAACTTTACAGTCTTCGAAAGGGCCGGGCCCGAAACCTTTCACTGAAGCGTAAATGATCCGCGGATTGAGCCCCTGAATGGTTTCCCAGGTAAAACCCTGACGGTCCAGCGCGCCGGGCGCGAAGTTTTCCACCAGGACGTCACAACTTCGAATGAGTTCCCGGAAAATCTCTTTGCCTTTCTTCGTCTTGGTGTTGAGCGTGATGCTCCGTTTGTTGCAATTGAGCATGGTGAAATAGAGGCTGTCGACATTCGGTTTGTCGCACAGCTGACCGCGGGTAATGTCACCGCGGCCCGGCAGTTCGACCTTGATCACATCCGCGCCGAGCCAAGCCAAAAGTTGTGTGCACGTCGGTCCCGACTGCACATGAGTCATGTCCAATATGCGAATTCCATCGAGCGCTTTGCCCATCGATTACTTTTCTCCTTACGCGGTTGTCATTGACATTGCTGCTGGCGCACTTTAACTTTTTCGAATTTCACCACGAAGCACACGAAGGCCACGAAGGATTCGTGATATTTTTTACTTCGTGCGCTTCGTGACCTTCGTGGTAAAGCCTCTGTTTCTAGGTTAATTGCGGTTCCGCCATGCCAGCTATACCTCACTTGTACATCGTCTGCGCCCTGGTCCCTGGCGCGTATTCGTTCGGGTCGACCCAAATATTGACAATCGCGCATTGGCCGCCGGCCACGCGTTCGCGGGCCTTTTCCAGCGCCGGACGAATCTGATTCGGCTCGCGGACGGCAATGCCCCAGCCGCCGAAACACTCGGCGAATTTTTCGAAATCGACATCGCCGAGCTTGTTGCCGACACAGCCGCGCTCTGGCCCGTACTTGCCGATCTGGCCGCAGCGGATTTGGTTCATCGCCGAGTTGTTGCCGATGACGGCGATATACGGCAGCCCGAAGCGCTGCGCGGTTTCCATATCCCACGAAGTCATGCCGAAGGAACCGTCGCCGTAATAGCACAGCACTTCTTTCTTCGGATGGACAAACTTGGTCGCCATCGCGAACGATGTGCCGACGCCGAGAGTGCCCAGCGGTCCCGGATCCATCCAGTTGCCGGCTTTGCGCGGCTCCACGGCCGTTGCGGTGATCGTTACGACATCGCCGCCGTCGCCGATGTAGACAGTGTTCTCGGTTAGGAAATCGTTGATCTCGTAAGCGACACGGTAAGGATTGATCGGTATCGACTCCGACTTGAACGATGGCAAAAGTTTTTCATAAGCCTTTGCCTCTGCCGCGCGTAGTTCCTTCATCCATTCGGCTCTCTTGCTGTTGCCTTGGGACGCGCGCCCGCTAGCCGCCTGCGTCAGCGCTTTGAGAATCGCGCCGCAGTCACCGACCAAGCCCATGGAGATGTCGCGATTCTTACCGACGTTGCGATAATCGAGATCGATCTGCACGACGATCGCGTCGGAGCGAAGCCGTCGCCCATAACCCAGACGAAAATCGAACGGGCAACCGACGATCAGAATCACGTCGGCTTTGTCGAAAGCCAGACTCCGCGTGCGGTTGAAACCATGCGAATCGCCGGGCGCGAAAATACCTCTGGCGGAACCATTCATATAGCCGGGAATATTGAGCTCGCGGCAAAACTCAACCGCCGTATCATGACCGCGGCAAGTCCACACCTGCGTGCCAAACAACGCGCAGGGTCGCTCGGAATTGGCGAGAATATCAGCGAGCCGTTCGATGTCGTTCGGATCACCGACGGATTTTGTCGATGCGCGATAGCCGCCGGGCTTGGGAATGCGCGCGCGCTCCAGCGGCACCTTGGCGTCGAGCACATCGCGCGGGATTTCCAAATATACCGGCCCCGGAGCGCCGCTGACCGATTCGCGAAACGCCATCGATACCATGTCGGCGATCCGTTCCGTGTGCGGCACGGTTGCAGCAAACTTGGTGATCGGCGACAGGATGTCGACGTGCGGCAAGTCTTGCAGCGAGCCCATCTTATGCTGGGAGAGTGCGCCCTGCCCGCCGATCATCAAGAGCGGGCTTTCGGCGCGAAACGCGTTGGCGATGCCGGTCATGGCGTTGGTCGTGCCCGGTCCCGCGGTCGTCACCACGCAGCCGATCTTGCCGCTCTGGCGCGAGTAGCCGTCCGCGGCATGCGCCGCGACTTGCTCATGACGCACGTCGATGATCTTGATGCCTTCATCCAGACAGCCGTCATAGATGTCGATGATATGGCCGCCGCAAAGCGTCCAGATGACATCAACGCCTTCATTCTTGAGCGCCTTGGCTACCAGATGGCCGCCGGAAATGACCGGACCGGTCGGTTCCTTCTTGGTTTCGCTATTTGTTGCCATGGGTACCTCGTTTTGGCTGGTTGCTCGGTAAAAATTCTTGGCGCGAGTTTGAGGCCGATAGAGATATTCACTACGACCGGCCGTGGCAAAACATATTAATTAATTGTCGCTTTGCCGACGCGTTCGTAAATCAGCGCCCTAACTCAGTGCGTGATAAACTCTCTTGTAAAGAGCTGAGACAAAAATCGCGCGGTGTAACCGTCAGACTTGGGTCTGCAACGTTTGGTCTACCTGTTAGTTTGCTCGCCGATGCTTGGAGTCTCCGCAGCTTTTTTTTAGGATACAGAATCTCGCGCTTGTGCTCAAGCTTTGCGCCCCTAGTCCAAGACGCGATCAGCCGCAATAATCCCAGATGACTCGAAACAATGTTTTCGGCGCCGACATCCGCGGGACAAAGCCCGCGGATGTCAGGCGAAATCACTTTGGCAGGACCGAAATGGAAAGTTTATTCCAGCAGTTTCCCTAAATCCTAGCCTTCAGAATCCCCCGCAACGGCGCCACGCCGGGGATCTGCCATTCTTCCCACATTTGATCGACCATGTTTTGAATATGCGCGTAATGTTCGTCTTTCAGATGATCGAAGCGCCCCTGCTTGGAGATAAACTCCTTGACCGGAATGCGTCCCTTGCCGCTCTTGCGCGCGTCCCAGGTGTAAATGACGTTGCCGTCGACGACCTCATAGAGCGGATAGATGCCGCATTTGATTCCCAACTCGCCAAGCTCGTTCGAGTAGCGGGGATGATAGTCCCAACCCTTTGGACATGGATCGTAGGTGTGGATGAAGGTCGGGCCGCCGATGGCGAGCGCCTTTTGGACCTTGTTCAGATAATCCGTGGGCGGAAAGGTGGCGCAGGCGGTGGCAACGTAACGGCAGGTCGGATGGCCAACGGCGAGCATGCCGGCGACGTTTTTCTTCCAGCGCCTCTGCATGATCGGATGCTTGGTTCCCGGAGGCGTGAAGGTCGTCTGCGCGCCGTAAGTCGTCGAGCCTGTTGCTTGGATATCGGTATTGGCGGCCGATTCGTTGTCGTACATGATAACCAGCAAGTCGTAATCGCTCTGCAGCGCGGCGGAGATCCCGCCGATCCCCATGTCGCCGGCGCCGAGATCGCCGGAGAAGTTGATGACGTTGATCTTCTCGTCTTTGATCTTGCCCTTGCGCTTGAGCGCCCGCAGGCCCGCGGCCATGCCCACGGCCGAAGCGCCGCCGGCGCCGAGCTGCGTGTGCATCCATGGCACGATCCAGGGCGTGGTCATGTAAGAGGTGTTGGCCACATACATACAGCCCGTGGATCCCGTCACCACCGTGCGCGAACCGGCAGCCTTGATAAAGCCGCGCATGGTTGTTGCGGACTCGCATCCCTGACAAGTGCGATGGCCGGAAGTATAAAGTTCTTCCAGCGGAATTTTGTGAACGCCTTTGATCTTCTCGTAATCGATTGTCGGTGCAGTTGACATAATCGCTCCCTCCTAACGTTACTCTCTTAGGCCGATCCAGGTGATGAATTCATCCATGGAATCTTTCTTGGCCGCCTGTTGAGTGGTCTCATACATTTTCTGCGTGTCGGCGATCGACAGATCGCGCCCGCCCAAACCACCCATAAAATTGACGATGACCGGCCGGTTCTTCGCTGGATACAGGCAGGACCGGACCTCGTGCATCAAGATGCCGCAATTGTCTGGCGAGCCGTGGGCGAAGTCCCGGTCCACGACGCCGACCGCTTTGAAGCGACTCAGGCATTCGCGCAACTCCACCGTCGGGAAAGGACGGAACCAGCGCAGGTTCACGTAGCCGACTTTTTGACCCTTCTCGCGCAAGCGTCTGACCGCCGTCCGTGCCGGGCTCGCCACCGTGCCGATGCCGATCAGGACGACTTCCGCGTCGTCGGTCATGAATTCGTCGAAATAGTAAGGCGCGGCGTAGCGAGCACCGAAAATCTCGTTGAATTCTTTATATGCGTCTTTGATGACGCCGCGCGCCCGCTTGGCGGCTTCCCAATTTTGCCTGCGAATCTCTATGACCCAATCCTCGTTGGCTTGCGGTGCGACCGAGATCGGGTTGTCGGGATGGAGCCGGCGCTCGGCGAGATCGTATTGCGGCAGAAATTTCTTCGCCGCCTCCACCGATGGGATTTTGACCATGTGCTGCGAGTGGGTGAGAAAGGCGCCGTCCATCGCCAATCCCATTGGCATCCTGACTTTCTTGTCCTCGGCGATGCGGTAGCCGATCAGCACATGCTCCAGAGCTTCCTGTGGCGTCGTAACCCAGCAGAGAAGCCAGCCCATGTCGCGGACCGCCATCGCATCGTTGTGCTCGACGCCGAAGGCGCCTGGATCATCCAGAGCGCGGTTGCCGACGACGAAAAGAGGCGGCAGACGATCGGTCGCGGTAACGACCAGCGCTTCCATGCCGTACATCCAACCCGTGCCGCTCGATCCGCCAAAGGCGCGGGCGTTTACGGAACTGGCGTGCTTGACGATCTCGAACTGGGAATGTTCGCTGTCAGCGATAATATACTCGGCGTCGAATTTCCCGTCGGCGATCAGCTTGGACAGCGCGTCCATGACCTCGGTGTAGGGACGGATCGGATAAGCGGCGATCACATCCACGTCGGCGAGACACACGCCTTGCGCGACCGCCTGGCAGCCGTTCAAGAGATCTTCCCGCTCGTACACCCTTGATAGATCTGATTTAACTTTTGTGACTGCGACGCTCATACTTCAACCTCCTCGGTTCTTCTCACCGGTACGATCTTTCCTTCCGGCATCACTTCTCCCTGAGTAACGGTCATGCCCTTGCCAGTGACCACGGGGTAAGAAACCCGGTCTTTGCCCTTTTTGTCCTCGACCCACTGAATGTAGTCTTGGGAATCCCTTTTCCAATGCTCCCACGGACTCGAGTCGTCCTCGAATCGAAGCTCATCCACCATGACGATGCACTCTTTGACCGGACAGACCTGGGCACATTTGCCGCAGCCGACACAGTATTGGTAGTCAATGTCGTAAAAGCCGTCCGTGGTCGGGTCGAAGCACTCGTCCGGACACTCGGCCCAGCAGAGGGTGCACTTGGTGCAGAGATCGAACCTGACTGCTGGTCTTTGCGTTTTGGTCGTGCCGCGCTTGAAGCCTGGGTTTCTCGTCTGTCCCCTGGGGCCCATCTCGAAGCCGCGCTTCACCGCGGGAACTACGGCTCCCTCTTGCATCTCGAACCACTTGGGCAGCACGGGTATCTCATGTATCCAGTCGATTCCGTCGTTCGGCGTCACCGTCTGCACCCGCGGCGGCTTGGCCTCCTGTCTGAGCGACTCGTATGCCGCGCGCGCGGCCTCAGCACGGTGCTTCTGCTTTGTCTTGTCCGTCAGATAAGCTTCCACCGCCTCGATGTTGATGAGTGTCGGATCGATGGCCGCGATGCCGCCCAGGATTCGCTCATGCGTCATGTCATCCTTATTGACCCAAAGCCCGGCGAGACTCGCGTCTCCGTCGAGAATCGCGATGCGGTAGTTGTACGGCTTCTTGCCAATAAACTTTAGCAGCTCTTCGGGTTTCTTCTTGGAAACCACGAGTAGGCAGCCGTCCTTCACTACTCTTTCATTGATGGGACGAATCCCGTGCCATCCCCAGGGCTCGACGCCTTTGCACATCGTGTCGTCCAGGACGACCGAGATGTTGGCCTCGTCGATCTCGAGCTTGGCGCCACACTCCGCTTCCAATTCCTCCTCGGCGAGATCCGGGGAAACAAAAGCGAAATACTTGCAGGGGATGCCGTTTCTTTCCGGCGAATCGCTATATCGGCCGTTGGAAAAGGCCTTCTGGCCCATGCGACTGGCGATCATGACGATGTCGCTGCCGATCTTTTTACCGAGGTTCTTTTGAAAGATGCCTCGATAGTTGACTTCTACGCGTTTGATCATGAAATCCTCCTCTCTTTAGTGACCTCATTACGCTCGCTTTTTTGTGCGCGGTTGGACGGCAAAACGCTCGCTTCGACCTCGACGATGTGCCGCAGCATTTCATTTCGCGCCTTGATTCGGTCGTGCTTTTCAATGGCGCCGACAATCTTGCGATGAGTTTCAATCGATGCGTGTCGCCGCTCCGTCGTTTGCAAAGATTCTTCGCGACTGCGGCTGAGCACTTCCATCAAACCGGACACTAATTTCTGCAGTGCCTGATTTTGCGTCGTCCGGCTGATGCACAAGTGCAATTCAGCGTCCGCGTCGACTCCGGTTTCGCCGCGGCTTACCTCTTCTGTTTGCTTGGCGACAATCCTTTTCAATTGAGCGATATCTCTCTCGGTCGCGCGCTCAGCGGCCAGGGCGGCGATATGCGGTTCGATCAGCTTGCGCATCTCGAAGACATCCGCCAGCGCCTCTTTTTCGTCAATGAGCATTTTTGCAAGCGGACCCACCAGCGAATCGACGGGTAGATCGGCAACGAAGTTGCCCATGCCGGTTCTACTGACGATGAGCCCTCGACTTTCGAGAGCGCGCAGCGCCTCGCGAACCGAGGTCCGGCTGACTTTGAAAGTCTCGGCCAGCTCCCGCTCTGAGGGGAGCTGATCACGGGCCTTAAGTCTGCCGTCCTTGATCAGCTGATGGATCTGGCTGAAGACTTCCTCGTGAATTCTTGTCTTCTTAATCGCGCGTAGCATCCGGGTCCAGCTGTCTGCTGGTCAGACCAGTTTTACCCAACCTCGGCGGGGGTTGTCAAGTGGTAAGTTGAACAAATTAAGGAGCGGTCACCTTGATAGCTCATCCACGGTTGCCGATACGGCTTGCCTGTGCCGCTCGCCCGGCCGCGACGAGGCAAATCGGGAACGAAGTATCCGTGTAATCTTGGCTTCTGTCAGTTTGCGAGGGTGCCCACCGCCGCGGGGCACCGCGACGGTGGGATAGACGGTTGGTCTTTCTACTTACTGTCGGTGCGACGATCTTCTCGTACTGTCCGACATTCGGCCATGAGTGGCCGCCGAACGTCGGCGACTCCTTGGTGGTGATCTGGACAGCCTCAGCGGAAATCCACAAACTAAAACGGAGCGGCTACGTTGACGGTGTAATCACCATCAATGTGAAGGCCGCCCCGCCAGGCTAATTATTACTTTAAGGGGTCAAGACCGGGACCCGTAAGCTGCAGTATGTGCAACCCGGTGTTCGCGCGGTCAACGATATAAACATAGCCGCGATCATCGGTCGCAACGTTATTGGTTTGAATCGCGATCTTGCAACTCTGCTGGCCGTTGATCGTGGCGCAGCGGAAATCGGTGTTGTCCGTCGTCGCCGGAATGTAAAAACCTACCTCTTGCGGGTTAAACGGATCGCGAACATCGATCGCCCGTATTCCCGCATTGAAGTAGGAGACAAAAACGATCTTCTGATAGAACGGCGGGCCGAATTCCTCGTGAGTCGCATGCGGGCCGAAGCGTCCGCCACGATCGCAGAAGTCACCCGCGGCATCGAAGACTTGATAGTTGGCCTGCCCCTGCGGGTGGGACACAATTGTGCCGACCGATGTAGTAGCACCGGCCGTCGTGATCGTGAACTCGGTGACATCCACCGTGTATACCAGGTGCCGCGGACCTGTGCACTGGTTATCCGTCTCCTCCGAGACAACCACCACGAAGTCGCGCTCAACACCTTCTTCATTCTTCACCCAATCGGGAATGGTGAATGTGCCAATCGGGAAACTCGTGTGCGCGCCGTTGATCGGGTTCATAACAAACCGCCCGACCTCGGCGGTCTTATAGTCGGTGGCAGCGGTGGTGAGAATCTTGTTGCGGTCGGCAACCTGCATCACGCCGTTATCACCGGTGCCATACGCGAAGTAGACGCGGTTCAGAGTGGCACCCGTCCCCTTGATGGGGTTGCTGGTGGCGTCGGGACCAGTCGAGATGGGACCGTGGATTGAAGGTACCGCGTTAAACGTGGCTGGAATCGGCGCGCCCGGCTGCTGCCCATCAAGGGCCCAGTCCCGAATAAACACTGGATTCGCCGGGTCACCCAGGTTGAAGATAAGAATATGGTTGCCGGGTCTCCATCCTGCCGCTGTGTCGGTGGAGCGTCTCCCGACAAGATAGGCGATGCCCGTATCGCATTCCCACCAGTTCTTGTGCGTCCCGGCGAGGCTCCCGATGATAGGGTTAGCCACGGGGTGAGAGGGTGTTACGTCAACGGTGCGCACACTCGCGGGGTGGCTCGGGTCAGTTACGTCCCAGATCTCCTGTGCAGAGTTGGCGTAGGCCCGGAGCAGATATACCTTGTTGTTGTGGATCGGCAACGTGCTCCCGTCACATACGCGGGTGAACTGGGCACCGCCGTTGGTGGGAAGCGCAGGTGGGGTCACAGGTGTGCCGACGGGGATGTGGAAGAGGTACACCGGATGCGCCGGATCGGTGACGTCAACGATCGACGTGCCGTTCGGTTCATTCTTTTTGGTAAGGGGATTGAACGACGGCAGTTGTTGCCCGGTCACCGGATTTGTCCCCAACGCGTGATGACCGGCGAAAAGGATGTAGCGACCATCGGCGTATTTATGAACCGTCGGCTGGTACGTCGAGCGGAATTGGAGATCGTTCGTGCCGACCAGTTGCATGTTCTTGTGCTCGGCCGCATTAGCTAGTTTTTGTCCCTGTGACGGCTGTTGTCCCTGCGCCAGCGCGGAGCTGACTCCCCAGATGAGTAAGGCAGCAACCACAAATGCGACCATTGAAACGACGTTGTCTAATAGCTTCTTCATGTGAGCCTTCCTCCTTTTGATCGTAGTTATTATCACCTGCTCCATCCTTCCATTGGCTTCATTGCCGGCCACTGGGTCTATGCCGAGTTTTCAGGTCTTGTCAAATAAATTGTTTTGATACTATGATTCGTTTTCTCGATGGATGTTTCGACTGATTTTCTTAGGACCTTCATTGCGGTCTGTGAATATAAAAGTTTTAGCCGCGCGACCGCCAAGGTGCACAAGTCCCAAGCTGCGATTAGTACACAAATCGCCAAGCTTGAGGAGCAGGCCGGTTCGAAGTTCATAGATCGTTCCCAGCGGCAGTTCAGGCTCACGCAGGAAGGCGAACTATTTCTCAATTTTGCGCGCGAGATCGTCGCCAAAACCAACGCGGCGCAACAATCATTACAGTCCCTTCACAGTGGACTTAGTGGGGAGGTGCGCATCGGCACGACGAGATCGGTTGGGATTTACATCTTACCCGACGTGATCAGCAGCATTGCCAAAAATTTTCCTAATCTGAAAATCTCCTTGCTGACCCAGGGCCGAACGCTCACATACGAGCGTCTCCAACAAGGCAGCGTGGATCTCGCGCTCGTTTTGGCCGATGTTGTGCCGAGAGGATTTTTTGCCAAGCCGCTGAGATCCGAGCCTCTTTGCTATGTCATTTCCCCCAAACACCCACTGGCTAGCAAAAAAGTTATTTCGCGGGAGGAGTTGAAGACTGTTCCTTTCATCTCCGGCGTAAAAGGTAATGATTTTTCCGATATGATTGACGAGATTTTTGAGAAAGACGGCATTCGCAGACCCACAGGAGGCATCACCATAAATAATCTTCGGGTAAGAAAGGAGGCCGTACGGGCCGGCGTTGGAGTCACTGTCTTGCCCAGTTTTACAGTGAGGGACGAGGTCCAAAGCAAAACTCTTAAAGTCCTTGCGATAGAAGGAGGTCGCTTACCGGACACTCAGTTAATGATCGTCGAGGCGCGTCACCGCTCTCCGAATGCCAATGTAGAACTGGTGAAGAAAGCTCTCGTAGAAAAGTTGGCAATTGGGAGCCGGCACCACTGATTTACTGTTAGCTCATCTCGCCGCAGCGGATTGACAACGCACCCCTCTCCTTGGCTTACCGCTTCTTTCTCTCGCGACCACACTTTTCACGCCGCCCATTTCATTGAACAACAGCCTATCTAAGTAGCATTGGGTTGCTAACGACCCTTATTTGCTTTAATTACTTACAGGTGATAGAAGGCGCCTCCCAGGAACATTAAAGGAGAAGGAGAACACAAAATGAAACTCACTTTCCATGTTTTCCTCTTGTTGGTAATTCAGCTCCTTGTTTTCCCCATGTTCACAGCGAGGGCGTGGGAACCGACCAAGCCCATTGAATTTATCATCCCCGCTGGCACGGGTGGTGGCGCTGATCAAATGGCGCGCCTGATTTCGGGCATTGCGGAAAGGCGCAAGCTGTCGCCCCAACCTTTGCTTGCCGTCAATAAATCCGGCGGCGCCGGCGCCGAAGGTTTTCTCTACGTCAAAGAAAGAAAAGCCGATCCGCATGTCATCATCATCACGCTATCGAATCTTTTCACCACGCCGCTTCACACCGGCGTGCCGTTCAATTGGAAGGATCTCACGCCGCTGGCGCGTATGGCGTTGGATCAATTCATGCTCTGGGTGAACGCGGAGACGCCCTACAAAACAGCCAAAGACTATATGACCGCCGTCAAGGAACAATCAGGCGGAAACAATCGCATGAAGATGGGCGGCACTGGCTCGGCACAAGAAGATCAGATTATCACGATCCAGTTGGAACAAGCTCTTGGCGTTAAGTTTACCTACGTCCCGTTCAAAGGCGGCGGCGAGGTCTGCGTCAACCTCGTCGGCAAGCATGTCGACTCGACGGTAAATAATCCGGCGGAATGCGCGAATCATTGGAAGGCGGCGCGCGTACGTCCCTTGGGCGTCTTCGATGCGGCTCGACTTTCGGACCCAGATTGGAAGGGGGTGCCGACGATTAAGGAAGCGCTGGGAGTCGACATTCAGTACCTTATGCTTCGTGGCATCTTCGGCGCGCCGGGGATTGCTAAAGATGCCGTGGAGTGGCACATCGACTTCTTGAAAAAGATTTATGAATCAGCCGAGTTTAAGAAATATGTTTCAGATGGCGCTCTGAAGCCCGCTTTTCTTACCGGCCCTGAGTACGTCAAATGGGTCGAAGAAAACGAAAAGCTTCACCGTGACCTGATGGTGAAAGAAGGCCTAATAAAAAAGTAGCATGCGCGCAGCGGATCTCATCACTGCGTCGATCCTAATTCTTCTCGGTGGCCTCGTCATCGTCGACGCAATGCGCCTCGGCGTGGGCTGGGGCATAGATGGTCCGAAGAGCGGCTTTTTCCCGTTTTGGCTCGCTCTCATCATGATAGTTTGTTGTGCCATCATCATGGCCCAACAAGCGCTCATAACGACTCACCACATTTTTACGGAGCGGGAAAAGTTAGGTCCCGTCCTCAAAGTCCTTTGGCCCGCCATCTTGGCTGTCGCTCTAATGGAATGGCTCGGCCTTTACGTCGCATCGGCGCTCTACATGGGGTTTTACATGCGCTGGGTCGGGCGCCACTCCTGGGCCGCTGTCATCTTGCTGTCGTTGGGCGTACCGGTCATCACGTTTCTGATTTTTGAAAGATGGTTCTATGTGCCGATGCCGAAGGGGCCGCTGGAAGCTTGGCTAGGATACTGAGCGATGGGCATCGAGAACCTGCTCCTGGGCTTTCAAGTCGCGGTCACGCCCTTCAACTTGTTGGTGGCCGTGATGGGAATTTTCCTCGGCACGATTATCGGCGTGCTGCCAGGTCTCGGCGGCGCCAACGGAGTGGCGATCCTCTTGCCCGTAACCTTCTCGATGCCGCCGACCTCCGGAATTATTCTGTTGACGTCGATATACTGGGGCGCGCTTTTCGGCGGCGCGATAACTTCCGTTCTTTTTAATATACCCGGAGAACCGTGGTCCGTTGCCACCACTTTCGACGGCCACCCGATGGCACGCAGAGGCGAAGGCGGACAAGCGCTGACCGCTGCGTTCACCTCATCCTTCGTCGGCGCGCTTTTCTCCATTCTTTTGATCACTTTCTTCGCCCCGCTGCTGGCGGAAATCGCTCTTAAATTTGGACCGCCGGAATTTTTTGCTATCCAACTTCTCACTTTCTGCAGTTTCGTCGGCCTGGGAGGCGGCAATCCGTTGAAGACTGTAGTGTCAATCGCGCTCGGCTTCATCCTGGCCACCGTCGGTCTCGATATCGTCACCGGGCAACTACGCTTGACCTTCGGCTTCACCGGCCTCATGAAAGGTTTTGATTTCATCATCGCGGTCATCGGCTTGTTCGGCATCGGCGAGATCCTGCTAAGCGTCGAGGAGGGGTTGACGTTCCGAGGCGCGAACGTCGGCATGAACCTTCGCGTCGTCCTCGATACCTGGAAAATTTTACCGCGCTTCTGGCGCACTTTCGTGCGCAGCTCGATCATCGGCTTTTGGATGGGCTTCAAACCCGGCGGCGCCACACCGGCGTCGTTTATGAGCTACGCCTTTGCGAAACGCTTCTCGAAAAACCCCGGCAATTTCGGCAAAGGCGAGATCGAAGGCGTAGTTGCGCCGGAAACCGCGGCGCACGCAGCGGGAGTCGCGGCAATGCTGCCGATGATCACACTGGGTATTCCCGGATCGCCAACAGCCGCGGTGATGCTCGGCGGCCTCATCATCTGGGGCTTGCAGCCCGGCCCGCTGCTGTTTATAGAAAAACCCGACTTTGTCTGGGGACTCATCGCCAGCATGTATACCGGCAACGTCATCGGTGTGCTGATGGTGCTCGCTTTCGTTCCGTTCTTCGCCGCCATCCTGCGCATCCCTTTCGCAATCCTCACGCCGCTCATCATTGTCGTCTGCGCCATCGGTTCGTACGCCGTGCACAACAGTATGCTCGACATCTGGTACATGCTTCTCTTTGGTGTCATCGGCTATGTATTTAAAAAGCTCGATTATCCGCTCGCGCCGCTAGTACTCGCATTGGTCCTCGGCGATTTGGCCGAAAGCGCGCTGCGCCAAAGCCTCATCATGTCCCAAGGATCGCTGGCGATTTTTTTCACGCGTCCCATTGCCGCCGCCATTACGCTTGCGGCGATTTTTATATTCAGCTTGCCTGTAATCACACCATGGTGGCGGCGAATGCGGGGCCTGCCGCCGGCGCCGCTCAAACCCATCGCTACGGATTCTTGACACAGACGGCGAAACTCTCGGCGCACGCCGCAATGAGCTGCTTCGCTGCGATGATTCTACGGCGTTGCATCAGGTGAACTACCCTACGCCAGACGAGAGCGCACGCAGTGTGGACCGGCTGTCAGCGCAACGCCAACAGTAATAAAATGACAAATAGCTTTTACAAGTAGAGCGATGGCATCGGCATGGTGAATTGGATTAAGATGCCATTAAGCTGACTCTGTTAAAAAGGAGCCATTATGAAAACACGCTGGTCCCGTCGTGACTTCCTGAGAACCACTACGGCCGCCGTCGTTTTGGGCGCCGCGGAAAGAGCCTTGGGCGCGGCTGCAACTTCACTGCCCAAGCGTCGGCTGGGAAAAACGGGCGAAATGATTTCCTGCATCGCCTTCGGCTCCGGCACCCGTTTTTGCTCCATTGAAAACGAAGAGGCTGCACAGGGCCTGCTCGAACGAGCTTTCAATCTCGGCATCAATTACTTCGATACCGCCGGCTCATATACGCGGCGCCCCATCGAACGATTGAGCGAGAAGCGGCTCGGCGAGTTTTCCAAGAAGCGGCGCAAAGAAATTTTTCTCGCCACCAAGATCGACCCCAGAGATCGCGAGGGCGCGCACCGTTCCGTCGAGGCAAGCCTAAAGTTTCTGCAAACCGACTACATCGATCTGATCCAAATCCATAGCTTGAGCAGTCTCGATGACCTCGAACGCATTAGCAGCTCCGACGGCGTCCTTGCCGCCGTCCAGGAATTGAAGAATCAGAAGGTGGCCCGCTTCATTGGCATCACCGGCCACAACGACGGTGCTGCAATGGCCGAAGCGCTGCGCCGACACGACTTCGACACGGTTCTGATGGCGCTCAACGCCGCGCAATCCGCCAATCCGATCGCGCAACGAAAAATGGAACCGATCCCCGCGTTCGAGCAGTCCGCATTACCGATGGCACAGCAAAAAAACATGGGCATTCTTTCCATGAAAGTCATGGGACAAGGAATGCTCGTCGGCAACAGTGTCGGCCGCGCCTCCGCTGCCGAGCTTCTGCAATTCAATCTAAGCCAACCCGTCGCCAGCGTCGTCATCGGCTGCGAACAACTCGCGCCACTCGAACAAAACGTCCAAGCGGCACTGAACTTCACACCGATCAGCGAAAGCGGCAAACAGAAACTCCAAGAAAAAGTCGCGCCTTCGCGCTCGGCGTGGGAGAACTTCCTGCGGACACATGAGGATTCAGTAACGGTGTGAGGGAAAAGAAACGGTCACGCAAGGATGGTCGAGTCATAGAATTCTATTTTTTTTACGGTGGCGATCAGGCCGTCTTCGGGGTAGGTGAGAATCTCGTCGGCTCGGACGAGCGAGTTGAAGCCGAGCTTTTTCCCCTGAAAATCGAACGGCGGCGGTATCAAGCCTACGGCGTAAAGCCCCTGCTCGAGAGCGAGAAACGTCCGCTCGTGTGAGTTCAAGTAGACGAACTTCACGTCCTTATCTGGATTCAAGCCAAGGTGCCTGAGCGAAAGCTTGGCGATCACGTCCGGTGAGCTGCCGGGCGGCGCGCCGATGCCCATGATTTTGCCCTTCAGATCCTGCGCCGACTTGAACTCGGGGCGCGACATCACCACGAAGGGCGGACAATTCACATAAGCGGCGACGACTTTGACCGGCAAACCTAAGATCGCCGATTGGACGATGAAGGCGATGGTCGTGTAATAATCGATATCGCCGCTTACCAGAGCCGATCTGCCGGACGGACCGGTGATGCGAACGATTTCCGCGTCGAATCCCTCCTCTTTGAAAAAGCCCTTTTGATGCGCCAAGGGAAAAACCATCCAATGCACGACTTGTTGCGGCACGCCAATTCTAATTTTATCCGCGGCGCGAACGGCGCCGGAGAGAAGCAATAAAATCGTCACCGCCGCCACAAGAATGTTTTTCATCGCGCACCTCCGATCAACGGTTCCGTCGGAACGTACCAAAGGGGAGAAAAATTAACAAAGAGCGTAAGACAACCGGCAGCCGATCCTGAGATCCAGTCGCGCGCAGCATGGCAGAATTTCCTGCGGACGCACGAGGATTCAGGGACGGTGTGAAGGAATAGAAACATTCACGCAAGCATGAATTAGGTCAGGGGTCAGGGATAGGGTCAGGCGTGATACTTGCTATTTTGGACAGGAAAATAGTACCTCCGCCTGCGAGAATAGCAAATATCATGCTTGACCCCAATTATTCTCATTGACCCCAATTATTCTCAACTACATTCCGTTCGGGCAGGTCTGGGCGAAGGCCAGCCCGGCGCAAAACATTCCGAGCGTGGCAGCGAGAACTAATGTTGGAAATTTTTTCGTGGGTATTTTCGTCTAGCTCTGCAGATGCTTCTTAAAGAAATCCAATGTCTTTGCCCAAGCTTCCTTCGTCGCTTTCGCAAAAACAATTTTAGATTCCCAACAACTCCGTGATTTTGGCCTGATCGAAACCGACCACCGATTGGCCGTCGATGATTGTTACCGGCGTGCTTTGAAAGCCGAGATCGATCAACTCTTTCAACGCCGCCTGGTCCGCGCGGACGTTTTTTTCCACGAACTGAACGCCCTTTTGAGATAGAAACTCTACCTCTTTGTGGCAAGGTCCTCAGCCAGGCTGAGTATAGACAACCACGGATTTTGCCATGAATAATATCCTCCTCAGTGTTTGTCCGGTTTATAACACTTCCTATAAAGGTGATCCACTGCCAGCCGGAAACTAGGAGTGGATCATCCTGAGCGAATGCGCGGGGCCTCGCCTTAACGGGAAACCGGGAGCGAATCAAATTTAGTTCCGCATCGTATGCAAAGCGCTAGCTCCCGAGTTAGAAGTCATTTAAGAAGTCATTTGGCTTTTTCCGTCATGCCGGCCCTTCGGCTAGACTCAGGATAAATTCCAACCGGCATCCAGCCGAGGGCGTATGCCATACGCCCCTACAAGAATTCCTGGATTCCGGGTCGCCTCAGCCTGAGGCTGATTTGCCGGAATAACGCCGGACTTATTTAATGAATTTTTGATTCGGGATATTACTGCATAACGCATGGCGTCAGCGCCGGTCGTTGCCTCTGTGTTTAGCGCTTTGCTCTCTGCCCTAGCACCTTGCATCGCGACCATCGCCAGCAACTTCAATTGGCCGTATCAAGCATGCTAATCTAACTTTCTGTATGACGTCCAAATCCGCCGTGCGATTTAATCTTCGAACGCTGCTCACCGGTCTGACTCTCGGCTTGACGATAGCCGTCGCACTGTCGGGTTGGACTCTGGAGCTCGTCGCTCAGATCCCAAGCGCAACCGACGATCTCCGCCGACATGTGAAATACTTAGCCTCCGAAGAGCTCACCGGCCGGGGCGTCGATACCCCCGGCATCAGACTTGCCCGAGATTACATCGCCGGGGAATTTGCCAAGTACGGCTTACAACCGGGCGGCGACGGCGGCAGCTATCTGCAAAGTTTTGACGTCGCGATCGGCGTCACTGTGAAAGAGCCCAGCAGCCTGGCGCTGGGTTCTGAAGCGCCATCGGCGCTCAATGACGATTGGATTCCTCTTGGCCTATCGACATCCGATAAGACTGAGGCCCAAGTCGTGTTTGCCGGCTACGGCGTTTCCGCCAAGGACTACGGTTACGACGACTACGCGGATATTGACGTCAAGGGAAAGATCGTTCTGGTGCTTCGTTATGAGCCACCACCCAAGGACGACAAGAGCCCGTTTAGAAAATTACCCGACTCGTCGACTCATGCCGCGTTGCGTACCAAGGCCAACAACGCCCGGGACCACGGCGCGGTGGGTATGATCCTAGTCGACCTCACTCACACGGGGGACGATAAATCCGAATTGCTATCGACGAGAAACAGCCTGTGGCGTGGCGGGAATAGTTTGGTTGCCGCGCAAGTAAAACGCCGAGTCGTCGAAGCTTGGCTCCATTCTCAGGGAGTCTCCCTCACGGCACTGAAGGAACGCATCGACCGGGAAGGAAACCCCGCTTCAATGGCGCTCCCGGGCGCGACCGTCAGGTTGCAAGTTAGCTTGCAAGAGGTTCGTCAGCGGACGGAAAACGTCGTTGCTATCCTGCCCGGTGCAGATCCGTCGTTGAACAAAGAAAACATCGTCATTGGCGCGCACTACGATCACCTGGGCTTTGGCCATTTCGGCGCGCGTGAACGAGCTTCGGAAGGACAGATTCATCCCGGCGCCGACGACAACGCGTCGGGGATCGCAGTAGTTCTCGATTCGGCGCGCCGGCTGAGGCAGCTGCCTGCCAAGCCCGCCCGCACCGTCATATTCGTGGCGTTCTCCGGCGAAGAACTTGGACTTTATGGCTCGCGGCATTTCGTCGGCTACGCGCCTTTTCTCTCTTCGACCAAGGCGATGATCAATTTAGACATGGTCGGGCGACTGCGTGAAAACCGCTTGACGGTCTTTGGCGCGCGCTCCGGCGAAAAGTTTTCCGATATCGTTTCCGAGGCGGCGCGCGAGCTTGGGCTGGAAATCAGCCAATCCGATAGCGTGGGTCGCAGCGACCACATGTCCTTCTATAACAGGCAAATTCCCGTGCTCCATTTTTTTACCGGCAATCATGCGGATTACCACCGGCCAACCGATACTTGGGAAAAGCTCAATATCGAAGGTATGGGAAAAGTCAGCGATCTGGTGCTGCTTTCGACATTGCAGATCGCAAACACCAGGGAGGCGGCCAAATTCGTGAGTCTGCCCTCACGCCCGCTGGCCGAGAGTCCGGGGGAACGACAGGGTTTCGGCACCTACCTGGGAAGCATCCCTGACTATGGCGCCAATACCGACGGTGTCCGCCTGGCCGGAGTCACCAACGGTAGCCCGGCAGCTCGTGCCGGCTTACGGGAAGGCGATATTATCATTCAGC
The DNA here is from genome assembly GCA_036000865.1 of Binatia bacterium. Lineage (GTDB taxonomy): Bacteria > Desulfobacterota > Binatia > UBA9968 > UBA9968 > DP-20. The sequence continues at coordinate 14,618 of DASYUV010000293.1, read as the reverse complement.
TGGCGGATAAAAAAATCCAGAACATCGAGGACCTTACTGCCGTGTTACGAGGCCAGAAACCGGGAGACGAGGTTGCAATCGTCGTTCTGCGCACCGGCAAGCCGGTCAGTCTCAAAGCCATCCTTCGGGCCCGCGGTTAGTGTTTCTTTTGGCACATTGTTGAGGTTTGGGTCATTCTATGGCGATTTCTGTCCTCTCCTGCCCAATGCCAAGCGGTGGTAAAAAATGCTCGCAGGCAACAAAACCTTATGTTAAGATGCCACAAGTGGTGAAGGTTAAGGAGGTTAGTTGTCGATGATCAAACTGTACACGTTTCCACCCTCAACCAACTCGCGCAAGGTCCGAATCGCCCTGCTGGAGAAAGGACTGGAGTTCGTGCGAGTTAACGTGGACCTTTCCAAAGGGGAACAGAAGAGCCCGGAATATCTCAAAATTCATCCTTTCGGTCAGATTCCAGCATTGGATGATGAAGGATTCATCATTTACGATTCAACGGTCATTAACGAATATCTCGAAGACGAGTATCCCTATCCCTCACTGATGCCGAGCGATTCGGAGGGGAGAGCCCGGGCGCGACTGATGGAAGACCTTCGCGATACCCACTTCAATCCCTATTTCGTTCACATCATCCACGAAATGCGCAAGCCTGAAGGCGAACGGGATAGCCAACGCATCGACAATGCCAAAGCAGAAATCATCAAGTGCTTCGACAGGATCGAAGCGGAGCTCGAAGGCAAAGAATACTTAGCCGGGCCGTTCAGCTTGGCTGACGTTGCGTTTATGTCGAATCTCGAGCTACTGGACCGCTTCGGTATCCCCGTGGCAGCTGACAAATACAAGAACACCGCCGCCTGGATCGCTCGTCTAAAAGCCAGACCAAGCTTCACCGCTTCCGCTACCTAATCCGGCCGGATGTCCCGGAGTCTCATCCTCGCCTGGCTCGTTCATCTCTATACCGCCCTCGGCACTGTCGTCGCTTTCTTCAGCCTTCTCTGCATTGAGCAAACGAATTTTCGAGACGCGTTCTATCTGATGGCTTTGGCCGTCGTCATCGATGCCACCGACGGCACGCTGGCTCGCGCTGCCCGGGTAAAAGAACTGATCCCCTGGTTCGACGGCGAGCTGTTAGATGAGATCGTCGACTATTTCAATTACGTCATCGTCCCCTCTCTATTCTTGGTTCGGGCCAATGTTTTGCCGCCGCAAGACGCGCTTTGGCTCGCCGCGCTGCCGCTGCTCTCGAGCGCCTATGGCTTCTGCCAGCGGGAGGCTAAGACCGCCGACTATTTTTTTCGCGGCTTTCCATCCTACTGGAATGTCGTGGTGTTCTATTTGTACGTGCTTCAAACGCCTCTCTGGGTAAACGCCTTTGTCATTATCGCCTTGTCGATTCTGGTCTTCGTTCCGATCAAGTACATTTATCCCAGCCGAAGTCCGCGCTTTCGCTCCCAAATCAATGTCATGGGAGCTCTCTGGGGCGCCGCTATGCTTTGTCTTATTTACCAACTGCCGAACCCATCTCGCGTTCTCTTGTTTGCCTCTCTGCTATTTCCAGCCTACTATACGGCGCTATCGCTCTGGCTCGAATATCGCCGAGCCGTATCATCTACGAAAGGGTAAAGATGCGAAGATCATTGCGCGTTAGATTTATTTACTGGTCCCATGGAGCAATTCTTCTTGTCGTCGCGCTGTGGTCTTTCTCCTCTCCTTCGTTAAGCCAAACTCCAACGGTTGCCAGCCGCACGCCAAAGTACGTCTTTTTCTTCCTCTCCGATGGCGGCGGCGTGGCCCAATTGGAAATCGCCCGCCAGTACAGCCGCCAGATCCATAATGAAAGTTTCGCCATCGTCGACAAAATCATAAAAGAAGGCGCCATCGGCGTGATGACGACGCATGCGGCCGACGCCCTCTCGACTGACTCGGCAGCCGCCGCCACAGCGCTTGCCGGAGGCTGCAAGGCCAATCTGGGAGCGCTCGGAATTTGCGCCGACGGCATTGTGCCGGTCAGCGCTATGGAACTGGCAAGGCGGCGTGGCATGAAGCTCGCCCTCGTGACAAATGCGACTGTCTACGACGCTAGTCCGGCAGCTTTCGTTTGCCACGTGCCCAATCGCCGCGACTATGCCGCGATCGTCGACCGTTACCTCGATTTGGAACCGGATGTTCTGCTGGGCGGAGGTAAAGACCAATTTGTGCCGAAGAGCCGGCCGGGCAGCCGGCGCAATGATGAAATCGACATGGTCGCGGCTTTCGAAAAGAAGGGATATCGCACCGTAGGTAACAAGCCGGAACTGGAAACGATATCGCGTGGCAAAGTACTAGGTGTCTTTAGCCTCCGCGACATGAGCTTCGAGCTCGACCGCGACAAAAATAAAGAACCATCGATTTACGACATGACGCGCGCTACCATACGGCTGCTCCACGACCGGAACCCCAATGGTTTTTTCGCCTTCATCGAGTCGGAAAACATCGATACGGCTGGACATCTTTCCGACATCGCCTCGGTCATTCACGATTATCGGGAATTCGACCGGGCAGTCGGATTGGCCTATGAGTTTTATCGAAAATATCCGCGCGAGACTTTGATCATCGTGACCTCCGATCATGATACCGGCGGTCCGGGTTTTACGTTGGCGTTGAAAGATTTGACCAGCACCAAGGGTGAGAACCAAGCGATAGGGACCGACAAAGATTTCAAAAAAATACAGACCATCGGGATCTCCTTGCAAAAAGCCTCGCAAATCCTCGGGCGCAACCCGACCGGCGACGCCATCGATAAACTGATGAACGAGCACTTCCGCGGCTTCACGCTCGCGCCGGAATTCAAAGAGGCGATTGTAAAACGACAACCGATATCTCGTACGCTATTTACCGACCCCACAGCGCAGGCGCTGGGCGCCATGATCGCCAACAACACTCAGGTCTACTGGCAAACCTCGACGCATACGAACCAGCCGGTGCTGGTGGCCGCGCTCGGAGTGGGTGCAGAACGATTTAAAGGGTATTACGACAACGCTGATTTTGGTAAGAAACTCAAAACGCTCATCGAAGGCAAAAATCATCACTGAATTTGCCTGCTCGATCACCGCTTCTTCTTTCCTCTCCGCTTGGAGACTGTGTCGCAAACACCGTTCATGGTTCGAGAGCCTCACCACGAACGGTATTGGTGGATTGCAAATTCAAGTACTTGTCCGTTCGCTCTGAGCGTGTCGAAGAGCTCCGAGCGAATTACAACACAGTCCGTTTGCAGGGGAGGATGAAGAGCCTGCCCCGGACTCGATCCGGGGTGGGGGGTCCAAAGACGCGCAGTGTTCGCAGGAGGGTTTTTTCTCCGCGTCCTCAGCGCCCGCGGTTAAATTTCTTTTACTTAACCAGCGACCGACACACCGAGGAGCCAGCCTACGGAATAGGTGATAGCGGATGCCAACAGTCCGATGCCGAGCATACGGACTCCGCTGACGAGCGGGCCGCGCGAAGTGAAGATCGAAATCAGCGCACCGACGCCAAACAACGCGAGGCAACTCAACAGACCGCTGGCCGTCCAGGCAGCCGTCCCCGAAGTGAATAAATACGGCACTACGGGAACCAAAGCGCCAATAACGAAAGCCGCGAAAGAACTTCCCGCGGCAATCCAGGGCGAGCCGAGCTGAGAAGGATCAAGGCCCAGTTCTTCGCGCGCCAAGGTATCGATGGCGACTTTCGGATTTGCCACGATGCGGCGCGCCAGCGTACGCGCTTCGTCTTCCGGTATTCCTTTGGCTTGGTAAATGAGCGCGAGCTCTTCTTCCTCTTCTTTGGGCGACATCTCCAGTTCTTGCTTCTCCATCGCGATCTGCTGTTCAAACAGTTCCCGTTGCGCCCGCATGGAAACATATTCACCTGCCGCCATCGAGAAGGAGCCTGCTAGAAGCCCTGCGACACCGGCCAAAATGACGTACTCCGGCCGGGCTTCCGCGCCAGCGAAGCCCATGACCAAACTGAAATTGGACACCAATCCATCGTTGATACCGAATATCGCCGCCCGTAGACCTCCGCCCCGCGTTCCAACGTGCCAACGTTCGGTACCGACGATGGACGGCGCTCCTGGCGAGCCACCAGACATGGCCCAGAGCGTTCTGCTGTGAGCCCGCTCTTCTGCCGGAAGCCCGGCCGCCTCCGGCTGTTCCTTGTAACCCGCCTCGTCACGCGCTTCCATGCTGCTGATGATCGGTAGCACGCGTCCGGTACCAAAGTTTCGAGCGATCCAGCCAAGGGTTCTCACTCGCAAGCCCGGGCGATAATCCGGCACCGAGCGGCCGGCCGATTGGATCAACCGGGCCCATCGTTGCGCGTGCCGCTCCTCGTTTGCGGCGAGCTTCTCGAAGATCTCGGCACGCTTGGCGTCTTCTTCGGCGGCAGCCATCATACGATAGAGCGCGATGCCCTCCATCTCGACCAAATAGTTCTGACCGTAACGGAGGATATCTTCCTGGGTGGGAGTACTCTCTGGATTTATCGCACGCTGCCTATCGAATTCGCTCATCATGAACAAACGTCGAATCTTTCTTTGCCGCAGTCTCTCGAGTCAACTAGACTTTACGCGAATCGTGTTGCATCTGCCAGCAATTTTATCTTAACGTTGTTTTAGAGTGATCACCTTCGTCGACATCGAACAAGCCCGCGAGCGAATCAAAGAGCAAATCTATTTTTCCCCGTTCCCCTATTCCGAAACCGTCAGCCGAATCACCGGCAATCGAATTTTTTTTAAACTGGAAAACTTGCAGATAACCGGCTCGTTTAAGGAGCGCGGCGCGCTCAACCGGCTGCTGACGCTGACTCCCGAAGAAGCTCGGCGCGGCGTGATCGCTGCCAGCGCCGGCAACCACGGCATGGCTGTCGCCTTTCACAGCCGGCGTTTAAACATCTCTGCAACCATTGTTATGCCTTCGGTCGCTCCGCTCATCAAGGTTACGCGCGTGCGCCAGTATGGCGCCCAAAGCGTTCTGCACGGAAACGACTACGATTCAGCTGTCGCTGAGGCGTTGCGCCTGAGCAAAGAGACGGGACTGACTTTTGTCTCGCCGTTCGATGATCCGTGGATCGTCGCCGGCCAGGGTACTATTGGTCTTGAGCTCTACGAACAAAATCCGGATTTAGATGCCGTTATCGTTCCCGTCGGCGGCGGCGGTCTAATCGCCGGCATCGCGCTGGCGTTGAAAGCGCTCAATCCAAAGATCCGCGTGATCGGGGTCCAGGCCGAAGCGGTCCCGGCTATGAAAGCGGCCTTGGAAAAAGGTGAACCGGTTTGCGTACCGCCCGCCACGACGATTGCCGACGGCATCGCCGTGCGCGCCGTCGGCGCGACGCCGCTCGAGCTGATAAAACGCTATGTGGATGAAATCGTCACGGTCGGTGAAGGCGAGATTGCCAATGCGGTCCTTTTGCTGCTCGAAATTGAAAAAACGGTTGCCGAAGGCGCCGCCGCCGCTCCGCTCGCTGCGATAATCAACAAGAAAGTTTCCTGCACTAACAAGAACGTGGGCCTAGTCGTTTCCGGCGGTAACATCGACATGAATTTGATCGCGCGGATTATTGAGAAGGGCCTCATTCAAGACGGGCGGCTGAGCCGAATCTCAGTTGTGATCTCGGATCGGCCCGGCAGCCTCGCGCGCCTCGCTCAGCGCGTTGCCGAACTCGGGGCTAACATCTTGCAGATCAGTCATAGCCGCGGCTTCGGCGAGATGGCGATCGGCGAGACCGAAGTCGAATTGATCTTGGAAACCACCGGCGCCGAGCATATTCAACGTATCCATCGGACGCTGCGCGATGAAAAATTCAAGATCAAAAACGCATCCTAGGCATCTGTCATGGCTCTCTTCCCAATCTCACCGGCAAAAGAAAAACAACTACTCGAGCGCCTGCGGGCTTTAGGCATTCGCGAGCAGGACATCGAAGAACAATTCGTCCGCTCCTCGGGTGCGGGCGGTCAGAACGTCAATAAGGTTTCGAGCTGTGTCCTGCTCCACCATCGGCCGACGGGAATTCGTGTCAAGTGCCAGAAAGAACGCTCTCAAGGGCTCAATCGTTTCTTGGCTCGAAGACTTCTACTGGACAAGATCGAGGCAAAGATCACAGGAGCCGCCGCCGAAGAGCAGCAACGCTTTGCCAAGATTCGCCGCCAGAAAAGAAAACGCTCGCGCCGCGCCAAACTTCGCCTGCTCGCAGACAAGCGTCATCAAGGCGAGAAAAAATCCTGGCGCGCCGCGGTCCGCCCGGATCATGACGATTGACCCTATGCCCGTCGCCATACATGTTCGCTGCTTCAGGTTTGTGACGCCGCACGGGCCACGGCTTCGTGATCTTGCACCGCAGCGGCTCCAAGAACAAACGTCAGCAGTGCCGCAATGACAGTTGTGATTCCGACATCCCGATCCGCACGGACATCAAGAAAGTGAGCGACAATCATCACCAGTGTAATGGCGAGAAAGGAAAACCCAAGAAGAATAGTTCCCAGTTCTTGAGCGAGAACCGCCCACAGGCCGCCCAGCAAACCGAGCAGCCCGAAGGTGCGGATGCCCGCGACTCGCTCTCCTTCAGTAGCCGAGCGTTCCTGCCATCCTCGTTCCGCACCGATCAGTAGGCCGATGCAGAGCGACGTCGTTGCAGCAGCTCCATTCACAAAATGTAGAGTCGATTACCTTGCGGTTCAAGAAGATCAGAGAGGATTGACGCGGATCTCGGGAATCGTCTCTCCTCTCGAAAGAGGATGTAGCTATTCAAAATATTTGATTGGTGGCGAAGGGCGCGCGGCGCGGAGTTTGAAAGTGAAAGGCTAGTCACTCGTTGTCGACGTCGAAAAACTGATCTCTTGGAATCCCGAGATGGCGCAGCGCGAGGTTCAGTTGCGCCATCCAGTCATTTTGTCCGACGAGTCGCCTCGCCCGTTCTCTAACGATGAAGCAGAGAAGCAAGCACACGGTCTGGGATGAGCGGTCATCTTTCCGGCACCGATAATGTTTAGTCCACAGAAGCCCGATGTCCTGGTCTTCTAAGCGGCCCATTTTATCTATTTTCCTGTGTGTTAAGTCCCGTTTTCGACGAACTCGGCGAACTGGTCTTTAGGTATGTTGTAGGAAGCCACAGTGACGCCCATTTTGACCGACCAATTACTGCCGGCAATGAGCAGCGCCGCTTGTTCTTTGATGGTGCGGCTGATCGTCAGACAAACGTCCTTTGATGCGGGACTTTGTCGCCATTTGGGATAATGCTCGGCCCAGAGTGGCCGAATTTTCATTTGTTCGATTGCGGCCATTGCGTCCTCCAAAAGCCCGATCGCGTAGGCTGTATTGTATGCTATCGGCCGATATACTCGAATCCTTAAACCGCGCGTAAGTAGCCGGCGCTGGTGCGAGCCCCGTGACGGTTCGAAAAATCGAAGTTCGAAACCGCGCCATGAGCGTCGACGCGCCTAAAGTTTGTAGCCAATTTTACGCAGCAGCTCTTTGCGCCAGGCGATTCCATTCGCGTCCTCGACGCCTTGGCTCTTGGCGCCATCGATTACTCCCATGATGCCTCGCCCTTGATCGGTCTCGGCAATCACGACCTCGACCGGATTGGAAGTCGCGCAGAAGATGCGACAAACCTCAGGAACCATTTTGATGGCATTGAGAATGTTGACCGGGAAAAAGCCCGCGCCGAGAAACAGGATGAAACTGTGACCCGCGGAGAGAGCCAGGGCGTTGCGCTTGGCTAATTCAATCATTGATTCGTCTGTGCCCGTCCAGCGAACTAGCATTGCGCCCGAGGCTTCGCAGAAGGCGAGACCGAATTTGATCCCCGGGACCGACTGAACCAGCGCTTCGTGAATGTCCTCAACGGTCTTGACGAAGTGGCTTTGACCGAGGATGAAGTTGATATCATCGGGCTTTTCGATTTTAACGGTCGTGAGTTGCATGGCGGCACCCCTCTTTAAAACACACGGCACGCGAGTCTTTCCGCACTGACGGTGAGGCTATCGAAAATAACGGGCGCGTTTCAAGCCGCCCGGATGAGGAGCACGGGGTCCCGTGAGTGCTGAACGACTTTTTGTGCGACGCTGCCCAGCACCCAATCCTTCCAACCAAACCCCACGTTAACCCGGCCGAGTAATCAGAACCGGATCGCCAGAATGGCGCACGACGGTCTCCGCTACGCTGCCCAGCACCCAGCGTTTCACGCCCGTGCGCCCGTGGGAACACATCGCGATCAAGTTATCTGGGGTCTCGCGACCTAAGGCGATAATTTTATCTGCAGCGAAACCCTCCTCGGTCACAAAAGTCACCTTTTCTACTCCGAGCTTGTTGACCTCCGCCACCTTTCTCTCGAGATATTCAGTCGCCTCATCGCGCACGCCCACGAGCAGCTCGTCGTAGTCGACCACAAAGGAAGTCTCGTCGCCCGCATAAGCGTAGTAGGGGATGTGATAGGCACGGAACAAGATGACTTCCAGCTGCAATTTGTTTGCTACTTCAGCTACCATCGGTATTACGCTCTCAGCCAACTCCGACCCATCCAAAGGTACGATCATCGATTTCAGTGCTGCCTCCGCCTCCGACTTTGCCTCTTCCGTCGCCCGAACTAACATCAAGGGATTTGCCGCAGCGCGCAAGACTTTTTCCGCCACGCTACCCAACAAAAAGCGATCGAGTCCGGAGCGACCATGGGTCGCCATACAGATCAGCGTGCCCGTATCCACCCGGCCCTTTTCGACGATCACCGCCTCGGCGCGGCCCTTCTCCACTGTGCATTTCACATCAGCGCCGCGGAAAGTGCTTGCGACTCCTCGCAAATAGCCCGCACTGTTCCTCACGCTGTCTTCGATCATCGACTCGAAGAGATGGCCCTTTTCCGCTGGGATATGGGTTACAATCTCGGCCATGTCGATGGCAGCCAACAGCTCGACGGGGATTCTCAACTTGCCCACCAGATAGCGAGCATAGGGCAAAACCTTTTCTGCCGTCTTCGAACCGTCTAGAGGTATCAGCATCTTTGTATACATAGCCCCCTCCTCTTTGCGATCGTCTTTTCGGCCTACTCGATTGTTTTGCGCATAAGATCCTCTGGCCCTTAAGCGTAACATATTATTTCTGTATACCCAGCAATCCCCTCCTTCTCTCTTCCGGTGCGCCATCGGTGAATGCACCGAATCTCAGAGTCCAAAGAGAGACGTCGAGACGGAACTCGCGGCTTGTTGTCTCGCTAACGATTGAGCTTACCAGCGCCGAGCAGTAGCAACGGAGGGGTAAAACGAGGCTGGACTAAACCGCGGAGCAGCAGTGCAGTGCGGCTATGGGGATTGTAAATCAGCGGAGCAGCGCCGAGTGTACTTTGTTAACGCTACAACACCAAGTGAGTGAAGGTTGAGATCGACGCCGATAGATTTTCTGTGAATGCAACGGGGCAATGCGGCGGTGCAGCAACTTTTTGTACAGACAAACACACCCGTGCGAACACGCTAGGTTGAGAAAGAGAGAGTTAATTACTCCACTTTTATCTCGTTATCGACCTCCCAAAACTGATTTTCCGGGATGCCGAATTCAGTCAGCGCTTGGCTCACCCTGTCGTACCAATCACCGTACGGAGTTGCAGTAACGGCCTTTCTCTTAATGCTGGCGCAGAGACTTAGGCAAAGCCTTTGAGATTTGTGCTCGTCCTTGCGCCGTGGATAATGTTCTGCCCACAGAAGCCCGATGTCCTGGTCTTCTAAGCGGCCCATTCTATCTATTTTCCTGTGTGCTAAGTCCCGTTTAAGACGAACTCGGCGAACTGGTCTTTAGGTATGTTGTAGGAAGCCACAGTGACGCCCAATTTGACCGACCAATTACTGCTGGCAATGAGCAGCGCCGCTTGTTCTTTGATGGTGCGGCTGATCGTGAGACAAACGTCCTTTGATGCGGGACTTTGTCGCCATTTGGGATAATGCTCGGCCCAGAGTGGCCGAATTTTGATTTGTTCGATTGCGGCCATTGCGTCCTCCAAAAGCCTGATCGCGTAAGCTGTATTGTATGCTATCGGCCGATATACTCGAATCCTTGAACCGCGCGTAAGTGTCCGCCGTAGCCGGCGTTGGTGCTGAGCCCTCGTGACGGGGTTCGAAACGGATTCAGTTCGTTGAAATTGTTTTCTGGCATTGGCCTTGTCATTGCCAGTTAATCCGGCGACCTATGGCCGAGCGAGGACAAATTGCGAACGGAAGCAGCGGCTGTCGAAAACAGTTAAACGTTACTTTTGTCGGCACCCAGATCGGTGGTTATTTCGCGGAATTGTACGAGGGCGGCTTCGAGATCTTCGACGATTTCCTGGCGAGCACTCTTAGTTAGGCAGAAGATGTCAAAGTTAGCTTTGTCGCGATTAAAAAACCAGCCGGTCCCTGTTTCTTCCTCTGCTCGCCAAACTCTCCGACTTCTGCGCAAGACTGGGCTTTGGAAATTGACCTTCTAGGCTTTTCAAATTTAGCCGGTGAGAGAACGTACGTGAAGAATCTCGTTTGCGGTGAGCTCCTCAAGGACTGACTCCGGCACTGTAGTTACCGCTATCGTTTCCCCAAGGGCGTTGAAGACTTCTATCCAGTAACCTGCCTCTCCACCATTTGCTGGATGTACATCCACAATGGTTGCCAAGTCTCCCCGCCGAAGATTGCTCTCCGGAATATCCTTAGCCAATGATACTTGTTGGAATTCCTTAAATCTGCTCGAGTCGCGCATTAGGGCCTTCCCGCATTGATATAGGACTGCAGAGAACCAATGATGAGATCGCGCGCGTCCTCAGCTAAACGAAGTGCCTTTTCGCCGTCAGCGCGTGATACTGACGGAAGGTCTCCGTATAGCGAAACTCCACACCGTATGGTGTTAGCGCATCGGCTACCATTAGCCTATTAGCGAGATCAGGATCTACACTCGCAACGAATTGCCTCAGAAGAGCAATGTTGTGGGTTTTAGAAAACTCAATCTGATGGCGAACAAGAAAGGCTTTGATAAACTTCTCCGAAGCCTGCTGGGCATGGAATCCGACATTCTCGTAATCTTCAAACGCTCCTTTGAGTAGCACCTCGCCTGCAGCCAAATCCTTGCGAGCCCTATTTAACCATTGCTGTACGAAATCCCACTTCACCTGCTCAGGTGTTCTCATATAACACCAGGCCGTATTTGTGAGCTGGATACGCAAGGCCCCCGATCACGTCCTTTGTCTCTTCAAACTCTTCTTCTCCCATAACCCAGATATCAACGGCATAAGCCTGATCGCTGACAACTTGACGGAGACGCATCATCTCCTCTCGCTTAGCAACAGGATCTTTTTCAACCACTAGTAAATCAAAATCACTTTCTCTAGTCGCGGTACCTTTTGCACGCGAGCCATAGAGAAATACCCGCTGAATGCGCGCACCGTCAGAGGCTAAAAGACGCTTTTTAAGCTGGTCAGCAATTTTGCGATCTTTGTTGGTCAACATACCTTCACCCCATTCATCTCACTGCAGAATGAGTTTTCCGGCACTTTTAGACATTCTTGCCATACTCGTTCTTTCTTTAGATCCTGAGACACCAGCTGAGATTGCGCAGCGCTAATCGACAGCCTTTCTAAGATTCGCTTTCTTTCGATCCCAAGTCCGCAGCGATTTCACGGAATTGTTCGAGGGCGGCTTCGAGATCTTCGACGATTTCCTGGGCGAGAACGTCGGGACCGGGGAGATTGTCGGAGTCTTCGAGGCTTTCGTCTCTTAGCCAGAAGATATCAAGGCTGGCTTTGTCGCGGTTGATGAGTTCGTCGTAATCGTAAGCGCGCCAGCAGCCGTCGGGGTTCTGTTCGGACCAGGTTGATTGGCGTTGATGTCGATTTTCTGGATTGTAGCATTGAACGAACTCGTCGAGGTCTTCGCGCTTGAGTGGATTGGTCTTTAGAGTGAAGTGCTTGTTGGTTCGGAGGTCGTAGATCCAGAGCTTCTTTGTCCACGGCGTTTCACTGGCCGGCTTCTTATCGAAGAAGAGGACGTTCGCCTTTACACCCTGCGCATAGAACAAGCCGGTCGGGAGACGCAGTAACGTGTGAACTTCGCACTCGTGCACCAGCTTTCGGCGAACCGTCTCCCCTGCCCCGCCCTCGAAGAGAACATTGTCCGGAACCACGATCGCCGCCCGGCCGTTTTGCTTCAGCAGCGTTTTGACGTGCTGGAGAAAATTGAGCTGCTTGTTCGAGGTCGTCGCCCAGAAATCATCGCGCTCGATGATTTCCGTTTCCCTTGCCACTTTGCCGTCATCCGCCACAATGGTCGTGCTGCTCTTCTTGCCAAAGGGCGGATTGGTCATGACGATCTCATAGCGATCGCCGGGATCTCCGGCCAACGAATCCGCAACGACCAGCGGAAGCTCATCGCCGCCAATGCCGTGGAGCATCATGTTCATAGCGCACAGCCGAGCGGTGCTCTGCACCAGCTCGCATCCACGGAAGATCGATTCTTTCAGGTTCCGCTTCTCATCCCGCGTCATGTTCGGATAATGCCGGATAACATACTCATTCGCCGCGAGAAAAAACCCGCCAGTGCCGCAAGCCGGATCACAGATTGTTTCGTTAGGTTTCGGGGCTATGACATCGACGATCCCCGCGATCAAAGGACGCGGTGTAAAGTATTGGCCAGCGCCAGTCTTGACGTCCTGCGCATTCTTCTCCAGTAGGCCCTCGTACGCGTCGCCCTTCACGTCCGCGCTCATCACCGACCAGTTTTCCTTGTCGATCAGATCGACAATCAACCGCCGCAGCTTCGCCGGGTCCTGAAATTTGTTCTGCGATTTATTGAAGATGAGACCGAGCAGCCCCTTCTCGTTTCCGAGCTTCTCTAGAACGTGCCGATAGTGATCAAAAAGCTCATCGCCGTCCTTCTTAACAAGCGTGGGCCAGCTGTACTCGCTCGGAACGGCGCTGGGTTCGCTATGCGGCGGCTTCGTCCGCTCGTCCGCCATCTTGAGAAACAGCAAATACGTCAACTGCTCGACGTAATCGCCGTAGCTCATTCCATCGTCGCGGAGAACGTTGCAGTAGTTCCACAGTTTTTGAACGATTGCTGAAGAGGTCAAAACTCAAGCTCCGTCTCTGAGATGTTGCTCAAGTCGTCTTCCAACCCCGATGATCGTCAGGCCCACGACTTCCTTGGCTTTCTCGTCATAGCGAACTACTACCCCCTCCCCCACGTCTAATCCAAGGGCGGCGCGAGGCTTTCCAAAGCTAATATAGAGAGTGTCTGCCTCTCCATCATATTCCCAATCCAGGGGAGCCTTCTTCTTGTCAAACAGTTTTATGGCTTCCATACGATCTTTCTCCTTTCAGACGGCTTACTGGTAAACTAAGCGGTCAGTACAAAACCGTCCTCTTCACTAAGCTCTCGATAAACAGCGGCACAATATTTTTCGGTAAGTGGCGTCTTCGAGTAATGCTTTACAGCTATCAACGTCTCACTATCCCCTTCCTGCACGTAGTCAGGGGACGACACGACTTCTAAAATACGCTCTTCTTCACCAAGCATCTCAGGATGGCGACGTTCGATGTGCTCGACTCGCTCGGGCGTCAAGCGAATTGGTATACCTGCGACTGACTTAACAATTTTCATTGCACGTCTTACTCAAAGCTGACTGTCCACGAGTCAAATGCTTATTCCTTCGTTGCGGATGTTCAACAAAGTAGGGCTATTCGCTCGCGTGGCGCTTTGACGCGTCCAACATGTGCTGCAAGACGCGGTCATCCTTCTGCATACTGGACACTGGCTGTAGAGAGTACTTCCTCGCGGAAATAGCGGTTAAGCTCGTTGGGAGTGCGCAAATCGACCTTTCGACCACCGAGAAGTTTCGAAAGGTCTCTCTCCATTCGGGCCAAATCGAAGAGACTAGGCGTCTCGCCAGGCTGGAACTCAACCAGAAGGTCGATGTCGCTGTTCTTCCGAAGCTCGCCCTTAAGAGCGGACCGAATAGGGAGAGTCTCCGTATTCGATTTCTTTTGCAGAAATCAGCAATCTTGTCTCGCGGCAGCTCGATATCTTTTCTCTTAGCCATTCTGGCGAAATCCTTTGATTCAATCGGCGTTTCGATAAGCAAACACTAGCTTTTCTTTAGCGCGGCGAGCAACTCCTGGATGGACTCGTCCCCCGGCCATTTACCCCAAACTTCCTTCAGCCATCCCTGCCGAGGCGTAACCTCCCCTGATTCCAGGTTTTCAAGGTGAAAAGCCACCATCTCATTCAACGACTCTTCTCTAGCCAATTCCGCAGAGCCTTTTGTTTTCTTAGAGCTTGCCAAAATCTACCTCTGAACTATCTTATATCATCATTTTGTCTGCGTGCCGAACCGTTGTCCAACCTCATGAAGTTCGCTCATCAGCCGTCTTGTGAAACAGCAAATACGTCAACTGCTCAGAGCCCGTCTGAGCGAGGTCGAAGGATCATCGCCATATATCATCCAGAAGCAGTAGTGCGAGAAGATTGTCGCGGTAGGAACCGCCCTTGCGAGCGGCCCCCCGCACAGATCCGTACGTGAAGGATTATTTCATACGGCTCTTACCTCGGGTTCATTTGACGGTCAGCCGCTCATTTGGGTACGGATGCAATATTCGCGCGGGAGGTA